>CAZDVQ010000046.1:0-35988 GCA_964508975.1 uncultured Saprospiraceae bacterium
ATTGCACCTTTGGTGCTTTGTGTGTTTAAGAAAAATGTGTCCTAATCGTAGCCTTGAAAAGGAGGGGTGGATGCAAGCGGAACGCAAAGGGTGGTTATTAAGGCCGAAAAATACTGAAAAACAAACTCAATAATTAACGATTAATGGCATTGTGCGCTAGGTGCCCGAAAGGCTGCGCCGAAGGCGCAGGTGCGCAGCACCGAGGCGAACAGCCGAGCCTGTAGGGGACCGGCGACGCAACGCGGCGCAGCGCCCAAATCAATAACGATGAACGATGAACAATGAACAATGAATAATGAATGATGAACAATGAATGATGAACAGTGAATGATGAGCTGGAAATATACTTGAAGATGTGCTAAATGATTAGCTTTGCAACGCCAAATTAAAGGAGGCCAATCATGGGTTTTAAGCAAACAATCATTAGTCCATTCGCCAAAATTGTTTCGGCTGGCATCAAAAGCTGGTCGAAAAAAGCGGTGGAAAACCAAGATAAAATATTCTTGCAACTGTTGCAAAAAGGCGCCAAAACCAAGTTTGGTCGCGACCACCAGTTTGCC
Organism: uncultured Saprospiraceae bacterium; assembly: GCA_964508975.1. Taxonomy (GTDB): domain Bacteria; phylum Bacteroidota; class Bacteroidia; order Chitinophagales; family Saprospiraceae; genus CAZDVQ01. The sequence goes on from CAZDVQ010000046.1 coordinate 561, forward strand.
CAAATTAAAAGCCATGCCGATTTTGTAAAGCAGGTGCCCATTCGCGATTACGAGGGCTTAAAGCCTTATATTGAGCTTGTTACACAAGGCCAACCCGATATTTTATGGCCAGGTAAACCGATGTACTTTGCCAAGACATCGGGCACGACATCAGGCGTGAAGTACATTCCTTTAACCAAAGATTCATTGCCTAACCATTTTGGTACAGCCCGCAACGCTTTGTTTAATTACATGGCTACTACGGGAAAAGGCCAATTCATGGATGGCAAGATGATATTTTTATCGGGCAGCCCCGAGATGGACACCAAGGGCGGCATCCTCACCGGCCGTTTGTCGGGTATTGTTAACCACCAGGTGCCGGCTTGGCTGCGCACTAACCAGTTGCCCAGCTATACCACGAATTGTATTGAAGCGTGGGAAACCAAGCTCGACGCCATCGTGCGGGAGACCATACACCAGGACATGCGCCTGATTAGCGGTATTCCGCCTTGGGTACAAATGTATTACGAGCGATTGTTGCAGGAAAGTGGTAAGTCAACCATTTTGGAATTATTCCCTAACCTGAGCATGTTTGCCTACGGTGGCGTGAACTTTGAGCCCTACCGCTCGAAACTAGAGGAACTGGTTGGCGCACGGCTAGACAGCGTGGAAACCTACCCAGCATCGGAAGGTTTTATTGCCTTCCAGGACGCTTGGCCGCATGAAGGTTTGTTGCTGAACAGCAACTCGGGAATCTTCTTCGAGTTTGTACCAGCTTCCGAGATTTTTGAACCACAGCCAACCCGTTTGACCCTCCGCGACGTGCAAATGGGCGTGAATTACGCCTTGATTATCAACAATAATGCAGGGCTTTGGGGCTATAATATCGGCGATACGGTAGAGTTTGTATCGCTCAACCCTCACCGTATTATTGTAACGGGCCGGATTAAACATTTTATCTCTGCTTTTGGCGAGCACGTGATTGGCAAAGAGGTTGACAAGGCCATGCAACAAGCCGCCGATGCCGCTGGATTGCGTATTGTTGAATTCACCGTAGCGCCGCAAATTACCCCACCGGAAGGCGGCCAGCCCTACCATGAGTGGTTCGTTGAATTTGACCAAGACCCCGCTGATTTAGAAGCTTTTGAGAAAGCCGTTGATGCCAACATGCAGCAGCAAAATATTTATTACCAAGACTTAATTGAAGGTAATATTCTGCGAACCCTGCGTATCAGGCCCATGCAGCGCGGGGCGTTTATCGACTATATGCGCTCCATCGGGAAACTTGGGGGCCAAAACAAGGTGCCCCGCTTGAGTAACGACCGTAAAATGGTCAGCGAAATTGAAAAATACAAACGATAAGCTCTATTAGCCTAGCTTTTTGTAATTTTACATAGCAATCCCTACTACCCTAACCAATTTTATTGTATGCCTCACTATCACAGTTTAGGAAACTTCCCGTCGAAGCGGCACATACAGTTCCGCCAGCCCGACGGTAGTTTATACCACGAGGAGCTTTTCTCTACAGAAGGTTTTTCGAGTATGTACTCCCTGTTGTACCATACCAACCCGCCTACCCAGATTAAACAAATTGGCGACCCTTACTCAGTAGCACCGAAGTTGGTCAACGACAAGCAACTGAAACCACGTTGTTTGCTGGGCTTCAACATCAGTCCGGAGGATGACTACATTCAGAGCCGCAAGCCCGTGTTGGTGAATAGCGACTGTAAAATTATCCTCGCGGCACCCCGCCAGAGCATGACGGATTACTTTTTCAAAAATGCTGATGCCGACGAAGTGATTTTTGTACACGTTGGCTCGGGCGTTTTGAAAACCATGTACGGTAATATTGCGTTTGGTTATGGAGATTATCTCGTCATTCCGCGTGGTACAACCTACCAGTTGATGTTTGACACGCCCGATAACCGCTTATTCATCGTGGAATCATATAGCCCGGTGCTTACACCAAGGCGTTACCGCAATGAATTTGGCCAGTTGTTGGAGCATTCGCCCTTTTACGAGCGCGATTTCCGTAAACCAAGCGACTTAGAAACACATAACGAAAAAGGAGATTTCAAGTTTTTCATCAAGAAACAAGACTTGATTTATCCTTACGTGTACTTGAACCATCCCTTCGATGTGGTAGGCTGGGACGGGTATTGCTACCCTTATGCCTTCTCTATCCACGAGTTTGAACCCATCACGGGCCGCGTTCACCAACCACCTCCGGTACACCAAACCTTCCAGACGGCAGGTTTTGTGATTTGCTCTTTCGTACCGCGTTTGTATGATTACCATCCATTAGCTATACCAGCGCCATACAACCACAGTAACATCGACTCAGACGAGGTGCTGTACTATGTGGATGGTGATTTCATGAGCCGTAAATCGGTAGAGAAAGGTATGATTACCTTGCACCCCGCGGGGATTCCACATGGCCCGCACATGGGCACGGTTGAGAAGAGCATTGGCAAAAAAGGCACCGAAGAGTTGGCCGTGATGGTTGATACCTTTAGGCCTTTGTACCCAACCGAGCATTGCCCGGGTATTGAGATAGACGATTATTACCAAAGCTGGTTGAAATAGCTTTTTGTTGCAGTCGAGTTAATCGATTAATTGCTAGGCAGGCCAACGGATGGGTGTATTATATCGTCTTGTAAGTAGACTAATTATCACCAAACATACTTTATGAAAACACTTTACCCCAAGTTAGGTCAGTGGTTAGGGATGCTTGCCGTACTATTTAGTACAACCCAAGTCATTGCCCAAAACCCTTCGGTAGCGCGTATTTGGAACGAGGCCCAAATACAGGCTATACGCCGCGACTTTGCCCGACCACCTATTCAAGCCCGTAACCTATTTCACGTATCGGCAGTCATGTACGATGCCTGGGCAGCTTACGAGCCAAATGCGCAAACCTACTTTTTAGGCAATACGCATGACATGTATACTTTTCAGTTTAACGGTGTACCTGTACCTGCGGACAAAAAAGCGGCGCAAGAAGAGGCCATTAGTTATGCAGCCTATCGTATGATGAAACACCGTTATGCGGGCTCGCCCAACGCGGCTATTACCATGCCGATGTTGGATTCTATCATGTTAGCCTTAGAGTATGACCCCAACTATACCTCTACCAATTATGCTAACGGTATGCCTGCGGCCTTGGGTAATTACATCGCAAGCCAAGTTATAGCCTGGGGTTTGATTGATGGTTCAAACGAACAAATTAACTATACCAATGTATTTTACCAACCGGTTAACCAGGCCATGTCGCCCGTGGTGCCCGGTAACCCGACCATAAGTAATCCTAATCGTTGGCAGCCACTGGCCTTCAGCGTGTTTATTGACCAAAACGGGAACGTTATCCTAGGTTCTGTTCCTGCATTTCAAAGCCCTGAGTGGGGTAGGGTATACCCGTTTGCCTTGCCTGACTCGGTCAAGTCTATTTTTACCCGCGGTGGAAACCAATACCCTGTTTACCATAACCCTGGCCCGCCACCGCTGTTAGATGTGTCGAGTTTTGGTGGTACAACTGACGATTACAGGTGGGGTTTCGAACTAGTTGCGGCTTGGTCGTCTCACCTCGACCCAGCAGACAGTGTGATTTGGGATATTTCACCCGCCAGCATTGGGAATACGCTTGCCTTGCCTGACTCACTAGATGATTACCGCACTTTCTACGATTTTGAAAACGGCGGTGTTACCAATGCGCCCGGCTATACAGTGAACCCTAAAACGGGTTTGCCTTACACCCCTCAAATGGTTCGTAGAGGCGATTATACCCGTGTACTAGCCGAATTCTGGGCCGATGGCCCTAACTCTGAAACCCCTCCAGGCCACTGGTTTGCGGTTTGGAATAAAGTGAACAATAACCCCTTGCTAGAACGCCGCTGGATGGGCCAAGGCCCTGAACTTGAACAACTGGAATGGGACGTCAAATCTTACTTTACCCTGGGTGCCGGTATGCATGATGCAGCCATTACTGCATGGGGGATCAAAGGCTGGTATGACCACGTTAGGCCAATTTCTGCCATTCGGTATATGTCGGACCGTGGGCAGTGTACCGACCCTGCGCTCCCCCGTTACCACCCGCTAGGGGTTAACTTAATCCCAGGCTTCATTGAAATGGTCCAGTTTGGCGATCCGCTCGCCGGCAACAATAACCAAAATGTAAACAAAATTAAAGTTAAAGCGTGGCGTGGCCCTAGCTATATTTTCAATGCTGCAACAGATGTTGCAGGTGTTGACTGGATATTGATGGAAAACTGGTGGCCTTACCAAAGACCAACTTTCGTTTCACCACCCTTTGGTGGCTATATTTCTGGTCACTCTACCTATTCGCGTACGGCTGCTGAGGTATTGACTGCCATTACAGGCGACCCGTTTTTCCCTGGGGGTATGGGCGAGTTCCTTTGCCCAAGGAACCAGTATCTCGTATTTGAAGATGGTCCAAGTGATACCATCCGCCTACAATGGGCTACTTATCGCGATGCATCTGACCAATGTAGTTTGTCGCGTATTTGGGGTGGTATCCACCCGCCCTGCGATGATATTCCAGGCCGTAAAATAGGTATTATGGTCGCTAACGATGTCGTAAATAAAGTAAACGAACTCGTTGATGCTAACCAAAAGCCCGACTTGATTAGCCTAAGCACCTCATTAGATACGATTATAGGAGCTAATGCTGGTGTGGGCACTTTCCTTGTCACACTGGTGTACGAACGAAATTTAGATACCTCCGTTGTACCCAATATCAGTTTCCCAACAGAAAACCCATTGGCCCAAACCCTCGTGCTAAACCCTAGCCAAAGCCAGTGGATAAGCGCTTATACTTACCAAGCCGCTTACGATGTTTTGGCCTCCAGCAACGAGATGCTGTTGGATATCGACATTCAAGTTACGGGCGGTATGGACGCCGATAGCATGGTGCAAGATACCTTCACTAAGCTCGATGCCTTTGATATCTTAACCAATAAGCCATTGGTTACCAGTGTTGTAGCTAATACCTACGAGTTGGCTGATGCCCAAGTGGGCAGCCACGCTTTCGTGTTGAATATTTTCTACAACGAGGACATGGATACCACCATCATGCCATCGGTATTTTTCACTGGTGCCAACCCATTGGCTAGGTCGCTCGAGCTCGACAGTGCTAACTGCGTTTGGATATTGCCTAACGTTTTTGTCATCACCTACAGCTTGAAAGATTCTAGCGAAACCCTCCTGAATATCGGCTTTGATGTTGATGGTGGCCGCAATATGTTGGGTAATGCACAAGTACCTTTTGATACCACTGGCTTCTTCAGCATTGACACTGAAAACCCAGAGGTATTGAGTATCACGGTCAACCTAGATACCATCCGTTTGCAACATGTTGGAACAGCCAGTTTTGAGCTGCTCATCACTTACTCCGAGGCAATGGACGAAGCCGATTTAATCCAGTGCAGTTTCCCCGTTGAGGATCCCTTGGCCTCTGTGCTAGTCTTCAATCCTGATAGCAGTGCCTGGGTTGATGACTTCAGCTTCAAAGCCCGTTACGATGTAATTTATCAAATTGACACCCTGGATGCCATCGACGTGGCTGCTGCTGGCGGGGCCGACTGGTTCGGCAACGCTGCCACTGGTCTTAGCGTCACTGATTTATTCAGCATCCGCATGGTAGATACGTTGGTGAGCAACGAACACCTGGCTTTCAGTCAGTTACGCATGTTCCCTAACCCGGTGCCTCGCGATGCTAGCTTCCAATTGCGCTTTGACGCACTTACTGGCCAAACCGATATCAACATGTTCGATATCAATGGCCGATTGGTGTACAACAACATCATGCAAGTGGGTAGCACCGGCTTACAAGTGCCTACTACAGGTTTAAGTGCGGGTGTTTACCTCGTTAAAATATCCGATAGCCAGCAAATTAAAACCTTGCGCTTGGTTGTCGAGTAGATTCTTTTTTGGGCGCATCCCCGTTTTAGCTGAGGCTAAAACGGGGTCGCCGCCCTTTGGGTGCGCTGTTCGCTTAGTGCTACGCACCGCCGCTGACGCGGCGCCCGCCGGTCGGCTTGCGCGGCTACCCGCACTGGCGAGTTAAATATTACAATGATAGGTACCATTCAACAATCCACCGACGGCCTACTAGCCGTGCATATCACGGGCTACGATGAACCCAACAACGGGCGTTCTTTGTGGCAGGCAGAGTTGTTCTACAAAGGTGAGGCTTACACGGTTCAGTTAACGGGCGCACAACACTGCTGGCTCAATTTCCACTTGGAGCACTGGCAATTAGACGCCGCAGATAGCCCTTACTATTACCTGCCTACCGAGGGCCAAGCAATTTTAATCAAAAAAGCAGACTTATCGGTCAGTTTGCTGGCGTATAGGCCATTATCCACTTTATATTTCAAAGGTAACCACTTTGAGCGGGGTGAGTTGGTGGAGCTGTTTGAGGGGTAGGGAAAGGAGTTAACTCAAGCTCCCAAGCCAATTTGTAACTGCAAGTCGGTATATTTTGGGGTGTAGGTCCACTCTTTGGGAACGAATAAATCTCCAATCTTTTTGTTGTCTATTTTTTGCTTTTGTGCTTTAACGAAGGCAGTCATATCTATAATTTCAACAATCATTTCTTGGCCAAATTGCTGGAGTAAATCGTCTTTGATACCAAGTTGTATGGCTTTACGGATGAGTTTGTTGCCGTAAATATCGTGGTCTGGGTCCCATTGCAACCTTGCGGGCTTTTGGCTCAGTGCAAGGTCCCATGCTTCACGAGTAGGGTAGATGTTTTCTTGGTAGGAGCTAAAAGCACAATTGGCTAATATTAAGTCAAAGTCATTTTTGCGAATCCATATACCTAGTATTCTTTCTTGATTTTCTTTTTCAGCCCAGCCACAACGGTACATCATCCACAAAAAATTGGGTTTAATCCAGGTCATTCTCGAGTAGCTGTAATGCGGGCCCCCAAAGCGTTGATGCTCCAGCGCGAAGTTGGCAATATTATGATTAAAAGCTTGATAAACAAGGATATGTTCATCGGTTTGCTGGCCAAGTATATGTCTTCCGGCTTGAGGTACTGATTGTATATATTCCAAATATGGGATAGTTTCAATTTTCATGTGGTTGGTTATTTATTTTAGAATGATTTTATACGGAATTGCTATTCATCATGCAAATAGGAAAAATAGAATAACTGCCAATGGGAACCAAATACAGCCCGTGGCAATGTAAATGGTATCTTCATCGGCAAGCGGTACCTCTTTGGCTATTTTCCGATATTGAGAAACCGAAACGCTAAATAGCAATAAATTACTTAGAAGTATAATCCAAAGCGGGACCAAAGCAAATCCAAGGAACATGTGATCTACCGGGGATGTGCTAATCATGTATTGCGCCCAAATGCAATAAACAACAACTGACCCCGACACAATAGCGTTGATAAGCGGCAATGTCTTGTTCATCCTTGACTAGTTAAATGTTACTCAAATATACAAATAAATATTAGTCAGCCTAGTTTATATGTATTGAAGGCTTTAGGACGTGCTTCGCCAGGACACGATTCGGCCTAGCGATGTGGAGCGGTGGCGCAACGCGCCAGACCAAGCCGCCCCAATTGAAGAGACAACACATGCCTCGGCTCCCGCCGTAGGCGGGTAGGGCGGCGAAGGGCCGAGCGCCAGCGAGCCGCGTAACGTAGCGGCGGCGCATCGCGCCGAAGGCCCCAAATCGATTAAATGATGAAATGAATAAATGATGAAATGAACTTTAGATAAACTAGGTCCTGTGCCTAGCGTTAAAATTGCAGTTTTACAGCTTTAAACCGTTACGCTAAACATAGACTAAGTCAAACTAATTATTTAGTTTTGCGTTTCAAAATTGGAACAATATTCGCAAGGCTCTTGCTGTTGTTTCAAAGGTAGCATCATTGCTGCCATTTTGACACATTTGTATATCCCTTTACGTTATACCCATTACGACAAAAGAAATAGACTTTATGAAACGTATTGCACTTGTTTTATTTGTGTTGCTTGGTCAACTGAACCTTTGGGGCCAAGGCTACGAAATTAACGTGAACATCAAAGGTTTTAAAGGTGATACCTGTATTTTGGCTTATCACCTGGCCGATAAAAACTACATCAAAGATACCGTTCAAGTGAAAGACGGTAAAATGGTGTTTAAAGGCAAAGAAGAACTCCCAGGCGGTATGTACATGGTTTTGCTGCCCCCCGAAAACCGCTATTTCCAAGTCCTCATCAGCAAGGGTGAGCAAAAGTTTAGCATGGAAACATCCGAGCCTAACTTTGTGGAAGGTATGCAAATTAAAGGCTCGAAAGATAACCAACTGTTTTACGAGTATATGAAGTTCCTGGGTGGTATGAACACCAAGGCAACACCCCTACGCACCTTGCTCGAAACTTACAAGGCTACGCCCGATGCGGCCGAGTACAAAAAGGCCAAGGACGATATGGCCAAGCTGGATGAAGAGGTTAAATCTTTTCAATCAAACACCATCAAGAATAATCCTAAATCATTGACAGCGGCTATTATCCGGGCTAACTTACCTTTCGAACTGCCCAAGGACATTGAGGCCATTGCCGATACCACCGAACGCCAACGCCAAGGCTATAATTATTACCGCCGCACCTTCTTCGAGGATTTTGACATCACCGACGAGCGCATGATTCGCACGCCCTTCGTAGAGCAAAAATTAAACTACTGGATTGAAAAATTAACCGTGAGCCACCCCGACTCGATGATCGCATCAGTTGATTACGTGCTCAACAGGGTGCGTGGCAATAAAGAAGCCTTCCAGTACTACTCGTCAACGCTGTTGAACTACTTCGCCAAGTCGAAAATCATCTGCATGGATGCCGTTTACGTGCATATTGCCGATAATTATTACTGTAACCCCGGCGCTCCATTTGGCGGCGGCTTCTGGCTCGATAAAGAAACCAAGGATAAAATTTGTGCCAACGCCAACGAGCTCCGCCCCGTGTTGTGCAATAAACCTGCACCCAACATCACGGTGTACTCGCTCGACTCTCTGAACCAAAAACCAACGCAACTCTACAGCGTAAAAGCTAAATACACCGTGGTTTATTTCTGGGACCCAGATTGTGGCAACTGTAAAAAAATGAGCGACAAGATGGTTCAGATTTATCCTGAACTCAAAAAACGCGGTGCCGAGGTTTTTGGTATCTGTAGCAAAGACTATCGCGAGTACAACAAGTGTGCTCAAAAGGTAAAAGAAGTGGGTATGCAGTGGCCCAACAACGGCGACCCATACTTCCAGGGTAAAGCCAAACAGTTATTCGATATCAAAATGACGCCGTTCATTTACCTGCTCGACGAGAACAAGAAAATCATTTTCAAACGCATCGACCCAGATCAGTTAATTGATGTGTTGGACAACGATATTAAACGCAAGGCCGCAAAAGGGTAATTAAATACTCGGGCACTAAAAAGGGCCGACCACTGAAAAGTGGTCGGCCCTTTTGCTTTCTATGCTTCGCCGGAACGCAGTTGCTTACAACTTGGCCAAACTTTCTTCCAATGCTTTAATCTTGGCCACGGTATCGGCTTGTTTTTTACGCTCGCGATCAAGTACATCGGCAGGTGCACCGGCCACGAAACGCTCGTTGTTGAGTTTGCCATCAACCGATTTCAAGAAGCCACGAGCGTATTCCAGCTCTTTGGTCAAGCGGGCACGTTCTTCTTCCACGTCGATTTCGCGCTCGAAGCCCAGGGTATATTGCCCTGCACCAGCAATGAACGATGCGCCAGACTCGTCGCCTTGGGCGTTTTCAATACTTTCTAATGAGGCTAATTTCTGTATAACGGCTTTTAAACCAGCTTGTTGGAACAAACGCTCCGACTCCACGTTGTTGGGCGTAATGTACAACTTGAGCAGTTCCTTTGGCTTTAGTTGGTTTTGGTTGCGGGTATCGCGAATTTTAGCCACGATATCTTGTGCTACAGAGGCATCATACAAGAAGGCAGCGTCAAAATCGCCGGCTTTGGGCCAGGCACTGATCACGCAATCCTCGCCAGCTTGGCGCTCGCGGAGGTTCGACCAAATTTCTTCGGTCACAAACGGCATGAATGGGTGCAACAAGGTCATCAGTCGCTCGAAGAACGCGATGCTGGTTTCCAAGGTTTGCGCATCTATGGGTTTGCCGTACTCGGGTTTAATCATCTCGAGGTACCAAGCACAGAAATCGCCCCAAATCAAGCGGTAAATGGTCATGATGTTTTCTGACAAGCGGTACGACTTGAAGTTTTCTTCAATATCCACCAGGGTCTTGTTGAATAACTGCCCGAACCATGCTTCGGCGTACAATGCCGCCTCGGTTGGTTGTGCTTGATGGTCAACTTCCCAGCCTTTAATCAGGCGTAGGGCATTCCACATTTTATTGCAGAAGTTACGGCCTTGCTCACAAAGTTCAGACTCGTTAAGCACCTTGCCCGTTTCAGGGTCGAAGGGCGCATCGAACACGATATCGTTACCGGCTGGCGATGAAGCCAACATGCCAAAGCGCACACCATCGGCGCCGTAACGTTCAATCAGGGCCAGTGCATCGGGCGAGTTGCCCAACTGCTTGCTCATCTTGCGACGCATTTTATCGCGTACCATACCGGTATAGTACACATCTTTGAACGGCATCTTGTCGTGTTGTTCGCCGAGTAGCGCAGGGGCCCACTCGTAGCCGGCCATAATCATACGGGCCACCCAGAAAAACATGATGTCCCAGCCCGTTACCAACACGTTGGTGGGGTAGTAATATTTGGCCTCGGTACTATCGCCGTCAAAGGCATCGAATACAGAGAGTGGCCAGAGCCATGACGAGAACCAAGTGTCAACCACATCCTCCTCGCGCTTAAGGTCTTGAAGGCTCAGGTTAGGATTGCCCGTGGTTTGGCGGGCTTGTTCCAGGGCTTCAGCTTCGGTTTCGGCCACGAACGCGTGCTCGCCGTAATACCAGGCCGGAATTTGCTGGCCCCACCACAATTGTCGCGAGATACACCAATCTTTGATGTTGTCTTCGTTCAGCCAGTTTTGGTACATGTTGTAAAAGTGCTCGGGGAAGAAGCGAACATCGCCATCTTTCACGGCGTGTAGGGCTGTGCTGGCCAGTTCCTTCATGTCGAGGAACCACTGCAAGGTGAGTTTCGGTTCAACCACGGCGTTGGTGCGTTCTGAGCGACCAATACGGGTGGTATAATCCTCGGTTTTAACCAAAAGGCCACGGCTTTCCAATTCTTTCACGATAGCCTTGCGGGCAGCAAAGCGATCCATGCCCACGAAGAAAACAGCTTTTTCATTGAGTGTACCATCATCGTTGATAGAGTCGATGACATCGAGGCCATATTTTTGGCCCAGCTCGTAGTCGTTCGGGTCGTGCGCGGGCGTAACCTTCAGCGCGCCCGTACCAAAAGCTGGGTCAACGTAATTATCGGCGATGATTGGTACGGCACGTTCAACTAGGGGAACCAGTACTTTTTTACCGTGTAGGTGTAGGTAGCGTTGGTCGCTGGGGTTCACGGCCAGGCCGGTGTCGGCCATGATAGTTTCAGGGCGTTGTGTGGCGATAACGATAAATTCATCGCTACCTTCTACAAAATATTTAACGTGGTATAGTTTCGATTGCTCGTCGCGGTAAATTACTTCTTCGTTCGAGAGTACGGTTTTAGCTTCCACGTCCCAGTTGGTAATGCGGAGGCCGCGGTAAATTTTACCTTTTTTGTGCAGGTCGACAAAAACCTTCACCACCGCACGTGACAGGGCTGGTTCCATGGTAAAGCGGGTGCGGTCCCAGTCGCATGAAGCGCCAAGTTTACGCAATTGGCTCAGGATAATACCGCCGTATTTATCTTTCCACTCGAAGGCGTAGCTCATGAACTCCTCGCGGCTGAGGTCCGATTTTTTGATGCCGCGTTCGCGCAGCATACCCACTACCTTGGCCTCGGTGGCGATAGAAGCGTGGTCGGTACCAGGCACCCAGCAAGCGTTTTTACCTTCTAGGCGAGCCTTGCGGATCAGGATATCTTGAATCGTGTTGTTGAGCATGTGGCCCATGTGCAGCACACCGGTGACGTTAGGCGGTGGGATAACGATGGTAAAGGGCTCGCGTTCATCGGGTGTTGAACGGAAGTAGCCTTTGTCGAGCCAATGGGCATACCACTTGCTTTCTATATCGCTAGCGGCGTATTGTTTATTCAAGTTATCAGCGGGAGTCATATGTATAATAGATAATTTGCGCGAAGATAAGTACTTGGGCGAAATTAATTCTAGTAAAAACCGCTACATGATTTAGGCTAGCAAGCCTTAAGTCATGTAATCAATTATTTTTTTTCATCATTTGGTTGTTTTGGGCGTTGCGCCGCTATCGCGTCGCCGCTCCCTTTTGGGCTTCGCTGCGCTCGGTGCTTCGCACCGGGCCTATCGGCCCGCCCGCCAGGCAGCTAACGCGACGGCTACATTTTTTAATGGTTAAGGATAAATGGTTAAGGATAAATGGTTAAGGATAAATGGTTAAGGATAAATGGTTAATGGTTAATGTGAGGATGTGAGGATGAAGCAGCCCCACTCTGCTCTTTGCCCTCTGATCTCATAACTAACATCTGGCCTAGCGATGTGGAGCGGTGGCCCGCAGGGCCAGACCCGCAGGGGCCGAGCGACAGCGAGCCGCGAAACGTAGCGCCGCCGCGCAGCGGCGGAGGCCCCAAAAAAGCTAAAAATTGGTGAAGGGGTAAAGATTGGTAAATTTTGCGTTTTTGCTAATTTAGCTTTCATCAATCTTCATCAATCTTCACCAATCTTCACCAATCTTCACCCATCTTCAGCATTCACGGGCAAAAAAAAACCTCCTGCCGATGGGGCAAGAGGTTTTTGAGAAGGTAGTATGTATTATTCAACTACAAAACGGCGGGTCGTAGACTTGCCATTTTGACTCAAGGTCATGTAATATTCGCCTGCAGGTAATTCAGATAAGTTCAATGCTTCGTAGTTGTTTCCAGCCAAAAGCTCGAGCTCCCTGTGGGCAAACACATCACGGCCAAGGTCGTCGAAAATCTTCATGACAACCAATTTCTCCTCAGTGGTATTCATAGCTAAAAGCATCATGTCACTCACTGATTCGTCCATGGTAATCTGAACACTTAACGTACCTTCAACGACATCAGCGCCCATCAACGACTTGTATAAAGCCGTCAAGGTAGCCGCGTCTTCATCTCCATCGTTTTGAACCGTAGTAGGATTAGCGATAGCAGTGAGACCTGCTACGAAAATCATTGCGATTAAGATTAATTGTTTCATCTGAATTGTGATTTAAGGGGAAATAAAATAATACAAACTCTCTATTAGATGCAAAGATAAAACGCAAGGTTGCATAAGTGGTCACGTTTTCTAATATTTTTTTTTGGATGCTAATCAAATAAATATAATTGTAACTAGTGTTTACGCACACAATAAACTGCTTGTCAGTACTATTTTGAATATTAATTTTGCATTGCTGCATTGTAAATAAATATTCGCTGTGCGATGTTGTCTCCATCACAAAATTAAAAAAAAATGGTCATTTAACCCAAATTAAGGGTTCGGAAAACCAATAAATTATGCTGGGCAGTATAATCTCATTCGTTATATGAACCTAATCGGTCAAATTCACTAAAATTTGGCCGTGAAGCGCAACCAATACCCGTGCATAAACGTCTTTGATGCACCTTCAGATTGTTTAAAAATATTAATCATGTCACGTTTCAGTATTATTTTATTATTTATTGGCTTTGCTTGGAGTCCGTTAAACGTAATGGCACAGCCCGATAACGATGTCCGGAAAATGTCGATAGAAGAGTTACTCCGGTCAAAAATTACATCTGCGTCGAAGGTGTCGGAGTCGGCTGCTGAATCGCCAACCATGGTACATATTATTACGGCAGCCGATATAGAAGACAAAGGCTACCAAACCCTGGCCGATGTACTGGAGGATATCCCCGAAATTGAAATCCAGTTTAACGTGGATGACGAGCAGAATAGTTTGTTCAGCATGCGTGGCGTGCCCGGTAACGAACATTTTATGGTCCTGCTGAATGGCGCCCGTATCAACTCCGGCGCTAGTTCATACCATGCCATTGATAAAAATTATAATATCCGAAATGCCCAGAAGATAGAAGTGGTGATGGGCCCGGTATCATCGGTTTACTTTGCCAATACTTTTTTCGTGGTGAATATCATCACCTTGGAAGACGATACGCCCGCAGGCGTATCGCTTTTAGGCAGTGGTGGCATGTACAACGCAACCGAAAATGCAGCCAACTTTACCTTGCGCAACGGTGATTTGCTGGTTCAATTTGCAGGGCATTATTTCCAATCGGCCAGCCCTAAACTGTACGAACACTATCAAGATGACTTTAGTTGGTACAATAACCAGTACAGCCAAAACGGCAACATGTTGATTGACCCTTACGATGAAAACAGTGACACCATCAACACGGGTAGCCCCAAGGAATGGAATCGCGACCAACGCGCTTGGTCGGCTCAACTACACCTTAAATACCGCAACTTTACGGGTGGTTGGTACCATAACGACAATGCTTTTAGCTCGGCCACTGGTACTCGACCAGAATACATGGTTTCTGCCAAAGATTACCGCATTGGGGTATCGGTAAATACCTACTATATGAAGTACAACTATACTTCGTTGAATAAGAAATTGAGTATTGACGCTAACGGAAATGGGGTACATTACAGGCTGAAACCAAGCTCTAGCTACTATGACGTGTATGGCGGATATATTCAAAACTTTAAATATGGTTACAACTTAACTATCAACTTTAGCGTAACGGCCAATTATAATTTTAATGATAGGAACCGCCTTAGCATTGGTGTGGCTACACGCGAATCCTCTATTTTACCGACATCTGCCGACTTGCCTTTCCAGATTAACCCACGAGAGCCACTTATCAACCAGGATGTATATTATATTGGTACCAACGTACAGGATAGTGCAGGCCGCGACTTATCGATACCCGTTGATTTTTACCATTTCTTGCTGCAAGATTACGGTGCCATGTTGCAATACCAGACCAACATCAAAGATGCCATTTACCTGACACTTGGTTCCAGCATTAATTACAATACAAAGTATGGTATTTCAGTAAACCCTCGTTTTGGCGTGGTATTTAAACCGGTGGATAATTTCAGGGTAAGGTTGCAGTATGCAGAGGCATTCATGCCGCCTTCACCGGAGCGCGTGTTCCAGCAGTTTGGTAGCTTCAGGCCGGTAACCGATTCAGTTTCGGGTGCAGTGGTTGGTTTAACGGACTATGCTGGTTTAACCCTACCTGTGAATGGTACAATCAATGCAGAGAAAATCCGCTCTGCGGAATTAAACTTCAGCTACCTCAAGGGGAATTTCTCGTTAAACGCAGGAGGTTATTTCAATGCCCTTGAAAATTTACCCCAATATGCTGAAACACAATCTGATACCTTTCATGGCATTGCAGTGTCAAATGTATCAAGGGTAACCAGCCAGGGTTCCGCACAGACTTATGGCGGTAGCCTTGGGCTTGATTATAAAATCAACTTTGGCAAGCGCTCTAGTATTCGCCTAAATGCCTCTTACGCCTATTCAGATGGTAAGGTGAATGATTTGAAATTATACCATAGCTCGCAGCACACGGCCCGTTTTGGCTTGGTGTTACGCCTGGGTGATTTTACTTTTTCGCCGAAGATGATGTACCGTTCGGGTAGTTGGACGCCTATTGAAGATATTGCTTCGCAAGTGAAAACACCGGGCTTTATACTGGTGAACCTCTATGCTAAATACCGTGTGCTTAAGCCGAATACGAGCCCTGACAGTCATCCATTTACCCTTGACTTCTTTGTGAATGTGCGTAATTTGAGCAACCAGAAATACTACAACTCGGGTAATGGCTTAGCTTATTCCTTTGCTGCGGTACCGCAAGACCCAATTCGGGTGAGTGGTGGCATTATTTTTGGCATAGGCGAAAAACGTAAGATCAAAAAACAATTTTAAGGGTAATTTTGGGGCGCCCCGGTGCTACGCACCGTCGCTATGTTACACCGCTCGCTGTTCGCTCGGCCCTTCGGGCTGCTGCTGCGCAGCACGGTTCCACAGCGCTGGCGCAAACCCTAACCCACATTAAACGAAAAACACGATGTTCAAATGGATTTTTGTTTTGTTGCTTGGCGCATATGCTAGTCCGACGCAGAACCAGACCAACCTCGAGATGGTTAAATTTGCCTTGATCGAGCAATTGACCCTGCATTTAGATTGGCCCAGCGGTTCAAGGGTCAAGGATGATATGTACAGCACTTTCCGTTTTACCATTTTTAGCAGGGTTAACCCTTTTGAATCTGGCCTAAAGGGTGAAGATGTGTATATCAAGTGGAAATTGACCAAGTTTGAGAGCCAGCCAGAACTTGAATTAGTG
The DNA here is from genome assembly GCA_964508975.1 of uncultured Saprospiraceae bacterium. Lineage (GTDB taxonomy): Bacteria > Bacteroidota > Bacteroidia > Chitinophagales > Saprospiraceae > CAZDVQ01. Next base: position 16,977 of record CAZDVQ010000046.1, read on the forward strand.
GGTATGGGCTTGACGGATTTGGTATACGTACCCAAGGATAAACTGAAAGAACTACCCAAGTTACTCGAACTCCTCAAGGGAAAATCCGTATTAATTGTAGCCGATGGTAAAGGAACTGCCGAGCAAGGTGCCATGATAGGTGTATACATTGACCGGGAGCAAATCAAATTTGATATAAATGCCCGTCAACTACTTTCGGCTGGGTTTAAAATTAACCCTATGTTACTCAAGTTGGCTGAAAACGTATATTAGATACTGGCGTATGTGAATCTTAGCTAGCCTTGTCATGCTACAGGTCACTATTCGCGCTAGGTGCCCGGAGTGCGCCGCTAAAGTCGGCGGTGCGCAACGCGCACGGAGCGAACCACGAAGTGCTCCGTAAGGGAGCAAAGCGACCACACCAACAGCGAACCACGGAGCATAAGCGAAGCGGTTTTGCGAAGCTAAAACAAATCTGCTAAATGCACATTTGTAGCAAGCACACCATTTGCTCCTGCAAATGGCTTGTCGACGGCGCATCGCGCCTAGGCGCCATCCTAAAAAAAACATAGCTTGATATTAATCTAGTGGTCCGTTTTTTAGTTTTTTGTACCCAATTTTGTGGCGCCCAATAAAAAGGGTACGATTTTAGCCTAGCACCAACACGAAACGAAAAAGCACGTAGTATGTACAGTTTGATTTTATCCCTCAGCTTGATGCTGTCTAGCCCGCAAACGCTAAGCCCCGAGAATGCCACTATTCCGGTTGCCGTGAACCTTGCTGGTAAACAAAAAATGCTGTTGCAACGCATGACCAAGGCCTACTTGTACCTGTATGCCAATGTACAAATGGATGCCGCCCGCAGCGAGATGAACTCGTCGGTGGTGCTTTTTGAAGAGAATTTCAAGGTAATCAAAGACGATATCAACGATAAACGCATTGATATAGCCCTGGCCCGTATCAACTCGCTTTGGCCCAAATATAAAAGTACTATCACGGCCAAGGCTAGTGCTGAAAACGCTAAAGAATTGCTCAAAGGCAATAGCGAGTTGTTGGAATCTTGCCAAGATTTGGTTGGTGTACTTGAGACTATAGCCAATGAAAATGGTAAAAAAACGGGTGATTTAGCCAAGATTATCTCTCGTGCTGGCAACCAGCGTATGTTGTGCCAGCGCATTGCTTTGTATTACTGTGCATACGCTCAAGGCTTAGACGACTATAACTCGTACTCGGTTTTGCAAAATTCTATCCGCATTTTTGAATCAGACCTCAAAACTTTGTATACCTACCCGGGCAATACCCTCGAGGTAGACGATGCTTTGAGTAAAGTAGTTCCGCTGCGTGACGAGATTGTCAAAATGAAAGATAATATTGAGTTTGGGGAGTTTAACCTGAACAAAATGTATACAACAACCTCGTTGTTAACCCGTGAAATGGATATTATTACGTCGATTTATGCAGGACTTTAGTCGGGAAAGTTCAACGAAAGTCAAATAGCTTTCGTTCTCGTAAAAAATGAAATTTATGAGACACATTCTACTACTTCCCATTTTTGTCCTGTCGTTCGTACAGTCGACCCATGCCCAAACAGGGCCTATCATTAACGCTATATCTGGTTGGTGGGACTGGCAGCAAAGCTCCGGAGGCTTTGCTGGTATAACTTTTACCCCCGCAAGCCTAGGCCATGACCAAGCCATGCACATTTGGCAAACCAGTAGCCAGGTAGGAACGGATACCGTGAGTATCAAGTTCTTGCAAGATGATTCGCTGGTACATTGTGGAATAGCCACAGTGCAATACGATTCATCGGCTTTTTGGACACCAACGGGCGCATGGACACTTGAGCTGCTGAACTATTTTCCCAATTTTTTCATGGGGAATATGATTATTGACTTGTCATCAAGCCCGGTTCTAAGGCTGCACGACAATTGTATTGATTGTTTTGCCCACGAGTTTATTCCAGGACCTGCAATTCCTTGCGTACAATACGTAGAGTTACTCCCTGCACCGTTCTTATGCCCCAACGACGCAGGTACGACCTTTGGCGTGATTCCTGGTTTCGATAATTACCAGTGGCAAACCTTGACCTTTGGCGCTAGCCAATGGCAAAACCTACCCGGAGCCACAGCAGATACTTTATTTGTAACGAGCGCCGACCTTGGCAATCAATATCGCTGCCTGGTAAATGGCTGTGGTTGCTCTGGTACAAGTGCTCCAGTTTTGCTGGATATGGTGCTATTCCTCCCGCCTGTTGTCATGCAAGATGGCGATCTCACTTTCTGCGAGGGCGATACCTTGAACCTTACCTTGTTGGCCCCATATGATACCAATATCCAATGGACCAACAACAGTGTGGACATTCCTGGGGCAGATAGCTCGGTGTTGGTCGTTACCCAGGATGGCAGCTACTCGGTGTCGGGTGCACCTGGTATGTGCCCAGATTTTATTCAGCCTTTGGGCGTGGTGATTGATGTAGACGTTACACCAATTGACGAGCCGCTGATACAACTCAATGGCCTTGCTAACCTAGATGTGACCAACGCTAGCGCATTCAGCAGTTTTGTTTGGTACTTTAATGGTAGTATTATCCAGGGCGCTAATTCAGCCCAATACACGGCAACCCAAACAGGCTTTTATCGCGTGGAAGGCTTTAATTCGTCCAATTGTAGTCGCTTTTCACAATCTATCTATGTGCAATTTACAGGCATTGAGTTGCCAGGAGCATCGCCAGTGGAGGTGAGTTACGATGCATCAACCAACAACCTCATGTTCAAGCATGATGCTGGTATTGACCAACTGCAAATTTTCAGTTATGATGGCCAACTGCTCAAAGTATTGCAAACGCCAAGTCTACAACGCATCAATATACCCCTGGGGCATTGGACAAGTGGTTTATACATTTATCAAATACAGTTGAGTAACGGCAAATTACACAGTGGAAAATTTGTACGCTAAACGATTCTTATTTGTACTTTTATACCAAGAACGCTAGTTGAAACCAACTAGCGTTCTTGCTTTTCGCTCTACCCAACCCAATAAACCAACAAACACCATGCTCGTTCGCTTTATTTTTCTAGCCTTGCTTGGCTTGCTCCCCTGGCTCGATGCCGTTGCACAACTGCCCCGAAATGATTTAGATATTCAACCTATAAATTTGGATTTGAAACACCTGGAATCCATTAAGGTGTTACCGCCCCCACTATTAGATACTTTCCGGTTTCAATTTGGCTCTTGTGCCTTGTATTTGCCCAAGTGGAACGAAAAACGTTTTAAAATTTTTGAAACCATGCGCCTCCAAAAAGCCCACTTCATGATTTGGCTAGGCGATAACTTATACTTTATCAATAAGAAAGATTGGAGCTCCTCGCAAGGTATGCGCCAGAAATACGAACAACAGCGCACCGCCCCACACTACAAAGCATTTTTAGACTCAAGGCCCTATGTGGCCATCTGGGACGACCATGAATACGGCCCCAACAACTCCGACGGCTCCTGGGCCATGAAAGATACCGCGCTCATGTTGTTTAACGAATACTGGCCCAACACCCTCCGGAGTCCATCGCTCGGGCCAGGTATTTACAACCAGTTTACGCTAGAAGATGCACAGTTTTTCCTCCTGGATGGCCGTTATCACTGCCAAAAGTGGGAACATATGTTTGGTCCGCAACAAATGGCCTGGCTCAAAGCCGAATTAAAAGCTTCCACAGCTACTTTTAAATTTATCTGCTCTGGCTCGCAAATTATCAACAACGGCTCTGGAAGCGAAAACCTTGGACGTTACCCCAAGGAGTACAACGAGCTGATGCAGTTTCTGAAAGATGAAAAAATTACAGGCGTGATTTTCCTCTCCGGCGACCGCCACTTTGCCGAAATCTCTAAACTGGAACGACCAGGTACTTACCCCCTCATTGATATTACTTCATCAGGCCTAACTAGCCCTTACTTCCCCACGGATAACGATAATGATTACCGAGTACCAGGTACCATGTATAAAAAGAACAACTTTGGCCGTGCTACCATCACGGGCACTGGCGATGATCGTACTTGCCACTTTGAATTATTTAACCGCCATGGCAAGCTCATCTGGGAGTACAAGGTCAAAGCTGGGGAACTGAAATAAAAAAAGGCTGCCGAATTTCGGCAGCCTTTTTTATTATCCCTCGATAGCAGCAACGCCAGGGAGTACCTTGCCTTCAAGTAGCTCGAGCATAGCTCCACCACCCGTTGACACGTAGCTCACTTCATCGTCAAGACCCATCTGGTTTACCGCGGCCACTGAGTCGCCACCGCCAACCAGCGAGTATGCACCTTGGCTAGTAGCTTTAGCCACGGCTTCAGCAATACGACGGGTACCTTGCGCAAAAGCACTCATCTCGAATACACCCATCGGGCCATTCCAGAAGATTGACTTTGAGGCCAGGATAACCGCTTCAAAACTTTTTTGGGCATCAGGACCAATGTCCAAGCCCATCCAGCCATCAGGTACTTGACCGCTGGCCGATACTTGGGTGTTGGCATTTTCGGCAAATGCGTCGGCAATGACCGAGTCACTGGGTAAGAATATTTTCACGCCTTTGGCCTTCGCTTTTTCCAGCAGCGCCAGGGCTAGGTCTAATTTATCAGCTTCTACCAAGGAGTTACCGGTTTGGCCACCTTGTGCTTTAAAAAACGTGTAAGCCATACCGCCACCGATAATCAGCTGGTCGGCAAAGTCAATCAAGCGCTCTAGCAACATGATTTTATCTGAAACCTTGGCTCCACCAATGATGGCCGTGAGGGGGCGTTCCGCGTTGTTCAATAATTTCGAAGCATTTTTGAGCTCTGATTCCATCAAGTAACCAAAACATTTTGCATCCTTGGCGAAAAATTCGGCCACGGTTGTAGTTGAACTGTGCGCACGGTGTGCTGCACCAAAGGCATCGTTTACATAAACGTCGCCTAGCTTGGCCATTTGCTCGGCCAAGGCACGGTCGCCTTTTTCTTCGCCCGCATGGAAACGGGTATTTTCCAGCAACAATACTTCGCCGAATTGCAATTTCGCAACGGCAGTTTCGGCTACTTCGCCAACGCAGTCATCGGCAAATTGTACAGGCGTGCCCAATAAGGCACTCAAGCTATTCACCACGTGTTTCAAAGAGAATTTCTCGCGGTCAATCGTGCCGTCTTCTTTGAGTTTTTTGAGGGGCCTACCCAGGTGCGACATCAGTATAACCGCGCCGCCTGCTTGTAAAATATGCTTAATGGTAGGTACTGCACCGCGTAAACGGGTGTCGTCGGTCACGTTCATGGCCTTGTCAAAAGGCACGTTGAAGTCAACGCGTACCAATGCTTTCTTGTTGGCGAATTGTATTTGCATGATGGTTTGTTTTTGGAAGTACAAAATTACGCATTGCTACGCAGTACGGCAATGCTTCAGAGTTAAAAGAAAAAGCTCCACCTGGATTATTCCGGGTGGAGCTTTTTGCATGGGGTATTACATACCGCAAAGTTGGGCCAAACGGGCAGAGTAACCAGCCTCGTTGTCGTACCAGGCCCATATCTTAGCGATATTGCCCGACACACTGGTGAGCGATGCATCAAAAATACAAGAATGTGTATTGCGCACGATATCGCTCGATACAATAGCGTCTTCGGTATATTCCAACACGCCTTTCAGGTAAGTATCGGCCGCGGCTTTAAACGCAGCGTTGATCTCGGCCACGGTAGCGGCTTTGCGCAACACGAGGGTAATGTCAGTCATCGAGCCTGTTGGAACAGGTACACGGATAGCTTGGGCCAACACTTTGCCTTTCAAGTGCGGGGCAATCATCACCACAGCTTTTTCCGCACCAGTTGATGTAGGTACAATGTTTTCGGCAGCAGCACGAGCACGGCGCAAGTCGCTGTGTGGGCCGTCCTGAATATTCTGGTCGGCAGTATAAGCGTGGATCGTCGTCAAAATCAATTGTTCAATACCAAATCCGCTGTCCATCACCATAACTTGTGGTACAAGGCAGTTGGTGGTACATGAAGCGTTAGAAATGATGGTGTCCTCGGCGTTCATTTTGTCGGCGTTAGCGCCAATCACGAAAGTTGGGATATCGCCATCTTTGGCAGGGGCAGAAAGGATAACGCGTTTTGCACCAGCTTGCAAGTGTTTGCCAGCCAATTCGCGAGTCAAGAAACGGCCAGTACACTCCAATACAACGTCAACGCCCAACGATGCCCAAGGCAAGGCTGCTGGGTCTTTTTCGGCCAATGCATGGATTTTTTTACCGTCGATCACGATGAATTTATCGTCAGAGCTTACGCTGCCTTCGTATTTACCTTGCGTCGTATCGTATTTGAAAAGGTGTGCAAGGGTAGCGTTGTCGGTCAAGTCGTTGATGGCAACGATTTCAACATCTGGGTTTTTAAGCAGATTGCGAGCGGTCAAACGACCGATACGGCCGAAACCGTTGATGGCAATTTTTTTCATGGTTGAAATTGGTATTTAATTTAAACTAAGTATCAAGAGAAGACTGATTTTTTGGGCGCTCCGCCGCTTCGCGTCGGCGGGTCGTTCGCGGCTGCGCAAGCTTGTCCCTAGCGCTGCGCGCGTCGGGAGCGCCTACGGCGCCCGCTACCACCCCTAGCGCATCAGCATGGCAAAGATAATCAATATTTTTATACTTAGTGTAAATTTTACAATATCTTATTGATGAAAAAATATTTCTCGGTACTTCGTAGAGGTATAGTATATGCTGCACTTGTCAACAGGTACCTATAGTTTGCCAACATGGCTTTACGCGCTATGTCAATGCCATTAAGCGTTAATTATTTTGTTTGTTTTTCAGCATTTTTCGGCCAAAGTAACCACCCCGTCTGCTGCGCTTCACGCTTCGCGTTCCGCTTGCATCCACCCCTCCTTGAAAAGGAGGGGAGCTCATGCCTTGCTATAAATATTTGATTTACAGTTATTTAAAAGAATAAGCCAGTTCCCCTCCTTTTCAAGGAGGGGTGGATGCGCACAGGGTGTTTTACACCCTGTAACGCAGACGGGGTGGTTATAAAACCCTGAAAAATTAACGCTTAATGGCATTCCGCGCGAGGTGCCCGGAGGGTGCCGCCAAAGGCGGCAGCGCGAAGCGCCAAGCGAACAGCGCGCCCGAAGGGGACCGACGGTGCGTAGCACCGACGCGCCCATAAAATGAAAATGAATGAAGATGGGTAAAGGGATGAAAATGGGTAAAAGTTGTATAGAGGCCTCTTTACCTATCTTCCGCCACCTTTACCAATCTTTACCCATTTTTCACTCATTTCCACCAATCTTCCGCCCTTTTTACTAGTTTTGTCCATCGGTTTAACATGACAAACAGAAATTATGAAACATTTTGACAAATTGGTTTTTACGCTATTGGGCCTCTTTTTTAGCCTTGGTCTTGCCGCACAATCACCCGGCGATACCGTGCTAATTCGGGCTTTTAACTACCACAGTACCACCCGCGACAGTATGATTAACTTCAATCTGCCCGCTGGTCTCAGCTACGAACGCATCATCATGCGTTACGCCATGCGCTGTAAAGATGGCCTCATATCGCCCGCTACGCCAGGCCAAACCAACCGGGGCTGCGGCGAGTGGGACTACTCCTGCAACACCTCGATAATCGACTCTAGTCGCACCGATTCCGTGAAAGCCACGCACCCTAGTCACTTGATCTCTGGCTTTAGCGGCACTGCTTTTAATTACACCGCAAATACCACTTATACCTACTACCAATCGGTGCAACAACAGGTACAATATACCAGTACCATCAGCGAAACGAGCGCCCTGTTGGGTGCCGGAGCCAGCACCGATAACGCCCCCTTTAACATGGGTACCAGTAGTAAATACCATTATTTATACACCGCTACTGAGCTGCTGGCCAATGGTCTAGTAGCTGGAAACTTAACTGGGCTTGGCTTCGACTTGAGCGCTTTGGGCTCAGATGTTTATTTCCTGAGGGTCAAAATAAAATCGACCAGCAGCACAGATCTCAACCCAGCCAGCCCCGAGCTGAACGGTTTTACCGAAGTATACTACCTCAACACCAGCTTTGCTGCTACGGGTTTGAACCGACTGAATTTCCATACACCCTTTAACTGGGACGGTACTTCGAACATCATCGTGGAACTGAGCTTTAACCAATCGTTTGGCCCTAGCAGCACGGTTTTGGCCGATGACAACAACGGTGTAAACAACGCTATGGGCAGCTCGGTCGACGACCACTATATCGTATTCAACGGCGCCGGAGCAGTTGTAGCGGATAACCCCTTTGATCAAATTACCAACCAGGTAAGTTTTGCTTTCTGGAGTTATGGCAACGCCGCCGTGCTGCCGAGCAACACCTCTATTTTTGAAGGTGTAGATGGCAACAATGCTCGCCAGGCCAACTTGCACATGCCTTGGAGCGATGGTAGCATTTACTGGGATTGCGGTAACGATGGCACCGGCTACGACCGTATTAACCGCGCTGCTACCCCAGCCGAATTTGAAGGCAAGTGGAACCACTGGGTGTTTACCAAAAATGCCACAACCGGCTCGATGAAAATTTACCTCAACGGTGTACTTTGGCACTCGGGTACGGGTAAAACCAAGCCTATCAACATCGATGTGCTTAAAATTGGTAGCAACATCGATGGCCAATATATGTACTACGGCAAAGTTGACGAGTTCAGCGTTTGGAACAAAGAATTGACCCAGGCCGAGATTCAAGCCTACATGTACCGCAGTATCGATGCCTCGCATCCTAGTTACGCGAACTTGCAGGCCTACTACAAGTTTTCATTATCTGGTAGCGGTAATATGCTTGATGAAACAAGTAACCACACCGGTGTTGTTGACGGCGTTGCACCACAGCAACCGCATTGGGGTACGGATAAATTTATCCAGTTTGAAAGTTTAACCAAACGCCCTAAAACGAGCTTTTTCCAAGGTACTTACACCAGCAATATTACCAATATCACGGTGCTCGACTCCATCATGAACCCACCGAGCCGTATTCAAAGCTACAACGTGCTGAACAACAACTTGAACTTGTTGAGCACCACTTACGCTTTTGCCTCGGGCAACATGCCAATTTTCAACTTGAGCGGTACTCAAGTAGGCACGGTAAACGTGCCCAGCCAAGGCACCATCAACATCAGCACCTTGAATTACTACCAAAAACGCCCCGCCAAGTACGAGCTATTATCGTTTGTAACGCCATACGGTATCAACCTCGACCTAGGTATGGAAGGCAAAGCCTGGTGGTTTGACGTGACCGACTTCCAGCCCATCCTCAACGGCCCAAAACGTTTGCTCATGGATCGCGGTGGCCAATGGCAAGAAGATATCGACATCCAGTTTTACTTTATCGTGGGTACGCCCCCGCGCAACGTGGTAGATATTCGCCAAATCTGGCCAGTAGATTACCCAAGCTATACCAATATCCTGAACGACCAGTTTTTTGAACCCCGTATCGTGCCCACGCAGGCCACCATGTACAAGTTGCGTTCGGCCATTACTGGCCACGGTCAAGAAGGCGAGTTTATTCCGCGCAACCACTTCATCAACATCAATGGTGGGCCTGTTGAGTTTAACTGGCAAGTTTGGAAAGCTTGTGCCCGCAACCCGATTTACCCACAAGGCGGTACTTGGATCTACGACCGTGCGGGCTGGTGCCCAGGCATGGCTACCGATGTCCAAGAGTTTGACATCACGAACATTGTAAACGGAGCGCCATCGGTTCAAATTGATTATGGTTTAACCACGGCAACAGGCTCATCGAACTACATCGTGAACAACCAGATTGTAAGCTACGGTTCGCCAAACTTTAACCTGGATGCCCGCATCAAACAAATTGCTAGGCCTACAAAATACGTTGAATACCAACGTGTTAACCCAATTTGCGACGAGCCAATCATCATCATTGAAAATACTGGAACAACCGCACTCACCAGTGCAGTCATCGAGTATAGCATCAACAACAACCCGCCTTCTACTTATACCTGGACCGGTAATTTAAGCTTTTTGCAATCGGCAGAAGTAGTACTGCCATTCACGGCTACTTTCTGGGAGAATGTGTTGGGTAGCAACAATACCTTCACCGCTCGCCTGGTGAGTGTAAACGGTCAAACCGACCAATACGCACCCAACAACCAAATGAGCAGCGAGTTTAATATCCCGGATGTGGTGCCAACGCCAGTCATCGTGTATTTCCGCACCAACTTGTTTGGCAACGAGAGCAGTTACGACCTCCGCGACGAGAATGATAATATTATCTTTTCGCGCAGCAACATGGCCAACAACACTATTTACCGCGATACCTTGTATGAAACCTCTGGCTGTTTCACGCTCAATGTATACGATTCGGACGAGGATGGCCTAGCCTTTTTTGCCAACAACGATGGTTCTGGTGGCGTACAATTACGCCGCATGAATGGCTTCACCTACAAAACTTTCGGGTCTGACTTTGGTGCGGGCTTTAGTTACCAGTTTACCGCCAATAGCCCGCTGACCACCGAGGAGCCTAGCGTGGAGCCAAGTTTGAGCGTGTTCCCTAACCCCGCTGACGAAATGCTGAACATCGAGTTGATGGGCATCCAAAAAGGCACTTGGGAACTGTACAACATGCAAGGTCAACGCCTGCGTTCGGGTATCGTCAACGGTACTGGCTACGAGTTGATCAATGTAGATATTCAAGATATGGCCGCTGGCCTTTACCTCGTGCGCTTGAGCAGCAATGGCCAAGTGATGAGCAAAAAGGTAGTTATAGAATAATTTGGGCGCCACCCCGTGCTTCGGCACGGGGTCGGTGTCCTTCGGGTGCGCTATTCGCTTAGCGCTGCGCGCCGCCGCTACGCGGCGCCCTACGGCCACCTGGCGCGTAGGCTGGGGATTCCCTTACCCTTGTATCCAAAATTAAAATGCAGCAACAAGACCAGCAGTACATTCAAGCCACCCAAAACTGGGTAGATAAAGTAGTTATAGGCCTTAATTTTTGTCCATTTGCTAAAGCAGAGGTGCTGCTCAACAAGTTACGCTATCATGTTGACCATAGTACAAGTGTTGAGGAACAGTTGGAGCTTTTGCGTCTTGCCCTTGCCCAGATGGATGAGCAGCCCAGCATCTCCACGGCCTTGATCATATACCCGGATACATTGGCCAACTTTGAGGATTATATGGACTATTACGAGCTCGGCTTGGCTTTATTGACCAGTTTAGGCTACGATGGTATTTACCAGTTGGCTAGTTTCCACCCTTTATACCAATTTGCCGATAGCAGCCCTGACGACCCGGCCAATTATACCAACCGTTCTATTTATCCCATGCTGCATATTATTCGGGAAAGCAGCATTTTACAAGCTGTTAAACATTATAAAAACCTGAACCAAGTGCCCCACAACAATATCGCTTTGGCACGAGAAAAAGGCTTGGACGCTATGCAGCTTTTAAGGGCTAGTTGCCTGGGCGGTATCGGCTAGAAACGCAAAAGCCCAGACTTTTCTGGGCTTTGCGAAAATGCGACTAAGAAACAACTCTACATCTTTATATAATCGCATCGGCTAGCGATGCGCTATAAGTTAGTTTTTGGGCTCGATCAGGAAAGGCAGTTCGCCATCGGTCACGATAATTTTGGTATTGGGCGATTTTGACAACTCTTGGAAGGTTTCCAACGATTTGAACTGTAGGATTTTGTCGTTCAGGCCTTCAGAAATGATTTTCTGTGCATCGCGAACACCTTCCGCTTCAATGCGTTGGCGCTCAGCTTCTTGGCGTGCTTTGTCTAGCACGAAGGTCATACGTTGTGCTTGTTGTTCGGCCTCTAACTTATCCTCGATAGCCCTTGATAAGTTTTCGGGTAGTTTAATGCTTTTCAGCAGGACTGCTTCAATCAATATACCTTTATCCTTTAGGTAAACCATCATTTGCTCCTTGATGGCTTTTTCGATGGCAGAGCGCTCGCCCGAGTGCATATCTTTAGCAAAGAAACGAGCACTTACATCTGCTACTGACGACCTAAACACAGGTAGGATAACGCTTTGTTCGTAATTGACTCCAATGTTCCGAATCAGAGATGGTGCTTGGCTTGCAACAATGTTGTACAAGATAGAAACGTCTGATTGGATGTTCAAGCCTTCTTTGGAAGGGATACTCAAGGCTACTTCTAGGTTTTGAGTACGGGTAGATAATGTGAAAACAGTAGCTAGGAAAGGGTTGTAAGTACGGATTCCTGGCTTCAAGGTGGCATCGTCAAATTTACCTAAACGGCGTTTAATGCCTACTTCGCCATCTCGAATGATGGTACATGCACTCAACGTAACCAGAATCATGGTAATAAGTGCAAATGGTCTGATTTTGTAAGGTAGCATAAATTTATAATTTAAAAGTAATACTATCATTTCGGGAATCAATACTATTAAAATGTTTTTACGTCAATATTGTTTAAACTTTAGCCAAAAAAAAATGTCTAAGCTTCAGAAAACCTTCAAATTCCTTCAATTTGATAGGATTGTGGCAGCCTAATTTTTTTTGTTTCTCTCCATTTCAAGCAAAATGTATATCTTTAGCATGCTGAACTAAACTAAACTTAAACGATGAAGAAAATTTTACCACTTTTGGTCGCATTGCTGACCAGCCAGTTTGCTTTTTCGCAAACCACTTTTGAACGTGTTTACAATATTTTTCAAGCTAAATGCGTGAGTTGTCACGGCAGCAACACGGCCACTAATAATGGCCTTGATTTAACGGGTACCACCTCAGCTGTTTATGGCCGTATTGTAAACCAGATGCCCAATAACCCTTACGCGGTAGATAAAGGCTACGCATATGTGGTGCCTGGCCGCTGGGAAAATAGCTTCATTTTCAGGAAAATCTGTGACCCTGCTTTCGACGATTTCATCGAACGCCATATCGATGAAGGCCAACAAATGCCTGCATATGGCGCAACACAACAGTTGTTGGATGAAGAAAAGGAAATGATTCGCCAATGGATCCAATATGGTGCTCCTCAAACGGGTAACATCCCGAAAGAAAACCTGATTGCAGGCTATTACAATGGTCAAGGTCAACCGAGTTTTACCACACGCCCAGCAGCACCAGCACCAGGCGAAGGTTTCCAGATCAAAATGGGTCCGTTTTTCATCGAGCCAAACGGCGAGGTAGAGTGGTTCCAAAAATACCAACTCGATTTGCCCACCGGTACCGAAGCTATTCGTTTCAATACCTTCTTCGCACCGTACTCGCACCACTTTATCATGTACGATTTTAGCGACCCCGCACAGGCCAACAACTTGACTGAAGGTTTCCGCTCAAATTCTAACCACAATGGTATCTCTTTGGTGTATGCTATCCAAGAGCCTACCGACTTGATTTTGCCCGAGAAAACGGCCTTTACTTGGCCCAACAACAAGATTCTCGACCTTAATTCGCACTATATCAATTACGGTAGCAACATTTACGGCGCCGAGGTTTACATTAACGTGTACACCCAGCCTCAAGGCACAGCGCTTGAGGAAATGCGCACATTCTTGTTGCCGTACACCAATCTCAATATCCCGAATAACGGTAACCAGTATACTTTCCAACAAAGTATCGTGTACAACTTCTTAGGCCAGATTCACCTCTGGGCTTTGATGGGCCACACTCATAAGTACGGTACTGGCTATAAAGTGTACCACCGTAACGCCAATGGTAGCCGAGGTGCCGTTATGTACGATGGCGGTTGTGCCGGAGGTATTCCCGGTTGTGTTTCGCCGTATTTTGACTATCAACACATACCAACCCGCTACTTCCCTAGTTTTTACCCGCTAAACATGGCGCTAGGTTTCATCCACGAGGCCACTTACGAGAATACTGGCCCTAATACCGTGGGCTGGGGCTTCACCTCCGACGATGAAATGATGGTACTCGTTGCCATGTATGTTTTGGATACAACGGGCTTGAATTTACCAGCAAATCCAACGGGTACCGAATTCTCTGCCGACGCGGCGCTCGAGATCAAGTCATTCCCCAACCCATTTACCGAAAGTACTTATTTTGCATTGCCTGACGATGGCACGCAGGTTTGGCAATTTGAGCTATACGACCAAGTAGGCCAGCAACTCCGCAAGGCCTCGGTTTCAAACCAAAGCGTTTACGAGCTAGAGCGTGGCAACCTAACTCCTGGCATGTATTTTTACGTCTGGACCAACCAGCAAGGCCAACAACAAACAGGCAAGCTGGTACTAAGCGAATAGTTCATTTTTAAACGGCTCTCACCTGCTACAAGTGTAGCAGGTGAGAGCCGTTTAAAATAAAGATGAACAATGAATGGTGAACAATGAACGGCTTTGGGCTATTTGCAGTGATATCTTAAGCTGTCAAGATTTTGTCCATTATTTATTTGTAGCTCAAGTTGGTTTGATTTGTAGCTCAAATTTTAATAATTTTGAGCCAGAAATTGTATATCTTTGAGCTACAAATTATGAAATGAGTAAAGATATCGAACAACAAATACTTGAATATGTAAAGAATTCAGGGGCTGCTTCATCGAAGATGGTCTTTGAGCAAGTTTCTCATGGTGTAAGTTACGCATCCATAAAACGCTTGTTGACGAAACTCGTTGACGCTCAGAAACTAGTGGTGAGTGGCCAGGGAAAGGGTACCAAATATGAGCTTGCCCCAAGCTATGAGTTTTTAAAAACTATAGATATTGACCAATATTTTGAAAAAGAGATTGACGATAGGGAGATTAAAGCGTCATTCAATTTTTCGATGCTACACGAATTCCTGACCCAACACAGTATTTTTACCCAAGTTGAACTGGCTTACCTAGAAAAGCTACAGGCTACTTTTACGGAAAATATTGCACACCTGAGCGAAGTTGGTTATCAGAAAGAGTTTGAACGCCTTGCCATTGATTTAAGCTGGAAATCATCCCAGATTGAAGGTAATACCTACTCCTTGCTTGAAACGGAGCGGCTTTTAAAGGAACGAGAAACGGCAGATGGGAAAACAAAGGAAGAAGCAACCATGCTTTTAAATCATAAGGAAGCACTTGATTTTATTGTGAGCCATCCGGATTATTTATTGCCCTTGTCTGTGTCAAAAATTGAAGATATTCATAGCATTTTAATTAAAGATTTAGCGGTTGAACGAAACTTGAGGCGGCAACGGGTAGGTATATCTGGAACGAACTACAGACCGCTAGATAACGAGTACCAAATCATTGAGGCATTGCAAAAAACTTGCGATATCATTAATGCAAAGCAGAATACCTTTGAAAAAGCACTACTTGCTTTAGTGCTAATTTCGTATATCCAGCCGTTTATGGATGGTAATAAACGCACCGCTCGTATTGTAAGTAATGCAATTCTTATCAGGTATCAACATTGTCCAATCTCGTTCCGAACGGTGGATTCTATCGTATATAAAAAAGCAATGCTCATATTCTATGAGCAAAACAATATCTCAAGCTTTAAGGATATTTTTATAAAGCAATTTGAATTTGCAGTTAAGACTTATTTTTAAGCGTCTAAAAAAATCCCGGACCCTGCCAAAGGCAAAGTCCGGGATTTTAATAAGCGTATGAGCTGCTGACTAAACCTTGTTTTTCAAGATTAAAACTTCAGCTACTTTATAAGCTAATGCATCGTCGATTTGCATCGCATTTTTGATACGGTCGAGGATTTTTTGCTCGTCAGGGTGCGCAACACCGTCAGAGAATACCAATTCGCAAGCGTATGCGAAGGTACCTTGGCGGTACTCAGCAGGAAGGAACTCAGCGCCGATGTCAACCAATTTCTCGCAACCATCGCTTTTCAGGATGCGCATCAGTTTGTTCATCATTTCCTTGTATTTGTTCTGGTTAACGTCGGTCATGATTTTTGCACGGCGAAGGGTAGCGAAAAAATCATCTACTTCGTCATCAGAAATATAACCGTCGGCACCGATAACGGCCAACAAAATCGCGGTGAAAGCCTCGTGTGGAGCAAATGAGGTAGGCCCTGATTCGCCTCCAAAGATGTTACTAAAAAAGCCCATGGTGAATGGTTTAAAGGGGTTAATTGATATAATAACTGTTCGAATACTTACGGTTCAATTTTTACGGTTTTTTTCAAGTAGGAGTTACCTGCCTGGAAGTCTTCGCCGTAAACGAAGGATACTTCAATCTTGCGGTTCATGCGGCGTGCCAAGGTATGCAAGGTATCGGCCTTTTGGATACGCTCGATAAAATCTGCAATGGCACGATCCAATGACTCTGATTTAGGCAGTACTTTATTGTCCGATTGCAACTCGATAATACCTAAAAATGCCTTGTCGTGGTGGTTGTCGCGTAAAACCTGTAGGATGATTTTATACATCGCTTCCACAAATGTAGCAGGATTATCGGCACCAATGAATGTTTTGTAATAAAAATCGCCAGTAAATACCGGAATTTTAACTAATTCAAAGGTGATACCGGCAGGGATGTCGTTATTTTCAGGCTCATGTAATATATCCGAGACCTTGGTTTGGATATTAGGCTTGATAACTTTGACAATACGACCTGCTTCGTGGATAAAGATAACGTTGCTCAACGGCGTGCGCGAGGCATCGTTAAAGTGCTTGGCAATCAGCTTGCCCAACACTTCAAGGGCATCGGGATTGTTGGCATCTGCGGCGGCAATCATGCCCCTGCAAGGTATTGCAATAGCGGTTTGAATAGCGTGTAATTTACCAGAGGCCAAGGCGATGAACTCAGGGTCGAGGATTTTCTCGGAGGCAAAGCTAGGGTCTTCCGACAAGAGGTATTTTACGCCATCTTGCTCGCTATCAGCCCATTGTAGGGTTACACCACGCAAGTTTGAAAATGCTAGGCGAACCATTTCACCGCCTTTGAGTTTAAGCTCGGCGGGTTCGTTCACAAGCTTGTAGTCCTCCCCTTCATCCTTGCGAAAAGCAATGACGGGGAAACGGTGATCCTGCTTGGTGTCGCCAGAATCGTAAAGCGGAAGCGTGTATGCCGATTGGCTTTTACTGGCTTCTTGTAGAATGGGGTAAAGTTGGTTGTCCATAAGTTCTGGCAAATATAGGAAATTTTAGAATCTTCTTATGGATTCTGTGTTTTTTCGTCGAATTACCGATTAAACGGCGGCTTTGCCGCCGTCGCGCCAGGCATGCGTAGGGCAGCGCCAAAGGCGCTGGTGCGCAGCACGGAGCAGAGCGAACCACGAAGTGCTCCGTAAGGGAGCGAAGCGACCGCACGAACCCCGGAGCACGCCGACGGCGCATCGCGCCGGGGCGCCCAAAACAAAAAAAATCCCCGCCAAATAAACTTGGCGAGGATTTATATGAGAACCTAATCAGTATCCGAATTATTTTGGCAACTTGCTGATGAAGTTTTTCGCCCATTCTGTGGTGATTGATTTTGGGCGCTCCAGCGGGATACCCGCCGCACGCTGCCAGCACAAGGCCGCCAATACGCCTAGCGCACGCGAAACACCAAACAACACGGTGTAGTAACTGTGCTCCTTGAAGCCGTAGTGCGTGAGCAAGGCACCTGAGTGCGCATCTACGTTTGGCCAAGGGTTTTTCACCTTGCCCAAGTCTTGCAGAATCGGTGGAACCACCTGGAATATTTTCCAAACCACATCAACGGCATCTGAATTTTTGATGTAACGCTCTGCAAATTTGCGCTGCGCCGTGAAACGTGGATCCGGGATACGCAACACCGCGTGGCCATAGCCTGGGATAACGCGTCCAGCGGCAAGGGTGTTGTAGATATAGTCCCTGATTTTTTCCTCTGACGGGTTAGTTTCGCCCAGTATTTCCGTCATGCGGTTGATCCAACCGATAACTTCTTGGTTAGCCAAACCGTGGAGTGGGCCAGCCAAAGCGTTCATGGCTGCAGCCAAGGCCAAGTAAGGGTCGGCCAAGGTTGAACCAACCAATACCGTGGTGTGTGCCGATGCGTTTCCGCCTTCGTGGTCGGCATGGATAGTCAGGTACAAGCGCATCAACTCGTAGAAATGCGGGTCGTCATAGCCCAGCATGTGGGCGTAGTTACCGGCCCAGCCGAGTGAAATATCCGGACCGATATGCTCGCTGTTGTGGAAGCTACGGCGGTAAATATAAGCGGCTATGCGGGGAAGACGCGCAATGAGGTTCATCGTGTCTTCATAGGTAGCATCCCAGTACTCGTTTTTGTTCATGCCCTCGGCGTAACGGCGGGCAAAAACGCTCTCGGTTTGCATGGCCATGATACCAACCGTAAATTGGGTCATGGGGTGTGTTGTGATAGGCAAGGCGTCGATGGCTTCAAAAGCGTGGTGCGGGATTACGCTACGGCGTTTCCATTGCTCACCCAACCATTTAACTTCTTCCTTGGTGGGGATTTCGCCTACCAACATGAGCCAGAAAATACCTTCGGGTAGTGGCTCGTGGCCACCATCAGCCGTTGGCAACAGCTCTTGAAGTTGCGGGATGCTGTATCCTCTGAAACGGATGCCTTCGTTGGCATCGAGCTCAGATGTCTCGTACACCATAGATTTGATACCACGTGCGCCACCGTAAATCTGGCCTAGATTTACAGTATCTACCTGTGTTTCACTATGTTGTGCCAGTAATTCTTTGGTTTCTTTAACCAGGGCTGCGGCTTTAGCCGCAAACTTTTCTTTAAGCGGATCCATTATGTGTTGGATGAATTTATGTGATAGATGATTTGGTTGGCAAATTTCCGCTAAGATAAAGCTATTCTAGCATATCAAGTACCGAATTTGCATAAAATATATAGAAAACTATATTTGTCGCGAAAAGTTCTACGAAAACATAAGTTATTACAGTTTTCGGGTGCTTTTTTATTTTTAGCTGCTCCAAAAACACGCCATTTCATGGAAATCAAGCGATAGATTATTTGGGCGCCCCGGCGCGATGCGCCGTCGGTCCCCTCTGGGGTTCGCTTCGCTCCGTGCTACGCACCGCGGCTTGCAGCCGCGCCCGCCGGGCACCTGGCGCTTGCACGGCAGCGTAGCTGCCGTGTGATGTGCTGATGTGCTGATGTGCTGATGTGCTGATGTGCTGATGTGCTGATGT
>CAZDVQ010000047.1:0-35721 GCA_964508975.1 uncultured Saprospiraceae bacterium
AATGATGAAATGATGAAATGATGAAATGATGAAATGATGAAATGATGAAATGATTGGCTCTACTTCAACCTGTCATTTACTCAATCGTCACTTACTCATTTACTCAATCGTCACTTACTCATTTGCTCAATCGTCATTTGCTCTCTCAGCCTTCCACCATCAAATTACAGCCGCGTACATCGCTTTGGTCAAAACGGCCGAGCACCTTAAAACGGCCATCGGGCGCTAATTGCCCTAGATCGTCGGTAGAAATGAAACTACAAGTATCCACGTTGGCCAAATCAATCACGTCGATGCCACCGGTTTGCCCAAAGGCCACATAATGCATGGGGTCGTTGACCTCGCGGATGCGCACCTGCATGGTAGGAGCGGGCGTAAACCATTGACTTTCATTGGCATAGGCTTGCGAAAGCAGCTCGGTCATACCGTATTCCGAATGAATATGAATGCCCTTTAATGCGGCATGCAGCTCGGCGTGTAGGGCCGTTCGGGTAATTTCTTTGCGCCGACCTTTCATGCCGCCCGTTTCCATCAAATATAGGCCATCGTATTGGCCAGGATAGGCCGCCGCAAAATCGAGCAAGGCGTAGGTCACGCCAAACAGCATCAACTTGTGGCCCGCTGCTAAAAGAGCCTGTATGTTTTGCTGTAATTCGGCCATGTTGTGCAGGTAAAAACCGTTTTCGGCCTTGCCTGAAATGTCCATAAAGGCCTGACACATAAACACTAAAGAAGAAGCACCACGCTCAAGGTAAGAAGGCAATAGGGCCAGGATATGCCAATCGTTCAATGCGCCATACTGCGCTTCAAAGTGCCTGCGCGATTGTTGGATGTACCAGTTTGAATCGCGTAAAAAATGCCGGGAAACAGTGCTTCCGGTGGTGCTGCTGCTCTCGAAAACAAGCTCTGGCAACCATTGTCCCGTTGTAATTTCATGTTGTTTAAATGCACTGATTGGCAAAAAAGGAATATCTTCGATTTTTTTTACGGCAGCCGGACTAACCTTTCGGTACCCGAGATACGTTCTATAAACAGGGTTGTTGACCGCTTGGTATTGGAACAAGTCCAAAGCCAACTGCTCAAAACGCTGGCTGTCCACACGTTCGATTTCCCGCAATAAACTTGCTCTATTATCACTCATTTTCAACTAATTATCAAGCCGATGGCTTTCCGATTCATTTCCGTTTTCGCTGTTTTATTGTTCATGGTGGCTTGCGCTAAACCGCCTGTTTACCCGATTGAGCCCGTAATCGAGTTCAAAGATATATCAAAAACGGTGTTGCACCAAGGGACCTCCATCGTGGAAGACTCGCTAGAGGTAGTGGTTAGTTTTACAGATGGCGATGGCGACCTGGGCTCGGCAGACAATACAGAGAACGGCATATTCGTGGTGGATACCCGCCGGGGCGACACTATTTTTTCAGGTGTCATCCCTTTTATACCACAGGAAGGCGTGGGCGATGCCATTTCTGGCGAAATCAACGTTCGGGTACCAACCGTATGTTGTATCCAAGGACCCAATATCGCTTGTCAGGTAATCCCAAATTTCCCATACGATACCACCTATTTCCAGATATTCATCCGCGATAGAGCAGGTAATGAAAGTAATAAAATCATTACACCGGCCTTACAGATTATTTGTGATTAAGCCTTACAGTACTTCATTTTTCTGGGCTAGGATGCGTTTAGGCCCCGGCCCTCTGTTGAGTTTTGCTTTCAGTGCGTCAATCATGTTTTAGGGATTAGGTTTTAGTAAGGTAGGAGAGAGGAGTGAGGAGAGAGGAGATAGGAGATAGGAGTGAGAAGTGATATACTCCTATCTTCTCTCTCCTCTCTCTTCTCTCCTCTCTCTTCTCTCCTCTCTCCTATCTTGTATTTATCCAATTTTTACCTTTTACCAACTGCTCCTGCGTGTAAGCTTCTAAACTGCCGGGCTCCACTTGGTAGTCGTAAACCCAGTTGGCTACAGGTGGCAAACTCATGAGTATAGACTCTGTCCGGCCATCGGTTTCGAGGCCGAACTTGGTGCCACGGTCCCACACTAGGTTGAATTCTACATAACGACCACGGCGTAAGGACTGCCAAGCCAGCTCGCGCTCGCCATAAGCTTTATCCTTATTGCGTTGGGCAATAGGGATGTAGCTATTGCAAAAAGCATTACCTACCGCTTGTACAAAAGTCCATATTTTTTCCTTCCCGCCTGGACTGTCATCCAGCATCCGATCAAAGAAAATACCACCTACGCCGCGTGTTTCGTTGCGGTGTTTGATGAAGAAATAATCATCGGCCCAGTTTTTAAACTTTGGGTAAAAATTAACGTCGTGTGCGTCGCAAACGGACTTCATTTGCTGGTGGAAGTATTGTGCATCCTCGTCCTGTACATAGTGTGGCGTCAGGTCGATGCCACCGCCAAACCACCATAGGCCGTCCGACACTTCAAAATAGCGTACGTTCATGTGCACAATGGGCACCCAGGGGTTGTTGGGATGCAATACCAACGACACGCCAGTGGCGTAAAAAGTATGTTCGCCAGGTGTGCGCGGGCTAACATGTAGTACTTGGAACATTTTCTCGGTCATGGGCCCGTGTACCGCCGAGAAGTTTACGCCGCCTTTGGCTAGTACCTGGCCTTCCTGTATGACACGGGTACGGCCGCCCCCGCCCGCGCTACGATCCCAGAGGTCTTCCCGGAATGTAGCCTGGCCATCGAGGGCTTCTAGCTGTCGGCAAATATCGTCCTGGAGCGATTGGAACCAGGTATTGATGGTTTCTTTGTTCAACATGTTTATGATTTTATGGCCGCTCGGGCTGCGCTGACTACTTTCTCGGTATTACCCACAAAAATGTGTTGGTCGACAATAATCACGGGTCGTTTTAAAAAGGTGTATTCTTCCAGGATATACTTTCTGTAATCCGCTTCGCTGAGCGTTAACTCGTGTAAACCCATCGGGCGGAATTTCATCGACCGACGCGAGAACAATGCCTCGTACGAGCCGGCCATGCGGGCCATCTCGTCGAGTTGTACCGCTGTAATAGCTTCTGTTTTAATGTCTTGCAATACTGCATCTGCCGGTAAAGTTAACGATTTGATGATTTTCTGGCAAGTACTGCAGCTCGATAAGTGATATATTTTAACCATGTGCTTGTGGGTTGACGGTTTTGGATTTACAAAAAAACGTACATTTGGGCAGAAATTGAAACTCTTCATGATTTTTCCTAACGCTGAACTCATTTTAAATCCCGACGGGAGTGTATACCACCTACACCTCCGGCCCGAGGATATTGGCGATACCATCATTACGGTTGGCGACCCCGACCGTGTAGCCAAGGTCTCTCAACACTTTGACCGTATCGAATTACAAAAACAGAAAAGGGAATTCGTAACCCACACGGGCTATATCGGCAACAAAAGGGTTTCAGTCATTTCAACTGGTATCGGAACAGATAATATCGACATCGTGTTCAACGAGTTGGACGCCCTGGTGAATATCGACCTAAATAAACGCGAGGCTAAGGCTAATACCAAAGCCCTCGATATTATCCGCATTGGCACTTGTGGTAGTTTACAGCAAGATTTGCTCGAGGACACCTTCATCGCCTCGGCCTGGGGCTTTGGGCTTGAAGGCCTGATGCATTATTATGAAACGCAAGCCAACACCGCAGAAGCAAAACTGACACAGGCGCTCAACCTGGCCTTGCCCGCATTGCCTTATCCGGGTTATGTGTTCCAAGCCTCTGAAAAGTTGTTGGCTTTGTTCAACGATATTCCTTCAGGCATTACCGCTACCTGTGGTGGTTTTTACGCCCCGCAGGGTAGGCAGTTGCGCTATGCTTCTAAGTACCCGGCTATTTTGAACGACCTCAGCAGTTTTGCACACGAGGGGTTGCGCATCACCAATTTCGAGATGGAAACGGCAGGCATGTATGGTATGGCACGTTTGTTGGGTCATGAGGCACTGTCGGTTAGCGCTATCCTGGCGCACCGGCCTACTGGTCGCTTTAGCCAAGACCCTGCCGGAACCGAAGCTAAACTCATCGAATTTGTACTCGGAAAAATCCAATAACCATGCGTTTATCATTTTTTATGGGCTTCCTAGCGTTGTTGACTTTCAGTGCTTGCCAACCCAAAAGTACGCCGCAAACCAGCAGCACCAGCCTTGGCAAAAAAAGCCAAAGCATGATTCCAGTGGCCAAGTCCGCTGGCAGGGGACAACAATTGATTTGTGATGAAGCCACCGCCAACCAGATATTCCAATCTGTTTATCAGCAAGATATAGATTTTAGCACCTTGGGCATCGTGAGCTTCAACGAACGGTTTTATTACCTCGGCGGTAAACTCAAAAACGACGATAACCCCTCGTTAGGAGCCATAGCATTACAATGGGACGAGGCTCAATCGGCTTGGTGTTACCAATCGGGACAAAGCCAGTGGTACCTTTGTCGCTCCAACGGATGTAGCGATTTTAATTTTTCACCCACGCCCGAGGGCGCTATTGAAGGCTGCGCTTGTTTGTCGCAAGAAGCCGTTCAATGTAATTTTTCAACAGGTAAGTAATACCCATGAAACGTTCAATTTTAAGTATCCTAGCCGTTATTGGCATCATTGCGCTGGCTGGTGGTTACTATGGCTACCAATTGTTGTACGCACCCAATGTTAAGCTGAGTGTAGAACACGAATACTTTTTGATCAAGAGTACTGACACATACAACGAAGTGTACGAACACCTGAAGCACAAGCTCCGCAAGCCCAATAATTTTCAGCTATTGGCTACACGTAAAGGCTTGATTACCAAGATTAAACCTGGTCGATACAAGCTAGTTAACGGGATGAGCACCAACACCTTGGTCAACATGCTCAAGTCGGGTAGACAGGAGCATGTAAAAGCTACCTTCAACAGCGAGGTGTATAGCTTAGGACAATTAGCCGAGAAACTAAGCCGCAACATTGAGCTTGATTCAGCGCAACTGGCTGAGTACCTCATGCAAGACAGTGTTTGGCAGCGCTATGGCTACGAGGGACACACTTTTATGAGCATGTTTATCCCCGATACCTATTTTGTCAACTGGAATATCAGTGCTGAAAAACTGGTTGAGCGATTGCACAAGGAGCACGAAAAATTCTGGAAAGGGCAAGAAGATAAACTTAAAGCACTGGGTTTAACCCAATTGCAGGTATCTATCATCGCGTCCATCGTGCAGTCGGAGACCACCAAAATCGATGATGCGCCCATTATCGCGGGGGTTTACCTCAACCGTTTGAAGATAAACATGCCTTTACAGGCCGACCCAACGGTTAAGTTTGCCATTGGTAAACCGCTCATTCGCAGGGTTTTACACAGTGATTTGAGTGTTGACTCGCCCTACAATACCTACAAATATGCCGGGTTGCCGCCAGGCCCTATTTGCCTGCCATCCATCGCCAATTTAAAGGCCGTGTTGAACTACCAGAAACACGATTATTTATATTTCTGCGCCAAGGAGGACTTCTCGGGCTATTCCAATTTTGCTAGCACGCTGGAGCAACACAACGTCAACGCCAGACGTTATCAACAAGCGCTTAATCGGCGTGGAACCTATCGTTAAAGTTAATGTACGTACATGATTAAGCATATTTTTAGGACTATTTGGGCGTGCCCCAGGCCCATTGTGGCGTATGGAAATACGCCACAAAACAGCCCTGGGTCGGTCCATTCCGGGCTCGCTGGACGCTCGGTGCTACGCATCCCGGCGCGTTGCGCCAGGCCCTCCATGCACCTCACGCAGATGAGTGTCCTGTTGTGGCTATTCCTAAGTACACAAACTGTCCTGTTTGGGCAAAACAGTTTGGCCTCCCTGGGCCCCGGCTTAGCTGCTTGGAGCGCACCGCGCAGCGGTGGTGCGCTAGCACCGAGCCGACAGGCGAGCGCGGAAAGGAGCGGCCCCGCGCCCAGCGCGGGGAAAGCCCCAAATCAAATCAATCCATCGGACATTAACTACGATTACGATTTTACCTACCACACCGGTATGGTGCAGTTTTACCGCGAAGGCGACGAACTCTCGTACCCTATCATGCACATCGGTATTGACAAAAATGGCGATGTTGATGTGTATGATAAATTGGTTTTTCAATTTGACGACACCGACGCCGACACCAAGAATTACTACTACAGCATTGAGCATTGTAACGCCGATTGGACCCCCTCCGAGCAGCTCCGCCCTATGGATTACGTGGATGGTTTTCCCGACGACCGCCTCACGGACATCCAGTTTTCGGTGAATACGATTTACAACTACACCAGCTATCGTTTTGTGCTGCCAAACGCCAATACCCGCATAAAAATATCGGGTAATTACCTTTTGCGGGTGTACATCGACAGCCCGGATAACCTGGTGTTCGTGCGCCGATTCATGGTAGTCGAAAACTCGCCTTTCCAGCTAACGCTCAAACCACAGCGCGCCGCCAACGTGGCCAAACTCAACAGCCACCAAGAAATTGACGTACAACTGTACTCCAAGGATTTTGTGGTAAGCAACCCCGAGCGTGAAATTCAGCTCTGCCTACTGCAAAATTACCGCTGGGACAACGCTATGATGTGCCCTATCCCCAATTTTTTAAAAGGCGAAACCCTGCTGTGGGATTACCTCGACAAAATAGTTTTTCCGGCCACCCAAGAGTTCCGCGCGCTGGATATCCGCTCGCTGAACTTCAGGACCAACCGCGTTAAATTTATCGAGGGCTCGCAGTACTTCTGGAAAGTTTGGATGATGGAAGAAGCCTCTAGGGTTGGCAAACCATACCTGTTTCAACAGGACTTGGACGGCCGTTTTTACCCCGATGTATTCGATTTTAGCGAGAAACGCACGAGGGGCGATTATGCCGAGGTACACTTCAACTTTGAATCGGGCGAGTTTCCCGGGCAATCGGTTTACTTGCTGGGCGGATTCAATAACTTTAGGCCCTCAGAACTGTACAAAATGCAGTACAACAAGAAAAAAGGCGCTTACGAGCTCATGGCTTTTTTAAAACAGGGTTATTATGATTACTTTTACGGCTTAGCCAGCCCGGGTGCTGATGTGGCCGACATATCGGCACTGGAGGGCGACCAGTTTGAAACCCAAAATACATACCTCGGCCTGGTGTATTACCGCCCATTCAACGAGCGTTACGACCGCCTGGTAGCCTCATCTGTTATTAAATCTTGGAATTAACATGAAACAGCCCTTAACCCTACTCCTTTTTTTGAGCATAATCCTGTCGCAAGCCTGCCAATCAGGCAATACCGATAGCCAAGCAGCAGATGCCACGGCCCAAAATGCCGAAAACGCTGAGCCAGATACTTATATTGTGACCGTAGAAAACCTACGCCTGCGCGAAACACCATCGTTGAAAGGTAAAGTGATTACCACCATCAAAGAAGGCGCAGAGCTTACCTACCTTAAGGAACGTTCAGAACATAAAGATACCGCCACCTTGCGGGGTGTAAAATACGAAGAGCCTTGGTACAAAGTTAAAACCGCCGAGGGTAAAACGGGTTGGGCTTTTGGCGGTGCCATCAGGGCCGTTCACAAAACGGGCAGCAGCACAAGCGATGCCACAGGCCTAGACGAAGCAGCCTTGGCAGCCTTGTTGACCAGCATACAGAAAGCCAATTTCAACGACTTGAAGGCTGCCAGTGCTTTAATTGCGAGTATCAAAGCTGACTTACCCAAGGTGTCGAAAGGTCAGGGCGACCAGATATTCTGGGCTTTTTATGATTACCTCCAAAATTGTAGCTCGAAAGAATTGGTCAAATTTTATGACCGTAACCCACTGAGCAACGATCAATACAATAAAATCATGGATGCCGTCTACACCAGGGGCAATGGAAAAATGGGACCAGACATGAACACCAACGACTATACCAAGTCTTTAGCAGCGGCAGGTATTACTTTCGGTGCAGCAGAAGGCAGCCTTTTCTTGCAGGAAGACCCCGATTTTTTGATTAATACCTTTAACGCTTACGTATCGCCAGAAGTACAGAAATGGCTGGAAGGCAACCGTGTCGAAGTGTTGGTACCCGCCGCTGAAGATGGTGGATTGACCATTGAACCAGCTGACTTGGTTAAACGCTTAGAGTTTTGGGACAATTTCTTGGAGACCTACCCCAACGCTAAAAAGTCTGACGATGCGAAATTTATCCGGGAATCATACCTCCGCTCTTTGTTTGCCGGCATGGACAACACTCCTGCATTTGATTATGATACCCAAGAGATATTGCCTGAATATAAAAAACTAATCCAGGACTTGGCCAAACAAAACAGCGTGTCGGGCCGTGCCGCCGCAGCATACGTGAAGGTGATGCAAGCCAATAACTGGAAACGCACCGATAAGGTAAACGACTACTTGGCCCGCGAAAAATTTGTGGCGGAGTAGTTACTTCCGCATATGAACGAACAACTCGTTACCCTGCCGTGGTTTGATAGAATTGCGGCAGGGTTCTATTTTTATAGCCGAGAAATATGGCTCGAAATAAGCCAGGTACTCATCGATATCCCCGCCAAATGGAGGGCCGTCAAAGGGGAATTCTACCCCGAACAAAACGCCTACCAGCTGACCGCCCGGTTTGAGTAGACTCGCTGTTTTAGCGGCATATTGCGGCCTCAACGTTCGGTCGATGGCACAGAAGAAAGTCTGTTCTACAATATAGTCGAAAGGCTCAAGCTCAAGTTTGAAAAAATCGGCTTGGATCAATTGCGCTGCGGGTATATCAGGCACGCGTGCTTGCAGTTGCTGTAGGGGCAGTGCCGACCAGTCGCAGGTGTAAACATGTTTAAACCCCTGCTTGAATAGCCATTCAGATTCATGTCCGTTTCCGGCACCAGGTACCAGTATCCGGGCATCCTTGTTGGGTACTTTTTCAAAAAACTCGGTGATGGGAGGCGTGGCTGCGCCAGTATCCCAGCCAGTTTCCTGTTGTGCGTAGCGTTGGGTCCAGTAATCGGCATCTAGTATGCTCATGCAAGGCGAGGATTAGAACTGTTTGAAAATCATTTCGATAGGGCCAAGCTTGAAAAAGCGCAACCAGAGCCAAGCAAAAACAATAATGACCAAGGTTAGAAAGAAGGCGTAGGTGCCCAACATGGTAGTGTGGCCCGCAAAGAAAGTCCCTGACAGGAACATACCGGGCACGATGTGTAGGGTATAGGCTGTGTAAGGCATGCGACCCACCGCCAGGATGGGTTCTAGATATTTACTTTTAAGCCCTAGCTTCTCTAAAACTACCACGCAGGTCAGTATACCTACAATGGCTATACAACCTGCTGATACCACGAATAGTGGCCCAGGAGGGTAGTGGTGGATAGATATGTAAGGGAGTATCTCTGTAAAGCGTGCAGATGCAAAACTTTCAGCTCCAAGATTGTAAAACAGTTGCGACAATAAGCTAGCGATAACCGCAAAGGCACCCGCGTAAATGATAACCCTGTTGCGTTGGGCTTCATTCTGAATATCAAGACGGCCGAGCCACACACCAGCAAAGGCAAAAGCAGCCCAGGGGAAAACAGGGTAAAAACCGTTGTAGAAGAAGCGGGCCAGTACTTGTAATGGATTTTGCACGGCGAGCGTGTTCCAATCGGGCTGGGCATAGGGAACACCCAACAAGGCCAGAATCGGGAAGCCAATGATAAACACCGATACAATGATGAGCAATGAACGCCTAGAGCGGTGAATACCAATGATGCCCAAGAAGATAAATAAACCGGCCATGCTCAAAATTTCGGGTGGCCAGAGGAAAGCCAGGATGAGCCCAAGCAAGATTAAAAACAGGCCCCGCCGTACCAACGAGCGTTGTTTTTGGTTTACAGGTGCCAAATCGGCAATGTAGCGTTCATCCTGGGTGTACAAGGTTACCGTAGCCCCGATGAGGATAAAGAATGCTGCCTCTGCATGCCCTGAAACCAGGTCGATGAACCATTGCATCGTAGCGCCTGGCTGGAAACTATAAGCCTTGAAATAATCAATGAATATGATGAATAATATAGCAAGGCCCCGGGCTAGGTCGTAGCCTGGGATGCGTTGAGGAATTTGTTGTTTTACTGTGTCCATGAGATTTTAGTCGAGCCAGGTTTTTGCAAACGACCAGGCGATGATGCCCGCGCAAACGCTTACGTTTAGAGAATGCTTGGTGCCCAGTTGGGGTATTTCGATGCAGGCATCGAGTAAAGGTAATACTTGGTCGTCAATTCCGTCTACTTCATTGCCTAGCACCAGGGCGTAGGCTTGTTTTTGGTCTACTTCAAATTGGTGTAAGGCTATGCTGTCGTCGGTGAGTTCAATGCCTAGAATCTGGTAGCCCTTCTGGCGGTAATGGGCAATCGCCGTGGCCGTGTCTGCGAAGTGGCTCCAGTACACCGACTCGGTAGCGCCGATGGCTGTTTTCAGGATTTCGCGATGCGGCGGTAGGGCTGTAATACCACAGAGGGCTAATTCTTGAAATAAAAAACCGTCGGCAGTACGGAAAACAGAACCTACGTTTAGGCCCGAACGTACATTGTCTAGGATAAACACCAGCGGTAGTTTACTGGCTTCCTTGAAGGAGTGTAGGCTCAATCTGCCGAGCTCGGCAGGCCCTAATTTGCGCATGGTCGTTTATTTTTTTGATGCTGGGAGCGCAAAAATAGTCAGAAACTTAACTTTAGTTTAACTTTGCGCGCTCTTTTAAAGAATTTTACACCCAGAGAGCCTTTCAAGAGGTATGCAATTATTAAACAAAAAGCGCGTCGTACTGTTTAGCTGGCTATTTTTAGTCCTGGCTGTCACCGTGTGGTGTTGGCTCAATCCGCAGTACTTAACGCAGGAATATTGGCATGATGCCCTAGAGGGCACTGGTATCATCGCCTGGGTCATTTTTGCCGCTATACTGCTTATACGGGGCTTTTTCTTGATTCCCAGCACGCCATTTGTCATCGCGGCGGGCATTATATTTCAAGACCAGAGCATCGTGGCTTTTGCTGTAGCGCTTAGCTGTATTGTAATCAGCGGGGTCATGATTTATAGTTTTTCGGAGTGGTTAGGCTTTGATAGTTATTTCAAAGAAAAATATCCTAAGCAAATCCAGCGCTTACAAAATGTGCTCAGCCGTTTCGGCACGCCTATCGTGGCCACCTGGTCGTTTACGCCCGTTGTACCAACCGATTTGATCTGTTACGTCGCGGGCACGCTCAAAATGCCTTTTTGGCAATTCATCCTCGGCCTGGTCATCGGCGAGGGCATTCTGGTGGCGCTATGTATATTCGGCAGCCAGGAGATTTTAGGTTTTTTTGCGTAATTTGAAGGGTTTGATTTTTTTGGGGCGTTCCCCCTTCGGGGTCGCTGTCCTACGGGGTTCGCTTTGCTCCGTGCTCCGCACCAGCCGCTACGCGGCTGCCCTCCGGCCAGCTAACGCAACGGCGGCCTTGGCCGCCGTATTTTGTCTGAACTGTGATTTATGTGATTTTTATGATTAATATGCGAGGCTGCTGTGCAGCCTCGCGATGTGCTGATTATTGATGTGCTAATGTGCTGATTAAGGCACGCCAGAACACTACCCGGCCTAGCGATGTGAAGGGCGGCCGTAGGCCGTACCGCAGGGGCGTATGCCCCAAGGTATGAGCGCTAGCGAACCCGTAACGTAGCGCCGCCACGTAGTGGCGGAGGCCCCAAAAAGAAGAAATGAGGAAATGAATAAGGGAGTAAATGAGGGTGGTTTTGGGTGTTTATTTAAAATGATATTCAGCCCAAATGTACAGACGCAATATTTTGCGTCTCCGGCCTACAACGGCTGTAAAAATAGCCTCCCGCCATCGGAAACCTGGTGAAAGACAACACGGAGGGCATAGCCAACATAGCCTGGAACATACAAGGCAAGGTGGACGAGATTACCTACACCGACCCCGCTAGGTCGGTAACCCGCTACGGCTACGACGTGGGCGGCAACCGCCTGTACAAGGCATCGGGCAGCGAGACGAGCTGGCGTTCTCTTTAGCTTTTTTAGCGTTTTTGATTTTTTGGAGATTTTGATTTGGGCGCCCCGCCGCTACGCGTCGGCGGTCCCCTACAGGCGCGCTGTCGCTTGGCGCTACGCGCTGCCGCCTACGGCGGCCCCTTCCGGGCACCTGGCGCAAGCCCAGCCCCGTAATCATGGCCTGTACAGTACAAAAAACAAGCCCCCCACGCGAGCGTACGCGAGTGGGGGGATGTCACCTGCGTATGCGCGGTGACAGGGGGGCAGACGGCAGCGCGGGCTAGTTCACAGCGGTATTTTAGGGCTGTATAACCCTCTCCGCACGCGAGTTTACGAGCGTTTCCGGGGAGAGGGTCGCTGCGCAGCAGCGGGGTGAGGCACAAAAAAATCCTAACTCCTAACTCATAACTTCTAACTATAAAAGGGGTATCGCTGGCGGGTAGGAACCTGGCCCCCGGCCAGACGCTGCTGGTGCTACACGGTGTACCGCAAGACCAACAAGTGGTGCAGCAGGTGCTTGAACTCAACGGCCCGATGCTGCAAAACGTGGACATCCTGTGGCAGACCAACATGCCGATGCCGGAAAGCGGCACGGTGGTACTTGACCTAAAAGCCGGTAGCAGGCGCCACCTGCTGGACGCGGCACAGCTGGGTAACATCAACAACCCCTACCGTGACCCGCAAACCCTGAACGTGCTGGCCGCCCGCCAGACGGTGCTGACCTGGGCGCAAGATACTGCCAGCCTGGCCCGTTGGCAGGGCGTGAGTGCCAAGGATTTGAACACTTACCTGGACTTTAACTACAACACACAGCTAGATAAAACACTGAACGAGAGCAGTTACCGCGAGGGTGCGGTGCTGCTACATCGTGGCACGGCACAACCCCTGGAGCTGATGGACATGGACCACCAGGAGCTGTACTACGCCGAGTTTAGCAGCTGGGAGTTCGTGGTGGCCGATGGCCCGCGTACCTATGTGCGGGTACGTGGCGCGCGGGTGTACGAGCAAAGCAACCACCTGGGCAACGTTTTGACGACATTAAGCGACAAGGTGCTTGGTCGTTTGCCGGATAACGCGTATGTTTGTAGCCACTATGAAAGCATAGTGGTATCGGCTACCGATTACTTTCCCTTTGGCTGGGAGATGCCGGGACGCTCGGTGAACAAGGCTGGGTACAGGTTTGGGTTTAATGGGAAGGAGGCTGACAACGCCTACGGTTCTGGTAGCTACGACTTTGGCGCCAGGATACATGATGGTAGGATTGGTAGGTGGTTGAGTGTGGATCCGTTGGCGCATAAATACCCTAGCTTTAGTACTTATTGTTCGTCTTTGAACAATCCACTTTATTTTATCGATCCAGATGGAGCCGATGTTATTGGATTGGATGAATTGTTCAGCGTTGCCAAACGCGCTGTACCAATTCTGAAAAATGGAAGTACTACTTTTAATCGTATTGTGAATGGGTTTGAGCCAGGAGGAGCATTTGAAAAATTAAACCTTGTATTCAGTTCAGCTAAATTAAAGCCAGAAAAAGGAGTTATGATTTTTGCAAAAACATCTATTAGTGTGTTATTGAAAAATGGGCAAGTAACTGCGTTGGAAGATTTTACTGGAAATTTTGACGAAGTAGCTAAGATGCAAATATCTGTATTTTTCAATGATCTTCAAGATGATCCAACTGCAGTAGTCTCTATGGTACATGAGGTTGGAACCCATGTAGAAACCTATGCCCCTTTAGTTTTGGAAGCATCTGAAAACGAGGATAAATTCAACCAGTTTAGAAATAGTTGGATTGAAAAGGCAGAACAAATCAAAGCAAATCCAACTGGCTATGAATCCCCCGACCACGATGCTATTGCTTCGGGAACTGCAACAACTTACAATGCTATTCATTCAGAAGTAAAGACTTATCTTCTTGGTTCAGGTGAGAGCCAATTTAATTTGCCTGAATATGGTCACGGTAAAATATCACAGATGCCAAGTAACGATAATTACAAAAATAAATATGGAGCAGAGGGGGAAAAGACAGTTATGTTTGCCCAAAAATTCCCCCAAAAGTTTGAGCAGTACGAACGTCCATACTATACACATGAAGTCATCGATAATTTAAAAAATAGAGAACAAGAACAATACAAACTAAACAATGGAAACTAAAACAATCTTACCACTAGTAGCTTTTTTTATATGTATGTCATGTACATCAATGGCTCAAGTGTATGACATCTATTTCTACACGTATAATTATCTTATTACAGAAAAACAAGAGGATAATTTTACCATAATTGACTATAATTCGAATGATACTTTCTATATTAAACCAAATAGTTCATTACCCTTTAAAGAACAGAAAATGATATTGACGGAATGTACTAAATTGGAAGGCAAATATTTTAAGGAGGAATGGGGGGTTATTTATTGTCCTCCTTACGTGAATTTGTTTCAAGCTTATGATAAGAACTGCAATATACGTCATGAGTTCCTATATAATTTTACTTTTAGCAGACAAGGGGATAGTATCTTTATTAGCATAGATGGAAATGATTTTAAAAGAGATGCTCTTTATGCTGTTCTGAATCAAAGCTATCCCTTTAAACTATTTGATATCACTGTAAATGCGATTAAAACAGATCCCTTCTCCAAGGTACATTATACTTATAAAGGCTTGTATCCTATGGTAGAAGGTGCTAGCATTGTTTCGTATCACCTCTTTGAACATGCAGAACTGGATATAAAATCAAATGTAATTATAAGAAAGCTGGTATATTTGCATCCCAAAACTTACCTACCCATTTATAGTTTTGAAATTTTTGGGGATGAAATTTTTTATGCCACAATTCTCGTCCCAAGGAAAAACAACTTTAACTTTGAGGGGCATTGATTTAGACAAAAATATTTTTTAGAATATATCCTGAAATATAGTCAATCTGCAGTAGAATTCAAGGTGTTATCCTTATGTTATTCTAATAAATATTGGAGTTTAAGTACACCGACCTCAAGTTATTAAAAGTAACTTTTTATTAAAGTCCAATAGTTTGGGGTGCCCCGCCGCTACGCGTCGGCAGTGCCCTCCAGGCGCGCTGTCGCTTGGCGCTATGCGCTGCCGCCTATAGCGGCACCTTCCAGGCACCTGGCGCA
Source organism: uncultured Saprospiraceae bacterium (assembly GCA_964508975.1). Lineage (GTDB taxonomy): Bacteria > Bacteroidota > Bacteroidia > Chitinophagales > Saprospiraceae > CAZDVQ01. The sequence goes on from CAZDVQ010000047.1 coordinate 15,096, forward strand.
GGGCCAAGACCGCGAAGCGTTATTTTGTCTGAACCGTGATTTGTGTGATTTTTATGATTAATATGATGGGCAAACTCGGTGTGTGCCATCACTAAAATCAAATAAATCAAAGGAATCATAGTTCAGACAAAATAATGTGCTGATTATTGATGTGCTAATGTGCAGCTTTAGGCACGCCAGAACACTACCTGGCCTAGCGATGTGAAGCGGTGGGCTTTAGCCCAGCCTGAAGGGCCGAGCGTCAGCGAGCCGCGTAACGTAGCGCCGCCACGCAGTGGCGGAGGCCCCAAAAAGAGGAAATGAAAAAAGGATGAAGTGAGTAAATGATTTGGTTTTTGATTTTTTTTGCGCTTTTAGAATTTTATCTTATTTTGTGATTTCGTTATGGGTGCTCCTACGCTACGTGCGCACTAGACGCTTAGACCTCCGGGCTGGCCGCCAACTCGGCCCCGCTTCGCGGGTCTGGCCCTTGGCCACCGCTCCACATCGCTAGGCCATGTATTGAACAACTATTCCCCCATTGTTCGGGGGGCAAACAATAAAAGGTGATACATATGAAACGCTTGCTGTATTTCATCCTGCTGACCTCCTGCATCAACTTGTTGGCAACCCTTTCGCTGCTGGCAGGGGAACAGGTTTACACGGAACCCATGTTACGTCCCGACTTGAACGTGGGGGCAAGCGTCTCCTTGTTCACGCCCCACTACAACAGGGTAACCAACTCGCAATGGGTATTCCAGCGCAAGGCGACGGTTTCCCTGGTGTACGGGCGTGCCGACCGCAAGGACAGCGAGGCGAACGAATGGCAAGTGGCCATCAACTACACCATTTCCTTCCCGGGCACCTACAAGCCAGCGGAGAGCGGAACCCTGGTGATCAGCCACGAGGATGAAACAGCTAATTTCCAGTCCCTGGCCGTTTTCGAATCCCTGGAGTCCGGCCATGCCAAGGTAAGCATCGACGAAATGCAAGCCAGGAGGAAGGCCACCGACCCCTGGGTGCCGTACGACGAGGCAGTTAACATCCCCTGGCTGGAGGATTTCTGGCTGGAACTTTCCATCATCGAGGAACAATACGAGTTGCTAAACGTGACCGCGCAGGTGCCCCTCACCGACTCGGGTTACGTTTACAGCATGGTTAACCACGACAGCCATGTTCAACTCCAGTGGCCGTTCACCCTTGGTGCCGAGTCGTACGAGCTAGAATATACCTTCTGGGATCACTTTACCCAGGCGTTACCCACCACGAATGCCGAGTTACTCAGGAATGCTACCCGGGTCGAGGTATCACGGAACCACTATATCCTCCAGTCCACTTTCCCCAAGGGGACAATCTACTTCAGGGTCAGGCCTGTTGGTCGCTTCATCCATGCCAGCGTGATGGGGGATTATACCCACAGGCAGTACGGCGCTTGGTCTAACGTGACCACGGAATCGACCTTGGACGGGTTCGAGAAGGACAGGATTTGGCAATATACCACCGCGTTCGCCGAGGATGGTTTACACAAGAAAGTGGTGAGCTACTACGACGAGACCATGCGTGCCCGCCAGGCGGTGACCTTCCTCAACGACGTTGGTTTAACCCTCGTCGCCGAGACGGACTACTCGGTTGAAGGGCAGTCGGTCATGAGCATATTGCCCGCGCTTGCCGACACGACCCAGGGTGGCCTTTTCTACAAGCCGGCCTTCAACAAGGATGCCAACGGCCAAGCCTACGATTACACGGACTTTGACAAGTTCGGCGGCGCGGACCCCCTGGCCACCAGCTCCGGGGCAGGCAGGTACTATTCCGCCGCGAACCCCTTCAACGACCTGCTTTACAGGGGCTACATACCCGACGCGGAAGGCTACCCCATGGTACAGGCACGCTACAAGCGTGACGGTACCGGCCGCATGGTCGCGCAGGGCGGGGCGGGCCTCAGCTTCCAACTGGGTTCTGGCCACGAGACCTCGTATTATTACGGCAAGCCCGGGGTTTTAGAGCTCCGTAGGCTTTTCGGCTCGAACGTGGGTGAGGTAAAACACTACGAGAAAAACATGGTGGTTGACCCCAACGGCCAGGTGAGCATCAGCTACGTTGACCAGGCGGGCCAGGTGGTGGCCACCTCCTTGTCGGGGGATACCCCCGGCAACGTGGTAGCGCTGGAAAGCCTTGGCGCCGTTACCTTTACCGAGAACCTCATGGAAAGCGAGCAAAGGCCATACGGTGTAAGGGGTTCTAGCCTTGATTTTACTTTCCTCAACACCAAGACACAATCAAACTACGCCTTTACCTACGATATCACCGGGGTAAACTACGGGGTGCTGTTGCCCGAGGGCGAGCTTTGCATGACCTGCGAGTACGAGCTCAAAATCTGGATCACGGGCCCCAACCATAGCCCTGTAACGTTGACCAACGTCACCAACGCTACCTTGAACGGCAACACCGTGAGCAGGATTTACACCGGGGCACAGATCGCCGGGCAGCAAATGACCGAGGGGCCTTGTACCTCGGGTTCCTTCGCGAGCGGTGGACCCATCACCTTCAACGCCACCTTTGGCCCGCTGGGGGAATACCTCGTGTCGAAGCGCTTGCAAGTGTTGACCCCAGACCTTTCAGAAATCAGGCGCTTCATCATCGACGAGGGCCTTGTACCCGACTCGACAGGGTACATCGACGCGGCCATAGCGGCCATCGACACCATGCAGTGTAACTTCAGCTGCGAGTCGTACTGCCGCACCTGGGCCCTGGAGACCTACAGCTGGTTGGCCAACGACACCCTGGCCCTTGCCGACACGATAGTGGATTGCATGATGCGCGATTGCTGGGCGCTGGCCCAATCTTCCATGGCCGCTGCCCAGGAGGAAAACTGCGAGAGTATCAAGGTACAGGCCATCAACCAGCTTTCCCCCGGGGGGCACTTCTACAACGCGGGCTTCCTCGCTGGTATACCGAACAACCAGGACATGACATTCCCCGTCAAGGATATTGCAGGTCAAGCATACGAGTTGACGGTTTCCAACACCGGCGCTATCACCGGTATATTCCTCAACAATGCCCCCGCCATCAACGCGCCGCTGTACATATATGACGAGCCCACGGGCTTACCCTACCTGGTTGATGCCAACACCGATTTCTTCACGGACGTTTACTTCAACGAGGGTAGGTTCCAGTCAGGCATGGCGGCATCCCTGTTCCCCTACCACAGGGAAGCTTGCCACTACACCGCCTGCCTGGAGTTACAGGAGAGTACCCTGTACAGCAACTGGCTGGCCATCATGGCAGACTGGGAGATGTTTTCCGACAGCATGGTCAACAACCCTGTACCCGCCCCACCGGCTGGTATTACCCTGCAAACCTATACCGCTGGACAAGTTAACTGGGAAGCCCTGGCCCTGAACGACCCCTATTTCATCGATGCCGACGAGGTACCCTTGACCAGCGGTACTTGCAGCCGGCTGGCCCGTTGGAACGCCTTGCTGGCAGACACGGCAGCCTATTATACCTACACCGACCCCAGTACCAACCAGACGACGACGTTTGGCCTATACGCGTATACCCGGCAAGCATACCTGGAAGCCCTGGCGGGCAATCCCGCTACAGACCCCGACTGGCTCATCTGGAACTTGACCAGGGGAACCTACGAGACCATGAAACTCAAGATACAAAGGTCATGTAACGGTTGTACCTATTATTCCGACCAGTGGGCCATCATGCCCAACCCGACCATACTGGACCTGGATACCCCAGCCGAGGTAGAGGGTGCTGTAGCGGGACAGATGGCGGGGCACTGCGTTTCCATGTGCGAGGCCCAGGTGAGCCTCTGGGGCCACGACATTGAACAATGGGCCCTGGAAAACTGCGGTGCATACATGTTGGATACCGCGACGGTCAACGGCTACCTGCGTGATTATTGTAACGCCAGCTGCGGGGCAGAAAACCCCTTTGCCTACCTCATCATGGAGGACGTGCCGACCGACCCATACCTGCAGGCCCTCCAGGCATACATTACTTCTATCTATACCAACGGCTGTGCCTCGACAATGTTGAACGAGGTATCGCAGCCTTTCGATAGCGTGTACACCGTTGTAACCGGCACCAACGGGCAGCCTATGACCACCTTGTTAACCCAGTTGATGCCTTGTTTCACGGACGTGGTGGATTACCTCAACGACCACGTGTTCACGAACCCTTGTTCAACTTACACCGTCAACAACGTGATGTTCCCGCTTGTGCCTGGAGCAACCACCACGGGTACCGTCACTGGTTACCCGCCCGTATCAGGTAACGGCTATTGCTTTGAAGCGATACAATCTCAAACCCACACCGCGTTAAGCTTTGTACAAGTTGAAAATGTACCCTGTTACGGTGGCACGGGCAGGATCGTGTTCCAGTTTTTCGACGAGGCGGGGAACAGGATAGATATATGCGATATCCAGAACGTACGGCAGTTTGAATACCAAGCACCGCTTGGCATCACGGTTACCGGGCCACTGTACACCACGCCGTCGCACGGTTTCCGGTTGACGGTGGAGTTGAAAAACGGCCAAACCCTTGCCGCTTACCTACCCATGAACTTCTGGGAAACGGGTTGTACCTACGTGCGTACCGACAGCGTTATACACGTGCTACCAACCTTCAACACGCAGGTGGTTGAGGTTACCGAGGACGATTTCAGGGTGGAATGTATCCGCCTGTTACGGCAGCGGGCAACCCAGCAGGCGCTCGACGACTGGAACGCCATGCTCGACGAGGTGTTGACCGGGTACATCAACAACCAGGAGTGTTTGCTAGAGCCCTTTAGCCAACGTTTCGAGGCTACCTACAACATCAATGAACACCACTTCACGCTATACTACTACGATCAGGCAGGTAGCCTCGTGCAAACCGTGCCTCCAGCAGGCGTTAAACCCTTGGGGAACCAGGCATTCGTGACCAATACCGCTGGGCAGTTAACCTGGGATGGCACAAGCCAACCCCAGCACCAGCTTAAAACCAAGTACCGCTACAATACCCTGGGCCAGGTAACCTGGCAGTCGAGCCCCGACGGTGGGGAAAGCAGGTTCTACTACGACTTTGCCGGTAGGTTGCGCCTCTCGCAGAACGCGAAGCAGGTGGAGGACTCGAATGACCCGGCCATGCCCGACCGCTGGTCGTACACCGGTTATGACGGGCAGGGCCGTATCGTGGAGGTAGGCCAGATTGATGGCTATAGCCCCTATACCAACGGCCAGCTAGACCGTGAGCTCCTGTACCAGTTTACCAACCGGGCAGATTTCCCGTTGGCCAGCGGCGTGAGCAAATCGCAGGTGACCCGCACGCACTACGACTTGCCCGGTGCCATGGCCAGCTTTGCACAAAACAACCTGCGTGGCCGCGTGTCGTACACCGAGAACGACGAGGTGAGCACCTACTACGATTACGACATCGTGGGTAACGTGAAAAACCTGATGCACGACGTGCAGGGGTTTGCCCAGAAACGGATAGGTTACGATTACGACCTCATCAGCGGGAAGGTGAACGAGGTGCGCTACCAGGACGGCCAGGCCGATGCCTTTTACCACCGCTACAAGTACGATGCCGACAACCGCCTGACGGATGTTTATACCTCGCGCGACCACTACATCTGGGAACACGACGCGCACTACCTGTACTACGCGCACGGCCCGCTGGCCCGCGTGGAGCTGGGTAACGACAAGGTGGCGGGCAACGACTACCGCTACACCCTACAGGGTTGGATCCACGGGGTAAACACGCCCGGGCAAGACTTGTTAACCCACGATGCCGGGCAAGATGGCGCCGGGCAAGCCGGCGCGGCCACGAATGCCAACCGCTGGTTCTCCAGGGATGAATACAGCTACGCGCTGGGCTACCACCAGGATGCCTACAAGCCGATCGGTGGCACGGGCGTGAACCTTGGCGCGGCGGGTGCCGCCACCTGGGCCAGCGTGTCGGGTAACCTGCAGGGCGGCGTGGGGCTGTACAACGGCAACATAGCCTGGATGGTGACGCAGCTGAACGAGATAGGTAGGCAACACCTGTCCGACCCCGTGGCCACGCCATCGGGCAGCGCGGAGTTGTACGTGTACAAGTACGACCAGCTACATCGTATCAAGGCCATGAACAGTTACGGGCTAGATGCCAACGGGAGCTGGGCGGCAGATAACCTGTACGGCTCTGCCTACAGCTACGACGGCAACGGCAACATACGCTCGCTGGACCGCAAGGCCAAGGGCGTGATGGTTGACCAGCTATCATACCGCTACTACGCGGCCTCCTCGAACGGGGCGGCGCACATAGCGCAGCAGGCAGCGCTGGGCGAGAGCAACCGCCTGGCAAGGGTGTACGACAACAGCTTTGGCAACCCCAACGACGGCTCGTACACGGGCTCGATAGCCCCTGGCTTGACCAACGCCTACGAGTACGACGCCATCGGTAACCTGGTGAAAGACAACACGGAGGGCATAGCCAACATAGCCTGGAACATACAGGGCAAGGTGGACGAGATTACCTACACCGACCCCGCCAGGCCGGTAACGCGCTACGGCTACGACGTGGGCGGCAACCGCCTGTACAAGGCATCGGGCAGCGAGACGATCTGGTACATACGCGACGCGAGCGGCAACGTGATGGCCATCTACACGGTGACGGAAGCGGTGACGGAAGATTATACCGAGCAGGTGACGCGGCTGTCGGAGGTGCCGATATACGGTAGTAGCCGCATCGGCATGGAGCGTTTTGAACGGGTGCTGGACGTGCAGCGCGACTGGGATGAGCAAGACCCGGGTCTTTTGCTGCGTTCTATCCGCTTGACGGAGCTCCTGGACGACTCGCCGCTGGCCAGCCAGGCCGGGCAGTACACGGGTCAGTACCTGGCCTTGCGCAACCTGGGCGACCAGCCGCTGGCCCTGGATAGCCTTGAACTGCGGGTGAAAGACCAGCCCGGCGGGGTATCGCTGGCGGGTAGAAACCTGGCCCCCGGCCAGACGCTGCTGGTACTACACGGTGTACCGCAAGACCAACAAGTGGTGCAGCAGGTGCTTGAACTAGACGGCCCGATGCTGCAAAACGTGGACATCCTGTGGCAGACCAACATGCCGATGCCGGAAAGCGGCACGGTGGTACTTGACCTAAAAGCCGGTAGCAGGCGCCACCTGCTGGACGCGGCACAGCTGGGTAACATCAACAACCCCTACCGTGACCCGCAAACCCTGAACGTGCTGGCCGCCCGCCAGACGGTGCTGACCTGGGCGCAAGATACTGCCAGCCTGGCCCGTTGGCAGGGCGTGAGTGCCAAGGATTTGAACACTTACCTGGACTTTAACTACAACACACAGCTAGATAAAACACTGAACGAGAGCAGTTACCGCGAGGGTGCGGTGCTGCTACATCGTGGCACGGCACAACCCCTGGAGCTGATGGACATGGACCACCAGGAGCTGTACTACGCCGAGTTTAGCAGCTGGGAGTTCGTGCTGGCCGATGGCCCGCGCACCTACCTGCGGGTACGTGGCGCGCGGGTGTACGAGCAGAGCAACCACCTGGGCAACGTTTTGACCACATTAAGCGACAAGGTGCTTGGTCGTTTGCCGGATAACGCGTATATTTGTAGCCACTATGAAAGCATAGTGGTATCGGCTACCGATTACTACCCCTTTGGCTGGGAGATGCCGGGACGCTCGGTGAACAAGGCTGGGTATAGGTTTGGGTTTAATGGTGTTGAGCGTAGCCCCGAGATTGGGGATGGCCACAATACTACATACTTCCGTGAGCAAGATACCCGTATTGCGAGGTGGTGGCAGGTGGATCCCAAAATACGTGACTTTGAAAGCCCCTACGTGATGATGGGCAATAACCCTGTGCTGTTTAGTGATGTGATGGGGGATACATTATCAGGTGATAAAAAAGGTAGAAAAGATTTGAAGAGGATTGAAAATAAAGTAGAGTATAAAATAAAGAAAACACAACAAAGGATTGAAAAAATGTTGGAACAAAAGGATTGCAATTCAACCAGGCTCACCAAATTACAGGGTAGACTGCAAGATTGGCAAAATATAAAAAAAGAAATAAAAATTCTTAAGGAATCTAATACAATGTACTTTATAAATTCACGAGTAAATTATGATAATCCACAAACCCAAGGAAACATTGGATACAACGTCAGTAGTAATAGGGTTGAAATTAATTATACTTTAGGCTTGTCTAAATTAGTGCATGAAATGAAGCATGCTTATCAATATGAGATGAGAGATTTAAGTTTTTACATTACAAATCTTAGTGCCCCTAGTACTGTAACTAATGGTGGAGCTGCATATGATATTTTCGATGAACAAGAAGCCTACGGTAGACAGCTATTTTTCATGGGTTTGACTCCAAGAGATGTGCCTACGGAACAAAAGTATGTAATTGACCTTGGTTATATTCTTGACCCAAATGTAATTAGATTAAACGTTAAAGATTTTGATGACATGCGAAAAAATGTTTCCCAGATTGCAGCCCAAGGTAACAGTGTAAGAGTAATTCGTGTTAGATACAAAGACTGGGATGCAGATTTTGTACTTGGAAGATTAGATTATGATTTAAATGACCCTAGAATTAATAAAAAAACAGCAGAGTAATTATGGAATCAAATTCAAAGTTGGCGAGAACTTGTAGTTGGATATTATTTACTATAGTTTTATTGTATTTTTCAATAGTAGGGACTAGTTGCCTGAATAAAACTAGCAAATATGTTCCTTTTAAAGGGGGAGTTTTAACTGTATTAAATGATAGTATTTGTATAGTCAGTTATAGGCATGGGCTATTACATTTAAATAGTTATGTTAATTATACAAAAAGGAATCAGTACTATTTTTTTGATTTCCAAAAATCTAATTTTTTCACAACGAATAAAGTTGCCTACATGCCTGTACTAGACACCTTGAGTGATACTATAAAAATAACCTTGAAAGGAAATAATGACGAACCTATATGTTATTATCCAGTAAGGGCAAAAAAAACGGGATCAAGTGATGATAATAACGAATGGGATGAATTCGAAACCGATAAGTATGGTTTGCTTTATTTACCCAATATTTACGAAGATATTGTGTTTATAGATGTTTTTGCATTAGAATATAGGGACACCTCGCTCCATTTAGTTTCTTCAAATTTATATCATGATATTACAGTAACCTTGGGTTATAGAAATTCAAATAAAGTTAACATTGATAAAATTAAAATACGGAAAGATTACACCTCTTTTATTAAAAGGAGGTACTACATGCGCCAAAAAAATTATGAACGCATAAAGAAATCGTATTTTAGTCGATGTGAATAAGAGATTTTGACCCAATGTTTAATACCGCTGATGCTTGTTATTTTAGTGAATAATTAGACTGCTCCTATATCCACCTCTGCAGGTTGTCTGAACTGTGATTATTATGATTAATAAGATAGGCAAACTTGGTGTGTGTCATCACAAAAATCAAATACATCAAAGGAGTCATAGTTCAGACAAAATAATGTGCTGATTATTGATGTGAGGATGTGAGGATGTGAGGATGTAGGGGCTGAAAATTTTCAGCCCCAGGGTTAGGGCAGGCCAGAACACTACTCGGCCTAGCGATGTGAAGGGCGGCCGCAGGCCGTACCGCAGGGGCGTATGCCCCAAGGTATGAGTGAAGCGAACCCGGAACGTAGCGCCACGAGCGTAGCGAGGGGAGGCCCCAATAAAGATGAATTGAGGAAAAGAGGAAACGAGGAAATGATTTGGTTTGTCGGGGTGTTTTCAAGGTTGTATTTACCACCCCGTCTGCTGGCGCTACGCGTTCCGCTTGCAGCCAGCCCTCCTTTGCATGGAGGAAAGTTTGGGCTTTATATATATTGAATTGATAATCAATTGATTTGACTAGCAAATTTAGCACCCTTTTATTGTGCCGAGTTGAGCTACATAATGCATCGCGTAGGTTAGGTGTGAAGCCTAGGCTAATAAGCCAAACTTACAAGAGGGCGTGATGTATATCAAGATGAACAGCTTTATTTACTAGTCAAGTAGGTGCCTGATTGGGTACTTGGGGCTATATTTTTTTATGCAAGAACAAAGCAAGCGTTTATTAGCGGTGTATCCATTTGAAGGGGGCATTGCCTGGGCCTACATGGGCAAGGGCGAACAAACTGTACCCAACATGGACAAGGGTATAGTGTACCTGGATGAAGGCGGCGCGGAAAAAAGCCTAGAAGGGGAAACGATGAACCTAATATGGTACTTTAAACCAGGGGCTGTTGCAATGCGGTCGGGCACGGGCGTGGGATCGAAAACGATTTAGCCATAGCTTTTAAATCTTCAAATTAGGCGGTAGGAACTCGCTGGCATCGCCGCCGCCCTTGATGATTTCGCGCACGATGGTAGAACTGATGTGCGAATACTTGGGCTCACTGATTAAAAACACGGTTTCCAAGCCTTTGCCTACAATGTTGTTGAGTTGCGATATGGTTTTCTCGTAGTCGAAGTCGGAGGCGTTGCGCAGGCCACGGAGCAAATATCGGGCGCCTACTTTATTACAGTAATGTGCTGTCAACTTTTCAAAGCTATCTACCCTGACCTTGGGCTCATTGTCAAAAACCTCGTGGAGCCATTGCATGCGCTGGTCAAGGTCGAAGAGGTAGTTTTTCTGCGAGTTGATGCCTATGGCTACGATGACCTCGTCGAAAAGCGGGATGGCCCGTTTAACTAAATCAACATGCCCGACAGTTATAGGGTCGAAGGAGCCAGGGAAAACTGCTATTTTCATGATGCTTTGATTAGGGTTATTTGGCTTTGATGCCGCCAAAATAGATAAGTTTTTGGAAACCAACGGATATATTAAGCCCTGGGGCAAAGCATTTTTATCTTGGTCAATAGGCTACTTTATTAAAGTGTTTGTTTGAAATCATAAGGAATTCTTAAAATCTTTAAAATTCGTTAAGAAAATTTAGAAATACATTATAATATATTTATATATATAATGTACTATTTTACAATAATATATAGTATAATAAAAACGTGATTTTTGATTTTAAAATAAAAAGTTAAGAAAATCTTAAAATTTTTCACAAAAAACTTGCGCGGACGGTATTTATGATATTATCTTTGCATCGCTTTTCAGTATCATTCAATACATTTTAAAAATCATTAGATTATGTCTATCAAGTCATTCATCCTTCCAGTTGCAGTTATCGCAGCTTTCTCTTTCGCTTCATGTGACAGCAAAACTGCTGAAACTACAGAAACTGCTGACTCTACAGAAGTTGTAGAAGAAACTCCAGCTGTTGACACTACTACTGTTGACACTGCTAAAGTTGACACTGCTGCTGCTGCACACTAGTCTGTAAGGACCAAAGAATTTAAGGCGAGCCATTTGGCTCGCCTTTTTTTTTGCCCGGAAACCTACTCTAAGAGTATGTTTGGATTTTGGGTTTCGAGGGAAAAACGAGCTATTTTTGGATGAGGTTGCTTTAAAAAATGGGCGCATAGTGGGGCTACGTAACTATTTTTTAAAGCAAAAATCATCCGAAAAGAGCTATTTTTCGCCGGAAGCTAAAGTCCAAACCTACTCTAAGTCCTCCAATGCTTTTTCAATATGGTGTAAAAGCCAATTAGGGTCTTCCAAGCCGATGTAAAAACGCACCATGTTGTAGGGAATGGGCGAATTGGGCACATTGGGCATGTTGTGAAATACACAACTCGGAACAATCAAGGATTCATGTCCGCCCCAGGACACCGCCATCAAGAAACCTTCAAGCCGATTGCAAAAGGCTTCCATCTGCTCGATAGAGCTTGTTTTGAAGAATACCGAAAATAGACCTCCATTGCCCCGCATTTGCTTTTGGGCTAGCGCGTACTGCGGGAAAGAGGGTAGGAGCGGGTGTAGCACTTGTTCAACCTTGGGGTGTTTTTCTAAGGCAGTGGCTATATATTTTGCACTTTCATCGCTGCGTTTTAACCTGATTTCGAGGGTTCGTAGCCCACGGGTTATCAAGTTAGCCTCGTGTGGCGAGATGATGGCGCCAATGGTCATATATGGCCCGTGGAAGAGCTTTTGTATCATGCTACTGCTGGCGCAAATGACACCGGCCACCACATCGCTGTGGCCGTTGAGGTATTTGGTAGCTGAATGCAACACGATATCGATGCCGTAGCTGGCTGGATTTTGGTACAAGGGGCTGCAATGGCTATTGTCTATCATGCTGACGATGCCGTGCTGTTTGGCCCAGTTGGCACAGGCCTCAAGGTCTTGCAGCTCGAAGGTGAGCGAGTTTGGGCTTTCAAGGTAGAGCACCCGTGTGTTGGCTTGATATGCAGCTTGTATTTGGGCGATACTACCATCCACGTATGTCGTTGTAACGCCGTAACTAGCGAGCAGTTTATCGAGCAGTTTTTGGGTCCAGCTGTAGGGTTTGTTGACGCAAATAACGTGGTCGCCGGCTTGCAAGTTACCGATAAGGGCTATGGCGATGGCGGCGCTACCGCTGGGGAGCACAAGGGCATCCTCGGTACCTTCGAGGGCGGCTAGTTTCTGCCGTAAAATTTCGACGCTGGGATTGTTGCCGCGGGTATACACGTGGTGGTTGAACTCGTGCATGATTTTGTGGCGCATATCGGCCACCGAGTTAAAGGCAAAGTTACTAGTTTGAATAATGGGCGGTGACACAGCGTTGTAATACGATTCGCGGTTTTCGCCTAGTTCAAACAAGATATGGTTAAGGTCCATGGGCGTTTTTTGGTTATTTCGAGTAACAAACATACTCTAAATTTTTTTTCTCGTACAATTTAACGAAATTTGCATGCGAAAGCAATGGCAAGCCAGGACACTGCTCGCGTTAGGTGCATGGAGCGCCAGGGCCCCTAGGCCCTGGGCCACGTAGTGGCCGAGCGTTAGCGAGCGCGGAATGGACCGGCCACGGCGCGCAGCACCGGGGCAACGCCCAAAAATCAAAAAATAATCGGAAGCTCAAGAATCCTTATCAGATGACCACAAACTCAACCATGAAACAGTTTTTTGCTATAGTCCTTTTCACGCTGATTAGCCTTGGAGCCCGGGCGCAAGATATTATTACGGCTTACGCGGTACAACTAGGGACTTTTAGCAGTGCCAATCCAGCCGATTTCGTCAAGGTGCGCGACATTGGCTACCTATACATGCAAGATTTGAACAATGGTTTGAGCCGGGTTTTGATGGGCCCTTACATCAGCGATGTAGAAGCTAAAGATAAGCTGCAAAAGGTTAAGGCACAAGGCTTTAAGGATGCTTTTATCCAGAAAATTGCCACCACTAAAGACGATGCCGTTTTTGTAGTGCAAATGGCAAGTTACACCAAACAAAAGGAAGTGCCTTGGGCCGATTGGCTGCGTTACACCGATAAAATTGCGGTGCAGAGCCACGAGGGCCGGGTGCGTATATGTACTGGACCTTTCAACACGAGTGCTGAGGCCGAGGCTGCTGCTGCCAGGCTAATCAAGGTTGGCTTGAAGGATCCCCACGTGAAGCGGGCCAGTTTTTTGTTGTTGCACCAAGCAACACCCTTTGAAATGAACCTGTATGAAACACAATCGTCGCTGGTAGCTCGTCCTGACCAGGCATCGGTGACAGCTTTACAGCAAGTGTTGACCGACGAAGGCTATTACAAGGGCAAAGTTGATGGCAATTGGGGCAGCACCACTAAAACGGCCTTGTTGCAGTACAAAGAAAATGACAGGTTGTACATGATGGCCTTTCATTTTGCCGATAAAGTGATGCAGCAAACCAGTCCGGAAGTGGCCAACCCAAGCAACTTACAGCGTGGCCTAAACCTGATAGAAGTTGATGCCCCAAGCGCCATTGCGGTACTGGTGAAAGAGCACCACCCCATGTCGTATGCCACACAAGCATTGATGTATGCCTCGGGTGTACTGGAAAGTGCAGACAAGTTGAAAAAGACCACCGACTTGATGCAGCAAGCCATTGCCTTGGCCCGTAAAACCTACAAAGGACCTACTCATTACGACTATGCCCAGCCAGTGGATTACAGCGACGAAAATGTATTGTTGGGGCATTACCGCGAGGTGCTGATGATGTCGGGCAACACCGTATCGGTACCTTGCTGGGTGTTTAATACCTTTCCCGTTCCGGCGGGTACGGCGTTTAAGCCTTACTGGAAATCGTCGAAAGATGCTTACACCATTTCGGGTACTTGCCAAAGTTTTGCCGAGGTCAGCGAGGTGAAAGTTATTGCCGTGTTGAGCGAGGTGCTTTTGGCCAAACGCGGCGGCAAACCAGGTATCAGCAGCAATGAGTTGTTGACGCTTTACCTGGCCCCGCACAAGCCTAGCCTGGAGGAATCCAAAGAAATCAGGGATGGTTTTAACGCTTACCTGGAGCAGTTGAAGCTGTTTAAAAGTACCTCGGCCACGCAGCAACACGTATTGAATAGCCTTTATGTGGCCATTTACGATGCCGTGGTTAAGTTTGACTTTCACTTTATGGAACAAGGCTTTAGTGCCGTTGAAGCACACGACTTGAGCTTGAAGGTAATCAATAAGAGCCTGGAGCCGTATTTTAAGTAAAACTAACCACCACCGAAACTGTCGAAGTTCACCTTGCTGTTGCCCGATTTTAGCTCGGTTAAACGGCCTTTTAGGCCTTCAATATCGCTGGCCTGTAATATGCCCGGTTTAGCTGTGATGATCTGCTCGAGCTCGGTGCAGACTTCTTTTACGCCGAGTTCATAGAACTCGCTTTGCAGCATATCGTCCATTATACTCACTTTGTACTGTTGTACTTCGGGGATGAAGAGTTTATCTTGGTAGAGTTTATCCATTTTAGTCAGGATATCGAGGTGAATACCTTTCCCGAGGAGGCTGGTGCCGCCGTAGTCCCAGGTTTGAAGGAACCATGCGGGGTAGTAATACTCGATACTATCGGGGAACAAAGTGATACAAAATGCGCTGAAATCATCATCTCTGGTGCCTTTGGTGCGCTTAGACAGTTCGGCCCAATAACCATAGTTGAAAAACATGGCGTATACGGTACCTTCGGCTACAAGCATTACTTCTTGTCCTGGGATGGCTTTGTTGAGCCAATAATAATTGGGTAGTTTGCCTTCGAGGTCGGGGGTAGAGCGCAGGGAGAGCCATTCGTCGAGTTGATTGCGGAGGGAGTCAGCGCTGCGGTACAGTTTGGCAAAATCTTCATCTGAGTTGCATTTGTCAGCATCGGCCCTGAATTGAATCAGCAGATCGTGGATTTTTGGTCCAAGGATAGCCCTTTCGCGATAAACTTGAAGTTTTTCGACCAATTTAGGGTTTTGGAGGCTGTCGATTTCGAGGCAAGCGGCAAAAATCCAGCCTTCTTGCCCATTGGCGGTTTTGATTTTGACCCAAGGTTCTTCGAGGAGTTCGTCGTTGATGAGTAAGCGTTGGCTGAAATCGCTGATTTCTCCAGCGAAATCAACGCTTTCATTGGGGTTGACCTGGCTGATGGCAGCGCCGTCGAGGCTGGGCTCTTGGCGGAGTGTTTCCTTGATTTTGATACGCATTTTAGTATCAACTACCTCCGTTGTATCTGGATTGGGCTGGCAAGCGCTGAACAGGGCAAGCGCCAGGAGTGCTAGAAAAAGTCGAGTCATAGCTTTTTTATATAAAATGTGATTGCAGGGATTTCGTGTAAATTTATACCTTTTTCGTAACTTGCGCCCCGTTTGAAGCATTATGATACTTGAATTACATCCAGTCAATCCGGAAGAGCGGAAATTAAAGCAAATCATCGAGGTACTCGAGGATGGAGGGGTGATTATTTACCCAACCGATACCGTGTACGCCTTGGGCTGTGATATCAACAACCAAAAGGCGATTGAAAAGATTTGTCTGATCAAAGGTATCAAGCCTGAAAAAGCTACGCTTTCCTTCATTTGTAGCGACTTGAGCAACATCAGCTCTTACACCCGGCCATTTTCAAACGAGGTGTACAAATTGATGAAACGCAGTTTGCCTGGGCCCTACACGTTCATTTTGAACGCCAACAATGATGTGCCCAAGCTGCTCAAGAACAAACGTAAGACGGTTGGTATACGGGTACCCGACAATAAAATTACCCGGGCCCTGGTAGAAATGCTGGGCCGGCCAATTTTGTCGACCTCGCTCAAGTACGACGAATCAGAGGAGGACGTACTTGAGTACCCGACTGACCCTTGGGAAATACATGAAGCCTACGGCAACCGTGTAGCCATGGTCATTGACGGTGGTATCGTGGGCAATACGCCATCGTCTGTTATTGATTGTACTGGCGATGAGCCCGTTGTGATAAGGTAAAAATGAAATTTAGTTATAATTAGAAATCTATTCGTTGCATGAAAAAGTTTTTGACGGTATTTATTGTACTCCTCATCGCGGTGTTCCAATTGAACGCACAGAGCAAAGGTGGTGTAAGGGGGCAAGTTTTAGACAATGATAGCGGTGAACCTATCGCTTTTGCCACGGTATACCTGATGGGAACAACCTATGGTTCTACCACCGACATCGAGGGTTATTACAACCTCGGGGGCATTCCTCCAGCAGCTTACACCTTGATTGCCTCTTATATCGGTTATGACACGATGAGCTATGATATCGTTATTGAAGGCGGTAAAGTAGAAAACCAAAATTTCATGCTATCTGAAACCGCTACCGAAATCCAAACGGTAGAGGTATCGGCAGAACGGGAAGCCCGCAAGAACGAGGTTAAAATCTCGGTGGTGAGCGTTACGGCCAAGCAAATCAATTCAATTCCTTCTGTTGGTGGTACCGCCGACTTGGCGCAGTACCTTCAAATTATCCCCGGTATTGTTTTCACGGGCGACCAAGGTGGCCAGCTATATGTACGCGGTGGTTCACCCGTTCAAAATAAAGTGTTGTTGGACGGTATGACCATTTATAACCCTTTCCACTCGATTGGTTTTTACTCTATTTTCGAAACCGATATTATCCGTAACGTAGATGTGTACACTGGAGGTTTCGGCGCAGAATATGGTGGACGTACTTCGGCCATCATCGATGTGAAAACCCGGGAGGGTAACCGTAAGCGCTTTTCAGGCCAAGTAGAGGCTTCTCCATTCATGGCTAAAGCCATCTTTGAAGGCCCACTCGTTAAACTCAAGGAAAACGGCAATAGTTTGTCGTTTATGTTTACAGGTAAACACTCATACCTTGACCAAACATCTAAGGCTATTTACAGCTACGTGGATACAGCTGGTTTACCCTTTAACTTTACCGACTTTTACGGTAAGTTGTCATACAATGCCAGCAACGGTTCTAAGATCGATGTATTTGGTTTCAACTTCATGGATAACGTGGATTACCGCAATGTAGCAAAGTACGATTGGAACTCTTTCGGGGCTGGTACTACCTTTAAAATTGTACCCGGTGAAGCCAAAATGTTGATTGGCGGCACAATTGCTTACAGCAAGTATGTAACCAACTTGAAAGAAGCCGATGAAGATCCTCGCCGTAGCGAAATTGGCGGCTTCAACGCTGCCTTGAACTTTACCATTTTTGGCAATAAGAGCGAGTTTAACTACGGGGTTGAAATCAATGGCTTCTCAACTGCCTTTGAATACCGTACTCCAACTACTTTTTTCAATATTACCGACAACAATACCGAGATTGGCGCATACCTCAAGTACCGCAAACGCCTTGGAGCCTTGGTACTTGAGCCAAGTTTGCGCATCCAGTATTACGCATCTTTGGGTGAATTTGTACCAGAGCCTCGCTTGTCGATGAAAGTGAACTTGAGCGAGAACGTCCGCATTAAATTTGCCGGTGGCTATTACACCCAGAACTTGTTGAGTGCCGTTAACGAACGCGATATCGTGAATTTCTTTGTTGGTTTCTTGGTACCAGATCGCAACGTCTACAAACCAGGTAGCAATACAGAGGAAGCTAAAAGCCGTTTACAAAGCAGTGTACATGCTATCGGTGGTATCGAGGTGGATGCTGGTAAGTACATGACCTTCAACTTGGAGCCATACTTCAAGTCGTTCCCGCAGTTAATCCAGTTGAACCGCGATAAAATTGACCCGCTTGACCCCGATTATGTAACTGAGACTGGCCGTGCTTTCGGTATCGACCTGACCGCAAAATACGAGCGCCAAAACTATTATTTCTACCTCGGCTACTCTCTGGCTGGTGTTCGTCGTAACGATGGTGAACAAGATTATCCAACCATTTTCGACCGTCGCCATAACTTGAACTTCGTTGGGGTGTACAACTTCGCCTTTAAAAAGGATGCTAAGGAGAAAAACTGGGAAGTAAGTGCTCGGTGGAACCTGGGTTCAGGTTTCCCATTCACCCTCACACAAGGTTTTTACCCACAGTATGGCTTTGATGGCGGTATTAACTCAAACTACACCGGTGGCAACAGCGACTTGGGTATCATCTATTCTGAAACCCGTAACTCTGGACGCTTACCTTATTATCACCGACTCGACGTATCGCTTAAAAATACAATCCACTTCTCTAAACATGCCAAAGTAAGCTGGAGCATCGGTTGTACCAACATGTATAACCGCGCCAACATCTTCTACTTTGACCGTGTTCGTTACCAACGCGTTAACCAATTGCCTATCTTGCCGAATGCTGCATTGAGTGTGCATTTCTAGTTTAGGTGGTAGGGCTTAGGTAGTAGGTATTAGGTACAACTTTTAACGCTTAACTCATAACTTTTAACTCACATGGGTTCTTTCCTCAGCATCGTTTTTGTACTTGGCGTCGCAGCTGCGGTGGGGGTATACTTTTTGGCTAAATTCCTCAAGAATGTGCAGCCAACTACTTCCGAAGTGGATGACGATGTGAAACTCATGCGCAAAGAACTCGACACTTGGCGTGGTGGCTTTTTGACTTGGTCCCGCGATTTATTAGAATTGGTTACCTTGGAGGAAGTAGGCCGTACCTTGCAGGAAGGCTATGTAACCAAGGCCTCAGGCGTTTTCATAACCGGTAGCCAAGAGCCTGTGTTTGCGTATTCGTACAAGAAATACATCGCACCGGGCGTAAATGCCGTGTTGTACGTGTTGAATTCCGACCACGAGTTTGTGTTTCACATGACCAACAAGGGTACCGATATCACCGTAGATGGCGTTAAGTTTGGTAAAATCCGCAAGGATTCTGAGTTCTACGATATGGCGCACAAACTCATGGCCCGCTTGTCCAAAAGCATTGGACAAGGTACCGAGATTGTCATCGGCGACCAGAAAATGGCCCAGGTTCCTTCTATCAACGCTAAGCCGATCACGCAGTTATCAGCTGATTTGCCAGAACCTGCCAACGAGAAAGAAGTGAAATTGCTGCAATCCTTGTCGGTGTACAGCATGGCTATGGAAGTGCTCGAACGCTAGCTAAGGCTTGGTGCTATACTCGTAGTTAAACACCGCTCCATCGCTCACAATCGTTTCAATCAATAAGCCTTGCGCATTGTACTTATGGTCGATGCGCAAGGTTTTTTCGTTGATGTATTTCGTCTGCTCGCTTTCCAATCTGCCATCTTGGTTATAGAAGTACAAGTGGCTAAATATGGGCACATTATCCTTGTCAAGCGTTTTTTTAACCAAAGCACCTTGCTTATCATAGGTAAATTGGTAGGTGTCGATCACATCGTTCAAACGGCGGTACTGCACGGCAATCGAGCTATCCGATAGTAATTGAATCGTAGCCGATTTGTAATTGCTAGATGATTCAAAATCAATCCCTTCGGGTATGTTGGTGCCCCGTTGATAGCGGTAGCTTTCGGTGCTAACCTGCTTATCTTGTGTACGGATACTGAGCATTAAAAGACCCGAACCATTGTAACGGTATGTGCAGCGTTGGGTCATCATTTGTTGGTCATCAAACGTTTCCTCGGTAATTAGTAGGCCTTCAGGGCTGTAGCTAAACGTTTTTGTCTCGTGCTTAAACCCCCTATGGTAGCGCTCCATTTGGATGGAACGGCCCGAGCTACTGTCTACCAGATTTTTTTCAATCAACTGCTTGGGCTCACTGGAAGTGCGGCGGAAGTACGTATGCATACTCGTAATGCCTGCATTTTTACGCGCAAGTGCCTGAGGGTCAAAGTTAATTTCGGGCTGAACACATTTACTCAGTGGCGATACTTGCGCTTGAACACCAAGGGTGACCAGTATAAATAAAAGACAAAGTTGAAAATTTTTCATGGAGGAGCTTTAAGGCTTTAAAACGCCAAAGTTCAGGAAATATTCCGTTGCGGAGATGGAAAAACGAATAAGCAAAATAATTTGGGCGCTGCGCCGCTACGCGTCGCCGGTCCCCTCTGGGGTTCGCGTTGCTCCGTGCTACGCACCCGGGCCTACGGCCCGGCCCGCCGGGCACCTAGCGCGCAATGCCATTAAGCGTTAATTATTTTGTTTGTTTTTCAGCATTTTTCGGCCAAAGTAACCACCCCGTCTGCTGCGCTACACGCTTTGCGTTCCGCTTGCATCCACCCCTCCTTGAAAAGGAGGGGAGCTCATGCCTTGCTATAAATATTTGATTTACAGATATTTAAAAGAACAAGCCAAGTTCCCCTCCTTTTCAAGGAGGGGTGGATGCGCACAGGGTGTTTTACACCTTGTAGCGCAGACGGGGTGGTTATAAATTCGAGAAAAATTAACGCTTAATGGCATTGAC
>CAZDVQ010000048.1:0-34335 GCA_964508975.1 uncultured Saprospiraceae bacterium
TTAAGGCTAATTTGTACCTTTGTACAGGCTCTTAAAAAATGTGTCCTAATCGTAGATCCGTGGAGAGGGGTGGCACCAGCGGTAGCTCGTGACGGGGTGAGGCACCATTTTCAAGGAGCGGTAGATGCAAAATACCCAAAAACAGTCAATACCAACAAAGCTTACACCCCCTGCGCCAGCGCTGCGAAGTGGTGGCCCGCAGGGGCCGAGCGAACAGCGAGCCACGAAGCCTAGCGACGGCGAGCAGCGCGAGCCGGGGCGCCCAAATGATCTAACTAATCAAGGAATCATAAGGCTGGTTATAATCGCTGGCATCATCATCGGCTGGTGGACCCACTTTGACAAAGTAAAGACCCGCCACCAACGACAAGTAAAATGCCCCGATGAAAAGCGTTGATAATATGCCGAAGGCTAAACCTAGTATGGCCCCCAAGTAAGGAGAAATAATTGCACCAATGATAAACAGCAATAGGAAACCAAAGACAAAAATCAATGCAATACCAATGGATAATCCGAGGCTAACCAAGAAATAAACAACACCGTTAACTGGCGTAACCAAGCTAATACTTTTCTTGGCCGCATCCATGAAATTTTGGCCTTCATACACAATGTTGGTTGCGGTCAAAATGAGCTGCATCATGAAGACAGAAAACAAGACAGAGAACAACGTGGAGAGGATTGGGTTACCTTTTAACAGTAAAGCCACTGCCGTGCTGATGGCCCCCGTGATGACGAAGTAAAGGAAAAGTTGGGCGATGTTGTTGCCTACTGGGAATTTATCAACCATCCGGGCAATGCCTGGACGATCTTCAAATATTTTCTGCCACACCACCTTGAGCCCGAAAGCCATAAACAAGGTATTGGCCAAGGCTGAGCCAATCGCGCCCAAAACACTCAGTTGAAGAACGATTCCAGCCCAACGTTCCTCTTGGAGGTAAGTCATGAACTCTTCATCTTGGAATGATTGCTCATTGAACGTCCCATCTTTCATGCCTTGTACGATGTCGGAAATCAGCAAATAAAATGGGTAGGCCATCAATAGCACCACAATGAGCATGGCCAGTAAGGTGTAAGGTGCTAGTGCTTTCCAGCTGAGCATAGTAGCCTTGCGGGCGGCAGCAATGATGTCGATTTTGTAGTGTTCCGGTAAGTTATGGCTTTGCATAATAGGGTAGGGTTTTAAATGAAAATGCCGTAGTGCAGCCACAATTGGCACACGCTACGGCAAATATATAAATTTCTGTTTACCCTTGTACTAAACGGCTACCACGAACTGCGAAGTTGTGGGTGTTTTTTCGGCCAAGAAGGTTTCGCGGCCTGCGGTTAGTTTCTCCACGGTGGCGCTATCATAATGGCGAATGGTGATTAGCTCCATGCCAGGGGTGTAGTTGCAATCGTAGTCGCCAGATAAAATCTCAAGCACTTTCTCGATATTTTCCTTGCGATCGTCGACGCAAAGCGAGAAGTTGAGGGCCGAGTTGAGCATCATGTTCACCTTGATACGGTTTTGGGTAAACACCGTGAACAACTCGCTTAATTTTGGCTCGTTGATGAAGTAAAAGTCTTTGGACTTGATGCGCAACAAGGCTTGTTCTTTTTTGAACACGATCACCGGCGGGTAGCTCACGTGGTCGGCATTGCCGTCAACGAGGGTGCCCTCGCGGTCGGGGTTGATGAACGATTTCACACGGAGTGGAATATCGCGGTTTTGCAGTGGGCGCATGGTTTTGGGGTGAATAACCTGGGCACCGTAATAGGTCATCTCAATAGCCTCTTGGTAGGATATATGGTCGAGTTTCACGGCCTCGGGGAACAAACGCGGGTCGGCGTTCAACACGCCGGGAACATCTTTCCAGATGGTCATGTGCTGCGCACGGAGGGCGTAGGCGAAGATGGCCGCGGTAAAATCGGAGCCTTCACGACCTAGGGTTGTGGTATTGTTGTCGGCAGTAGAGCCGATAAAACCTTGGGTCAGCACGATACCTTTCTGGATGAGCGGAGGTACAATTTGCTGAATTTTGGCCTCGGTTTCCGTCCATTGGATAATACCTTCGCGCCAGGTTTCGTCGGTGCGGATGCAATCGCGCACATCGATCCAAGTGGTGGTAATACCTTCTTGGTTGAGGTATGCAGCCACGATTTTGGTAGAGAGAAACTCTCCGAGCGACACAATCTGGTCGTACAAGTAATCAAAGCTATCCTCGGGTTCTTCTTCCAGTATCCACTCCACGCTGGCCAGCAGGTCGTGCACCTCGTCGTAAACGGGGTGACCGGGTGCTAAAAGGGCATCCATGATAGCAATATGGCTCTGGCGAACCTTGTCGAGGGCTGCGAATGCATCACCATTTTTGTAGAAATAGGCTTTTACCACTTCTTCCAGGGCGTTGGTGGTTTTGCCAGCAGCCGAAACCACCACGATGGTCTCGGCATCTTTGTATTGTTTAAGAATTTGGGTAACGTTTTTAATGTTATCAGGGTCTTTGACCGAGGCGCCACCAAATTTGAAAACTTGCATCAACAGTGAATTTGAAGGTTATTTGAAATCGTCCGCGAATATGCGAAAAACGAGCCAATTTTTAATTG
Source organism: uncultured Saprospiraceae bacterium (assembly GCA_964508975.1). Taxonomy (GTDB): domain Bacteria; phylum Bacteroidota; class Bacteroidia; order Chitinophagales; family Saprospiraceae; genus CAZDVQ01. The sequence continues at coordinate 2,584 of CAZDVQ010000048.1, forward strand.
GAAAGTTGTACCTTTGCACCGCCAATAAATTTATTGAACATTTATTAATTATTTATGCAATCTGTAGCGTTTATTCCCTACAAAGTGAAAGACATCGCTTTGGCTGAATGGGGTCGCAAAGAAATCCAATTAGCTGAAGCCGAGATGCCAGGTTTGATGTCCTTGCGTGAGCGTTTCGGTGCTAGCAAGCCCCTCAAAGGAGCTCGTATCGCCGGATGTTTACACATGACCATCCAAACGGCAGTACTCATTGAAACCCTTGTTGAACTTGGTGCCGAGGTTACTTGGTCATCTTGTAATATCTTTTCTACACAAGACCACGCTGCCGCTGCCATCGCTGCTGCAGGTATTTCTGTGTACGCATGGAAAGGCTTAACAGAAGAAGAGTTTGACTGGTGTATCGAGCAAACTTTGTTCTTCGGCGAGTCACGCCAACCATTGAACATGATCCTCGACGACGGTGGCGACTTGACCAACATGGTGCTTGATCGTTACCCTGAGTTGGTGGCTGGTATCCGTGGTATCTCTGAAGAAACTACTACCGGTGTTCACCGCTTGTACGAGCGCATGCAGAAAGGTACTTTGCCACTGCCTGCCATCAATATCAACGACTCTGTAACCAAGTCTAAATTCGACAACAAATACGGTTGTAAAGAATCTTTGGTTGACTCTATCCGCCGCGCTACTGACGTGATGATGGCTGGTAAAGTAGCTGTTGTTGCTGGTTATGGCGACGTGGGCAAAGGCTCTGCCGCTTCATTGCGTGGTGCTGGTTGTCGCGTTATCGTGACTGAAATCGACCCGATTTGCGCCCTCCAGGCTGCTATGGACGGTTTCCAAGTCATCAAAATGGAACGCGCTATCCCGATGGCCAACATCGTGGTAACGGCTACAGGCAACAAAAACATCATCACGGAGAAACACTTCCGCATGATGACCGACAAAACTATCGTTTGTAATATCGGCCACTTCGACAACGAGATCGACATGGCTTGGTTGAACAAATCTTACGGCCATACCAAAGTTACCGTTAAACCGCAAGTTGACATCTTCAACATCGACGGTACTGACGTAATCATCTTGGCTGAAGGTCGTTTGGTTAACTTGGGTTGTGCAACTGGTCACCCATCATTCGTGATGTCGAACTCGTTCACTAACCAAACCTTGGCTCAATTGGAGTTGTGGGAAAACCACGGCAATGGCAAATATGAAAACCGCGTTTACATGTTGCCTAAACACCTCGACGAGATGGTGGCCCGCTTGCACTTGGCGAAAATCGGCGTTGAACTCGAAGAGTTGAGCACTGACCAAGCTGATTACATCGGCGTAAAAGTGGAAGGTCCATTCAAACCTGAATACTACCGCTACTAGGATTTATCCTTGATCATAGCCTTAAAGGGGTGCAGATACAGTCTGTACCCCTTTTTTTATGGGTTAAAATGGGTGAAGATGGATGAAGATGGGCTAAAATGGAAGAAGTTTGGTGAAAGTTGCTAAAAATAGGCAAGCTTAGATTGTCAATTATTCACTTTATCATTTTTTCATTTATTCTTTTGGGCGCCCCGGCTACGCCGTCGCTACGTTCCGCGGCTCGCTATTCGCTCGGCCCGCGTTGCGGTCTGGCCTTCGGCCACCGCTGCACATCGCTGGCGCAGTTCAGGCTGATATGCCGTGCATGGAACCTCTTACATTTTATTTTGTTTTTATGAGTAGAATCCTTAATTTTGCTTATTAAATCAGGTGTAATATCATAGTGTATGCTCAACTTAAATTATGTAACAGATACTGCTGGCAATCAAATTGGCGTACAAATACCCATGGCTGACTGGCTTTTATTTCAACAAGAGTTTGAAGCAATGAAGCGTAAGCTTCAGATTTTGCAAGGTTTGAAAGATGCCTTAGGTGAGGTGAAAAATGCCCAAAAAGAGAACCGAAAACTTCAACCGCTAAAAGAATTCTTGAATGAATGTTGAAGTTCTTACTTCTGAAAACTTTCGGAAGGAAGCCAAAAGGTATTTGAAAAAATTTCCAAGTTTGAAGGTTGAGTTGATTGAACTGTCTGATGCCTTATTACTCAATCCAAGGCAAGGAGTTAAATTAACGGAAACTATCTACAAAATTAGACTTGCTTCGAAAAGTAAAGGCAAAGGCAAGAGCGGCGGATTTCGCGTGATTACATATATTGTAGAAAACGCAGGACAGGACGATGAATATATAGTCGTTACTCTTTTGTCAATTTACGATAAATCAGAAATCAATACACTGAAAAATAGTGAAATTAGCTTACTGGTGGAGGATTTCCTAAAGTCAAATGAAAACGACATTTAACCGGAAATCTTAAAATAATTTGGTGGACCCTCCCCAAAAAACAAAAGGTGCCATGAGGCACCTTCTGTTTATAAATTCACTAAACCCTAAGTAATAATAATAACGGAGGGTATTTACAAAACGCTGGGTAGGTTTGTAAATTTTTTTAAATTATTTTTATCCAAGCACTCTTAAGCGTATGTTTGGACTTTAGCTTCCGGGGAACAACAGCTCTTTTCGGATGATTTTTGCTTTAAAAAATAGTTACTTAGCACCACTATGCGCCCATTTTTTAAAGCAATCTCATCAAAAAATAGCTCGTTTTTCCCTCGAAACCCAAAATCCAAACATATTCTTAGCCCTTAACTACCCCAACGATAAGTATTGGGTAAATCAATACCCGCGAGGTCCAACATGCGGTCAACCACGGTAGATACCAAGGCTTCAACGCTTTCGGGTTTACTGTAAAAGGATGGGCTGGCCGGACAAATAATCGCACCCGCTTCTGTCAGGCTGGTCATGTTGCGCAGGTGTATCAAGTTGTAGGGCGTTTCGCGCGGCACGATGATTAGTTTGCGGCGCTCTTTCAGCATCACATCGGCAGCACGGGTTATGAGGTCGTCAGATACACCGTTGGCCATACGGGCCAGCAAGCCCATAGAGCAGGGACAAACAAACATGACGTTGTACTTAGCCGAGCCGGAGGCGAAAGGCGCCATAAAATCGGACTTGTGATAAAGCTTAAATGGGTATTCCTCGTATTGCTTGTTGCCAATTTCGAGTTCCCAATTGTACTTGGCGTTATCGCTCATCACGATGCCCACGGCATCTAGCTGATCTTGAACTTGGACCAATTTGTCCAAGAGGATTTTAGCGTATAACGAACCACTTGAGCCTCCGATGGCCACCACTATTCTGTTCATGTTTAAAGTTTAAGGCTTGTTTGCGTTAGCTGGCTGGAGGGTGCGGCGTAGCCGCAGACCGAGCCGCCCACGTAGAGCCGTTTCTTGAAACGGCTCCCGCCGATAGGCGGGTTGGGCGGCGAAGGGCCGAGCGAGCAGCGAGCCCGTAAGACAGCGACGGCTGGGCTGCATTTGCAGCCCAGCCGTAACGCCCAAATCCATCAAAAATCAAGCTTGAATCTAGTAAATCTTGATGTTAAATGGCAAACGAACCTGCGGTCCTTTGGTTTCGGTCGCGTACTCCAGCATTTCGAGGTATTCAACAAACGGAGCGGCTTCCTGTTTAAGCATATTCGATAAACTTGCCTGGCCAGTGAATTTTTTAATCAAACGCTCGAATTTATCTTCGGCTTCTGGGAATTCTTCTAGCTTGTACTTGGTCAAACCAGCCTCTTTGGCCGCGTGCGCAATAGCATCGTTTAAGCCGCCGAGCGAGTCAACCAGCTTGTTTTGCAATGCAGTTGTACCAACCCAAATACGACCTTGGGCAATTTCTTCCACTTGCGCCATGCTTAACTTACGGGCATCGGCCACGCGTTTTTTGAAACGGAAGTAAATGGTATCAACGCCTTCTTGAATGTAAGCCGATTCCTCAGCACTCATATCAAAATACAGCGGGTTGAAAGTTGAATATTTACCCGTTTTCACGGTATCCACGGTTACACCCAAGGTTTTGTTCGTGAACTCCCGAACGTTGGGAATAATACCGAACACACCGATGGAACCCGTTAAAGTAGTAGGCTCTGCGTAAATTTTAGACGCACCACAAGCAATGTAATAACCGCCAGATGCCGCCACGTCGCCCATGGTAGCCACTACGTATTTACCAGCTTCACGGGCCAAGGTCAACTCGCGCCAGATTTTTTCAGAAGCCAAGGCCGAGCCACCACCTGAGTTGATACGCAACACGATGGCTTTCACGTTTTTATCGTTGCGTAACTTGCGGATAATACCAGCGTAGTGGTCGCCAGCAATTTGGGCTTCGGCTTCCTCTCCGTCGGTGATGTTACCCTCGGCATAAACTATGGCAATTTTATCCTTGGCACTGTAGTTTTTATCTTTTTTCATGCCTTCAAAGTAATCGGCAGGGCTGATGGCCTCGATGTCTTTATCGGCTTCAATGCCTAAACGGCTTTTCATGTCATCGATGATTTCATCCTTGTATTTCAAGCCATCCACGAGGCCAGCAGCCAAGGCGCCATCGGCATCACGGCCAGCGAAGCTATCGGCGTGGGCACGCATTTTCTCAGGCGTAGATTTACGCGACTTAGCCATGTCGGCCAAAACTTGGGTATAAACCGACTCGAGGAAGGTACGCACTTGTAGACGGTTTTCTTCCGACATGTCGGTGCGGCGCAATGGCTCGGTAGCGCTTTTGAATTTACCAGCGTAGAAGATATTGGTCTTGATACCCAACTTGTCAAACAAGCCTTTGATATACTGTACTTCAGCGCCAAAACCGCGGAAGTCTACACCACCCATCGGGTGCACGTACACTTTCTCGGCAGCGGTAGCCAAGTAATACGCTTTTTGCGAATACTGGTCGGAATACGCAATCACGAATTTACCAGAAGCGCGGAAATCTTCAATGGCTTCGCGCAAAACCTGCATGGTGGCCAAGCCGCCGTTCACTTCAGATAACTCTAGGTAGATACCTTTGATTTTATCATCAGTTTTTGCATTTTCGATTACTTTAAGGTAATCTTTCAATCCAAGTGATTTGGTGTTTTCAAAGTCGAAGGTCGAGGTTTCTACGTTATCGGTTTTTTCAGGAATCGGCTGTGACAGCGTCATCTTGATTACGGAGTTAGCTTTTACCTTTGGGGTATCACCTTTCGACATGCTGCCGATAATGCCCATACCGATAAAAAACACGAGCAGGTAGGTTAAAAATGAGCCGACGATAACGGCCAATACAATCTTTAAGAAATTCTTCATGGGTTTTGTTACTTTGGTGTCAAAAATACTAATTATTTGTGTGCTTGTATACACAACATCATCAATAACCACGAAAGTACTCCAACAGATTCAAGTAAAGCCCCATTTTGGACTAATGCTTGGTTTTCTCGGTTAAACGACCTTATTTACCGACAAAAAAAATAGGCTCCCGTTTCGGGGAGCCTATCTCATAATTTCAATCCTTACGGACTATTCTTCTACTTTTGTCAGCGTTGCCCGTGCTGGTTGTGCTGCTGGAGTTGCTTCAGCAACTTTTTTCGAGCCACAGTTAGCACCTTCTGTTTTTGTGCAAGTTTTTGCACCGTCTTTGCTACAACATGCTTTTTTAGCACCAGCAGTTTCGTTGCTTACTGCAGTAGCAGAAGCAGTTGCTGATTTGCTACAAGTAGCGCCAGCAGTTGCAGTTTTTGAGCAACATGCTTTTTTGCCATCAGCAGTTTCAGTACTTACTGCAGTTGCAGAAGCAGTTGCTGATTTGCTACAAGTTTTGCCAGATTCAGCAGTTGCAGTTTTAGAGCAACAAGCTTTTTTAGGCGCTTCTTCGCTTGCAGTTGATTTAGCGGCACCAGTACATTGAGCGTTAACGCTAATACCAGCAAATACTAAGCAAGCTGCGAAAAATAATTTTTTCATGATGGATGCTTTTAAAAAATGAATGATTTTGATGTTCTACGTGTAATGTGGTCTAAAACCGAGCCAAAGATAATGACTTTTGTCTCAAACTACAAAATTTTTAATGTATCTTTAACGTATCTTTAAGTATTTTGTTCTATGCAGCGGCCTCTTGTTTTAGTTTTTCGGCCAGCTCTGGGCCTAAGAATTTGTCAATGACCACATGTACTAGGTAGAGTAGGGGGGTAAGCACAAATGCAGCCGATATTTTGTACACATAATTCACCGTGCTAACGGCTAAAAACAAGCCCATGCTCCATTGCTGAGGCCCTATAACGAAGGCAATGTAAATCACTACGAAACTGTCGATAAACTGCGATACAAAAGTAGAGCCCGTGGCCCTGAGCCAAAGCCATTTCTCGCCTGTGCGTTTTTTGATTTGCTGGAACACCATCACGTCAATCAACTGTCCTACCAAAAAGGCCACCAAGCTACCCACGATAATCCAGTTGCTCTGTCCAAAAATAGCCTGATAAGCGGATTGCATATCGGGTACACCTTGCCCAGAAGAGCTACCTCGCCACCATTCAGCTGGACTTAACCCAATGGCCATGTACACCATGATAAAGGCATAAGTGATTAATCCCGCCGCCAGGAAGGAGATAAAGCGAACACCTTTCCGACCAAAATACTCGTTCACGATATCGGTCATGATGAACACGATAGGCCAGAGTATAACCCCCGCGGTAAAATTCAGGCTACCCGTTTGGCCAAACAACGACCAGTTGAAGGGCTCCAGGCCCAGGCTATCTTCCAGGGCAAATATTTTTACCCCGATAAACTCGGCCATCAGCGCGTTGGTGATGAAAAAACCGGTCAGTGCCAGAAACAGCACCGTACCTTTTTGCTTCAAGATTGAACTAGCCATGGGTGTTGATTTTGGCTGTAAACTTACACTTATTCGGCATTCCCAAGGGCTTTTTTATATACAGCTAAGCAACGTTCCCGAGCAAATTTATGGTCTACAATGGGTTTTACGTAACGCGATGTGCCGAATTCGGGCACCCATTGCTTGATGTATTTCATATCCTTATCGAATTTATCCTGTTGCGCATCAGGACTAAAAATCCTGAAATAAGGCGCTGCATCGGTACCGCAGCCTGCGGCCCATTGCCAACCGCCATTGTTGCTGGCTAGGTCAAAATCAAGAAGTTTTTTGGCAAACCATGCCTCGCCCCAGCGCCAGTCGATGAGTAAGTGTTTGGTCAGAAAACTCGCCGTAATCATCCGTACGCGGTTGTGCATGAAGCCTGTAGCCGCCAGTTCGCGCATGCCTGCATCCACGATGGGGTAACCCGTTTTACCGGCACACCAAGCGTCAAAATCAGCAGGGTTGTTTACCCATTCAATTTGGTCGTAAGCTGGTTTAAAGGCATGTTGGGCTACTTGTGGGAAGTTGGCTAGGATCTGGGCGTAAAAATCCCGCCAAATCAGCTCGTTCAGGTAGGTTTCAGACAGCCCCAATGCCTTGCGGGCTTTTTCACGAATACTGATGGTGCCAAACCTAAAGTGCAAACCTAGCCTAGAGGTACCTCTAACGGCGGGGAAGTTCCGCTTGGCTTCATAGTCCCGAATCAGGCTTTGGGCTACTTCTACGCCAGGAATGGTTATGTTGCTGGGCTCAAAGCCCATATCGGCTAGGCTTGGCATGGCCATCGTCGTTCCGGGCTTTAAATGTTGCAAAAGCTGTTCGCTAGGGTAGGGCTTGAGGTAAAACGAGCTACCATCATTTTCGAGTTTAGATTGCAGTTTGAGCTTCCATTTTTTAGAGTAAGGCGTAAAAACGGTGTAAGCTTGACCATCGTCTTTGCAAACTTCCAACCGCTCAAAAATGACATGATCTTTATAAGTTTGAAAGCTAATACCTTGTTTATGAGCCATTTCGCTAACGGTTTGGTCCCGTGCTATGGCATAGCTTTCAAAATCGTGGTTGGTGTAAATGGCTTTGAGCTGGGTGTCTTGAACCAAATCTTGCCAAATGCTGCGGGCATCGCCGTACAGGACTTTTAAATCGCTCCCCAGGCTTTGCAGCTGTTGTTTAAGTACACTTAATGTATCGTGTAAAAACTGCACACGAGCATCTTGTTTATCCTCCAGCAGGTCTAAAATAGCCCGGTCAAAAATAAATATACACTGCACTGGCAGTCCTGATTTGAGGGCGTGGTACAATGCAGCATTATCGTTCAGGCGCAGGTCGCGGCGCAGCCACATGATGGCGTAATCGGGCATAGGGTTCAAGATTTAGCCAAGAAACAGCCCAAGGTTTATTTTGTTTATGGCAGGGCTCGGTTTACGCTAAGTTGCGTTTTTCCAGTTCTTGCTTTATGGCTGCATGTTGCTTGGGTTTCTTCAAGAACAGATATATCAGGAATAATGGAATGAGCATTGTGAAGCCCCATCCGTTGACCGCAGCGCCATAAACCAATATCCCGATTAAAAAACCGATGAAAAAGGCATCAAAAATGGGCGACGGTTTGTTTGCCTTGGCGAGCTCTAGCAATGCTGTATCGCTTAGTTTGGCTAGTTCTTGTGCGTCCATTGGCCTTCGTTATGGTTGATTTTTAATTACAAATGTCTATATCAGTTTCGCCGATTTATATGTCAACGCTTGAAAATATAAATTGTTTTTTGGGCGTTGCGCACAAAGCAAAACCCGCGGCCTAGACCGCGGGTTCTCGCAAAGAATCGATAATGGTGAAGAATCTAATAGTCATCGTTGTTGATGGTTATAAGTGTGTTCAACACTTCGATTGTTTTTTTGCTGTCCATGATGTTTGTTTATGGGGCGTTAATAATGATTTGATTCCAACGATGCAAAATTGGGTTAATCGTTGCGCTCAAGCATTACATAATTACAGGGAAGACTTACATCATTTGTTGGCCACCCTGCCAGCAAGGGCAATATGGGGGGGCATTCGTTTGTTTTTTCTTTTTTTGGGCGTTGCGCCGCGTGTGCGTCGCCGGCGTGCTACGCGCTCCCTGGACGGTCGGCCCTCCGGGCTGGCCGCGGTGCGGCCACGCTACGCATGCCTAACGCTGGAACGGCGGCGGAGCCGCCGTTTTATAATGGTTAGTGGTAAATGGTTAATTATTAATGAATTATATTACAATTAGCCTCGCCCAACCGCTCCGTTAGGAGCGACATGTTAATAGAAACATGCTGGTTTTAAAAATGAGCTCCGCTAGGAGCGGCACACAATCAGGGTTCGTTCAACAGGGGTTTCATTGTTGGTGCTGCGTGCTTAAGGGGAGTTAGTTAGTGGTGGGTGTTTTTTATTTTTCTCTTCTTCTTGACTTTTCAATTCCATTTTCATAAATAATTTCTTCTTTTAAATTTCCATTATCATCATATGACCTTGTAACTCCGTGTTCTTTTCCTTCAACCATTTCTTGATACAAAGTAAGTTTTCCATTACTGTAAGAATATTGTTTACCGTGCCTTTTGTAGTTTTTAAATTCTTCCTCGCTTCTGTCAATAACGCCGTCAAATATTGAATATTCATTAATATATAATCCTGTTCCATCTTTTAAAAGGTGGTCGCCTTTTTCATTCCAATAGTTGTGAATTAAAAAATCACCATTTTTAAACTCAGCTTCAAGTTTTTTGCTTCCGTCTTTGTGAAATTCAAGCCATTGACCGCTTCTTTCATAATTAGAAACATAAGTTCCTGTTTCTTGCAGTAGACCGTTTTCAAACCATTGTTTATATTCTCCAATTCTCTGGTCCTTATTAAGCAATTTATGTTCAAGTTTTTTAGGAATTCCATTGTCGTAATACCAATAATGTTCAAATTGATTTCTGTCAAAAAGTTTTCTTACGGTGTATTTTTTGTGCCCATTTTCAAAGTATTCATTTCTTTCGCCCGTTTGTTCGCCATTTAGATACTGAATTTCATCTTTGATATTTCCATTTTGATAAAAACATTTAAAAGTCCCAGATACAACACCATTTGAAAACGGTATTTTTTCTTTAATAATCTTATCTTCATAAAATGTAGTAAGGACGCCTGTAAGAGTTAAATCAAATTCTCTTCCGTCCTCATCAAAACAAAATTCATTAGGATTTTTACGAATATAATTCTCAATGTTTTTCATTGTTTCATCATTAATATCGAAATATTCAGAATCTAATTCTTCAAAGTCTTTAACTTCCTTATATAAATTACTAAATGCTTCTAAACCTCCTTTTCTTGCATCTTTAAACTTCTTATTTTCCTCGAGATAAAGTTCATAAGACCTGTTTACAAGTTCGGCCATTTTGTTGTCGCCAATATATTTCAATCCTTTAATAACTGTCGGCACATAAATACTATAGCCATTATAATAAAATTGTGTAAATCCACCATTTGATACTTGGGCATCAACATACCACCAATAATAAAGAGCCTTTTGACCATAGGATAGTGTGTTTCCTTTTGTAAGTTCTCCTTTTTTGTCTTGAATAAATTCGGAAATTGGTTCAAGAACAAACCAACCAAAGTCAAAGCCTGTCAATTTGAAAAAATCGCCTTTGTTTAGCTTTGGTCTAAAATGTTTTGATTGGTCAAATTCCCAATAATGGTCGTTGTTGGATTTGTTCTGACCAAATAGGTTAAATATATTCATCGTCAAAAATGTAATTATTAGTGATCGTCTCATTGTAGTTGGGTTTATTTTGCATTGCTGCTTACGTAGCGGTAGTTAAACATTTTCAAGTTCTTTTCTGTTTTGTTCAATAACGTCATCTAAAACTTTCTGGACTACTTCCTTTTGGTTTGGCAGTAAATTTTTAAGCCATTCTTGTCCAATCTTTGGCGGTAATCCTCCGTAAGGTTCCGCTTTGTCATCCAAAATTCTCCTGTCTATAAATTGTCCTACTGTGAACCAATCAATGTCGTCACCTAAAGAATAAACTATACACAACAATCCTCTCCTTATTAATTTCTCTGATAGGTTTGGACGGAAATGGCATAGAATAGAAATAGTCACCCATTCAAGTTCGGCTGCTGCAAATGTGTTTGTTTGAATATTGTCGGAAAATTTGAAATAAGCGTCCAGAATTTCATCGTCTGTCAACCTATTGTCATTGTCGAAAAGTCTTTTGTAAATGCTTTCAAGAGAGTTAAATCGCTTGTCGCTAACTATTTTATCAAAACGAACTCGATTTTTACATAACAATATGTCGGATTGCTTGGTTTTTTGGAATATGTCTTTAATTGCTTTTAGCATTTTGGTCTGTCCGATTAATTACCTTACAACGTTTTCGGGCTTTGCGTTCGGGCGGGTTTCGGAGCACAAAGTTTCAATTTATTACTAAAGTTCATTAGAAGCATAAGCTCCAAGTTTACACGTCAGCCCGCCTGACGCAAAACCTGTGTTAGGCGTTCGCTCTTTTTACACGTTCTAAAAATTCAGTCGTGTCTTGTGTTGCTGGTTCTTCATAAGTAATATATCCATTTGAATTTTCGCAATAGCTTCTTAAGTCCGTGAAAACTTTGTCCTCTATCGTGGTGTCAGGATACATTGTGTGGCAATAAATACCAATTATTACTTGTCCGTTGTTTGTAAAGAAACACATTGCTCCTTTAATGTCTGCCTTGTCTGTATTTGACCAATAGATTGTATGAACTTCGTCTTTATTTATAGTCAAATAGTCAATAAGTTCAACTGCCGTCTTAAATACAATTTTTGGTTTGTCCGAATACTGTGGAACTTCATATTCGTCCGCACTTTCTTGTCGATTTGGTAGAAATGTATCAAGGAAAGATTGAATAAATTTACTGGTCCTCTTTTCACTGAGAACATAACAGTCAGCATAATATCCTTGTTTCTCTGTCATTTCGTGTCGGTCTGTAGTGTGACGCCTAACGCCCGCCACGCTTGGCGAAGTTCGGGAAAAAATCGCAAAGTGCAATTTATTTTTCGGATTTTGCCAAGTGGGCTTTGTTCGCAGTCCCGAGTGGCGGCGTGCGACTTTCAGTGAAGCGCGGTGCACTCGCACATACCTTCGCAAAGATAAAAAACCATAACTTAAAATGCAAATTGATATGCTAATTATTGATTTGAGGATATGAGGATGTGGAGATGAGAGGATTATTGAAGCATCGATATACTCCAACTATCAACAATCAACTACAAACTAGCATCGGCCTAGCGATGTGCAGGGCGGCCGAAGGCCGTACCGCAGGGGCGTATGCCCCAAGGTATGAGCGAATAGCGAACCCGGAACGTAGCGCCCCGAGCATAGCGAGGGGAGGCCCCAAAATGATTAAATGATTAAATGAGGAAGTGATAAAATGACGAAAGGATGTAATGTTTGCAGCCCTGGAGCGTTTAAGCGTATGTTTGGAATTTAGCTTCCGGCGAAAAACAGCTCTTTTCGGATGATTTTTGCTTAAAAAAAATAGTTACGTAGCACCACTATGCGCCCATTTTTTAAAGCAATCTCATCAAAATATAGCTCGGTTTTCCCTCGAAACCCAAAATCCAAACATACTCTAATGCAGCAGACTTGTACCCCAATTTTACGCCCTGCGAACAAAATACGTATCTTTGTGAATCAAACCACCTTTAACGATGAGAATTACCGCAATTGCTTTGTTGCTTACTTTTATCCTGGCCGGATGCTCAAAACCTTATGCCTGGCAAGAAAAACAAGATATCGCCGAGTCGGGTTGGCTGAAAACCGACCTGAAATCATTTAGTTATGAAGCGAAGGACAGTACCAGCATTTATAACCTGTACCTGACCCTGGAACACAGCAACGAGTACGCTTGGGACAATATCTACCTGAAGGTAAACACGGTTTTCCCGGATAAAAACAAGCAAGAACAAGTGCTGAACTTTACCCTGGCCGATAAAACAGGTAAATGGGTAGGCGAGAAAAGTGGTGGCGCTTACCATGCTGAATTCGTGCTGCAAGAAGGTTTTTACTTTAACCAAGCGGGCACCTACAAGTTTGAAATTGAACCCTATATGCGCATGGACACCCTGCTGAACATATCATCGGTAGGCTTGAAACTGGAGCAGTCGAAAGAAAAACGCGGTGCCGACACACCAAAGTAGCCCGAAGCTGCATCTTTCAAGTATGGAACCGTAAAAAACTGCAACGTGACGGAACAAGAACTCATAGAACGCTGTAAAAAGAACGATCGACTGGCCCAGCAAGCCCTGTACGATCGATACTCCCCGCACATGTGGGGTGTATGCCTGCGTTACATGAAAAACCCAGAGGACGCCGAAGACGTGCTGGTAGAAGGTTTTTACAAAATCTTTGACAAGCTGGATTCTTACCGTGGCGATGGTAGTTTTGAAGGCTGGATCAGGCGGGTGCTCGTGAACGAGGCCCTGATGGCCCTGCGCAAGAAAAACAACTTTGCCATGACCGTTGAACTAGAAGTGAACATGGACGTGGCGCAAGAATCGACCATCGACGATGAACTCAGCGGGCAGGAAATTCTTCAACTCCTTGACCTTTTACCGACCGGTTACCGTACCGTTTTTAACCTTTACGTCCTCGAAGGTTTTAAACACCGTGAAATAGCAGAAATCTTGGGCATCAGCATCAACACGTCGAAATCGCAGCTGATTTTGGCCAAACAAAGGCTCAAGGAAATTTTGCTCGAACGAAACTACCCCGATGTAGGTTAATACATCAGCAGCAACACCAAACCAACCAAACCAAACTAAGGATCAATGAGCCTTAACGACGACATATCAAAAATCTTCCAGCAAAACCAGCATAAGTTGGACCAACTGCCCCCGCCCTCGGCTTGGCGCAGGCTGGACGATAGGCTGGCACGCCGCCCCAAGTATAACCCTTTCCAATGGGTGAAGTACGTGGCCGCAGCTTCTTTGCTCTTCGGCATTGTAGCCTCCATCTTCGTGTTGGGTAAACTCGACCTCAACCGCCGCCAAGAAGCCCAAAAGACCGATACAGAACAAGTTGTCGCACCCGCTACAACCGACAGCAACTTGATTGCTATGGAAGAAGCTCCAGTGGCTGAATCTACGCATGACGTGAAATCAGAAGGCCCTATGCTCAAACAAAGTGTTGGCCCAGCCCGTGTTGAACCTTCTATCGTGTCAAAGAACATGGACATCATTACCGAGAACCTTAGCATCAACGATGATGCAGTAATGGGTTATTCTGATGCCGTGCCTGAGCGCATGGAGGTAACCGCTCCAAGTGCAACATACTTCAACAAAGATTATACGGATAATTACAAGATTTCTGAAAGTGTAGATGCCGTTCCATTCAGCAAGCCACAAGCCAGTGGTGCACCTGTTGCACCAGCCAACAGAACGCTTCCTGGCGTATCTGCCGAGTATGAAAACGATTATGTGTACGACGAATCAACACAACCCAAGGCCAAGTGGCTCGAAGAAGGCGTAAATCCGCTGCCCGAAAAGAAAATAGCTGTAAGTAAGGAGAAATCAAGTCGTGCCAAAAAAGACTACATCAGCAACAGCAATTCAAACGTCCCGGTAATTGCCAGCAGCGAACGCATGGCTCAACCCAACAGCTTGCTACAGCCTTTCCTCTGGCTACAAGGCACCTGGAAAGACGATGGCATGGAAGGGGACTCGAAAGAGCGCTGGTTTATGCTCGACCCTAACACCTTGGAAGGCGAAGCTGCATACTTGCTAAAAGGTGACACTTTGTTCACGGAGCGTCTAACCATTCAAGTGATTGGCTCGGAAGTGTTCTTTATCTCGCCGATAGACCATTTGAACCGTCGACTTAAATACAAGTTGGTATCTTTGCAAAACGATATCGCCGTGTTTGAACAGCAGTACGTGCCCAACGTGCCCAACCAGGTATTGTTGATCAAAACGGGTAACAAGTCGTTCTCACTCGAGATGAAAAACGTAGATGGCAACTTGACCAACGACCAGATACAATACATGAACAACCGCAACCGTGCATTCCGCGACCACTCGGTGCGGTATTTACGAAAAGAATAAAACAGTTTACATGCGCGCTTCAATCAACTTTTTTGCTTTGCTTTTGCTCCTAGTTGCCTTAACCAGCAGCGCTTGCAAACCCAAGCAAAAGACAGTTACCCAAGCAGAAACTCCTGTTATAGTGGAGGATAATGGCGTTATCCCACCGAAGCCAGAACCCGAAGACTACGCTGTAAATGAGGCCGATCTTATAGCCTCCATTAACCGGGGTTCATGCTATGGTCGTTGTCCTGCCTATGAGATAAAACTATACAAAGATGGTCGTGCGATACTGCACGCCAAGGCCTTTATGCCCAAGCTGGGTTATTTCCAAGATTGGGTGAGCCAGGAAAGTATAGTGGCATTAATTGATAAAGCCAAGGAAGTAAACTACTTTAGCTTTGCGGAGCAATACCCCACACAGCCGCCATTTATAGCCGATTTGCCTTCCTGTAAAACCTATATTAAAATAGGGGAGACCAGCAAAACGGTGTTGAACAAACACGATGCCCCCAGCGGCTTGATCGAGTTTGAAAAATTCTTCGATGAGCTGTTCTTGAATTTGGAATGGCACCCGACTGCCGACCCGAAATCGGAGTAGGATTGAACGTTTTTGATATTCATGGGTACTAATATTGAATTCTCAACATTAGTTTACCTATATTCAGAACATTCTACTTACATTTGCGTCCTGATAAAAAAATGACACATGGCAAAGAAGACCTACGCCCGCGAAACAAGTAACATCAACACTGGCCCGATTGAACAAGGCCCTAAAGTTCCTGTAGCTAAAGAAGAGATGCTTTTCGACAAGAAAAACTTTATCGTTATGGCTATCGGCGTTGCCGTTATGGTACTTGGCTACATCTTGATGTCGGGTGGTGCTATGCCAGATGAAAACACCTGGGATACTAGTCGCATTTACAGCCCTATGCGTATCAGCGTGGCTCCAATTATGGTTATCACGGGCTTGTGCATTATGGTGTACGGCATATTCCGTAAGTAAGCATGAGCATCATAGAGGCTATCATCCTGGCTATCATTGAAGGGATTACCGAGTTTTTGCCGGTTTCCTCTACAGGCCACATGATTATCGGTTCTGCCCTCATGGGTATGGAGCCTACCGATTTTTCAAAGGTTTTTGTAGTGGCTATCCAGCTCGGGGCCATTCTATCGGTGTTGGTACTGTACTACAAACGCTTTTTCAAATCCATCGACTTCTACACGAAGCTGTTTGTTGGTTTTCTACCGGCAGCTTTCTTGGGCTTATTGCTCAGCGATTATATCGACCAGCTGCTTGAAAGCCCAACCGTGGTGGCTATTTCACTCCTTTTGGGCGGTATCTTCTTACTTTTTGTAGATAAAATGTTTGCCAAAAACGAGTTGGACGCTAGCGATAAAGAGCCTAATTATATCCAATCGCTCGTGATTGGTTTTTTCCAGACCTTGGCCATGATACCGGGTGTTTCGCGTTCCGCGGCCAGTATCATTGGTGGTTTAGCGCAAGGCTTGAACCGTAAATCTGCTGCTGAGTTTTCATTCTTCCTGGCTGTTCCAACCATGTTTGCTGCTACAGCCAAAAAGTTATGGGACTATAAAGACCTCATCAAACCTGAGGATATCGATATATTGATCATCGGTAACGTGGTGGCTTTCGTGGTAGCTATGGCTGCTATCAAGTTTTTCATCAGCTTTTTGACCAAACACGGCTTCTTCTGGTTCGGGGTTTACCGTATCGTTGTGGGTGCTGTGCTGCTCGTGCTGCTCTTGGCTGGATATAGCCTTAGCGTGGTGTAGGGTTGGAGCAGCGTTATTTTGCGCCTCCCCCCGGCGCGTTGCGCCGACCCCCTCCACTGCACAGCCGCTACGCGTCTGTTGGTAGCGGGGGTTAGGACGAGCTTCGCTCGCCCAAGTTCATAGTTCATAGTTACTTTTCAAGGTTCTGTTTCACCCTGAATTGGACAATCTTCGTAATCAGTTCGGTAGGTAATGGCTGGTTTAACGGGAATTGCACCGCGCCTTTCGAGTGTTTGTACGCTTGAATTTCAGCTTGAAACTCAATCAAACCAGAGCCTGATGGATAAAAGCCTATATGGTTTTTATATCCTGCAAAGAACACCAGCATGCCATTGAGCTTGTAGGCCGGCATTTTATAACTGATAACTTCTTCGGCATCGGGTGCGGCTTGCCGGATGGTTTCCCGCATCAGTTCAAGTTTTTCCTGCACTTCCGGGGGGAACTCAGCGATGTAGTTATCAATTGGGTTGAGCATGGTTCACGGATTAGTTGGTATGTTTGTGAATATGTTTGCCTTCCACGCATCTACCCCCTGTCACTGCGGAAATAGTGCCTCACCCCGTCACGAGCTATCGCTCGTGCCACCCCTCTCCACGGGCACACGCTGCCGCGTGTTGTGGAGAGGGTCTTCCATGCCTAGCACGGCTCTATAACCTTCTCCGCACGCGAGTTTACGAGCGTTCCTGGGGAGAGGGTCGCCGCAACGCGGCGGGGTGAGGCACTAAAATAACTATCCTCCGAACCCGATAGATTTTTTCACTTTCCCGCTGTTTTTCTTCAGCTCTACCATGCGCAGTGCGGTAACGCCAGCCTCGATGCCTTTATTGCCGTGAACGCCACCCGCACGGTCAAGTGCTTGTTGCTCATCATTGGGCGTGAGTACACCGAAAATACAAGGTTTGCCAGAGGTCAAGCCTAGGTTGATTAAGCCTTGTGCTACCGAATGGTTGATGTACTCGTTGTGCGAGGTTTCGCCCTTGATGACACAGCCGATACAAACCACAGCATCTAGGTCGGCATGGGCTTGCAGCAGGATTCTAGCGCCTACGGGCAGCTCGAAAGTACCGGGGACTTGTGCCGTCACGATGTCTTGCTCCAACACACCGTGTTTAAGTAAAACATCAAAGCAGCCTTCGTACAAGGCGTGGGTAATATCTGCATTCCATTCGGCTACCACGATGCCAATTTTCCAGCCTTTTGCATCTGGCATGGTTGATTCATTGTAGCTGGAGAGGTTTTTACGGGCGGAACTCATTGTAAACAGTTGATAGTTGGTAGTTGATTGTTTTTAGAACCTAAACAAACCGGTCAGTTCGCGGATTTCGCGCAAGTGTTCTTGCGCAACCTTGCGGGTTTGGGCTGATTTATCGTAGATGAGTTCAGTTAAACGTTTTTCATCTTGTAAGAGTTCAGCACGGCGGGCACGAAGCGGCTCTATCAAGCCCGAGAGGGCCTCTGTAACGGCTTGTTTCAGGTTTACATATCGCAGCGCACCAGCGTTGTAATCATCCATTAGGCCATTGTAAGCGTTTGACTGACAAGCTTTTAGCAGGGTAAACATATTACTCACGCCTTGGCTCATTTCGCCAGCGGGGGTATTGCCCGAGTCGGTTACAGCCGTTTTGACCTTTTTAATAAGGGCTTCAGGTTCTTCGAATAAGCTTACGTAGTGAACAGGCCCGGCGCTTTTCGACATTTTCTTGCTCGGGTCGGCCAGCGATTGAATCTTAGGCGTTTCGGTGAACAGGACCTCTGGTTCGGGGAAATATTCACCGTGTTTGTTGTTGAAACGAATCGCGATGTTGCGCGATAATTCCAAGTGTTGCTCTTGGTCTTTGCCCACGGGCACAAACTTGGGCTTGTATATCAAAATGTCGGCGGCCTGCAAAACAGGGTAAGTAAACAAGCCTGTCGAGATGATGTTACCATCGCTTTTCAGCTTGTCGCTATCCGATTTTTCCTTGAATTGCGTCTGGCGGCTTAGTTCGCCGTAAGCGCAGAAACAGCCTAGAATCCAAGCTAGTTCAGTATGTTCAGGGACGAGGGATTGCACAAAAATATGGGCCTTTTCAGGGTCAACGCCACAGGCCAGGAGGTCAACCACCATGCGGAAAGTATTGTTGCGCAGCACCTCGGGGTCGTAAGGCATAGTCATGGCGTGGTAATCCACCACCCCGAAAAAGCAATTATAGTTGTCTTGCAAATCCACCCAGTTTTTAATAGCGCCAAAATAGTTGCCAATATGCATTTCGCTGGTGGGTTGAATACAAGATAAAACGTTCTCTTTCATGGTATTGTAATGATTGAAGTTTAGATTTATTGGGGCGTGCCCCGCGCTGTTGGGGCGTATTGCAATACGCCCCAACAATGCTTGGGTCGCCACCCTGCGTGCTCGCTGAACGCTCGGTGCCTGTCGGCACCAGCCGCTGGCGCGGCTGCACTCCG
Source organism: uncultured Saprospiraceae bacterium (assembly GCA_964508975.1). Taxonomy (GTDB): domain Bacteria; phylum Bacteroidota; class Bacteroidia; order Chitinophagales; family Saprospiraceae; genus CAZDVQ01. The sequence goes on from CAZDVQ010000048.1 coordinate 21,651, forward strand.
GTCGGCTCACGCGGAATAGTGTTCTGGCTCGCCACGCAAAGATAAGGAATGGGGTCAATATAGCACAAAGCAAAAAAAGGCCTGCCACGGTGTGACAGACCTTTTAATATACTAACCCTAAAAAATTAAGCCACAGGGATACTAGAGTCAATTTCTCTAGCCCAAGCCATGATACCACCTGCCAAGTTGTACAGGTTATCATAGCCTTGGTGTTGTAAAAAGTTAACTGCTTGGGCGCTACGGGCACCACTACGGCAGTGGATGATTACGGTTTTGTCGCGAGCCACCTTGTCAACTTGGGTCGGCAAGGTGTTTAGTGGAATAAGCTCACCACCAAGGTTCGACATTTGGTACTCTGTTACTTCGCGAACGTCAATCAGCTGGAAATCAGCATTTTCGTCACGCATTTTTTTCAGGTCTTGAACAGTAATTTCGCGAATCATGTTTTCTTGATTTAGTTGATACAACAAAGGTACAGCGTTTGGGTTGTTCTGGACTGTAACTTTTATCACTTGTTTGAAAAAAAAGTTGAAGGTTTTGTAACGTTTTCTGTTTTTGAGGGGCAGTGCGGGTATCTGCGCCAGGTGCCCGGAAGGTGCCGCCGTAGGCGGCAGCGCGAAGCGCCAAGCGAATAGCGCGCCTGGAGGGGACCGACGGCGCGCAGCGCCGGGGCGCCCAAAATTCCCCATTAAATTATACTTTTGCAGAAAATGAATTCAAATGCAATGGCTCTCCGCTAATTTATATGTTCATGCCCCTGTAGAGCAGGTTTTACTAACGGTGGTTCAACCCTTTGTGCGACAGGCCCTGGCTAGCCAGGCTGCCAGTCAGTACTTTTTTATCCGTTATGCCGATGAACAAGGCTTGCACATTCGCCTGCGCATGTTGACGCCGCAATTGCTCAGCCTGCGCAACCAATTGATGTTACATTTAGAACCGCAAGCAAGCTTGGTGCCCGCCCTCGCTTGGACCGAGTACGAGCCTGAAACCGAGCGATACGGCGGTGCAAATGCCTTGAAAATAGCCGAAGCACAGTTTCAAGCATCATCAGATATGAGCCTGGCCGTGCTGCAATCGTACGGCGAGGACTGGAATCAACAAGCCGCACTGGCCACGGCCATGCATGTTTACTTGGCCCATGCCTTTACCTTTGGCATGAACATGCAGCAGTTGACCGATTTTTTCAGGGCACAATACCATGCCTATCATCGCGAGGTTCAAGCAAATTATGCCGATTTGGCCAAACAACAAGTACCGCAATTCCTGGGACCTATCAAACAGTTTTTGCTGGCCCTAGTGCGCCAAACCAACTTTGATGATGCTTGGCTCAACGACTGGGTGGAGGCCTGTCATCAAAACCACGATGCACTGGTCAGCCTACGCCAAAGCGGTGAGGTGCTGAGCCGCCCCGACAATAATATCCTAGAATCCTATCTGCACATGAGTGCCAACCGTTTAGGCTTGAACCATCGGTATGAGCCATATTTGGCTTATTTGCTTTGGCAAATTTGTGCTGAGATACAGCAGGGGTGATTCATTATTTTTTAGGTTTCAAGTTTGTTTCATACAGCTCAATCCAAGCACTTGCATCCATCTTATGCGTTAGCTGGCCTACCAATTGATAAGGAATATCATCCATTTTCTTGAAACGCACACAGCTCTTGCCCATGTCGAGTTTCGATTTGGCATGTTTAGGGTATTCCGTTACAAACCAATCCAATAGGGCCTCGTCGGCGTAAACGCCCATGTGGTAAAAGTTTACAGAGTTCTTCTGCGAGGCCAAGCCCATGAAAGGCAGGGGTAGCTTGGGGTCACAATGGTATCCTGCTGGATAAACACTGTGCGGAATCACGTAGCCAATCATACCGTAATTCATGATTTCGGTAAATTCAGGCGAGAGATTATCAAGAATCACTTCCCGTAACTGATTCACGACCGTACGGCGGTCTTCGGATAATTCGGCCAAGTAGGCCATTACATCTGCGGCGGTGCTTTGCATAGGGGTATACTTTTGACAGGCTAAAAATATACAAAAAATCGAACTTGTACCCAAGCTTGCTTGTTAGACCCGAAATTTAAATCGCATGACAATTGAAATCTGGTCGGACTATGTTTGTCCGTTTTGCTATATCGGGAAACGCCGCCTAGAGCGTGCTTTACAAGGTTTCGACTCCATAACGCCAATCGAAATCATCTGGCGCAGCTACGAACTTGACCCAGAGGCCAACCCGCGACCCGGTCAAAGCACCTACGAATCTTTATCAGAACGCAAGGGCTGGAGCCTGGAGCAAACCAAGCAAATCACTAAACAAGTATCCGATAAAGCCCTTGCAGAAGAAGGCTTACAGTACAATTTTGACATTGCTGTACCAGCTAATACGTACCAGGCCCATCGTTTGTCGCACCTAGCCAGGCAGTATAATGCTCAACATAATATCGAGGAGCGTTTACTGAGTGCTTATTTCGTGGAAGGCAAGAACCTGAATGACTTACACACTTTAACGGAAATCGGCCTTGCAGAAGGTATCCCCGCCGATGCTATCCAAACCATGTTCGAATCGGATGCATTTGGCTTCGAGGTAAAACAAGAAGCTGCCGAGGCGCATGCGCTCGGGGGTAGGGGAGTGCCCTTTTTCGTGTTCAACCGCCGCTATGGTATTTATGGCGCAGAACCACTAGAGGTTTTTGAACGCACCCTGCGGGAAGCCAATAGTTAGTTCAGAGAGCAGAGGGCTGAGAGCAGAGTAATAGTTCATAGCTATGAGAGCAGAGAGCAGAGTATGATTATCTAGAAACATTGCTCTCAGCCCTCTGCTCTCTGAACTCATACTCTGCTCTCAGCCCTCTGCTCTCTTATCTAAATTTAGTCCTTCGGTTTGAAATCCCCGTTTTTCAGGGCTTTGAAGAACTTAGCCCAAGCGAGTGGGTCGAATATAGGTGTTGGAGGTCGTTGCTGATAGTAGTACAACGCCGAGGCTTGTTTACGGAGGTAATATTGAGCGCCTTCCTTACCGTCGGGCAGCATATTGTCTGAAATGCGGGCAAGCGTTTCTTGGTTGAGGTTGTCACGGGCAATTTCTTCCATGTCCAAGGCTTGACTTTGTTTCATCGCCAAGAACTCAATGCGTAAGTGCTTGGGGTCAGGCCAAGGGAAAATAACGACCTCTGGCAAATTGATAATATCTTCCTTCATGCCCACGGTGATGTGGTAATAAAGTCCATCCAAGTTTTCAGGAATATCATACTCGATAGTTTCGTAGCCGATGGCAGAGAATACGAGTGTTTCGCCTTTCCGGCAAACAATACTGAATGTGCCTGTAAAACTGGCATAAGTACCTCTACCCGAAGATTTTACAGAAACGGTAGCAAAGGGGACTGGGTACATGTCGTCGCCTTCGCCGGTGATAACCACGCCCGTTATTTCTACCAGGCTTGAATCGACAGGGTTAATTTGTTTGGCTTGAGCCACAGATAGACTCAGGCAAAGGAGAAGTAGGCTAAGGATACTGCTGCGCATCAGTTTGTATTTGTTTTTTAGTTGGAGTGTGTAAACTACCGAGCAAACACTCGATGGTAAAACTTACCCCAAGGTAACGCTTTTACCCAATATTAAGTTGGAAAATAAGGTAAAGGCTTTTAAAGTTGCGATAATTTTAACGTATTGGTAAGTTTATACCGATGCGAATACCGTTTTTCCAGCTGTTCCCAAGGCCAGTTGAACCAACCCAATCGACCCGGAAAAAACGAAAAATGCCCCAGCCAATATTGTCTATACCCACATTAACCTCCAGATATGGCGATTGGCCAGGCAGGTATAATCCCCTGAGGCCAGCGACGGTATGCCAGCCCAGTTTCCGCAATAAAGGTATTTTATTGAAGATGAAGTTCTCAAAGTAATGTTGGTAGTGCAGTTCTGCCCATTTGTCGCTGCTGCTGTACGTATAATAGGGCAGCATCTGAAAGGATGCAGCATAGGCTTTTGGGCCTGTAAATATAGTTTGGTTACCGTTAAAGTGCTGGTAATCAATAAAGGGTAAGGCTTTAGCATTCAGGAATATTCCTCCTTTAGCCACAATCTTAGAGGTTCCCAGCAACTTCATCGGGATGTCGTAGCTAATACCCGCCGTAAAGAGGTCATAGTCACTATCCCCGCCCAGTAGCGGTACGCCTCGCCGCCAACCCAAATAGAGGGTAGGCCAAGCACTTCCGATATTGATTTTACGGCCCGGGTATAGAATGTATTTTTGGAAGGGCTGGTAGCTCATGTCTACCCCTACCGTAAATGCCTCGTATGGGCTGAATGTACTGCTTTCATCGTTTGGATTTTGCGGGTCGTTTGAAGTATACCGAGCGGTAGCATCATTGTTCCAAGCACTAAAGTTGGTATTTCGAAGCGCTCTACGTTGGCTGTAATCTAGACTAATGCTCGCATTAAAGCCGTTAAACCATTCTCTGCCGTAGCTAATCTCGCCATAAATCCGGTCATACATTTTAAGGTGGTTCTGGCGCCACAACAGTGTGTAAATGCTATTCAAATTACGGGTAATAGGCTCATCTGGATTAAACTGGCTAGCCTTCCGACCAGCACTAAGTTTCAACACATCGTTGTGTGTTCGATTAAAATGGTGTTCATAATCCAGCCAGCCATAAAAATTTCTATCGCTAAAGCCATACTGGAAGTTTGGCGTCAGTTCAAACCAGTTCATATCGTTTGATTTGAAGTCTTGCCGGTAGCGCATCATCAGGCTCACATTGTAACCTTGAACGGTATTGAAGTCAATGTAATTCAGTGGAGAAGCAATGCTGAACGACTGTTTTTTGTGGCTATTCCGCCAAGTATAACCGCTGATTAAGTCTAAAGGCGTGAATTTATTGCTCGCTCTATCTACAGAGTCCATGTAGCTTTTGGTACTTCTTACTGTTTGAAGACTATCTTTGATGGTGTAATCTACACGTTCTTCCCAGGTTAAGGGAATGGGCCTTATACTGGTCCAATATGTACTATCCTTGGTGTTTGATTCTTCGGCCACCTTAAATATAGCTCCACCTTTAAACAACTTTGGATCAATTTCAGGATTTATGGCATAGTTGGTATACACGCCCGAGAAATTACCCCCAATTTTAAAGCCTAGCAAGCCAATGTTGAAATCAATGGATTGAGAAAACAAACGCCAAACACCCTTGTCCAAGGGCACAAATACTTGCTTAAAACGCAAGGTGTCCAACACGGGTATTTGCGTGGCAGCTGCACTGGCTATCAAATCAACCGAGTGGATGCGCCATGTTCCTTCAACAATATAAATATAACCTGAAAAGGCAGGGTCAAAGCTACGCTTTGGTATAACCTTGATCTTGTTTACAAGGTTACCGTATTCATCCAAAAAAGCTCCTTCTAGTTTATAATCGTAAGTAAACAAGGCCATCTGGCTAATGGGCGAACTCAGGGGCCGGCCAATTTCAATCTGGTTGTCGTAAAACGAAAAATCCATGGCGCTGGCCGAGTTATAGCTAAAACCGTTATCATTTCCGCTAACCTTTGAAGAAATCATTTCTTCATACAGCTTGTTGGGCTGCATGAAACTAAGCTTCGACACGGATTCTGAAAGGTAAACGATTCCCCGACCCGTGCTATCCAAATTGCCGTCCATATCGCCAACGGCTTGGCCCATGATCATTTTAGGTGCGTTGAGTATGCGTTGTATACCTTTGATGTAAACATCACAGGTATAGGCTTCTACTTCATCGCGGTGTTTTTTGCGCTGTTCAATGGCCTTTCGGATTATGGCGTAGGCAGGGTCTTCGCCATTGGCGGTAACCACGACTTCGCCTATTTCTATCGCCTCTTCTTGAAGGCTGACGTTGAGTACCTGAGCGCTTGAACCCATGACCACGGTTTTTACAACTTGTTTAAAACCAACATATTGGAATACAACCTCCCAAGTGCCAGGCTTTAAATCGAGCTGGTAATAGCCATCTCCATTGCTGCTGGTACCAATACTCGTATTTTTGACGTATATCGAGGCAAATGCTAAGCCATCGCCCTTGTCATCGGTTAATCGACCTGAGAGCTGCGCTGCAAAGACTTGGCTGCTCATCAGCAGCAACAAGGAAAGTATAAAAGTAGGCATGGTTTTCATAGGGTAGTTTTTTGCATGACGCTCGGCAGAGGCTCAAAGTTACAAGCTTAAACCATTAAAATACTAAAGCCCTTGCCTAGCACGTTGAATTAATATAGTCACTCTATCCAACATCCTTCTGATCATGTCACCTGCGCTAAACCGAAGTATTATGCTTATGTCACTCATCTTGTGCTTGGCGGGTGTAGCTCCCGCCCAAAGCAAAATCGTTAATTACTGCGAGGCTTTAAGTGCTGAATCGTTCCTACAACTGGAAGCATTGGATAAAACCATCGACTTCAAATCCCTCGACACGGCGCTACTCGATGCAGCAGTGTTCCACTATACGAACCTCGAACGCCGCAAAAAAGGCAAGCCTGCTTTGCTATTTTCCATGGCACTGTACCGTGCAGCCCAGCTGCATACCATGGAGATGATTCAAACCCAACGCCTTTCACATACCAACAAAAAAGGAAAAGGTTTCCGCGATCGGATTGTGGCCCTGGACAAAAACTTTAGCGTTACAGGCGAGAATATAGCCAATATCCATCCCTTAATGGTCAAAAATAGTCAGGCCTACACCTACCAAAAGGTAAATGGCGAATACCGTTTTTTCCATTCTAACGGTAAGGAAATTAAGCCTGAAACATACCGGGCCCTAGCCCAAAAACTCGTTAAAGCTTGGATGGATTCACCAGGCCACAAGGAAAATATCCTCGATACCGATTACACCCACGTGGGCTGCTGCATCATCATGCCTCCGGGTATGTTCAGTAGTACCGATATCAAACTTTGCTGGGGTGCACAGGATTTTGGAGCATATTAAGCGTATCCAAACATACGCTAAGACTCAAAAATCACATTGCCTAATTTGTCGTTGTTCCTAGATTCTCCGAACAGTTCTTCCAAGTCGCTGAGTTCTTGGTCCAACTCGTCAAAACGGTAATAAACACTAGCGTCAGTCTCGTTCACGTAAGCTTCCCCACGCAAGTCCAAGATGAAATCTTGTACCACGGTGTTCACCACAGCTGGCGATAGTCGTTCTTCGGTGCTGGCCCATTGGTTGGCCACGGCCGTTAATTCAGCCAAAGAGATTTTCTCTTTGTGGCGTTTGAAGATTACTTTCATCAAACGCTTTCGGATGTTCTCCTTGTGCTGCTCCCGCTGTTGGCGTTTAATACCCAACATACGAACCAACGGAACCGTAAAGAATATCAATGAAAATACAAACGGGATCCAACCTAGCCAGATGTAACTGCCAACATCTATCAGGAGTCCTTGGTTGGCCATGATGAGTTGCAAGCCTCCAAATACGATAGCACCCGAAAATGCTAGGTTAAACATATTCATGAATATAATCAAGGCGTTGCGCCACCAGGTATTGCCCGTTAACTCTACCTCGGCCTCGTACTCGTCCCAGAACCACACCACGGGGGCTTCTTCTACGCGGTTATCGCCACGGATTATGTCCTTGAACTCACCGTATAGAGTACCATTTAAGCTGATTTCAGCTTTTCCGTTATACCGAGATAGTACCTCAGTCATAAAATTCTCGGCGTCCTTGCGTTTCCAGCCAGCTAGAGCCTGGATAATGCTCGTGTTCACCAAGCCTTTGTTCCTTTTCAGGAAGCTAGCCACTTCCATCTGATTGGCTAGTGGGTGTATTTCGTAACGGGGTGGTCCAAACACAAAATCGTATACCGAGGCCACAAAGCCTTTCTTCGACCTACGCTGGTCGCGCTCGTTGGTGTAGCTGCGTTTGGGTAAACCATCTTGCTTGGCTTCGTAATGTTTATACGGGTAACCCCAGGGGTCGTTGGTCCTGTAGGTACGGTCGTTAAATGTTTTCCATTCAAAAATTGACCATATTAAGCGGAACATAGCCGATAGAAACTGGCCACCGCCCTTATCAGAACGGCCTTTATCCTTGTCGCCACCTGCGGCCATCGCACCAAAAATTAAAGCCATGAGCAGCAGCAGGAAAACCACGAAATATACAACCAGCGTTATGGCAATCCAGGCTTTATAAAACCAGGTAAAACCTTTCCAAATCCAGCGGCCAAACTGTTTTAATCTATCCCTAAAAGTTGGTTTACCCCGTTCATGCATGCTCCCGAAAGCGTAGAGGAGGTCGCCTTGGTCGGTAACTTTTAGGCTACAATCGTACTTACCCATGAGTTGCTGCACGGCGCGCTCGGTTTCTAGCACGGGCAGACCAGTGGTCGATGCCACGTCGCCAAGGGTAAATGTCCTAGCTTTGTGTTTGCTGATGTAGCGTTCCACGGTGAGCACCTGCTCTTCGTTCAATGACATGTATGAGGCTCTTTTTGGTTGTTGATGAAGTAGAGAACGTTTAAAGCCCGTTTTTAGTTTCATTTATTTTGGGGCTTCCCCCTTCGGGGTCGCTGCCTTCTGTGCTCGCTGTTCGCTCGGTGCCTGCGGCACCAGCCTCACTTCGTTCGGCTGCACGCCAGGCAGCTAAGCCGTGACCGGCTGCGCAGCAGCCGGGTTTAATGGTTAATGGTTAATGGTTCTTGGAAGTCCATCCCGCGTTAGCGATGTGGAGCGGTGGCCCGCAGGGCCAGACCCGCAGGGGCCGAGCGATAGCGAGCCGCGTAACGTAGCGGCGACGCCAAAGGCGGCGCAACGCCCAAAAAATAGCTAAAGATTGGCTAAGATTGGTTAAAATAGGTGAAATGGGATTAGCCTTCTGCAATTTTCACCCATTTTAGCTTTTTACCAATTTTCACCCATTTTCACCCCCAGTTCAGCCGTATACGCCAAAATACCGCCATTTTGCATCCTATGAAGGAGCGCCAATTGCACAAATGAAGGTTTTAGCCCTTGCCTTATTGAAATTTGGATTATATTTGTAGGTGCGTTACAGCCCTTAGGCTAGCAGAAATGAATATTGGAATTAAAAAACATGCCCATGAAAAAGTTATTTTTACAACTCAGTTTACTGTTTTGCACGGTGAATGCGTTTGCCATCGATGGCACGAGCTCGTTTGCCGTATTTAAAGGGCCCGACAACCAGTCGGTGCTCGAAGTGTATATCTACATGGTAGGCACAACGCTTGAACCCAAGATCAGCGACCAAGGTTTGCAACTGGCCACTAAAGGTACCATCAATTTTTACCAAGGTGGCGAACTGATGCTTAGCGACAGCATACGCTCCATTTCGACAAACTATGCCAGTAAAGCCGATATCCTAGACATGGTTGAACTACAGCGCTATGCCTTAAAACCTGGGACCTACCTGCTGGAAGTACGTATCGAGGATGCGAATCAACCCGGTAACATGCTGAGCAGCAGTACTTTCGTAACGCTAGAATCTTACGGTAACACGAGTTTACAGATGAGCGACATTGCCGCTATGAGCGATGTCAGCAAGGATGACGGCGTTTCAAGATTCCACCGGAATGGCTACCTTATGATTCCGAAAGCCTTGTATTTTTACCCTAAATTCCAAAATACGCTCACTTTTTACGCGGAGATTTACAATGCTAATACTGTAGGCCAGGATCAATTTTTAATGCGCTATTTTATCCGTAAAGTAGGTGGCGGTGATGCTGCATACGGCGATTTCAAATTTTTCAGGAAGAAACAAGCCCAACCTCTAATCGCTATTATCGAGCAAGTTGATATCACTAAATTGCCCTCAGGTACTTGGGAATTGGTGCTTGAACTAGCCGATAAAACCAACAAACCACTTGGGCAACGCGTTTTCACTTTCCAGCGCTCGAACCCCGTGCAAGATGAAGCCCTAAAAGATTTTGCCCGTAAAGATATCAGCACTTCATTTGTGGATACCTTGAACGAAGCCAACTTGGATTACTGCTTAAAAGCGCTTCGCCCCATGGTGGATAACGCAGAGGCCACCTTGCTGGCCAATGTGGTTAAGCAAACTGACCCGATGGTGAAACGCCAGTTCTTACTCACTTATTGGGAACAACGTGACCCACTGTTTCCCGTACAAGCCTTTAATGATTACATGAAGGTAGCACGTTATGTCGATTTTCAATTCCGTACGGCTTCATACCGTGGTTTTGATACCGAGCGGGGTAGGGTATACTTGCGTTATGGCCCCCCGAACAACATCTCGGTTGTAGATAATGAATTTGGCAAGATTCCTTACCAAATCTGGGAATACGATAGCTTTAGTGAATTCCAGAGTCGTGTCATTTACGTATTTTACAACCCCTCACTCGTACCTGGCGATTTTCAAATATTACACTCTACCGCCCGGGGGGAGAACTCCAACCCCAACTGGAAATTGGAAATTAACCGGAACGAGTATGGCGCTGGCCCACGTGGAAGCACGATGGGCCGGGAGCGCGATCCAAGCAGGTTAACCGACGACTCTTGGGCCGACTAACATGCACCGTATAATTTTTATCATCTTGAGCGCCGTGGTTATTGCCGGTGCTATACCCAAAGTGGGCCTTTACCTAGCTAAACCCTTGAGATTCAAGGATAGCTGGGTAAAGGAACTACTCGCGCTGGATAAATACATGCGCTTTTGGTTTTGGACGGCCATACTCCTGATTTTGTTCCTCACCATATTGAGGAACAAGTTTATCATTTTGGCATTGCTGGCCTTTGTTTTGTGGTACGAACTACGCCGTAGCTTCAAGTAATTTATTCAAGGCAGCTGTTACGTTTGCATCAATTCGGCCCAATACATCGCTCGTGTCAGCCTTGATAAAGGTTTGACCTGTAATGCGTTCGTATAGCTCAATGTAGCGCTGGGTAATCAGCTCTAGGAATTCGTCAGACATGCTGGGCATAACTTGGCCATCGAGGCCTTGGAAGCCATTTTCGATGAGCCATTCGCGTACAAACTCTTTCGAGAGTTGACGTTGTGGTTCATTCTTGGCTTGGCGCTCTGCGTAGCCTTCGGCGTAGAAGTAACGGGAACTATCAGGGGTGTGCACCTCGTCGATGAGGCAGATAGAACCATCGGCTTTACGGCCAAATTCGTACTTGGTATCTACTAAAATGAGGCCTTGCTGCTCGGCCATTTGTGTACCACGTTCGAACAAGGCTAAGGCATATTTACAAAGTGTTGACCATTCTTCGGGGCTAACGATACCGCGTGCTAGGATATCTTCTGCGCTGATATCTTCATCGTGGCCTTCAACGGCCTTTGTGGCCGGCGTGATGATTGGTTGCGGGAACTTGTCGTTCTCTTTCATGCCTTCTGGCATGGTAACGCCACAGAGCACACGCTCACCAGATTTATAAGTACGCCAAGCGTGGCCAGAAATATAGCCACGAACGACCATTTCAAGCGGAATTTGCTCACACAAAATACCTACACTTGCATTAGGGTCGGGGGTTTCAAGGAGCCAGTTAGGCACTATATCGGCGGTTGCTTTTAGGAAGTAGGAAGCCAATTGGTTGAGTACCTGCCCTTTGTACGGTATTGGGCGCGGTAGGATGTAGTCAAATGCCGAAATCCTGTCGCTGGCCACCGCCACCAGGTATTGTTGATCGATGTAATAAACCTCGCGAACTTTGCCGCGGTAAAAACCGGTTTGTTTAGGGAATTGGAAGGCAGTATCGGTGATGCAGGCGTTCATAGCAATATTTTGAGCCGCAAAGATAAAGCTAAAATATGAGCCCGTTAACTGCTTAAGTATTTTTGTTGCGCCGTATTTTCAACAAAAAAAGCCCAGCCAGACGGAAGTCTAACTAGGCCTTGCATGCAGATATAAACCAACTTACTAAGGAATGGCGAAAGTGATTTCCTTAGTAACTTTTTCATCGCCATCGTGGTCGATAGAAGACGATACCATCAAGTGGAATTCTGTGCCACTTGCATAGCTCGACAAGTCAACAGTTTGGGTAAAGGAATAACTGCTTTCGTGTACGTGTTCAACGTCTGAATCTAGGATTAAGTCGGTGCTACCATGGGCATGCAGTTCGATGTGAACATCTTCAACTTCTTCGCTGGCAGTCACGAGCACGTTAACCACTACGCTCGAATCGTTGGCAACTGTTTGACCGTCGGTTGGAGAAACGATGGTGATGGTCACTTCATTAGTGTGTTTGTCGCAGCTGCTGAACATGAACGCAACAGATGCCGCAAAGGCAAAGAAAAGGAAACTAATAGGTTTCATAAGCTAAGTTTTAATTGTTGAGGATTCGATTGAGTTAAATGCAATAATGTTGCAAATATAGGCAGGATTTTGATTAGATGCAACAATGTTGCAAATATTTTTTATTTTTTGGGGCCTCCCGCCGTTGGCTAACGGCGGGCGCTACACTACGGGGCTCGCTGTCGCTCGGCCCTGCGCCGCCATCTGGCGGCTTGGTCTGGCCCTATCGGGCCACCCCTCCGTATCGCTAGGCCGGATTTTGAACAGTCTAGGCTACGCCTGGGGATTTACAGCGTTCATCGCGCCAAGAAGGGACCGCCGCCGCAACGCGGCGGGCAGGATTGATTGGTTCTATTTTTCGTTGTGATTTACCACCCCGTCTGCGCTACATGGCGTAAAACGCCACCTGCGCATCCACCCCTCCTTTGCATGGCTACGATTAGGACACATTTTCCTCAAACAGAA
>CAZDVQ010000049.1:0-34276 GCA_964508975.1 uncultured Saprospiraceae bacterium
CAAAAAATGTGTCCTAATCGTAGCCATGCAAAGGAGGGGTGGATGCAAGCGGAATTCGAAGCGTGGCGCGCAGCAGACGGGGTTGTTACAAAGGCCGGAAAAGGCTGAAAAACAAACAAAATAATTAACGCTTAATGGCATTGCGCGCTAGGTGCCCGGCGGGCTGCGCCGTAGGCGCAGGTGCGTAGCACCGAGGCGAATAGCCGAGCCCAGAGGGGACCGGCGACGCGCAGCGGCGCAGCGCCCAAATCATCCAACACTAGAACCGTACAAAGCTTTTCACCGTGCTTTGCTGCTGGTGGCTGAGCCTCAGCCAATAGCTGCCCTGGGGTAGGTTGGGCACGTCGAGGCGGGTGCTGGTGCTGACATGGAGCTGGCTGGACCACAGTAGGGCGCCGCGGCTATCGAATAGCTCCACGCGGAGTTCATCTAGCGTTTGCCCGGTGGGGATGGATAGGTACAGCGGGCCGTTGCTGGGGTTGGGCTGCAGGCTGATTTGGCTTAAATCGCTACTAATTAAGCTGGTGTTGGGATTGTTGTACACCGTTATAATACGACTAAAAGGTAGGCTCACGGCCTTGATATAATTGCGCTCCGTTACCTCGATGCTATGCTGGCCGGCGCTGTTCCAAATCACGTCGATGCTGGCGCCGTTGTCGTTAATGATGGTTCCGCCTTGAATTGTCCAACAATAATCAGAGCCCCAGTTGGCCGTCACGCTATAGGTGCGCAACTGGTTGGTATATACAGGGTTAGGTCCATTGATGGCGGTGATTTTAGGTTGTATATTTTTGTATAAAAACGGCACGGTGGCTAAGTACATGCTATCTAGGTAATCGGGGTTGAGCAGTTCTGGCTCGTGGCCAGCACCCCACAGCGGCACTAATTCCGAGTAGATGCCCAGGCTCTGGAGGTGTGGGTGAATCATGTTACTTCCCGTTAAATTAGGCCAAATGGGCAGCGAAAACGGCTGGCCCACGTTGTAAGGCACGATGCCGTCGTTGGTACCATGGATGCTGAGCACGGGCACACTATCGGGTTGGTTTATCCAGGCTAAATCGCCGATGGCGCCCCAGTTGTTCACCACCGCTTTCACGGGTACGTACTGGTTGTTGTAGTAGTTATTGCCCGAGCAATTGCCGCAGCCCAGGTCTTGCGGCTCTAGCAAAATACCATAGGTAGCCGCTGGTCGCTCAGATTCCTGCATGTACACCGAGTGTAAAGCGGTTACGCAACCCGCACTTGAACCCGTGGCAAAAATATTATCGAGGTCGATGCGGTAGGTTTGTTGGAAGTGCGCAAAATACCGACAAGCCGCCCTGAAATCTTGCACGGCACGGAACACAGCCCGCATGGCGCTGTTGCCATCGAGCGTGTTGAAGCCAATGCGGTACTGGATGGCCGCCACCACGTAGCCGCGTTTGGCAAAGTACTCGCAGTACTCGGGAATAGGTGGCTGGCGTTTATCGCCAATTAAAAATGCACCGCCGTACATGTAGATAATGAGCGGGCGTTTGGCCAGGGTATCGCCCAGCGGCTCGTAAAAATCGAACAACAAATCTTGGTTATTGAGCAGGCCGTAGGGGTCGGCACTGGCATAAGTTACATCCTCTATACGGTTCACCGTGCTGAAAATCGGGTCGATGTAGCGTTGCGGTTGGCATTGCGAAAAACCTTGAATGAGGTAGCTCAACACTAAAATAACGGTAAATAAAGTTTTCATCGGCTAAGATTTGTAATTTTGCGGTTCTTACTGGAACGGCTTGTAAAAATGGCATTTTTTTATTAGTTAATAGTTAAAAGTTATGAGTTCAGCGTTATTGTAAAAATAATATCTCTGATTTGTAACGTTATTCTATACTCTTAACTCTTAACCCTTAACTTTGAACTACTTAGATTCCGCATATTTCATCAACTCCGACCATCCCGATGTGGTGGCCTACACCCTCGACTCGGTGGGTGGCTTGAGCGACCCCATAGAGCAGGTCATACAGTTGTACTATGCCGTGCGCGATGGTTTCAAGTATAACCCTTACGAGGTGGTGCTGCGCCCCGAGGCCATGCAAGCCAGCTACCTGCTGGGCAAAAACTCGGGCTATTGTACCGAGAAAGCCATCCTCTTGGCCGCGGGTGCTCGGGTGTTGGGCGTGCCTAGTCGCTTGACCTTTGCCGATGTGCGCAACCACATCGGGACCGAGAAACTGCAAGAACACCTGAAAACCGACGTGATGGTTTTTCACGGGGCTACCGAGTTGTTCATGCACGGCAAGTGGGTGAAAGCTACCCCGGCCTTCAACTTGGAACTTTGTCAAAAACTGGGCGTAGATGCCCTGGAGTTTGACGGGCTGGAAGACAGCGTGTTCCAATCCTTCGACCCCAACCGCGGGCTGTTCATGGAGTACGTGACCGACCACGGCCACTTCCCCGATATGCCTTTCGACTTGTTTGTGGCGGCCCTGCAACAGCATTACCCGCACCTGTTCGAGACAGCGGGGCAGCAAACTTTTTCGTTACCTGATTAATTTGAATTACAAAACCTCCATTATACCATGCAAACAGCCGAACGCGTATCGCATCGCGACATGTCCGACAACTACGTTTTTCAACGTTCACTCCTTGCTTACCTCGAAGCCGAAAAATTAGTATCGGGCAAAGTCCTCGAAGTGGGCTGTGGCGAGGGTTACGGTGTTGAAATCTTGGCTCCCAAGGCTACCGAGTACGTGACCATCGACAAGTATCCGACCAACATAGATTTCACGAAGCATACCAACGTGAGCTTCAAGCAAATGACCATCCCGCCATTCACGGGCCTGGCCGATAATACCTTCGATTTCGTGGTAACTTTCCAGGTAATCGAGCATATCGAGGACGACAACGCCTTTGTAAGCGAGATATTCCGCGTGCTCAAACCGGGTGGTAAGCTGATTGTCACTACACCCAACAAACCCATGTCTATCACCCGCAACCCTTGGCACGTGCGCGAGTACAGCATCAGCGAGCTGGTGAGCCTGCTGGGCAAATCGTTCCCCACGGTAGAGCCAATGGGTGTTTTCGGCAACGAAAAAGTACGGGCGTACTACGAGCAAAACAAGGCATCGGTACAGCGCATCACCCGCTTTGATATTTTCAACCTGCAATACCGTTTGCCACGCACCTGGCTGCAAATCCCTTACGACATCCTCAACCGCATGAACCGCAAGAAACTCTTGAAGCAAAACGAGGGTTTGGTATCGGGCATCACGCACGAGGATTACAGCGTAAAACCCGCTGCCGAGGGCTGTTACGACTTGTTTTACATAGCCACCAAATAGGTTTTTGGTTTGATTTTTTGCGTTTTAGCTAAAGGCAAAATCTCAAAAATCGCAAAAAAGAGCAAATTGATTTGGGCGCTGCGCCCGCTGACGCGGTCGCCGTTACGCTCCGCGGCTCGCTGTGCGATCGGCCCTGCGCCCTTCGGGCTTGGTCTGGCCCTGCGGGCCACCGCTGCGCATCACTAGCGCGAGGGTTGGGAACGCCACCTTGGATAAGTATGCTAATGCCTGGATTTAATACTACTAGTACAATCATTCCTATTGTACGTAGTTGATTCGTTGATTGGAGGATAGTTCGACTTGAAATTTTACCTTTGCATTTAATGCTGTAAACACCTTGAGGAGTGTATCCATGGTTACGTTACTAGCATTATTTTCAAGTCTCGATATCTGAGCTTTTTGCACTCCGATGAGTTTCCCAAGTTGTTCTTGCGTTAGTTGGCGTTCACGTCTAGCTTGTTTAATGGCTTTGCCAATCAAATCCATTTGTAAATCATATTCAAAAATGTCTCGTTCAACGGTTCCATGTTTGCCTATGATTTCATCTTGTACTAGGTCAAGTGTGTATGTTTTCATGATTTTTTGATTTTGGGTTGTTTGTCTTCAAAGTATTTACTGCGTAATTGGCTCGCTCGCTGAATTTCATTGTCAGGAACTTTGCTTCGTTTCTTTATGAAGCCATGAGTTGAAATCACAAGTGTATCTTTGTTGGAAGTTTTATCCCAAAAAGCGAGTAGTCTATATTGCATGCCTTGATAAAGCGTTCGGAACTCCCAGATGTCTTCGTTAAGTTTTTTGAATAGTTCTGGGTCATGTTCAATTTGGGCTTTCCTGATGTTGTAAAGTATTTTTTCGGAATGCTTCCGCTCAAGCCCTTTTAAAAAATCAAAGGCATCGTCTAGGAATATTACGTCAAATAGTTTTTTCATATCTCTTGTTTAAACGTCGTAAAAATACAAAAAGTTTCTTTCTAAAGAAACTTTTTGTATTTTTATACACTGTATCTTTCCCCTAGCTACCCGTTATAAACTATAAACCTTTGCATGACCATATTCAACCACATGGCTAAACTGTTGGTAGCTGCACTCTTGGGCAGTTTGTTCCTGCTCCTGGGCTGCAATCATCGTGAAAAAGCCCTAGCTGATTTCATCTTGGAACAAGACCGGCTGACGGTGGAGGCGCTTCATAAGGGGTCAGACATGGTAATTCAGGATTTGAAACGAAGGAAAAGTGTAACAGACAGTTTTTTTCTTGGATTATTGAACGCACTGGATAGTTTTGACATGGCGTATGAGCATACTTTGCAGGAAATGAATAAGGTGCAAAAATGGTCAGATAAACACAAGGTAGAGCGCGAAATAGATATGTTTCTAGATAGATTACTTGCCTTGTACAAACAATCTGCTTCCCCATGTTTTAAACGAGATAATATGATGGACTACATGGATAAAAAGCTAAAGGAGATGCGCTCGAATGCAGATAGTTTATATTGCCACGAAAAGCTCTGGGAGCAGAAATTCAAACTTAATATTGAATTGTATAAAAGGTACAAGGCCAATGAAATGCAATTAATGGTGTACAGTGTTGTCTCTAGTTTAGAGGAAGTGTTTGGTGGACGGGGAACATATTTTTCTTATTATTGTCCTGTGCAACGTGACTTTCTGAATACCTTTTCGGCTACTGATAGCATCAAGGCTGAGTGGTTTTTTAATTTTGATCAAGAACCTTTTACTATGGACTTTTGGGGTGTGAATCCTGAATTCACCTTGAGACAAAACGGCAAGCCCATTAAAACCAAGCACTTTGATGTATTCCAAATCAACCTCGGTAAAAACGTAGCTGAACCTATTAATTTTGAATACTATATTTACGACCCAGTTACAAGGGATACTATCAAGGGCACCTATATTTATAAACCGCAAAGCGCTGCGTTATGAAGCGTTGGGGGCGTTACATCGGTGTATTCATTTGCTTGTACACCATCAGCAGTTGCAATACCAGTGTAAAGGTAGATGCTTTTTGGGTTAACCAGTTAAGTAAAAATACCCGTATGTTAAGTATGCTGAGCTGGAAAGTAGAGGAAGTTAAACGACCGCTTTGGCGCCAAGCAATGGCCATATACGAGAACTGTCACGGACTAGTGTTTCAGAAAGCAATTGGCAAAGTCTTTTTATGGTCTAAGTTAATAGATAAAGTTCAAGATGTGAGCTTTGAAAGCTACAAGGAAAAAGGCTGGACAAGTGCTTTACAACAGGAGATAGATTTAGCTGAAGACAGCCTCGTGATGAACCTAGCAATCATATCTCAAGAGTTAGGCGTGAATCAGGCACTGGGGGATAGTTTGCTGAGTACAATCAAACCTATTACGATATTGAGCATCGGTGCTTCTGGACTTGCGAGCAGCCGTACCGCCGAAGAGTTTGAATCCAGAAAAGCTTTTATAAAACTTTCCATGCTTAGATATGACCTCCAAGCGATGGAACTTTTATCAAACATGTTGCGGGCACCACGAAGGCGGTGCTTTGGTTATCAAATCAGGGCCTCTAAAGAAGTATATGGGCTGCCCCCATTAGGCGCAGAAGGCTTATATTTGAGTTTCCACATGAGCTACCTACCCGCCATCTCCGGCGAAAACCTACGCTGTATTCTTGGGCAAGATACTTTTAAAGTTGATCCTGACGGTGTTTTCCGCTACCGTGCAGCCCCTCAAGCAACCGGTAAATACACCAAAAAAATTAGGTTCATTACAGATGATACCACGAGAATTGCCTTCGGGCGTCACCTGCTTTACGGGGAAAACGCTACTTGGGAATATACCGTGAGGAAGTAGTCAATGTACTACCTTTGCTCAGAAATCCCCCCCCTATGCTATTCCATACCAACCCAGCACAAGAATTTTACACTCCAGAGCGTTGCTTTATCACTGAAATTATAAACCAGGCCGCTAGTCCTGGTATCTCCATCGCGCAGGCTAGGGTAATACCTGGCGAAACCACACAACTACACGCCTTGAGCTTGGACGAGTACTATTATATCCTCTCGGGCCAAGGCGATATGGAGCTCAATGGCCAAGGCTGGCATGCCGTTAAACCCGGTGATGTGGTGCAAATACTGGCAGGCCAAGCACAACGCATCCGAAATACTGGCCAGACTGATTTACTGTTTTTATGTATCTGTAATCCTCGCTTTGTACCAGATACTTACACGGTGCTAGGCGAGTAGTCGCGTTAGCTGGCCGGAGGGCGACCGCGCTAGCGGGCGGTGCGTAGCACGGAGCAACGCAAACCCCGCAGGACAGCGGCGGCCGTAGGCCGCAACGCCCCAAAAAAATAAAAACAATACAACTTCGGCTTAGCCCAATCGATATGCTACCGCACCAGGTTAGCCACGGCTTCCATCCAGGCGGGTTTGTCGTTTAAGCTGCTCACCAGTTGCAGGTGCTCGCCGCCCATTTCATGCCATTCTTCAAAGTATTCTTCCCCAATCTCAATGGTGGTTTCGAGGCAGTCAGATACAAATGCCGGGCTGAACACCAACAGGCGTTTATCGCCCTTGGCGGCCCGTTCTTTCAAAATAACGGGTGTGTATGGTTGTATCCAAGGGTCGCGGCCCAGCCTTGATTGAAAGCAAACCGTGTATTGCTCGGGTTTTAACCCGAGTTGAGCCGCGATGAGCTTAGCCGTTTGATGGCATTGCGCCGAGTAGCAAAACTGGTTGTGCGGACCAATGTTCTGGCAACAATTGTCTTTTTGCAAGCAATGGTTGTTGGTATCGGCCTTGCGCATCTGGCGTTGTGGCAAGCCGTGGAAACTGAACAAAACATGGTCATAGCTACCCACGTCGTGCTTGCGGGCTTCATCTGCAAATACCTCGATCATCGGGGCATAATCATAAAACGAATTGATGATCCTGAGCGTCGGGATAGCCTGTCGCTTCTGGAGCAATCGCATCACTTCTTCATATACCGAACCCGTTGAAGCCGAGGCATAATGCGGGAATAATGGCAACACCACGATCTCGCTTACATTTTTATCGAGTAGCTCGTTCAAGGCCGAGGCTATTGAAGGACTTTGGTACCGCATGCCCAAGGCAACCACGTATTCGGGGCCTAAAATGGCTTGGACGCCTTCTTTTAATTTGTACCCGTAGGTTTTAAGTGGAGAGCCTTCGGGGGTCCAAAGTTTTTTGTACAACTTGGCAGACGATGCCGAGCGGAAAGGCGCTATAATACCTCTAACCAGCAGGTTACGCGCTATTGGGTTGATGTCGATAACCCGTGGGTCGAGCAAAAACTGCTTTAAATAACGGTACACCGCGCCACGTGACGCATCGTCGGGGGTACCAAGGTTTACCAGCAATATGCCTTTAGGGCCTCTACTTTGACTCATTTGTTTTATTTTTAGCCGTTCAATCGGGCAGGATTCAAGCGTATGTTTGGACTGTAACTTACGCTAACGTCAAACAACAAACGCGAAAATATGTTTTTCTTCCTTTCAAAAGTACTAAGTTTCTTCATTCAGCCCTTGGCCTGGTTAATTGTTTTGTTGTTGGCGGCCGCTTGGCAACGCAATGATAAACGCCGCCGCAAAACCATCCAGTCAGCCTTGCTCTTAACCTGCTTGATTACCAATCCTTGGTTGTTGCGCCAAGTTGAAACATGGTGGGCGGTGGCCCCGGTGTCCTTCAGCAGCATCCCGAATACCGAGGTGGCCATCGTGCTGGGCGGATTTAGCAACCCGAGGGCCTTGCCCAACGATCGCTACCAGCCCAACCAGAATGCACATCGACTCACGGCCGCACTAGAATTGTATAAGCTGGGCAAGGTGCAAAAAATACTCATCAGTACTGGTGCTGGCAATCTCACTGGCCCTAAACTGAGCGAGGCCAAGCATGTGGGGCAATATCTCCAGCGCTTGGGCATTCCCGACAGTGTGGTCATCCTCGAGCCTATATCGCGTAACACCGCCGAGAACGCCTCGGAAACCAAACGTATCCTCGATAGTCTTGGTACAAAGAGCTGTGTATTAATCACCTCGGCTTCCCATATGCGGCGGGCCAGCGCTTGTTTCCAGAAACAAGGCTTGGCACCCGTGTTGTGCTCAACTGGTCCTGCTGGTCAAGCCGGTGGCTACACTTTCTGGGATAACGTGATGCCACAACCCGAGGGTTTCGTGCGCTGGCAAACGCTCATCCGCGAGTGGGTGGGCATTTGGGCGTACTGGGCAAGCGGTAAAATATGAGTTCAGAGAGCAGCGTTCAGAGAGCAGCGTATAAAGTAGGAGTTCAGAGCGTAAAGTCCATAATCGGCTCTGATCTCTGAACTCTGCTCTTTGCTCTATTAATTTAGCTTTTCTTCACCAACTCCTCAATCGTTTTGTACAAGCTCTCGATGATGCGCGACTGCTCCGACAAGCTGTTGCGCAGTTTAACCACCTCGTCTTGTAAGATATTCTTAACGCTGCCAGGGGAGGGGAGGAAGGGGCTCAAGCGGGCACGCACGTACCATACCTCTTTAATCTCGTGGAGGTTTACCGTGTAAGGTTCATAATAGGCATTATCCGAGATAAGCAAGAGTTGTTTCTTATCTTTAATCATGTTTTCGATGCGCTTTACCAATACATCGCCTTGTGTGACAATGACATACACAAAATTATCCTTGAGCGATGATTCCCAGTACGAGGGTTCCATGAAGCTACAAATCACTTTATCGCCTTCAAAAAGGGTAGGCTCCATGCTATCACCGGCCACGTCGAACGAGCGGAAAGTACCGTTTTTATACTTGTAGTCGGGTAGGGTAAAGGTGGGCAAGTCAGATATAAACGATGGCTCGGCCAGCTCGCTGGGGTAGCCTGCTTGCGCTTGCACGGGCACGTGTACAATGCGCTCGTCGTTCGATGGGTCGGTCACCACGGTCAGCACGCGGAACGACTTGTTCATGTCCTCGTCGCTCAAAAACATGGGGCCTTCACCGGTAAACAAATAGGTAGGGCTAACCTTGAACTTGGTCACGCACTTGCGCAGGAGCTCGATGGTTACATCGCGGCGCATTTTCAAGATTTCACTCAAGCTCTGCGGCAGGTAGTCCAAGTCGATAGCAAATTGACGGCTAGAGCGGATTTTGCCTTCTTCTTTCAGCTTGTTGTGGCACTTGATGAAGTGCTGGGTAACGATACTGTTCATATTCTAGGTTAAGCGAACGAATAATAATGATACATGTAATTTTTTTACCTCAAAAAATCACATATTGATTACAAACGCTAAGTTAAGGGCTTATATTTAACCGTGCAAGTGATACTTTATTTATTTTTCAAAAACGCTGTAAAATAGCCGTTTTTAGGCACTTTTCCACAGGCTGTTGGTAACTTTTTAAATCATTTGCCTAACTTTCCCGTAGGTTAAGGCATTATTAAGGGGTATGGCTACGTTTATACATTCCAACGCCATGCGTCATATTTTTTAACTAAACATATACAACATGATTAAGATCGTAATGATTTGGGCCTTGATTGTAACTGGTTTGTTCATTGGCAAATCGTTTTTTGCACCAGCTCCCAACAAGCGCCAACGCCAGTACTAAAATTGCCTGAGTACTATTTTAATGTGCACGATAACTTATCTTAGCCTCGCATTTGCGGGGCTATTTTTTTGAGTTGATAGTTGATAGTTGAAAGTTCATTATTTTTAGCTCTTCTAGGCTATTTCATAATCAGCACATTAGCACATCAAAAATTAGCACATTAATTTGGGCGCTGCGCCGCTACGCGTCGCCGGTCCCCTCTGGGCTCGGCTATTCGCCTCGGTGCTACGCACCTGCGCCTACGGCGCAGCCCGCCGGGCACCTAGCGCGATTGTTGCACTGCCTAGCCCAAGATTACGCTCTAGTTAGCCCCTCGTTCCTCGAAGTGCCTCCCCCCAGCGCTTTGCGCCGACCCCCTCCACTGTACAGCCGCTACGCGTCTGCTGGTAGCGGGGGGTGGGCGAGCGAAGCTCGCCGGGTTCATAGTTCATAGTTCATCATTCATAGTTCCTCGTTCACATGAAGCCACTTTTTTTATTCGTGCTCCTGCTCAGTTTATCCGCCTGTCACGTGCAAGGCCCTGTCAAGCTATCCCAAAAACGTATCGATTGGGTGGGCGAGTACACGAGCGGGTACCAGCTCGGCAGCCATATAGATAGCAACTACAACTTCTCGGATATTCAAATTGTAAAGCTGGATTATATCCCGGGCAACACCCAACAACTCGATTTCTGGTACTTCGACCTGCTGGCCCTGCCCGAGCGCTGTTTCGCTGATGCCCAGCTGACCCAACAACTGGATGCCAACACGTATCAAAACCTCATACAGCAATACGCTAGTAAAGTGCCCGACTATTACATGGTGCGGCAGCAACTCTACCACGACGAGCGCACATACAAAATAGGCTCTACCGTACTCGCGATCGCCCCGGTCTTCGACGGGAAACCACTCCTCTGGCTGATGCCTGCCCCCAAGGGCTCGAACCTCAAGCCTCAACCCGAAATAGCCTTCCGCACGGAGACCATCATGGACGGCAACATCTGGCTGCAACAGCACCGGCTCATCAAACATAGCCGCCCCTTGCCAGATATCTTGCATGGCATGTTCGCGAGCAAATCTCCCAAAATAAAACGCAGTATTCATGGGGCCAGTTACGACCAACGCCAGCCTATCAGCCCTAAGCGGGCTCGGTTCGAGGTGTACCATCCAGATACCGCAGTGGTATTTGACCCGGAAACCTATGAGGAAGTCTGGACCCCAACGTTTTTTGAAATATTGCCCCAACAAATCGAAAAACTAAAACTCATTCAAACTTGGTACTACGATACGCAAAGCAAGTGCCTCAGCTCCGAAATCCAGTCCGTCGGCTTGATGGTGGCCTGGATTGACGATCGGGGTAATGTGGCTTTTCATTATGTTTTCGGCTATCTCGATTGGAAGCCACAATACCAAGTTCCTAAGCGCCCTAAATCGGCTGGCCTGTCTCATTCCAAGAAAATCAAAAAAAATAAATAAATTTTTAGCCGATACTATTGTATTTATAAAAAAGCTTTTATCTTTGCACCCGCTAAAGCAATAAACATTGCAGGCTCTGTAGCTCAATTGGATAGAGCATCTCACTACGGATGAGAAGGTTTGGGGTTCGAATCCCTACAGAGTCACCACTTTAAATCTCGTTCTAAAGAACACATTCTCCACCCGGGAGAATATAAATGAAAAGACAATGTCTAAAATTTGTGAAGTAACTGGCAAACGTCCAAGAACTGGTAACTTGGTTTCGCACTCAAACCGCAAGACTAAGCGTTGGTTTTTCCCTAACTTGGTTAAAAAACGTTTCTTCGTACCTGAAACTAACGAGTGGATCACTTTGAAAGTGAGCACCTCTGCTTTGCGTACTATCAACAAGAAAGGTATCTACACTTTCTTGAAAGAGCAAAAAGCCAAAGGTTTCGACGTTGGCGTTAAATTCTAATATTCGTAAAAGGCTGAACAAAGCATAAAGTCATGGCAAAAAAGAGTAAAGGTAATCGTATCCAGGTGATTTTGGAGTGCACTGAGCACAAAGCATCTGGTATGCCCGGCATGAGCCGCTACATTACCGTGAAAAACCGTAAGAACAAACCAGAACGCATGGAATTGAAGAAATACAATCCAGTGCTCAAACGTTATACCCTACACAAAGAAATTAAATAATCATGGCTAAGAAAGTTTCGAAAAACGCCCGTGTTGCCGACCGTGCAGCGAATAAAGGTTCCGGTAAGGATTTCGTTAAAGTTGTAAAGTCTATCAAAGACCCAGTGACTGGTAACTATACTTACAAGGAAGTTATGATTCACAAAGACAAAGTAGACGAGTTCCTCGCCGCTAAGTAATCTTTGCCATCGACGACGTTTAAAAATACATAGGCTTCCCCTCACCGGAGAAGCCTTTTTTTGCTTAATTACTCCAAGCTCGGCTACGCCCTATGAACTTCCTGAAAAACCTTTTCGGCAAGAGTAAATCGGCTGAAGAACAACGCGAAGACCTTGATCAAGGCCTCGAGAAAACACGCACCAACTTCTTTACCAAAATTGGTCGCGCCATCGCGGGTAAAACCACCGTCGATGAAGAAGTCCTCGATGAACTAGAGGAAATACTCATCTCCTCCGATGTAGGTGTTGAAACCACCGTGAAAATTATCAAACGCATCGAGGCACGCGTGGCCCAGGATAAGTACATGAGCACCTCTGAGCTCAACCACATCATGCGCGACGAAATCGTGCAGATGCTGGGCGAGAATAATTCCGACAAGGCGCAGGGCTACCATATCCCCGCCGATAAAAAGCCTTACATCCTCCTCGTTGTTGGGGTAAACGGTGTAGGCAAAACCACTACCATTGGCAAACTAGCCAACCAGTTTAAACACCAGGGCAAAAGCGTGGTGCTCGGCGCTGCCGATACCTTCCGCGCTGCTGCCGTTGACCAGTTGAAAATCTGGTCGGAACGCGTAGGTTGTCATTTCTACTCCAAAGGTATGAATACCGACCCTGCCGCCGTGGCCTATGAAACCGTGAAGTACGCCATCGACAACAATATCGACTTGGCTATTATCGATACGGCTGGGCGCTTGCACAATAAGAGCCTCCTGATGCAGGAGTTGAGTAAAATCAAACGCTCTATCAGCAAGCTTTTACCCGATGCCCCCCACGAAATCATGTTGGTTCTGGACGCCTCCACCGGGCAGAACGCTTTTGAACAAGCCAAAGGTTTTACCCAAGCTACCGACGTGAATTGCTTAGCCTTGACCAAACTCGATGGTACGGCCAAAGGTGGTGTGGTTATCGGTATTTCCGACCAGTTTAAAATTCCAATCAAGTATATCGGGGTAGGGGAGGGCATTGACCAGCTCCAAGTCTTCGATAAACGCCAGTTCGTGGATTCATTCTTCGCGGGCTAGCCTCAACACTGCCCCGCGCCAGCGATGTGAAGCCGTGGCGCAACGCGCCAGACCAAGCCGCCCAATGCACACCCGTTTCTTGAACCGCTACCGCCAGGCAGGGCGGCGCAGGGCCGAGCGGATAGCGAGCGGCGGAACGTAGCGACCCGCGCAGCGGGAGGCGCCCAAATCTAAAAACTTATCACAAGTTTCTCCAAGCAACATAACCCGATGATTTCCCTCCACGATATTGAACTGCATTACGGCGACCGCACGCTGTTCGACAACATTTCCTTTAGTATCATGCCGTCTGACAGGATTGGTTTGACTGGCCGCAACGGTGCCGGTAAATCGACCATGTTGAAGCTGATCTCGGGTAAAATACGCCCGCAAAAAGGCAATATTGCCAAGCCCAACAACGCCTCGGTGGGTTACCTGCAACAGGAACTCGACATGGTGGAGGTGCGCACCGTGATGGAGGAAACCATGCTGGCGTTCAGCGAGGTGAAAGAACTGGACCGCAAAATCCACGAGGTTCAAGAACAACTGACCATCCGCGATGACTACGAGACCGACTCGTACATGCAGCTGATCCATGACCTGACCGAGTTTACCGAACGTTTCCAAATCCTCGGTGGTGTAACCATGCAAGCCGATGCCGAACGCGTACTTCAAGGTCTTGGTTTTAGACAAGGCGATTTTAACCGACTTACCAACACTTTCAGCGGTGGTTGGAAAATGCGTATCGAGTTGGCCAAACTCCTGCTTACCCGCCCGGATTACCTGCTGCTTGACGAACCTACGAACCACTTGGATATCGAGTCGATTATCTGGTTGGAAGGTTTTCTGAAAACATACCCTGGCGCCGTGGTGCTTATTTCCCACGACCGTTCATTCCTGGATGCCATCACAACCCGTACCATCGAGATTGAACTAGGCAAAGCCTACGATTATAAAGCATCGTACTCGAAATACGTGATGCTGCGCGAAGAACGCCGCGACCAACTCCAGGCCGCTTACGACAACCAGCAGCAAAAAATAGCCCAGACCGAGCGTTTGATTGACCGTTTCAAGGCCAAAGCATCGAAAGCCAAGATGGCACAATCGCTGTCGAAGCA
Source organism: uncultured Saprospiraceae bacterium (assembly GCA_964508975.1). GTDB lineage: Bacteria > Bacteroidota > Bacteroidia > Chitinophagales > Saprospiraceae > CAZDVQ01. Next base: position 14,362 of record CAZDVQ010000049.1, read on the forward strand.
GCTTAACCGCATGGACCGTATTGAACTCGACGACCCAGACACGGCGGCCATGCGTATCGTATTCCCGCCTGCACCCCGCTCAGGTGATATTGCCCTGGAAGTGACCGACCTCGTTAAATCATACGACGAGAAGTTAATCCTCGATAAGGTGAGCCTGATGATGGAACGCGGCGAACGCATCGGGTTTGTAGGTAAAAACGGCGAGGGTAAAACAACCTTGTCGAAGATTATTGCCGGGGTTGAACAATACCAAGGCGGTAATTTTAAACTGGGTTACAACATTGAACTGGGCTACTACGCGCAGAATCAATCCGATACCCTCGACTCTAAGTTGACCATCCTACAAGTGATGGAGAACACCGCTCCACCTGAGATGCGCCCGCGCATCAGGGCTATCCTGGGTGCGTTCTTGTTCTCTGGCGATGACGTGGAGAAAAAAATCAGTGTATTGTCGGGTGGCGAGCGTGCCCGCGTGGCCTTGGCCTGCTTGCTCTTGCGCCCCATCAACCTGCTTATTCTCGATGAGCCGACGAACCACTTGGACATGATTTCGAAGGAAATCCTCAAGGATGCCATCATGCAGTACGACGGTACGCTTATCATCGTATCGCACGACCGGGATTTCTTGACCGGCTTGACCGATAAAACCATAGAGTTCCGCGACCGCAAACTGGTTGAATACCTGGGCGATATACAATACTTCCTCGAGAAACGCGACTTCAGCGATATGCGTGAAGTTAGCCTCGGGAAACAATCGGAGCAAGCCGCTAAAGCTGCTGCACCTGTTGACGATAGCAAGGCCAAGCAGGAAAAATTGAACCAACAACGCCAGCTGGAAAAGAAAATCCACAACGTGGAGGCGCAAATTACCAAGCTCGAAAACGAAAAGGTAAGGCTAGAACTGGCCATGGCCGACCATACCCAGTACGGTACACCAGCTTACGACAAGCATCTTGCCGAGTTCCAAAAAACAGAACAAGCCTTGACGGAAAGAATGGCGGAATGGGAGAAATTACAGGAGGAGATGATGGATTTGGGTTAATTTACTCCGTAACCGAAACTGGCATTTGCGGGTCGTAGCTACCGCTGATCACTGGATTTTGGAAACCAGCCGAAAACTCGCTCACGTTTTTCGATACATATTGGTACAACTCCGTAACCGTTACCACGCTGCTTTTATCCGCATCAGCCTCGCCTTTTAGGCCCCGGATGATGAAGTGGCTAAACAAGCCTTGTTTGAGGCCGTTTGACTCCAAAGAGTACTCTTCCGACTTTGACGACATGATCAAGGATACCCCGCCTCGGATATCCTTAAACGCGTTGTAATATTTCTTAATCGTCTGGTCGGCAGCGGCACTGCGTGCTGCGATACCGTTTAGCAAACTACCCGAATGACAAGCATCTGCCAGGCAGAGCTTATATTTAGCAGGGCTGTCTAGCAGCAAGGTATTCACCATGCCGTGTGGCAACATATTGCGTTTGCCGTCGTAGTCGCTAGGCAAGAAAGAGCCTTCTAGGCCGTGGCCCGAGAAGTAAAATATAATTAAATCGTTGGGGCCGGCTTGTTCGTAAAGTTCGAACATGGCGCCGGTTATGTTGCGGAAAGTGGCTTCCTCGTTCAGCAATAAGTGAATCTGGTTTGATGGAACACCGCCGCCTTCGGGGCTTTGCAAGAAATCGGCGAGCATTTGGGCATCGTCGTCGGTGTAGTTGAGTTTCGACATGGTTTTGTACTCCGTCACGCCGGCAATTACGGCCCAAACCCGCATATCGTCAGGGTTAGCGTCGCTGGTTTCTGCAACTTTCGTTTCTTCATCGCCGCGGATTTCGCCGAGCCATGCACCTTCATTCCAGTAACCCGTGAGTTTTTTACCGTCTTTGTACACGATAGAGCCTTCACCGTGAAACTGGTGCCGTACAAAATCGCCCTCGTAGCGGTCGCCATTCGAGTAGCGGTAAATCCCTTCGCCGTCGCGCATGCCCAGGTGAAATTCGCCCTCGTACACGTCGCCATTTTCGTAGCTGTACACGCCAACACCTTCTAGGCAGTTACCAATCAAGCAGTTAGGGTCGTCGGAGCTAGCAATTTCAGTATCTTCTTCAGTATCATCACCGGCGGGTAAATCGTTCACCTTGGCTACCCGGCTAGAATCCTCCTTGGTGCCTAAGTTTTCGCCTTCCACGATAAAGCCTTTCTGCACCATGTCGGGGTTTTCGCTAATGACTTCAACCAGTTTGCCGCGTTCCCAGATACCATCTTCAAAGCTGCCATCGGGTTTATACATGCGGCCACGGCCATCGGGAAAATTCTCGCTCCAAAAGCCAACATACTTGTTGCCGTTGGTCATGTAGCAGGTGCCTTTGCCGTTGCGTTGGCCATTTTTAAAATCGCCTTCGTACACCACGCCGCTCGGGTATTTAATTTTACCCACGCCGTTGGTACAGTTACCGCTTTGGCACTGCGCCTGTACACCTAGGTACATAGACAAGGAGAGGAGGAGCAAAAAGACATGTTTCATAGGGCAAACGGTTTGGGTATTCAACGTTTATTTTGGCTTTTATGTTGCCGTCAAGCTACAAAGATAGGTGATAGGTGATAGTTAAAAGTTAAAAATTAATGGTTAAAAGTTAATAGTGCATTATTCACCGTTTCTTCATTTACTCATTTCGTCATTTACTCATTTCATCATTTTGGGCGCTGCGCCGCGTTGCGTCGCCGGTCCATTCCGCGCTCCCTAGACGGTCGGCCCTTGCGGGCCCGCGCTACGCGCGGCGCTCCATGCACCTAGCGCGGATTATTGAGCTGTTTTGCCTTCTAATGCAAGGTTAGGTTGGTTCAAATATTAAACGGTAGAGACGCCCAATCTGGGCGTCTCAGGTATATGTAAAACCATAAGGTTTCTAGCCGCCCAGATTAGGCATTGTGGCCAACCCCGATACGCACAAATCGTGCGTCTCTACGACCTACTCCGACGCTGACAACTATTATCGCTTTCCGAAAGCTCTAGTCTAAATATAACATATTGATAATTAATAATTTACAATTAATAATTAAAAAGCGCCAGGCATGCGTAGGGCAGCGCCGTAGGCGCTGGTGCGCAGCACGGAGCGTTTAGCGAACCCCGAAGCACGCCGACGGCGCGTAGCGCCGGGGCGCCCCAATTAATGTGCTGATTTTTTGATATGCTACTGTGCTGATAATCGTAAACATGAACTATGAACAATGAATAATGAACAATCATTTGATTGCCTTGCAGCATGGTTTTTTGATTCAATCTATAATTATAATTAACCCAATAACTAGGGCGTTTGGATTCATAGTTCATTATTCATAGTTCATCGTTCATACTTCATACTTCATCGTTATTCTAAAATTGGCTGTAATTTTGTAATCCCAAGTACGACATAACCCACCCTGAAAAATAATTGTCCCCATGCGCAATTTAGTTGTTTTGTTCATGCTGCTGTTGAGCGCCACGGTTTCATCGGCCCAGGATATTTCCTGTACCGATATTTGTTTCCCGACCCTCAACAGCTCGCTGTACCAAGGTATTTACTTCAGCAACCATCGCTGGGAGAAAAAAGATATTACCGTGTCGTTCCACAATGGCGATGCTTTTGTGCAAGGCAAGGTGAAACAATACGCCAAGGAATGGTCGAGCCATTGTAATATCAACTTTGTGTTCGTGAACAACAAGGACGCTGATATCCGGGTAGGTTTTTACGCTGGGAAAGGCTCCTGGTCATTGATTGGCAAACAATCGACCGAGTTCTCGGTGGATGTGAATACCGGTAGCCCCGTACCCGGCCGGAACGGTATCTCGATGAACTTTGGCTGGTTTAACTCGAAAACCACCGACATAGAGTTTAAACGCACCACGCTACACGAGTTTGGCCACGCGCTTTGCTTGTTGCACGAGCATATGCACCCGAGCTCGGGCATCAACTGGAACAAACCCAAGGTGTACGCGTATTACATGCAATCGCAAAACTGGAGCAAGGAACAGGTTGACCGCAACGTGTTCCAGAAGTACTCGGTCGCCCAGTCGAACAGCAATTACGACCCGGCCTCTATCATGCATTACCCCGTGAGCAAGGATTTTACCCTGGACGGCTACGAGGTAGGTTTTAACTACGAACTTTCAAAAGGCGACCGTGCGCTGGTGAACGAGATTTACCCCAAGACGAGCAATCCCACGGTAGTGACCAATAAACCCTCGCTGCGCAACCGCATTACCTCATTGGTGTACGGCGACGGGGTCTGGGCCCTCACCATGTCGAAGATGGACACCCAGAAAGACGAGGTTTGGCGCACTAGGCTCAAATTTCCCGAAAAAGAAATCTCGGAGCTTTGGGCGAAAGGGTATCATATCAGCAACCTGAGCTATGGCAACGGTTTATGGGCCTTGGTGATGAAAGAAGGCATGGGTTATGCCGACCAAGTTTGGCGTACCCGCACCAATTTCCCCGAGAAGGAAATCGCCGAGTTGTGGGCCCAAGGGTATTACATCACTAACTTGACCTACGGTGAAGACCGCTGGGTGCTGGTGATGTCGAAAGGCGGCCAAATGACCAATCAAATTTGGCGCACCCGCACTAATTTTCCCGAGAAGGAAATCGCTGAGTTTTGGAAACAAGATTATTATATCACTGGCTTAGAATACTGCAACGGGCTCTGGGTTTTGGTGATGAGCAAAGGGCTTGGTTATAGCACACAAGCTTGGCGTACACGTAATTACTTCCCCAAGGACGAAATAGACGAGCTCTGGGGTAAAGGATACAGCATCACCAACATATCGTATGGTAATGGTTTATGGACCTTAGTGATGACCAAGGGCACGGGCCTGGCTACACAATCTTGGCGCACCAGGACCTTATTCCCGGAGAAGGAGATTGACGAACTCTGGAAGGCGAAGTAGCTTTAGCCTAGCTTAACCGTTAACTTAAAATCTGTTTGCGGTGATTTGCGCCTCCCCCCGCTGCTACGCAGCGACCCCCTCCACTGCGCAGGCCGCATTGCGGCCGCTGGTAGCGGGGGTGAGGACGAGCTTTGCTCGCCCGGATTTATGCCAAAGATGTAATAGCTGCCAACTTTACCCTGTTCGACGAAAACTAGGCAGCTTTAGCCTAGCTTAACCGTTAACTTAAAATCCGTTTGCGGTGTGCTAGGACTTTGTAGCTTTTGGGTTTTAAACGCTTTGGGCCAATAGATAGCACATTTAGTATTGGCTACATGGTAAAGGTATTTTCGCTTTTCGGCAGGTGTACCATCCAGGATGCCCTCGAATACTTCCCAGCGGACGCTATCGGGTTCGTGGCCGTAATCGTGCCATACCACGATACTTTTGTCGTGGAGCAAATGTTTAAATACCTGTTCTGTATCTGATTTTACGCTGGCATAATGGTGGTCGCCATCGATGAAAACGAGGTCGAAAGGGCTAGGTAGTTGGCTGTAGTCAAATGTAATAGAGTTGCCTCGCCATTGCTGAACATTTGGCAAATGTTTGCTAAAATGGCCGTGTAGTTGGATGTAGGCATCATCACAGCCTAGCGTGCGCATTTCCTCGTCGCTGAGGCAAAGGGTATGGCAGCTAGCGCCAGTGTCGGCCACGTTGGCTACACTCTCGCCGCGCCAGGTACCGATTTCAAAGTATTTGCAGTCGTAAAACTGTCTGGCACATTGCTTGAGTAATAGGAGGTCGGTAGGCAGTGAGCCCCCGTCGAGGAACGCAAAGGGCTGGATATTTTCCTCCAAGCTTGATCCAAACAAGGTTTCAAGTTTAACTTGGGCCAAACCTTGATGCAACTTATACTTGCGAATCACGTTCTCTTTCCTTGGGCCATCGGCATCCAACACGAGGTTCAACAACGCGGGTTGTTTGATAATCTGGCGGATGGCTTGTATGAGTTTATGGAGTTTGGACAAAATTCAAGAGTTAGGAGTTAGGAGTTAGGAGCTAGGAGAGAGCAGTAAACTTTGAACTATCAACGCTCAACTATCAACTATCAAATATTATCTTTGCAGAGCTACAAAAATACAGCGCATGAAGACAATACACGCATTTTTTGGCATATTACTATCGCTTTCCATTGCATTTTGTGCTTCGGGTACCGATTACCGTTTCGATGTAGGTGATGAAAAGCTTATCGACGTGCATTTTTACCACATCGATATTAAGCTCTCATTGGATAGTGCCTTTATCCAAAGCAAAGTTAAGCTTGGCTTTAAAGCACTCAAAGATGCTTCGCAGCTGAACCTCGATTTTGCCCAAGGCTTTTATATATCTAAGATTAAAGGGGCTAAAACCTGGCAGTATAAAGATGGTAAACTCATTGTACAGCTCGAAAAAACCTTGCTGAAAGGCGAAATGGGCACCATCGAAGTGCAGTACCAAGGCCGGCCGCCACGTGCTACCGATGGCATGGTAACCAAGGGTTTGCTCTGGGAAACCCACGGGCTTAAAGATGATGAACCTATCATCGTGAATCTTTCTACACCATTCTTAGCACATTTCTGGTTCCCTTGCAAAGATGGCCCAAGTGATAAAGCCGACTCGGTGTACGTTGACATCACCGTAAAAGATACCCTCATCAATAAGCTGCCCGTGGTGGGTGTATCCAACGGAATGCTGGAAGATAGCCTGATTGCCAATGGGTTACGCACCTACAAATGGCGCCACCGTTATCCCATTGCACCGTATTACGTGCTCGTGGCCGCGTCGAACTTTAAACGCTATGCAGAACCTTTCACCGACCCACTAGGCAATACCTATAAATTAGAGTACTTCTTCTTTGCCGAAAATGCCGAAGATGCCGCCGTTACCTTCCGCCGTATGCCCGAGTTGATGGGTTTCCTAACCAATACTTTTGGGGCATATCCATTTGCCAAAGAGAAATACGGCATGACGCAAATTGGTTTTTATAGCGGTATCGAAAAACAGACTAATGCTATTGTGCGTGACATGAAAGGCACGTCGTTGTCTACAACGGTGCACGAAGCCGCACACATGTGGTGGGGAAATGCCATGACGCCAGTTGATTGGTCGCATGCCTGGCTAAACGAAGGCATGGCCTCTTACACCGAAGCCCTATGGCAACAGTTCCGTCGCGGCGAAGAAGAGTACAAGAAAACCATGCTAAAGTTCACATTTAAGGATAATGGTAGTTTAATCCTCAAGGACAAAGACAATCCTTTCCGGATTTTCACGCCTATCGTGTACAATAAAGGCGCTTGGGTCATGCACATGTTGCGCTACGTGGTTGGAGATAAACACTTCTTCGATATCTGTAGGTCATTCCCGCAAGAAGCCAAGTACAAATACAAAAATATCACCACAGAGGATTTTCAGGCCTATGCTGAGTACGTCTCGCAAGAAGACTTGGAGTACTTCTTTAAACAGTGGGTGTACGGTGAGTCGTACCCGATCTATAACTTTGATTGGAAGCAAGATGCCAATGGTGCGTCCATTACCATCCGACAGCAAAAACGCAGCACTACGCCTGCATTTTTCATCATGCCTATACAGTTGTTGGTCAGAACTAGCACGGGCGAGCAAATGATTCGGGTGTTCAACAACCTACCGGAGGAAAGCTTTAAACTGGACGTGAAAGGTACCATCACCGAGATTATTTTTGACCCCAACGCCTACATCTTGAAGGAGGTACAGTGGAGCCGCCAAATACTCAACGACAAAACCCCGATGACCTTAAAACTGGCCGAACTCGATAAATCGGCCCGCAAAATGACGGTCCAACTCGATGTGCTGAAAAAGCAGGATATCGTGATTGAAATCCAAAAGAAAAACGGCGAGGTATTGCAAACCAATACCTTTACCAAGGCCGAGGGTAACTTTAGCCAAGTCCTTGACTTCAAAGCCCTCGATAAATCAACGGCCTACAACTTGAAACTTATCGGCAAATCGGATGTTTACACCATCGACATCCAGCCATAAACCATGACCAAAAAGCAAAAAGCCAAGGAAATCGCGGCCATTTTGGAGGACTTGTACCCCGAGACGCCCGTGCCACTGCAACACAAGGATGCTTATACCTTGTTGGTGGCCGTGCTCTTGTCGGCCCAATGCACCGACGAGCGCGTGAATAAAGTCACACCATTCTTGTTCGAAAAAGCCGATAACCCTGCCGATATGTTGCTGTTATCCGTCGAAGAAATCAAGGACATCATCCGGCCTTGTGGCTTATCGCCCAAAAAATCGCAGGCTATTTACGACCTTTCGGGTATGATCATGGAGTTGCATGGTGGACAAGTACCCCAAAGCTTTGAAGCCCTGGAAGCCATGCCCGGCGTGGGGCATAAAACGGCCTCCGTGGTCATGTCGCAGGCCTTTGGCGTGCCAGCTTTCCCGGTTGATACGCACATCCACCGCTTGGCCATGCGCTGGGGCTTGAGCAGTGGCAAAAACGTAGAACAAACCGAGGCCGATTTGAAGAAACTCTTCCCCAAGGATACTTGGAACAAACTGCACTTGCAAATTATATTTTACGGTCGGGAATACTGCCCGGCCCGTGGGCATGATGTGGCCAAGTGCCCTATATGTTCTAGTTATGGAGTTGCTCGTTCATAGTTTTTCGTTAAATGTTCATGGTCCATCGTTCATGTTGACGATTATCAGCACATTAGCACATTAAAAAATCAGCACATTAATTTGGGCGCCCCGGCCTGCGGCCGTCGGCGTGCTACGGGGTTCGCTAATCGCTCCGTGCTGCGCACCAGCGCCTACGGCGCTGCCCTACGCATGCCTGGCGCTTTTTAATTATGAATTGTAAATTATTGATTATAAATTAATTAAGCCCAAATAACGCTGCTCTCTGATCTCTGCTCTCTGCTCTCTGCTCTCTGCTCTGCTCTACCCCTTAAGATTAGCACTCACCTTTTGCCGCTGCCCGGAGGGCAGCCCTTTTTGGTAGCCCCGGGTCAGCGAAGCGCAACCCGGGGTTCAGGGCGACAACAAAGAAAACCGTGGCGGCAAGCCGTTTGAGCATGTACGATACAGGAATCGCCACGGAATGGTAGCCGTACCTGTTTTGCCTACAAACTCGGAGCCTTTGCGCGGCGGGGCAATGTCTAGGCCCATTTTTAACGTTTATCGCCGCGCCTGGGCTTGGGTTGCCACCGCGTTTATTTCCCCGGGTTGCGCTGCGCTTAACCCGCGGCTAGGATAAGGGTCTGCCCTCGCAGGCAGATTAAGGGCGGTTTGTAAGCTTTCGTTCAAGCGCTGGAAAGAGGTGTGCTAATTGTAGCATTTTCAAGGTGGGGTGCATGCAAGCGGAATACGAAGGGTGAAGTGCGGCAGACGGGGTGGTTACAAAGACCAAAAAATGCTGAAAAACAATCAAAATAAATAACGCTTAATGGCATTGATCTCGCACGGCGGCGGCATTAGGCTGTCAAAAAATCGCGTTAGCTGCTTGGAGGGTGCCGCCGTAGGCGGCAGTGCGTAGCACCGAGCGCAGCGAAGCCCGTAAAGGAGCGGCGACGCGTATGCGGCGCAACGCCCAAAAAATGATAAAAAAAAGAGGCTACCTTTTTGGGGTAGCCTCTTGAAGCATATACAGCCGTTTTTATTCAGATTTAACGAACTTGTACTGGTGTTTTTCGCCATTGCAGCACATGAACTCGAGCATGTAAACCCCGTTAGGGAGGTTTGAAATATCGAGCGTGTGCGTGCTAGTGCCTGGGTTGAGGCCCAGGTTATGTTGGCCAACCACTTGTCCTATCGTGTTGCGGATACTGATAGACAGGTCCTCATCGGCCGCGGTATTCAACTCGATGTTCAACAGGTTGTTGGCAGGGTTAGGATACAGTTTTACGAAGCTTAACTCCGTAGCATTCATGCTCAAGTTGATGATGTGGCTGTATTCAAAGCTAGCGTCGTTGTCAACCATGCGCAGGCGGTAGTAATTATCGCCGTTGAACGGGTAGCGGTCGATGAAATTGTAGCGCGATTGCTCGTTGCTGTTGCCTTGGGCCGTAACTTGGCCGATAGGGCTAAAGTCGATGCCATTGCTGCTACGCTCCACCACGAAGTGCGACACGTTAACTTCCTGTGCGGTTACCCAGTTTAGGAAATTTTGCTTGTTCTCGGTTTTGCCGGTAAAGCTCAACAAGGACAAGGGTAGGGTAGTGCCTGCACCAACTTGAACGCCTAGACCACCACCTGAGAAGCTGGTGATACCGTTGAACTGCACGTAGTTGATACCGTTTTCAGTACCAAAAATGGCCGAGCTGGTCAAGTCGAGGATATTACCTGCCGCAATTGGAGAAGTAGCATTCATGCTGGCGTTAGGATCGAACGGGCTGTTTAAGCCAGCACCTGCATTGGATACAGATTTGAACCAGAAAGGCGTACCTACAGTACCGCCGCCATTGGCTGCCGACCAGGCTGCTGCGGCATTTAGCACCGCGTTGTATTCATTGGCATCGTAGTAAAAACGGATGCTCACGGGTTCTTGTAGTACCTGGTTTGTAGGTACAAGTGCTACGTTCCAGAAACGGCGCATGGCAAAACTTGCGTCGGGGCCATCGGTAAATTGATAGTGGCCAGGGTTAACGCCTACGCCGGGCGTCCAGTTAGCACCACTGGTTGAAAGACCAACGCTAGCCCTTGCAAGTGGTTTAAGGGCGCTATTGAGGTTGTTGCCAGAAGGGCTCCAGTTGATGGCGAAAACGTAGAATCCAGGGTTAGAGCTAGACTCGTAGTAGGTCCAAGGCGTTTCCTCGCAAGTAGTTGCAATGTTAAGCTGCGAACTTGGGGCGAGGATAACCGCACCGGATGCACTTACTGCAACCTGAGTAGTGGCAGTGCCAATACAACCGTTAGCATTGACACTGAGTGTATAGCTCGTGTTGTTGGTTACATTGGTAGCAACAGGGCTAATCACCGAGGTGGAATTCAGGAACGTTGCAGGTGACCAGGTGTAGCTTACCGGAATGTTGTAAATCACCGTAACCCTTGCATAAGCGTTGTTGAGTGCAGGATCAGGGAATAAGCCCCAGCAGCTGCTGGCGTCAACCGTAAAGGTATTGGTACTGCCCGCAATGTAATTTGTAACAGGAATATTAACGCTTACCAAGTTAGTTGATGGTGTGCCGCAGCTACACCAACTATTGGTTGAAGGAACAGTGCCTTCGGTAACGCCATTAACTTGATAATCGTAATTGAGTCCTGGACCGTTGCACTCAACGCCTACGTTATATTCAACTAGAATACTTGTAGGGGTAGATGTACCTAGATCTAACCAAGTAAAACCTACTGGATTGCCACTGCTACACGAATTGTAACGAGAACCACCGCCGCAATCATTGAACATATTGAATAGGTCGGTTACGGCTATTTCATACACAATTGTTTGATTAGCAGCAGCTACGCTTGAAGTTCCTGTTAGGTTAACTGTTGAACCTGGGGCACAGAATGGGCCATCGTTAGAAGCGGTTACAATGGGTTGTGGCCTAGCTTCAACGTTAACCGTTTGGCAAGGTGCGGTGTTGCAACCGGCAGACTCCCAGCGGCCGTAAAAAGTAGTATTTGAACTGATGCTAACGTCAAGGTTATTGCCAGTACCTACAGGAGTGCCGTTACATGAACCGCTATACCATTGGATAGTAGAGCCTGCGCCACCGCCACCGGTTAAGCTGAGTGTAACGGGGTTAGTACCACAAGCGTATGGAGCAGATGCTACAGCTGCAGTTGCTTCATTAACCACATCAACAACAATAGGCACAAGTGGTCCTGAACAACCTGCTTGACCTGTCAGTGCAACGATTGTAGCATCGGCATAGCCAAGTGTTTCAAAAGAACCACCGAACTGTGATCCGCCTTCATGGTGGAAGTACCAACGGTTATTCCAAGGCGAATAAACGATGGTGGCCATATCGCTCAAGCTAGAAAAACTTTGGAAAGTGCTTATGGCACCTGTGCTTAGATTTTGGCGATCAATACTAGCTCCGTTTACATAAACGCTAAAATAATCAGTTCCTACCTGCTCTGCCCAACCCCAATAGGCCCAGTTTTCAGAACTATTATATGAAGGTAGAGATAATCCAGCATTCAAAATAGTAACAGTACCAGATGGTATCTCAACCAAGTATACTAGTCCAGTTGTATTGTGGAAAACAGCAAATCCATTTCCCGAAAATATACCTGAACCGCTACTCAAGGACATAGAAGCGCTAAGCATAATAGGAGCGCCAGTGGGTTGGAGCATATCATCCAAGGCTTGGATTCTATCAACGGTTCCACCTCCGCTCGGTAAAATACCAAAACTATTGGCCAGCGAATACACTTGCCCTGCACCAGAAAGGTCTGAAAAGATGCAGTCCCTGATAACGCCAAGGCTAATGCCGCCTGTCAGGTCAAGGTTATACCGAACCGTATTGTTGTCGCCAGAGTAATAGATATAATTTGAGGTAATGGCGATGCCGCCCCTGTCGTCTCCTGAAAGGGCATCATGGTCAATAACCGCTGAACCTGTAGCTGCGATACCGCTAACGTATGTAGCGCCTACTGCTGCTCCAATGTTTTCAGCAACGTAATAGGTTGTACTCGTACTTGGGCTAGCTGAGTAAGTGTTACCAATGGCTAAAAGATTGGTACCTAGAGGGTCACTAAACCAAACCGGGGTAGTACCTGCACTACTTGTAGCAGATAGTGATACAAGTGCCCCTTCGCAAATTGAAGTGCTGGTTATATTGGGCACTGGGGCAATTAAACCCGTCACATTGGTAACTAGCAGGTTGTAAGATGCCTCGGAAGTGGTATTACAGCTGCCTTCTGCACGCACATAGTACGTGGTGTTGCTGCTAGGGGATACGGAAAGAGCACTACCTGTACCGACAAGCGTACCTGTACCGTTTGGCCCAGTGTACCAGGTCCATGCGGCACCTGTACCCAAAGAGCCACCATTGATAGATAATGTGCTGCTGCCACCCAATGTACAGATGGTTTGAGGCGATGCTGAAATGGATGTAGCAGCAACAGAAGGCGTATTGATCGTTACCACTACAGGTACAAGTGGCCCAGAACAACCTGCTTGACCTACTAGTGTAACGATAGTTGCATTGGCATAGCCGAGTGTTTCTGCAGAACCACCAAACTGTGCTCCGCCTTCGTAGTGGAAGTACCAGCGGTTATTCCATGGCGCATAAACGATGGTGGCCATATCGCTCAAGCTAGAAAAGCTTTGGAAAGTACTTACAGCACCTGTGCTTAGGTTTTGCTGACTAATGGTGCTCCCAAAATCAACATAAACGGAAAAATAATCAGTACCTACCTGTTGTGCCCAACCCCAGTAGGCCCAGTTTTCAGTATTTTGATGTGCAGGTATAGATAAACCAGCGTTTAAGACAGTAACAGTACCAGAGGGTAACTCAACCAAGTATACTTGTCCACTTGTGTTGTGGAAAACGGCAAACCCACTTCCGGAGAAAATACCAGAACCGCCACCTAGCGACATCGAAGCGCTAAGCATAATAGGAGCACCAGTTGGCTGGAGCATATCATCCAAGGCTTGAATACGGTCGACGGTACCACCGGCATTACTTAATATCCCAGAACCATTAGCCAGCGAATACACCTGTCCTGCGCCGGAGAGGTCTGAAAAGATACAGTCCCTGATAACGCCAAGGCTAATACCGCCTGTCAAGTCAAGGTTATATCGAACAGAAGAGCCATCGCCTGAATAATAAATATAATTTGAGGTGATAGCGATGCCGCCCCTATCATCGTTTGAAAGGGCATTATGGTCAATGACAGCTGAACCAGTGGCAGCAATACCGCTAACGTATGTAGCCCCTGTCTGGGCTCCGATATTCTCTGCCACATAATACGTACTGGTTGTATTGACGGTAGTTGTATAAGAGTTGCCGATAGCCAAGGGGTTGATGCCGCTTGGGTCATCAAACCATACAAGGTTAGTACCCATACTTCCTGTTGCCGAAAGTGTTACCGAGGATGGGTTGCAAAACGTAATGTTGCTACTGGTTGGCACTGCGGCAATCAAGCCTGAAACATTGGCTACCTGTAGGTTGTAAGAAACATTACCGGTGATATTACAACCACCTTCAGCGCGAACATAATAAGTAGTGGCAGTGCTTGGAGATACAGTAATAGAACTACCAGTCCCAACTAGCGTACCTGTACCGTTAGGCCCCGTATACCATGTCCATGTGGCATTAGTGCCCAATACACCACCATTGATGGATAGCGTACTGCTACCACCAGAAGTACAGATGGTTGGAGGCGATGCAAGGATAGATGTAGGTGCACTTGATGGTACATCTGACGAAATTGTCACAGCAATACTAGTAGTAGCTATACAGCCATCAGCAGCCGTAACCGTAATGGTATACGTTTGTGGTGTAGTAGGTGTACAGATCACTGAGCTGGCATTGGTAGCACTCAGGAAGGTAGCTGGCGACCAAGCATAGCTTAAGCCGCTGCCTGAGGAACTGGAACCGTTTACACTCAATGAAGTGGGTATTCCAGTACAGGCCGCTATACTTGTCGGTGAGGGCGTGGCACTTACCGTGTTTTGTGTAATGGTAATACTTTGGTTTGAACTACATGACCCATTGGTGTAGGTAAGGGTATACGTAATAGGTAGCGTTGCATTAGCTGGTAAATTGGCAACAGTAGCCAAGGTACTCGTAGAGCTCAAGTATGTAGCTGGCGACCACGAAATAGTGGCTCCCCCTGGTAATCCACCCGGAATGAAACCTTCGATATTAATGTTTTGTGCGCCAGTACCACAGGCTACTGCCGATGCTGGTGTAATATAATCAATACCTTGTACGTTGAAATTATAGGCTACCGTATAGGCACCTTTAACAGGGCAGGCATTGTCTTCGACCCTTAAGGTAATACCATATTGGCCTGTACTGCTGCCAGAGGTTGGAACAGTAACGGTAAAAGTGGCAGGGTTGGTACCAGAAGCACTTATGGTTGTGCCAGGGAAACTACTGGTTAAAGCTAGGACATCGCTGGCATTCACATCTGTCCCTACAATATTAAAGCTTAGTGTTTGTCCTGCGCAAATATAAAAATTACCAGCACTGTAACTGCCGCCAGTAATGTTATATGGCGTTCCAAGTGTTGGAGCAGTATTGGAGCAACTAAGTATAACCACCTGCATGTCGCGCATTACGGTACTGATAAGTACGCCACCTCGATATTCTCTAACCCTTACTGCTAGAACAGCGTTTTGTAAGCCGCTGGGCGTGAATGTCATATTGCCGGTAGCACCGTCAAAAACGGCACTGTTGGCAGGGCTCGTGATGAAAGGCTGCGTTGCGGTTGTACCACCGAAATGAGCTAGTGGACTCGCAGGCCCATCTCTTGGGTCAATCAGGTCGTATACCAATAAATCACCCTCAATGTCGTATGCACCATGGTTGTACGTAAAAGGAACGTTGGCACAAATATAAGGCACTGGTAAAGTCGTAAAATCAGGCGAGCTGTTGGTCGGTGCGGCTAAGTTGTTCATCAGCGCCTCAATGTAAATACCATTGGCTGCAACGTTGGTTACAGCACCATTCCTACAACAGTCAGAATAACTGATCACCCAGTCACTACAGTTAGCAGGCATGGTAAAGGTAGCCGTATAAATATACTGTTGTACACCCGGCAATGCTCCACCGCTACAGGTACTTTGGCCTAGTTGTGAGACACAAAGGGGGGAAACCTCAACAGCTCCACCACCTGATAAGGGCATGTTTAGGTTAGTAGATATACCACAAGAAGCAGAACTAATATTAAGAAATACTGAACCTGGCCCAGGTATGCCTGAACAGTCCCGGTAATACGCTAGCCTGAACTGAAAGGTATTGCCACTCACGTGGTTGTAGGTCAAGTCGGCACCCATGTTGTGGGAGGCGACCGCCTTGGTACTCAATCCTATACTCAGGACTAAGATGAAGGCTTTAAAAAATAAAAGTAAGTTTAGTTTCATGACGAGGGGTTGGGAATTAGTTAACTTTAGCTTAAGGGGTAATTATGCGTTCATTGGATGGGCTCAAGGGCATATTTTGTAATTGTTCAGATACTGAACCTTCTGTACTTGGTTTTGGGGAAGGCGCAAATAAAAGATGTGCAAAACAACTTATGATTAAAAGGACAACTAGTTTTCTCATACTTCTCTACTGGGATTGGGATACTATATCGGTTGAGCCAGCTGGCTCATTTATGCTAATGCTCAAAGGTACGGGGGTATTGTAGGTTACAATGGCTTGGTGTTGTGAACGCCCAGTTTTTGTATGCGGATAACCGATTACCCAATATTTTAGCATTTTGGCAGTCAGTATATGTTTTAAGAGTCCTACCTCAGTACGCCCTATCCTCTTCACTAGATAGGCGAACTGTTGTGTAGCGGTTAACATCGGCGAGTGGTGCTGACCTACGTTTACGGTTCTTACAATATGGTAAAGAAATATAATATCAATATCGGTGCTTTACGGATATGAGATATTTTAAAGCTACTGTTGACTTTGTCTATGTAACTAGGGTTATAATTTAACGACATGGTTCTCTTCTTGGGTTAATGGATGCTCCATATACGCAGTAAGCCGAGTTAAGTTTACTTTAAGCTTGATTAACTTTTAATCCTTTGTAGGTTACATAATTCTCACAAAAAAAAAGCCTGTCTTTTCAAACAGGCCTTGGCTCAATGTCTCGGGGTTAACAACGACAATGATATTTTTACCACTAAGTAATCCAAAGCTATATACTCGCAGCTAAATAGTATCAATTATGTTGTGAACGGTCGTTTTTTGTGTGTGAACGGTATTTTTGAGTGCTTAAACTTTTTTGCAATGCTTATTAACCCATCATTTTATCCAGTTCAAGCTTCAATGGGTAGTTCCACTCGAAAGTTTGATGCACCAGGTTTTTTCTCGTAACTGATTTCTGCACCCAGCTGTTGCGATAATATCTGCATCACTTTAAACCCAAAGCCTCCTTGGCTTAAATCAAATACTTCTGGTAAGCCTGGGCCATTGTCCGTATATTGTATCGTTAAAAAACCGGGGCGCTCGCTTACATGCACGGAAATTAACCCATTATCTAGGTCTTTAAAGGCATATTTCAAGGAGTTTGTCGCCAACTCGTTGATAATTAGTCCTAATGGTATAGCTTGTTGTAGTTGTAAGTCACGGCATTGGCCGCTTACTTTAAATTGTACATCAGCCTCCTGCATGCGGTAGCCACTGCAAAGTTCTGTCAGCAATTGTTTGGTAAACTGCACAAAGTCTAACTGCCCCTTCTCGTTTTGGTCGTATAAGCTCTGGTGTATCAAAGCCATACTTTGTATCCGGGCTTGGCTTTCCTGTAAAATACGCTTGGTTTCATCTTGTTTCGACGAGCGTGCCTGCAAGTATAATAAACTCTTGAGCATGGTCAAGTTATTCTTCACCCGATGGTGAATTTCATGTACTAGCATCGTCTTTTCAATGGCTTGCTGCTCTACAAGCTCTTTTTCCTGTTTTAAAGCGGCATTTATTTTTTGCTTTAAACGGTTTGAACGGAATAAAGCGGTCCCCAAACCGAGAAACAAGATGATGGCCGCTACCGAAATTAGCATCCTGCGCCGCAAACCCCTGTTTTGCTCATGCAAGAAGGCGTTTTCAGTATTTTTCTTGTCGGTTTCATACTTCACCAAGAGTTCCTTTTGGGCTAGCTCGGCTTGAAGTTCCATGTCCGATATCCGCTTTTCACGCTCGGCGTTGAACACGCTGTCGTTCCACGATTTATACTGCTCGTAATACTCCAATGCTTGCAAGGCTTTATTGTTGGCCCTAGCTATGTCCGACAAGGCTTTGTACCCATCCCTGATGTAAATTTTAGCTTGCTGCGTTTTGGCATCACGTAGTAAGCGCTGGGCATATGCAGCGGCCTTGTCCAACCGACCTTGTTGTATATACACTTGAGTAAGTACCGATAGCGGCCTTAAGGCATTGTCTCGCCGTTTGAGGCTATCCATAATATGCAAGGAGGAGAGGGCATATCGCTCGGCGGAGACATAGTCTGCTAAACCAAAGTAAATATCCGACAGTACATGGCTCGTTGTGCCCACCTGGTAGGCGTTGCTCAAATCTTTGTTGAATAATTCAATCGTACGTTTGAGCTCTTCCTGGGCTTGCGCTACGTCTTTGCGTAGGTAGTATTCCTTGGCCAAGTTGGCCGAGTTCATCGCTGCCCTGGCCCAGGATTGCATCTTAATAGAGTTTTCCAAGGCTAGTTCGAAGTTGGCCTGCACCAACTTGGTGTTCATCCCTTGGCTTTGGTATACTTCGGCCAGGTTATTGGCTAGCGTTGCAATCCAGAGTGGTTCGCCTAGTTTTTGGGCAACGCTTAGTCCTTTGGCGTAAAGCTCGATGGCCTTGTCATAGTCGCCGTAATCGCCATACATGCCAGCCATGAGGCTGTAGCAGGAGGCCACATAGTCCAAGCGTTGTATCTTGTTGGCGCACACCAAGCAACTATCGTAGTTGGCCAATCCCGCACTGACTTGTTCTTCAATTACTTGCGTCAGTGCTTTCACCCGGTAAGCATCGGCCATAATGAGGTAATCGTTTCTTTTTTTCCCGATGGCTAGTGCTTGGTCGGCCAGTGTAATGGCTCGAGCAGGGTCTTGGAACTTGAGCTCCCAGGCCAATAAACCCATGAGCCGGGCCCGTGCGGTATCTGTTTGGGCTTTGCTGATTTGCAGGTCTAGGCGCTTGGCTACTTCTCCATAGCTTACCTGTGATGACAATGTGCCACAGGATAAAAGCATGACCATCAAAATGATGTACCATTTTAGCCCCTTTATAGCCATCTTTTGCACGGTTCTCAGCACGAGCTTAGGCTTGCGGGTTAAAAATAGCCAGTATATCATCCCTAAATTTCCTTGATAAAGGGATGCGTTCCTCGCCAACTAGGGTATATTGCCCGTTAATGGCATGCACATGGTTCAAGTTCACGGCGTAGGTACGGTGTGTCCGCTGGATTTCAGGCACTGCAATGTCTTCTAATAATCTTTGCAGACTGATGCGCAGCAAGTATTTTTTCTGCTTGGTATATAGTTCTACATAAACGTTGTCCGATTTCATCCACAAGATATCGCTGGCCGCAAGCTTTACACTTACAGTACCATCTTTTATAATAACCTGTTTGTCTTGTACTTGCGATTTTCGTAACCTGGCTTGTACAATTTCTACCGTGGTGTACAGGTCCGATTCTGAGAAAGGTTTAATCAAGTAGGCCTCTGGGTTCAGCAAGGCAGCTTTTTGGATGGTTTCGCGGCCCGAGTACGAGGTGAGGAACACAAAAGGAACTTTAAAAGTGCTGTTCAACTGCTCGGCTACATCAAAACCATTTTTGGCACTTTCTAGGTTAATATCAACAAAACAAAGGTCGAGTTCTGCATGAAAACGCTCTAGTAACAACATAGCTGCGGGGTAATCTTTAGCCACGCCTAGCACTGTATAGCCAAGGTCTTGCAGCATTTCCCGCAGCATTTCAGCAATCAAAAGCTCATCTTCAACAATTAAAATCTTGGTGTGGCTCATGCCTTGTGGTGTAGTTTTTTGTTGATTCACAAACGTAATTTACGGATATTTGTTTTGTTGGATGTTTTTTGAGGTAGATTTTTTGGGCGCCCCGGCGCTTCGCGCCGTCGCTACGCTACGCAGCTCGCTGTCGCTCGGCCCGCGTTGCGGTCTGGCCCTGCGGGCCACTGCTTCGCATCGCTGGCGCTTTTTGATTATGAATTATAAATTATTGATTATAAATCAGTTAAGGCTGAATAGCTCTGCTCTCTGCCCAGTGGCGTAGCCGCTGGGGCAGGATTGATTGGTTCTATTTTTTAGTTGTGATTTACCACCCCGTCTGCGCTACGTGGCGTAAAACGCCACCTGCGCATC
>CAZDVQ010000050.1:0-34213 GCA_964508975.1 uncultured Saprospiraceae bacterium
CAGTGGAGGGGGTCGCCGCACAGCGGCGGGGGGAGGCGCACAAAAGAGAGCAGAGAGCAGCGTAGAGACGACGATTGTGCGTCTCAAAAAATAGAAGATACATTTTATTAGAAAACTGTGCAACATGTCTAAAGTACATATACCGGTTCCTGAAAACCTGATTAGCAACGTGCTGACGCCACTGGAGGAAATGCTGGAAATCAGGCAGAAAAACAGCAAGCTGTTTATTGGTCTACCCTGCGAGCATGGTTTCCAAGAGAACCGTATTGCCTTGATTCCATCTGCGGTGAAAACACTTACGGCACAAGGCCATCGGGTAGTGCTAGAAACAGGTGCTGGCTTAAAATCTAACTTCAGTGATCGGGACTATTCCGAGGCTGGAGCAGAAATAGTGCACCGCGTGGAAGATGTGTTCAAAGCCCATGTAATCCTCAAGGCTGCACCGCTTACCCTCGAGCAAATTGACCTCTGCACGCCCAACCAGATTATCCTATCGCCCATTCACTTGCCAACCTTGAGCGCTGATTATATCTTCCGTTTGAAAGAAAAACGGGTTATCGCCTTGGCTATGGAATACATCAAAGACCAAGCAGGCACTTTCCCCTTTGTGCGGGTGATGAGCGAGATGGCTGGTATCGGCGCCATCCAAACGGCGTCCGAGCTGTTGTCTAGGGCTGGTGGTGGTCGTGGTGTACTACTTGGCGGTATCTCAGGCGTACCCCCAGCGAAAGTCGTTATCCTTGGCGCTGGTGTTGTATCCGAATATGCGACACGGGCCGCGCTTGGCTTTGGCGCTGAAGTACGGGTTTTCGACAATAATATCCGCAAGCTGATGCGTTTGCAACACAACATAGGCCGACAAATTTACACCTCTACCATCGACCCTACCTTGCTCACGCAGGAGCTTTCTACCGCCGATGTAGCTATTGGCGCCATCCATGCTGAAAATGGCCGTACACCTGTGGTAGTGAGCGAGGACATGGTAGAACGCATGCAAGCTGGCTCGGTTATCATCGACATCAGTATTGACCAGGGGGGGTGTTTTGCAACCTCAGAGGTGACTTCCCATAAATCACCTACTTTCATTAAACATGATGTAGTCCATTATTGCGTGCCTAATATTGCCTCGCGCACACCACGCACAGGCTCAACGGCCTTCAGCAATATCATAACGCCACTACTACTCGAAGCAGGCGATAAACGCGGAATAGAAGCCCTGATTAAACAATACGAAGGCTTACAACATGGCGTTTACGTGTACAAAAGTTGCTTGACCAACGAGTACATGGGCCAACGCTACCAAATGAAACACACGGATTTAAAACTGCTATTGGCGTCTTCGCTGTAAATAGTCCTATGGCCAACCCATACGAACACCTCTATTATCTCGATTTCCCGCACACCGTGGTTGGAGATGCCAACCAGTGGTTCGAAAGTGGCTTTTTCCTGTACGAGGATAAAGTTTTGCAGTATGAAGAAGACCGAAAAGACCAATATCATACAGTAGCTGATACTTGGCACAGCCCCTGTGATTTTTTGGCTAAACATGCCGCCAATCCTTGGGATATACGGAACGCTGCGTTTTTAGAACTTTTGCGGCAGCGTTGTTTGGACACATCAGGCCAGGGCAGTGCCCGTTAAAATGTGGCCAGCCTTTGCGCCAGGCATGCGTAGGGCGCCCGCGAAGCGGGCGGTGCGCAACGCGCACTAAGCGAATAGCGCACCCGGAGCACGCCGACGGCGCGTAGCGCCGGGGCGCCCCAAAAAAAATCCCGGAAACGTATTAAAAGATGCTTTGGTATTTAATTTTGGCTTATATTGCTAGCGCATCTAGAATACCCAAACACCCACTTATATGAAACATTTCGAGGCTCTTATCAAAGCTTCCTCGGAGATGTACGTTATCTTTTCAGCCGACGACGTTATCGAGGATTTATTTGCAGGAGACACTTTTCCGCTAACCATGCCTGTAGAGGAGGCCATTGGCAAAAGTTTAAGCTTTTGGTCGAGCGCAAGTTTGTACGATAAGCTCAAAACAGCGCTTGACTTAACCCGGGCTAGCCACCAGGCACAAAGTACTTTTTTTGATTTGGAAAGTCCTGGCTATCACCGCTTTTTTGAAGTGCGGATGACGCCCTATTTGAAGGGCTCCGTTATGGCCGTGTTCCGCGATATTACCGAGTTGGAAAAGGCATACTTTGCCCAGAATAAACTGTCAAGACAGCTCGCAGAAGGCAATGCACTATTGCAAACGGTGGTATTTAATTCGTATGATGAGATGAAAGAACCCCTGCGCATCATCACCAGTTTTTGTCACTTGATTGACCAAGCCGGTAGCTTAAACGACAAGCAAAAGGAGTACTTTGGTTATATCAAGGAAAGCGCTTGGCGTATGCGTGCCGTTATGGACGGCCTGATTGAGTACGCTGATTTAAGCAAGTCCGACCTGAAATCGGAGCCCGTTGATGTATGGGATTGCTGGTTGGAAGCACTGGCCGCCAAAGAACAGTACCTGGCCAAACATGAATTATTGGTAGAAACACCTAGCCCGTTCAACGCTATGGTGCGTTGCAATAAACAACACCTCGTGCTTGCCTTGAAACACTTGTTGCGCAATGCATTGCGCTTTGCAAAAGAAGGGCATCCTGCAAAGGTCAAACTAAGCATTGAACCCCAAGGCGATATGTTGAACCTGCACCTTGAAGATGAAGGCATTGGTATAAAACCGGAGTATCACGAGGCTATTTTCGACATGTACACACAAATCGATAATAGCAAGCGCAATACTGGTGCGGGCATTGGTTTGGCTTTGTGCCGAAAGATAGCCCAAATACATGGCGGTCACATATCGGTACAATCAGCGCTAGGGCAGGGTAGCCGCTTTACGATGGCATTTCAGATGTATGACTCGCTTTAGAGTATGTTTGGAATTTAGCTTCCGGCGAAAAACAGCTCTTTTCTGATGATTTTTGCTTTAAAAAATAGTTACGTAGCCCCACTATGCGCCCATTTTTTAAAGCAACCTCATCAAAAAATAGCTCGTTTTTCCCTCGAAACCCAAAATCCAAACATACTCTTAGTTAACCACGGGCAGCGCCACATAGCCCTTAAAGGCGAGGTCTTCCTCAAAAACCATGTCGCTGTAGTCTTGCAGCACGTTGTAAAGCGTGTCGCGCTCAATGGGTTTGCGGTTTACGGCCTTGATGAGTTTCACCAGCTCAGGTGTGCTAAGGCTAGGACTTTGCTCTTCTGCACCGGCCATCGAGTAAATCTTGGTGGTATCATCAATGGTACCATCAATATCGTCGACGCCGTAGGATAGCGACAATTGGGCAACAGTGCGGCCAATCATGGGCCAGTATGCTTTCACGTGGTCGAAATTATCGAGGTATATGCGCGAGATAGCATAATTGCGGAGGTCTTCATTAACGCTCACCTCGGGTAGGTGCGACATCTCGTTGTTCTGGTTCCTGAATTTCAAGGGTATAAAGGTCTGGAAACCACCTGTTTTATCCTGGAGGGCACGTAGTTTTTCTAGGTGATCAACCCGGTGCCAATTGGTTTCAATATGGCCGTACAACATGGTAGCGTTGGAGCGCATGCCGAGCTCATGGGCAATTTCATGTAACTCTAGCCATTGTGCGCCTGAACATTTACCGCCCGCAATTTGGTCGCGGATGGCCTCGTCCAGAATCTCGGCACCACCACCAGGGATAGAATCCAAGCCGGCGGCTTTAAGGCGTTCAAGGCCTTCGCGGTACGATACTTTGGCCTTTTTGAAAATATAGTGGAACTCAACCGGCGTGAGTGCTTTAATGTGCAATTCTGGTCGGTGCGCCCGGATGCTGCTGAACAAATGCTCGTAAAACGGCAAGTCGTACTGCGGCAAAACACCACCTACGATGTGTACTTCGGTAACGGGTTGGCCATCGTATTTTTTGACCTGTTCCATCATTTCCTCGTGGGTGTATTCCCATCCTTCCGAGCGTTTTTTGATGAGCCTGGAGTACGAGCAAAAAGAGCAGGTATAGATACACACATTGGTGGGTTCAATGTGGAAATTGCGGTTAAAATAGGTGTTGTCGCCGTGTTTGCGTTCGCGGATAAAATTGGCCAGCGCGCCTGTGTAAGCCAGCGGGGCATGGTCGTAGAGGTACAAGCCATCCTCGAAGCTGATGCGTTCGTTGTTGTAAACTTTCTGGGCAATGTTGCGCAGGTTTTGGTCGAGGCCAGTATCGTTCAGTATAGTTAGCATGGGTAAAAAACGAATGTCGCGATAAATAAAGTGCAAAGATAAGCGAGATCCATTACATAACCATTTAGATTTGTTTAGGTTCAGATTTGGGCGTTGCGGCCTGCGGCCGCCGCTACGTTCCGCGGCTCGCTGACGCTCGGCCCCTGCGGGTCTGGCGCTACGCGCCACCGCTGCACATCGCTAACGCGGAAATGGCCGCGAAGCCGCCTGGTGATAACGATGAACAATGAACAATGAACAATGAACAATGAACAATGAACTATGAAAGATGAACAATGAACGATGAACGATGAACGATGAACAAAAGAGCTAGCCGAGTCGCTTTTGAGTCCCCAACAGGCCAACTAACCTACATGCAATTTATAAATGGCTGCAACACAGAATGTAGATGCATGAAAGGCTGATTCTAAACCTTTATTACCAGTACTTGCAGCAGTATTCCTTACCTTTAGATAATTGATTGCTTCAGCCTGATTGTTTAGCAAACCATGAGCATTTAGCAGCTTGCCGTAAGTTGGGAATTGGTTTATCTCATGTTGTAGAGATGAGAATAGCACATAAAAGCCATCTTCTTTTATACAACCACAATCATAGCCAAGTAACTCAAACATGCCCTTTTGGGTATCATATAAGGCCGTTTCGGTTATGTCACAAAAGTAAATCAAGTGCTTATTATCAAGTGCTTATTATCCAGTGCTTTAGGAGTTTTATACTCGGTCAATACGGCTTCATTCAAACCTTCAAAAACTAAATTATCGATAAGGCAAACGCCATTAGGACTAGCAGCCCCAAATGTATCAACATTGGAAACAATATGCCATTGGTCAAAACCCCAAAACCCGGCTGTTGGGGCTATTTCAATAATGCCTTGGTTCATGGAATTTTTATAATCAAGTAAACAGCCTCAAAAACAAAGCTCCATCGGTCATAGAGATTACTACGGCATTGAGACTTGCTTGGTTCTCAATGTCTACCAATATAACCGTGGTGCCCAAGGCCTTATTTAGCATTACCGTTTTAGTATCCAAGGTTGATACAATCTCCTCAAATGCTTGGGCTTCAGGCGTTTGGGCCGGTGACCAAAAGCCTTCTAGGTACCACATGTCTAGTCGCCCGCTTTCCAAACGGCCAACATGGTGCGTTTTCCAAAAGATATTGTAAATGTCGGGCATTTGGATGTTTTATGGTGATTCGGTGTCAAATATAAGGAATTAAATTAAGTTTGGTCCATGTTTCGTATGTAAGAATTCACTTACTGTATGAGATGATAAAAAGGTTTGGCTGACCTATTTATAAACAATACCACTTGAACTTTTTTTGCGCAAATGCCGTTGAATAAATTTGGGGCTTGTATCTCCAGTTTATAAATTATTATCTTTGTAAAAAAAATAGACATGTCTGAAATTCCTTTAACCCCGGAGATTATATTCCAGATGTTTGCCGAAACACGGCGGCAAATGGCCGAATCGAACGAGCGGCTGGAGCGCATGTTTACGTTGTCGGAAAAAGCCTTTGAAAAGCGTCAAAAGGCTATCGATAAGAAAATGGCCCAATTTACCGACACGTTAGGCCGTTTTGCAGAGGATCAAGTACGTCCTGCTGCGCTAAGGTTATTTGCTAACTTGGGCATCCCAATATATGAAGCTACCTTCAACTCAACAAAGCTTGATAAGGATAAAACATACCTATACGAAGTTGATATTTTATTACACAACACTGATGTGGTTGTAGCCATAGAGGTTAAAAGTACGCTCCGCAAGGAAGACGTTGACGAACATGTTGAACGACTAAAACTCATGCAACAGTTTCCCCTCAAAGGAACACGCGGTACCCAGATTATCGGTGCAATGGCTGCCATGAATGCTCAAAAGGATGTGGTTGCTTATGCTATAAAAAATGGGTTTTATGTCATACTGCCCGATGGTTCTTCTGTCGGATTGGTAAACCCTAACGATTTTAAACCCCGCAAATGGGAGATTTTGTAAAACTCCTAGCCGCCAAGCATGGCGGCTCTACCCCTGCACATGTTTTTCGCTTTTTCGGCTCCTATCTCCTCGTTCCTATCTTCTATCTACCAACTGCGGCGTAGCCGCAGTTGCCAGCGTTAGCTGGCCGGAGGGCGCCGCGCAGCGGCGGTGCGCAGCACTAAGCGAATAGCGCACCCGTAGGACAGCGGCGGCGCGCATGCGACGCAACGCCCAAAATGATGAAAAGATGAAATGATGAAATGATGAAAAGATGAAATGATGAAATGATGAAATGATGAAATGGTTGGCTCTACTTCAACCTGTCATTTACTCAATCGTCACTTACTCATTTACTCCATCGTCAATTACTCATTTTTACTCGTTCATCGTTCCTCGTTCATAGTTAAAATTATCTATCTTTACGGGCTATATAAACAGCCGTCTCATGCCTAAGTTTTCGCACCTACATAGCCATACCATGTACTCCCTGCTGGATGGCGCTGCCGACATCGGTAAGCTCTTCAAAAAAGCTGTAGCCGATGATATGCCCGCTATTGCGATCACCGATCACGGCAATATGTTCGGGGTGTTCCAGTTTGTGGCCGAAGCGCAGAAATACCGCATGAACCCCGATGATAAGGACGATAAACGCCTGAAAGTCAAGCCCATTGTGGGTTGTGAGTTCTACGTGGTGGAAGACCGCCACCAGAAAACTTTTACCAAGGAAAAACGCGATAAACGCTTCCATCAACTGCTGCTGGCCAAGGATGAAGAAGGCTACCAAAACCTTTGTAAACTGACCTCGCTGGGCTATATCGAGGGCCTATACTCCAAGTGGCCGCGCATTGATAAAGAGCTGATTCTCAAATACCATAAAGGGCTTATCGCCACCTCTTGCTGCCTCGGTGCCGAGATTCCCCAACTCATCATGAACAAAGGCGAGGAGGAGGCCGAAAAAGCCTTGCGCTGGTGGCTCGACCTGTTTGGCGACGATTTTTACATCGAACTACAACGCCACAACCTACCCGAACAAGAAGTGGTGAACGAGGTGCTGGTGCGCTTTGCCCATAAATACAATATCCCGCTGATTTGCACCAACGACTCGCACTACGTGGAGGAAGATGATGCCAATGCCCACGATATCTTGCTCTGCGTGAATACCGGCGACCTGAAAAGCACGCCCATCGCTACCGACGAGGAAGGTGGGAAAGGCTATCGTTTTGGGTTTCCCAACAACCAGTTTTTCTTTAAGTCGACCGCCCAGATGAGCAAGCTTTTTCACGATTTCCCGGAAGCGCTCGACAATACCAACATGATCGTGGACAAGGTGAAAACCCTCGACCTGAAACGCGATATCCTGCTGCCGAACTTCCCGCTGCCGCCGGAATTTACCAGCCAGGACGATTTCTTGCAGCACCTGACTTACATCGGGGCCAAGGAAAAATACCGCGACATCACCCCCGAGGTGAAAGATCGCCTCGATTTTGAGCTGGGGGTTATCCGCCAGATGGGTTTTGCAGGTTACTTTTTGATTGTATCTGATTTCATCAAGGCAGGCCGCGAACGCGGCGTGTTTGTAGGGCCAGGCCGTGGCTCGGCTGCCGGTAGCGCGGTTGCCTATTGTATCGGTGTGACCAATATCGACCCCATCAAGTACAACCTGCTGTTCGAACGTTTCTTGAACCCCGACCGTAAATCCATGCCCGATATTGATACCGACTTCGACGATGAAGGTCGGCAGAAAGTGATCGAGTACGTGGTTGAAAAATACGGCAAAAACCAGGTGGCCCACATCGTTACCTACGGTACCATGGCCGCCAAATCGTCGATTAAAGACGTGTCGCGCGTGCTTGACCTGCCCCTGGCCGACGCCAACATGCTGGCCAAGCTAGTGCCCGATAAACCCGGTATTTCGCTAGATCGCGTGCTCAACGCCCCGCTAGAAGGCGATAAAAGCCTAGCTGATAAAGAAGGCCTCGCCTCCGAGGATATCGATAATTGCCGCACGCTCCGCGATTACCTCAAAGGCGGTGGCCAACATGCCGATGTGCTCCGCGAAGCCCTAAAACTCGAGGGTTCCGTGCGCAACACGGGTATCCACGCAGCGGGAATCATCATCGCGCCCAAGGATTTGACCGACCTCATCCCCGTGTGTACCGCCAAGGATGCCGACCTGCTGGTAACCCAGTACGAGGGCAAAATTATCGAGGATGCTGGCGTAATCAAGATGGACTTCCTGGGCCTCAAGAACTTGACCATCATCCGAGATTGCCTCAAGCTCATCAAAATCAATTACGACCTCGACCTGGATATAGAAACCATCCCGCTCGACGACCAGAAAACCTACGAGCTGTACCAACGCGGCGATACCAATGGTACGTTCCAGTTTGAAAGTGCGGGGATGCAAAAGTACCTCCGCGAGCTCAAACCCGATAAATTTGAGGACCTTATCGCCATGAACGCCTTGTACCGACCCGGGCCGCTGGCGTATATCCCTAACTTTATCAACCGTAAACACGGTCGGGAAGCGGTGAGCTACGACTTGCCCGCCATGTCGGAGTTCCTCGAGGAAACCTACGGTATCACCGTTTACCAGGAACAGGTTATGTTGCTCTCGCAGCGCCTCGCCAACTTTACCAAGGGCGATGCCGACGTACTGCGTAAGGCCATGGGTAAAAAAGACCGCAAGACCCTAGATAAACTGAAACCGCAGTTCCTAGCAGGTTGTGAGGCCAACGGCCACCCGCTGCCTGTTTGCGAAAAAGTTTGGACCGACTGGGAGGCTTTCGCGGCCTACGCCTTCAACAAATCGCACTCTACCTGCTACGCCTGGGTGGCCTACCAAACGGCTTACCTCAAGGCCCACTATACTTCCGAGTACCTCGCTGCCTTGATGACGCACTCGAAGAGCATTGAAGACATTACCTTCTTCCTCACCGAGGCCAAGTACCTGGGCATTCAGGTGTTGGGGCCTAGCGTCAACGAGTCGTCGATGTACTTTACCGTGAACAAGAAGGGGCAAATCCGTTTTGGTTTGGCTGCCTTGAAAGGGGTAGGAGAGGGGCCAGTAGAAGAAATCCTAAAAGCCCGCGAGGCTGGTCCATTTGAAAGTCCGCTAGACTTTGCTCGCCGCGTGAACCTGCGCACCGTAAACCGTCGCGTGATGGAAAGTTTGGTGCAAGCGGGTGGTTTAGATTGCTTCGAGGGTATCAGTCGGGCACAGTACTTTGCCGAGATTGACGCCAAATCAGGTTCGTTTATCGAGGCCATGTTGCGTTACGGCAACAACTACCAGCGCGACCTCGACCAGCGTTCTACCTCGCTGTTTGGCGAGTTGAGCACCGACGTGTCGCTGGTAGAAGAACCACAAGTGCCACAGGCCGAGGATTGGGGCTTGATGACCAAGCTCTCCCGCGAGAAAGAGGTGGCGGGTTTCTACCTGAGCGGCCACCCCTTGGACGACTACAAGATACAATTCCAAACCCGTGCCGTCCCCCTCGACAAGGCCGACAATATCCGCGATCGCGAGATAGGCATCGCGGGCATCATCACCGAGGTGCAGCACCGCACCAGCAAAAAGGGCACGGGCTTCGGTCAAATCAGCATCGAGGACTACTCGGGTTCCATGAAACTGGCCTTGTTCGGCGAGACCTACCTCAAGTATTCGCACCTCCTGGTGCAGGACACCATCGTGTTCATCAAGGGTAAAAACGCCCCGCGTTGGAACTCCAAGGACGAGTTCGAATTCCGCATCAACAGCATGCAATTGCTAGAGGGTATGGGCTCCGACGCGCTCACGGGCGTAACGCTCAGCCTACCCATCCAAGACCTCACGCAGCAGCAAATCAACCTCATCGAGGGCTTGTGCAAGCAATACCCGGGTAACCACAAGCTCAAAATCGTGATTACCGACCCGGCCATGAACTACAGCATGCCATTGGTATCCAAAGCCTTCAAAGTCAACGCCTCCAACGAGTTCCTCATGGAGCTCGACCGCCTTTTAATCCAGTATAAAATAGATGCGTAGATGGTTGGGGCGTTGCGCCGCGTGCGTAGGGGCGTATGCGATACGCCCCTACATGCGTGCGTCGCCGCTACGTTGCGTGGCTCGCTATTCGCTCGGCCCTTGCGGGCTGGCGCGTTGCGCCACCACTCCACATCGCTAACGCGGAGAGCGGCGGCGGAGCAGTACGGCGAGGCCCCAAAAACATTAACTTGGAACAATTTTACCACAAATATGCTTATATTTGCATGCTAGATGATTAACTGGCTTGGCATTAAACCTATTAAACAAAAATCATGCAACAAGAATTATTGCAGCGTATTACCCTTAACCCAGATGTTTGTTTTGGTAAACCGACGGTTCGTAATATGCGTTATCCAGTTGAAATGGTGTTAGATTTACTAGCTTCAGGCATGAGTCAAGTGGAGATACTCGAGGATTACCCTGCTTTAGAAGCTGACGATATTAAGGCTTGTTTGATGTTTGCATCAAAACTAATGCAAGTGGGTAGCGTGAATAAAATTATTGCTGCCTAATGAAATTTTTAGTAGATGCTCAATTACCGGAAAGGTTGAAAAGATGGTTGCTTGAACAAGGGCATGATGCTGTACATACCAACGATTTACCGCTTAAACATCTAACTCCGGACAAGGATATCATCAAAATTGCAGATGCTGAAAATAGAGTAATTATTTCTAAAGACAGCGATTTTTACAAGTATAAACTAATATTCGAAAAGCCTAAAAGGATTGTTTTTATTACAACAGGTAATATTTCAAATAGTGCATTAATGGGTATTTTTGAACTCAATTTGCATGTTTTGTTGGATTTATTCGAGGCAGGAAGTTCCGTAATTGAGATTAGCAATACTAATATAGTGTCGCATATGTAGTTTTACTATTCCCCCTCATCACATTCCTCGCCCCAGCATTCAACGCAGGGTTGTTGAACGTGTTTAAAGGTATTTTCCTTGCTTTTCATGACATAAGTGTCCTCGGCTGAGAATTTTGACCAGAGTGCGGAGCCTTGCTTTTGATCTATCCAATAGAATATAAATTCCTCTATATCGCCGGTTTCACCTTTCGTTGATATGTAAACCGTAGGGTTGTTGATTATCATGAAACCTTTATATTGCATTTAGTTTCTTTAATTAAAATTAGTGAAGTTCAACAGCGTGTTTTATCAATAATTTAACATATATTTGTGCCAATATTATTATATTTCATTGCTTGTGACAGTGCAAAAAGAAGATGTATGAAAGAATCTTTAGAAAATAAATTCAATGTATTGTTCGATGAGCTTACACGAATAATTTTATTAGCAGATGACTTAGAATATTTGTTTAAATATTCTAAAGATGCTTCACACCCTTCTGTATCCAAATTTTTTTTAAGGGTGAAGTATGCAATGCAAATGCACTTTGCTCTTGACTATTGTGTATTTCTGTCTGATAAGGAAAATTTTAGCTTGGTAAGGTTTGTAAAATCTTTAGAAGATTTTAGCATTGTAAATAAACAACAACTAGAGTATTGGAAACTCCGATTGGAAGAAATCAAAAACAGTAATCCGCACAAAACACTTAGAATCATGCGGGATAAAGTTTATGCTCACCGAGATAATATTACTAGTTTACATGAAAGTTTTAGCACAGACCTTAGAGAAGCTAAAGAGGATTTGAAAAAGCTAAACGAGCTCTTTAAAGAAATCGGTAACCAATTATTTGAAACAAGTTATGATTTTGGCTGGTCTTCAACTGATAAAGCACATTGGTTTTTTGAGGATTTACTTAAAGTCTATGATGGTAGAAAGAAATATCAAGAGTTAGTTCTAAAAGGTCAAAAAACTATAACACTGGATGAATTAAAAGATTTTTTATTCAATACTCCAATTTGACTATAAATAAGATAATTAATTTAGATTTTTAAATTATGAAACACATAACTACATTATTGATTTACTTTACTTTACAGCTTTTCTCTGTAACTCAATCGGCAGCTCAAGTAGCTACATATGATGATGTACTCTCGAAAAAGGTAAAAGGAGAAGTTGGAGTTTACATTTCAAAGGATAACGATACAATCAGGGTCGGTGATACTTTAATTTTGGGACCCCCATTTCGGAACGAAACATATGATTTCATTCTCCAAGATGCAGCTATAGCAACTTATCCACTTGATAATATTGCTAGTGGTAGCAAGGTGACTGTTAAAAAGATAGCCGTAGGCCAAAAACTAGTATTTATTTACACCACAAAGGCAAATGGGTATGTTTATGCTCTAAGAATTATTAATTTTGAAGGAGCCAAGGCCAACGGTGAGATTAAACTGAACTTTATGAGTAGCGATGAAGCTCTAGCTGAATTAAAAAAATGGAAAGATAAATTAGACCTCGAGTTGATAAGTAGAGAGCAATATGAACAAAAAAAACTCCATCTTTCGAAGTATATAAAGTAGTTTTTGAGCTAACCGATCGCACTTTATCGATGCTGGATTAAATTCGATAATAAAATCCAATGGTCATTTTTCCAATTCCAACGTTTTATAGTATGACAGTGAAATCAACGTCCTTCAATTTCTTTATTTTTCTATTTGTCATTTGTTTTCTAAACAAGAGCTGCACTAGCAATATTAAACAGGCAACTAATGACAATAGCATCATTAAAATCAAAGAAAGTTATACCTCCTGGCTCAATCAAAAAATTGCATCAGGAGAATATTGGCCTGAGAGCCAAACAGATTATTATCTTGATACATTGGATTTTGAAAGCCTCCCAGAGGATGCTAACCCTTGGGATAACTGTTTAGATGGTTTACCTCAAATGTATGACAATGCTCATTATGGCGATATCAATCAAGACGGGATAGTAGATGGTTTTGGTCGGGTTGTTCCATTATTTTGCATGCATGGTACATGGAGTATAAACATGTCTATACATTTGTACTTTATCTCAAATACAGATGGTGGATATGACGTAGTAGAAGAGCCAGAAATCGTATCGACCGAACTAGGAGCAGCAGGGCAATTGGATACTATTTTGCCAAACGGTAAATTAAAATATACATCATTAGACTATGCAGAGGGCGATGCACATTGCTGCCCTAGCAAGGAGCGTGAAGTTACATTTGTATTCAAAAACGGCCAATTCATTAAAAGATAATTACGAAGTTTAAATAAATAAGCTGATGAAACATGATGAGTAGAGAGCAATATCAACAAAAAAACTCCATCTTTCGAAGTATATAAAGTAGGTTTTGAGCTAACCGACCGCACTTGATCGATGTTGGATTAAATTTAATAATTCATCAAAACCCTCCCCCATGTGGAAAAAACTAAACTCCGACGAACCAGAAACCATCTACGTATCGCAGGCGACGGATTACGATAGCATTTGCGAAGACTTGACGCAGGTGGTTCAACGCATGGTTGATAATGCTGAAGTAGATAAAGTACCAGCAGATGCTAAGATTTTATTCTACACCAACGCGACCAATGGTTATGTCCGGGTCAATTGGCTCAATGGCAAGGGAAAGGCCGCGGGCACTTGGTTTTATACCTTAAACCTACCTGCCCTATGGGCCGAATCAAACGAACACCCTGAAGGCTCATTCCACTTTGATAACGAGGTACATATCGCTATCTGCACTACGGTTGAATATGCTGAAGACATCTTCGGTGAACTTGCCGATACCTACGACGTATTTACCCAAACGGAGCTGAGAGAACGGGAACAGCTGTTTTTGTAGTTCCCTAACTCCTAACTCCTCACTCCTAACTCCTCAAAGTATCCCGTTTTGCGGTTTTTTTGCACGTTGTCCCAGGCAAAGTAGCGGCCGTTCATGCAAACGTACACACCCGGGGGCAATACCTGTGCAAAAGCCAAGGCCGAGCCCAAGTTGAAGAACCCATCGGATGAAGAACCGAAGTAATACGGAATCATAGCGCCAGTCAGCACGATGGTTTTATCGGCAATATCTTCCGAGGCAGCCAGGAGCTTGGCGGTTTCACACATCGTATCGGTACCATGCGTGATGATGATGCGCTTGTTTGATACCTTTTCGCAGTTGTGGACCACCATGTCGCGATCCTCGCTGGTCATTTCTGTGCTGTCGAGCATCATGAGCGTGCGGATGGTGTAGGGCATCAGGCAACGACCGCGTTCCAGCATCTCGGGTAGATGGGTATCCTTGAAGAACAACTCACCAGAGATCATGTTGTACTCCTTGTCGAATGTTCCACCCGTTACGAATATCATGATTTCTTCCATGGCTTGAGTCTGTTTGTTGTTTGGCTTTGGTTGGGGCTTTTAGCTTAGAGTATGTTTGGATTTTGGGTTTCGAGGGAAAAACGAGCTATTTTTTGATGAGGTTGCTTTAAAAAATGGGCGCATAGTGGTGCTACGTAACTGTTTTTTAAAGCAAAAATCATCGGGAAAGAGCTGTTTTTCACCGGAAGCTAAAGTCCAAACATACGCTTATTTAGAGACGATGTTGCGCTGGCTATCGGGCAGCTCCATGATAAGGTCGGGGCCATACATGCCAGCGGGTGTTTTGTGTCCGGCTTGCCAGTTGCCTGCTATGACTTTTTGTGCAATCAGCAAGGACGATAAGGCGGTTAGGGTATAGCCTTCTAGGCAATCCAGCGTGGCGACCACCGTTTGGCCTTGGGCATTTTTAACCTCGCCCCAAAGCAAGCTTTTCGCTTTTTTGCGGCGCTCGTCACTTGGGCCAGCAGGTTTTTGCTTGATTTTTTTAATCATGAAGTTTTTCACGAAGCTCAAGCCTAAAAACCAGCCGATATACTTCAAGCGTTTGGCATTTTTCAACATGCCTGGCGTTACGCCCATGTACACCATAATGTTGGGGATGCCCGTAGTGTAATAAGCTGTAGATACATCGCCCCAAGGAATGGTCATGCACAGCAGTTTTTGCTGGCTAAAAGCTATCGTCTCTGATTGGTAAGCCGCAGGCACTGGGGTGATTTTTCCATCCTTCCTGATAGCTCCGCCTTTTTCAATGTTGCGGGTCATGGTGATAGCCGTACCGTGGGATAGCATGGCCCCAACGCCAGCAAAGGCTAGTCGGAGATGCGTAGCATCCGGTAGCTGTTGCTTCAGGAAAGCAGCCAGCGAGTCAGAAGGCACCACGTCGAAGCCTACACCGGGCATAATCATGATGTTCTTGGCCTTGGCTTGAGCATCATAGGTAGCACACAGTTCAAACACTTCAATCTCGCCAGTGATGTCGAGGTAGTGCGTGTTGGTTTTCAGGCAAGCTTCAATCATGGGCTTGGCCGTGATGGCAAATGGACCAGCGGCATGTATGACCACGGGCACTTTGCTTAACACCGCTTCCAGTTGGGTGGTATCGTCCAAGCTGAAAGCGATGTATTCAAAGCCGTATTTTTGGGCAACTTCCTGTACGGCAGCTTGGTTGCGGCCGGCCAAAAGTAAATTTAGACCTTGTTCTTTGGCAAAACGGGCGATAAGTTCGCCGGTATAGCCGTTGGCGCCGTACAGTAAAAATTGCATTATTCTTCGATTAAAGTTTTCTCTGAATGGTGGATGTGGCCCTCTTGGAACAAGTACAAGAGGTCTGAAATACGCTCTTTCAAGTCCTTGCGGTCAACGATAAAATCGATGAAACCATTTTCAAGGAGTTGCTCAGCGCTTTGGAACCCATCGGGGAGTTTCTTGATTTTCAAGGTTTCTTTCACCACGCGTGGACCAGCAAAACCGATGAGGGCTTTGGGCTCTGCGAAGTTCAAGTCGCCCAACATCGAGTACGAGGCCGTTACGCCGCCCGTGGTAGGGTCGGTCAAGAACGAGAAGTACGGGATTTGAGCTTTCGCCAATCGGGTTAACTTAGCCGAGGTTTTAGCCATCTGCATGAGCGAGAAAGCCGATTCCATCATGCGGGCACCACCTGATTTGGAGATAATCATGAATGGTATGCGGTGCTCGATAGCATAATCGATACCACGGGAAATTTTTTCGCCTACCACCGAGCCCATCGAACCGCCGATAAAGGCAAAGTCCATGGCCGCGATAACGAGGTCCATCTTGTTTACCTTGCCGTGTGCCACGCGCATGGCATCGGTGAGGTCGGTTTTTTCTTGGGCTTCAATCAAACGTTCGCTGTAGGGCTTGAGGTCCTTGAAGCCAAGGATATCTTTGGCCACCATGTTGGCGAACAATTCGGTGTACTTGCCGTCGAAAATAATTTCGAAGTACTCGGCAGAGCTACAGCGTTCGTGGCGGTTACAACCTTTACAGATGTACAGGTTGTCGTGGTGCTCCTTCATGGTCACGGTCGAGCCGCAATCTTTGCACTGGTACCACATCCCCTCGGGGATTTCTTTCTTCTGGCGGGTTTGAATACCTTCTCTTAGTCGTTTAAACCATCCCATGGGTATAAGTTTAAGGGTTAATTGCGTGAGGTGGCCGGACTGGGCCGACGCGAAGCGGCGGCAGTGCGAAGCACCGAGCTTTAGCGAGCAGGGAGGACACCGACCCGGTGCAAACGCGGCGGTAAAACCGCCGCGTTTGTTGCCGGGGCACGCCCAAATAATGATTTAATTAAGCGATGTCAATGTCGTTGCAAAGATAAACGTCCTGAACGGCGTTGAGCAACTCAACACCTTCGCTGAATGGACGCTGGAATGCCTTACGGCCAAGGATAAGTCCTTGACCAGCAGCACGTTTGTTGATTACAGCAGTCTCGATAGCTTCTTGCAAATCGCTATCGCCCGTTGAAGCACCACCAGAGTTGATCAAACCGGCGCGGCCCATGTAGCAGTTGGCCACCTGGTAGCGGGTCAAGTCAATTGGGTGGTCTGTCGTCAAGTCGCTGTAAACCTTTTTGTGGGTTTTACCAAACTTGATGGCGTTGTAGCCGCCGTTGTTGGTGGGCAATTTTTGCTTGATGATATCGGCCTGGATGGTCACGCCGAGGTGGTTAGCCTGGCCGGTCAAGTCGGCAGCAGTGTGGTAATCCACGCCGTCTTTTACAAACTGGTTGTTGCGGGTGTAGCACCAAAGGATGGTAGCCATGCCCAACTCGTGTGCATATTCAAAAGCCTCGGCCACTTCCATCAACTGGCGGGTAGATTCCTCAGCACCGAAGTAAATGGTGGCGCCAACGGCTACCGCGCCCATTTCCCAAGCACTTTTCACGCTACCGTACATGATTTGGTCGTGGCGGGCAGGCAAGCTCAACAACTCGTTGTGGTTAATTTTCACCACGAACGGGATCTTGTGCGCGTACTTGCGCGACACGCTCGACAACACGCCGAAGGTTGAAGCCACAGCGTTACAGCCCGACTCAAGCGCCAGTTTCACGATGTTCTCCGGGTCGAAATACATGGGGTTTGGCGCGAATGAAGCACCAGCGGCATGCTCGATACCTTGGTCAACAGGCAGGATCGACAAGTAGCCTGTACCGGCTAAACGACCTGTATTATATAGGGTTTGCATGCTGCGTAGGGTCTGGTTGTTGCGGTTAGACAAAGACCAGATGCGGTCAACGAAATCGTTGCCGGGCAGGTGCAGAGTACTTTTGTCAAAAGTGGTGCTTTTGTGGTCAAGCAGGTACTTGGCTTTCTCGTCGCCCAGGTGCTTGATGATTTGGTTCAAATCTGACATGGATGTTTTAATTTAGGTTAATATTGATGATTGATGATTGACCATTGGAACAACCTATGTTGTATTGCGGCTGCAAATTTAGTTAAATATCGGTTATTTCAAAAAACTATGTTTTTTGATAGGAGTTGATAGTTGATAGTTGATAGTTGATAGTTGATAGTTGATAGTTCATCGTTCATATTTATGATTTGGGCGCGTCGGCCTACGGCCGTCGGCGTGCTACGGGGTTCGCTTCGCTCCGTGCTTTGCACCAGCGCCTACGGCGCTGCCCTCCGCATGCCTCGCGCAGGGCCCCGCAGCTTTGCTGCGGGGCTGATTATGGATTGTTGATTATGGATTGTTGATTTGGGTGCAATTACAGGCGTTGCGTTCCGCTAGCATTCACCCCTCTATGGCCGCTCCGAGTAAGTCCCCTCTCTACAACACGCGAAGCGTGTGCCCGTGGAGAGGGGTGGCACGAGCGGTAGCTCGTGACGGGGTGAGGCACTATTTACCAGCGCCCAAATCACACAACACAAAAATTAAAAAAAAATACTATGCTTGCATTGTATTTTTTATCATTTTTGTACCCCATTCTAAAATCTTGAAAATACGCGTCCTATGAACTATGTAAACATGCGCAACTTGAACTTCTGGTTGCATGAATTACACCCGGTTGCCGACTTGCTCCAATACGAAAAATACCAGGATTTCGACCTGGAAGCCTTTAACCTCATGATTCAATCGGCTAAAGATCTAGCCGACGCGGAGATGTTTCCCTTTTTCAAGGAAATGGATGAGAACCCCGTGAAATACGAAGATGGCACCATTAAAGTACATCCACAACTCAAACGCATCATAGAGCTGAGTGCCGAAAACGGATGGATTGGTGCCACTGCGCCCGTTGAACTTGGCGGTATGCAGTTGCCCGAGATGATTTATACCGCCGCCAACCATATTTTCCACGCGGCCAACAACGGTGCGCTGGGTTACGTGAACTTGACCACCGGTGCCGCCCGTTTGATTACTACCTTTGGTAGCCAAGACCTCATTGATACCTATGTTCCTAAAATGTTCGGCGGTCAATGGCAGGGCACCATGGCCTTGACTGAACCTCAGGCCGGTAGCTCATTGTCCGACATCGTGAGCTCAGCCAAACTCAACGAGGATGGTTCATACAGCATTAAAGGCCAAAAGATTTTCATCTCGGCGGGTGATCACACCGCTTGCGACAATATTGTACACCTCCTCCTGGCTCGTATCGAGGGTGCGCCCGCGGGTACCAAGGGTATCTCCTTGTTCGTGGTGCCTAAATTCCGCCCAACTGCCGATGGCGGCCTCGAACCCAACGATGTCATCACCGCTGGCGAGTTCAAGAAACTCGGCCAAAAAGCTTATGCCACGGCCCACCTCGTGTATGGCGACCAAGGCGATTGCAAAGGCTGGCTGGTTGGTCAGGCCAATAAAGGCTTGTCGTACATGTTCCAGATGATGAACGAGGCCCGCCTGAGCGTTGGTCTTATGGCAGCATCAACGGCTACAGCGGCTTATCACGCGTCGTTGCAGTACGCTACCGAGCGCCCGCAAGGCCGTCCGCTCAACAGCCGAGACCCCTTCCAAGCGCCTTGTTTGATTATCGAACACCCCGACGTACGCCGCATGTTGCTGCTGCAAAAAGCCCTGACCGAGGGTTCTATGAGCCTCGTGATGGAATGTGCCAAACTCGCCGACCTCGTTACCGTGACCGAAGGTGAGCAGCACCAAGCCTACCACCAGCTGCTCGAAATGTTGATTCCTATCTGTAAAACTTACCCATCAGAGGCGGGCATCACGTCTATCAGCCAGGGCTTGCAAATACTGGGCGGCTACGGTTATACCACCGATTTTCCGCTGCAAGTATACTACCGCGACATCCGCATCATGAGCATTTACGAGGGTACCACGGGCATCCAATCGCTCGATCTCCTGGGCCGCAAGGTCACGATGGAGAACGGTGCGGCGGCCCGTAAGTACTTCGAGGTCATATCGGGCGATATAGCCGGGGGCATGGCCATCGAGGCGGTACAACCCGAGGCTAAATTACTGGCCGAAGCCCTACAAAGCTTACAAGCCGTTACCATGAAACGCATCGAGGTGGCCATGCAAGGCGACAACGAGAAGTTCTTGGCCGATGCCACCCTGTACATGGAAATGTTCTCTATCATTACAGTGGCTTGGCAGTGGCTCAAAATGGGTAGTCTGGCCGCCAAGCAAATTGACCAAGCTGCCGGCGAGGATGAGCGCAAGTTCTACGCATCGAAACTGCACACCATGCGTTTTTACTTCGCGTACGAGTTGCCTAAAATCAAAGGCTTGGCGCATAAACTCAGCCAAGAACAGTACTTAACCTTACCATCTGCCAGCGATTTGGTGTTTTAGGGTTGGTTTGGGGGGGCGTTCCGGCGCATAAGTATGGGCGTATAACATACGCCCATACTTATGCGCCGTCGCTGTCTTACGATACTGAACTAAATGTCGCTACTCCAAAACACTTCTGGCTTGATATAAAAAACGGTATCAATAAAGCTTAGTAATCCGTTAATGCTTAATACATTTTCGTCGTGGAGGTCTTCTAATATTATCCCAAGATCGGGATGATAATAATCGTTGCGCCGAGTATTATTGAACCCATTGCTTGATTGTTTCGATTAAGAGTTCGTTTTGTCGGGCAAAGTTGAGGAGACTCTCTGTTTCTTCTGCTTTGCCTTGGTGTTTTTCCTGAGCCATTGGGCTTGTTCTTTTGCCGCTTCTAAGGTGACGGGTAACTGCTTGGATAAGAGCATCATAACTCGTGCCGCTCTTTCCTGAAATGAGATGTTGTAATTCATATTTCAGTTGTTTTACGTCCATTTTTAAAACTTGTAGATGTCACTTGGTATTTCCTTGAAAATGATGTTTCTTATTGCCAAGAATATATTTCGCTCCTTGACGATTGTAAAAATGTCATAATTTTCGTACTGCAAATATACGATAAGTTCGACAAAGTTTAAAGGCTCCGCTAGGAGCGAAAGGTTAATAGAAGCTTCATTGCTCTAGGTTTTTGAGCTCCACTAGGAGCGACACACATACCAGCGCCCGCAAATCATCTATCCGAGCTATCGCTTGGTGTTTTATCCAATTTAAGCGTTCACTAATTCCGGTTGCCGTTATTGTAGGATCATGCTTAATCAACGAAAATACAGTGTCATTTACAGTGTCATTTTGAGGTTTTACAGTGTCATTTTGGGGGTTTACAGTGTCATTTACAGTGTCAGCAAGGATGTGTACTTCTCGGTTTTTGAGGGAATGGTTTTCTTTCAGAAAGATGGTTTAACTTCATCGATTTGCAATTCGGAGTGCAAAACTGTCAATAATTAATGAACTTGAATAGTAGCACAAAACTCCAGGTTTGCAAGGCAGCCTCCAATTACCACAAACCCATGTTGGCGGTCGTTTTTATTGTTTGTCAACTCTCCCAAGTTATATGGTCTAAATTTCCTTTCTCGTCGGTATTAATTACAAGTAATTGGTTACAAGGTTCTCCGTCGATGTCAATAGAATAGTCAAAAACGCCAAAACATTCCGAATCATATTTCCCGTCTGGATATAGCCCGACTCTAATTAGTTTGAGTTTACTCAATAGTTGTTTTCCTTTATTACCTTTTTTAATATCAATAATATTAGATAATTCATCTTCATCTAATTCGTCAATATAAAATTGAATATAGTCAGTAGTTTCGCCAGAATCCTTAAAATCGGATTCAATGCCTTTCATATTTTGCTTGTCAAATTTAGTAATGTTTTCAAGGAAAACATGTACTTTATTAATTTCATCTTGATGTATGGTCTTATTTTTAAAATTTATATCGATGCTTAAATCTTTTCCGTCTAATTTAATGTTAGTCCGGTAATCTTCTTGTAAATCATTTAGGTCTATTTGTCCGAAATACGGTAGATGATGTATAAATACGTCAGCATCGGTTCTGTTTTT
The DNA here is from genome assembly GCA_964508975.1 of uncultured Saprospiraceae bacterium. GTDB lineage: Bacteria > Bacteroidota > Bacteroidia > Chitinophagales > Saprospiraceae > CAZDVQ01. The sequence continues at coordinate 21,853 of CAZDVQ010000050.1, forward strand.
AGTTTCTGGAAGCCTTTTTTCGTCTTTGTTTTTTTTGAAAAAGTCAAATAGTCCCATAATTGTAATTTTTTGTTTTAAGTTTAATTTATTTGGTTGCTTTAGTCGTTGACTTGGGGTTTTCTAAAATGACAGCCACGGTTTGCGGCTTTGCGAATAAGCGGGTTTCGGAGTGCAAAACAGTTCGACAGCACTGGATTTGACACGTAGAATAAAACACCAAATTTGTAAGTCAACTCAACTTACACAAAACCTAATGTTGCCTTTTGGCTTATCTATTCGTAATCTTCCCAAATCTCAACTGTTTTGTTGCCAAAAACTAAAATTCTAATTCCGTAAAAATAATTGATACTTTCAAGTTCGTCCTTCTTCATTAATGCCGTTAGTAAATAAAGTCTAACATTGTCATCTTTTTTTACAAAGCTATTCCACCTTTCATAAACTCTGTCTGCAAATTCGTTAAAGTCGGTGTCCACTTTATAGGTAAATAGCATTGCATCACAGTTACTATGACTCTTGCTAGTATTATATAGTTTTTCAATTTCGCCTTTATCGTTAAAAATAGTGTTTGTATCATATTCCCATTCTGCACACAAATACACATTCCCTTTGCTGTCTCTTATTGCTCCATCGTGTCGTTTTTCAACTTCAAATTCGCATAAAAAGCCTAATGTCTGGCAAGTTTTGAAGAACGTATTAGCAGTATGATGTGTCCAATTAGAACGTGCAATTTTTTCTCCACAATAATAGTCTGGGATATCTTTTATATAAGTTATAGCAAATATTTTTACTATTAAGTCTGTTGCGAATTCAGGAAAAAAGAGCGTGTCAGCCTTTTTTGAAAAGTGCCTGAACAATGATGCTGCTTCTGTTGAAACTTCAAGTTCAATATTATTTATTATTAATGTTTCCATTTAATTGAGGTATCGTTTTATGCTTGCAGACTACTTTTTGCGGCTTTGCGAATGTGGTGTTTTACCCGAGAATTCCAAACGAAGCGATAATTTTTTCTGAACTCTTTACGTTAAGCACGGAGCTTCAAACCGCCACTTTTGCAAAACTATAATTCTTGTTCCTTTCTATCAGTCGTTGCTTCTTCAATAAGTTCGTCTATTACATCGTCAAGTGTTTCCTCTTCGCTGTCATCCTTGCTTTTCGTTTCAATTTGCTTGTATGCCTTAAATTCTTCAGATGATATTTTAAATTCTTCAAATTCACTTGTATTCAACATTTCATCAAATATTGGAAATTCAAGAAGCTCCTCTATATCTAATGATTTTGTTCGTAATGTTTCAGGCAATAGGTCAAAAAATTCTACTTTATTATCTGTCAAAGCGGAAACAGCTAGCTGATATCGAAGAGACTTGTCCGTGAAATCAGCTTTTAAAACTTCGCCTATAACTAAATCTCTATTGCCACGCTTTTTTCTGCTTAGCCAAAAGTTTAATTGTCCGACAGTTTTAACTCGTGATTTTAAATTTTCATCATCTTTTATAAAACAACTTAACCATTCTGCTACTTCCCAACGTCCTTGGTTCATGTTTTTATAAGCTATCGAGTTTAAGATGTCAGCACGTTTTTCTTCATTTGGTTCTAATTTTTTCCACAATTCTGCAGCTATTAGTGTGAAAACTATGTGAAGTTTGCAAATTGCATTTTCCAAGTATTCCGAGGTGATAGAAAGTTTATCGCCAATTTTAAGGTCTTTGCTGATTTCGGATGAAACCTTAGAAATGTAAATTGAATTTACTATTCCTCCATTATGTACAAGTAAATTTCTTCTTTGATATACTTCGAATAGTTCATTGAAAAATGGTCTTACGTAAGGCAACTTCAATTTAACTTCATCCTTTAGTATGTCCATCCAAGCATCGAAGCCCGCTCTAAAAACTTCTTCAATTTTGCTGTCGATAAGAAATTTTTCAGCATCTTGAATTGTTTCAAAAGTTTTTAAATCCTCTAATGTCATTGTTTTTTTCTTTATACCTGCCGCCTCTGGGTGCTTGTCATAGTAAAAATGCAATACTTGGGAATAGAACCATTCAACGCTGCTTAACAAACCAATAAATGCATTCTTATATAAAAGCTCTTTTTGGTAATTCGTTTTTCTTGGAGCTTTCATCGCTTGGTCAATTCTAGGATTTAAGGAAACTGGAACTGCAATTGCAAAATCAGGTAAATCCTCAGTACTCTCTCCCTCAACCTTAATTTTATCCTTGTCTAATGGGATAGCTTTAATTACCTGTCCATCAAATACAGATTTTAGCTGATTTTGAAGTTCTGTTTTTTCGATTCATCTTCTTCAACTTCTATTTTTCTCGCAATCTCAAAAGCGTCAACAATTAACTGATGTTCTTTAAGCGCTTTTTCATGATGGTCTTCAATGAATGGACCTATTAGACTTATAAAATCTCTAAGTCCAATAATATTTTCGTTAAAAGTTAAAATGTGTCTGTCAAGCATATTTTGTTGTTTAGAATAGCTACCAATGCGAAATACTCGCAACCAGCATCCTCCCCACAAAAATAAAAAAACTATAACTCAAAACGCAAACATACCGCAAAATTAATTTTAACTTGTTTGTACTCCATTAACGAACCCCAAATCCGCGTTAGCTGCTTGGAGGGCAGCCGCGATAGCGGCTGGTGCGTAGCACGGAGCGCAGCGAACCCCGGAAAGGAGCGGCGACGCCCCAAGGCGGCGCAACGCCCAAAAAAAACAAAACCATCCAGCATAAGAGTATGTTTGGATTTTGGGTTTCGAGGGAAAAGAGCTGTTTTTCGCCGGAAGCTAAAGTCCAAACATACTCTAAATCCCATCCGCAAGCCTGGTCTGAAAAAAAAGCCCCATCTGGTACAACCTTTCCGCATAAAAATGCAACATATAGAGTACGTTTGTAGTATTCCACTTGGAGGCCCGTTATTGTTGCGGGCTGCCCTGAAAATAAACGTTGCAAAAGTGCGCGTAAAAAGATACAGCATACATGCGCTTTATCTATTTTTGCCCCACGGAAATTATCAGACGAACAGAAAAGGGTTAAACATCGATGTCTATACAACATGACCGCTTAGCTTATTTTCAGGATTGTAAAATAATTTCAAAAATTTGCACCCCAATGTAGCACAGATATTCAAAAAAGTTAGGAATATTGCGGCTACAAAAGACTAGTCAATCAAAACCGAAAATAATCACAAGCGATGGTACTTCTATTAGACCCAATCATGCACGTATCGGACGACAGCGAAACACTGTTCAACGCACCTGCAACTAACCCAAACATTTTCATGTCCGGCGAGGATGATGACGACGAGTACTTCGACGAAGAGTTCAGCGATTTCTTGGCTGAAGACGATGCTGACGATGTGGATGCCGACGACGAAGACTTCGTGCCAGAAGATTTCGATGATGATTTCGATATCGAAGACCTCGACCTCGACCTCGATGATTTCGATGACGATGATGACGATTTCGGTGACGACGAAGATTTCGACGACGACGAATTCTAGTCCAAACAATGCATGTACACAACGGTTCGCTTGAACCGATCGCATAACTATACACATTGAAAAGGTATTCCACCCGGGATGCCTTTTCGTTTTAAATCTATTGGCATGCCACAATTCAAAGAAATTTACTGTATCCGTCATGGCCAGACCGAGTTCAATGCCCTGGGTATTGTGCAGGGTAGCGGCGTGGATACAGACCTCAATGATAAGGGCCGTGCTCAAGCGCAAGCTTTTTATAATTTTTACCAACATATCGATTTTGACGTGGTGCTGGTGTCGACCCTCAAACGTACTTACCAAACGGTAGAGCAGTTTATACAGAAAGGTATTCCGCACGAGCGCTTTGCGCATATCGACGAGTGTAGCTGGGGTATCCACGAGGGCCAGCCCTCCTCACCCGAGATGCACGCCAAGTACAAGTGGCTTGCCGAGGAATGGACCACCGGCGACCTCAACGCCAGGCTAGAAGGTGGCGAAAGCGCGCTTGATTTAAAAAAACGCCTGATTCCTTTTTTGGAGTTGCTCCGCGACAGGCCCGAGCGCAAAATACTAATGTGCGCGCACGGGCGCATCATACGGGCCTTTATCAGCTTGATTAAAACGGGCGATGTGCGGCATATGGAATATATCCCGCACCGCAATACAGGCCTGTACAAGATAGTTTATGACCTGGATGCCTTCTCGGTTATCCTTGAAAACGATGCGAGGCATTTACCACATGAGTAGTCAACCTGTACGCATCAGTGTGGTCTCTTACCTCAACGCTAAACCATTTGTACATGGTTTAGAGGCAGGTTTATTAGATGGTTTGGCCGAAATTAGCCTCGATATTCCCTCGGTGTGCGCCCGTAAATTGATCAACGGTGAAGTTGATCTAGGCTTGGTGCCCGTGGCCGTGATACCGCAAATCCCTAACGCCCAGGTAGTGTCTAATTTTTGCATCGGTGCGAACGGCCCGGTGCAAACGGTGTCTATTTTCTCCGATGTACCCATTAACGAGATTAAGTCCCTGTACCTTGATTATCAATCTCGGACCTCCGTTAAATTGGCCCAGTTACTACTGGCGAGGCATTGGAAAGTAAATCCTGTGTTGTTGGAGGCCAGCGAAGGCTTTGAGTCAAAAATAAAAGGTACAACAGCTGGCTTGGTCATTGGCGACCGTGCCTTTGCGCTCAACCAACAATATGCTTACATCTACGATTTATCGGCGGCATGGAAGCAATTTACAGGCTTGCCCTTTGTGTTTGCCGCCTGGGTAGCCAATAAGCCCTTGCATCCGGTTTTCCTAGATTTATTTGAAAGCAGCTTGGCCATTGGGGTTGAACGCATAGAACTAGTAGCCCAGTTTGAAGAAATGCAATATCCTGGCATTGATTTAAAACAGTATTACTCGAAGTATATTCATTATACCCTTGACGATGCCAAGCGGCAAGCCATGCATCTTTTTTTGAACAACGAATGGTAAACGGTATGCAACAGTACATCGCATTGCTACGCGGCATCAACGTGAGCGGTTACAATATCATTAAAATGGAAGCCTTGCGCGATATGTTGGCCGGGCTTGGTTTTACAGGCGTGAAAACCTACATACAAAGTGGAAACATCGTTTTCGAGGCACCAGCAAGCACAACGCTCGACTTGGAGCGCCAAATCCACGATGGTATACAGCAAAGTTTTCAGCTCGATATTCCCGTGATGGTGATTTCGTCCAGTGAGTTCATAGACATATTAGAGCAAAACCCATTAACCAGCGAGGAGGATTTTGATATTACTGCGGCTCATATTACCGTGCTAGCACACGAGCCAGTTGATTTTATCGACCCCATGAAGATATTCCTGCACCGAGCGGAGGATGAGGTCTTTATGCAAATCGGCAGGGCCATTTACTTATATTTTCCGAGTGGTTATGGCAAGACCAAGCTCAGTAACAAGCTATTTGAGCAGGTGTACAAAATCCCCGCTACGACCCGGAACTGGAAAACTTGTTTGGCTATAAAGGATATGCTGGCTTAAAATGTCTAGGTACTTAATACTCTTTGGTTTATAGGCTCAAATTTCTCCAAAAGTACGTGTTTTTTGTATTGTAATGTTGCCCAAGCATTTAAGTGTTTAAATTCATAGTTCATTGTTCATCATTCATAGTTATTTGAATGGCGTTGCGCCGCATGCGCGTCGCCGCTCCTTTCCGCGCTCGCTTGACGCTCGGTGCTGCGCACTGCCGCCTACGGCGGCCCGCTCCAAGCAGCTAACGCGGCAATGCCGAGGAGCTAATGCCGCTTTTTCGCCACTTTAGCGCATTCAAAATTCATAATTCAAAATTCATCATTCATATTGCGTAACTTTGCAGTCTTTTAGCATCTTTACATTTTACACATGGAACTTGAAGACTTGGTGGTGATTTACGAGGACAACCACCTTTTAGCTGTACATAAACCTGCAGGCATACTAGTACACGCCGATGAAACGGGCGACGAATCGCTCTCGGACGTGGTGAAAGAATATATCCGGAAACGTTACGGTAAGCCAGGCGAAGCCTTTTTGGGCGTGATTCACCGTATTGACCGCCCCGTGAGTGGGGTAGTGTTGTTTGCTAAAACGACCAAGGCGCTGCAACGCATGAATGAGATGTTCAAAAACCGGGAAGTACAAAAAACGTACTTGGCCATTACCGAGCAACGCCCTGCCGAACTCGAAGAGGAGCTGATCCACTACCTGATTAAGGATGAGCAGAAAAATATTGCCCGCGCCTCGATATCGAACCGAGGCGACTTTAAGCACGGTAAGTTGTCGCACCTAAAGTATAAGTTGATTGCCAGCTTGGGTGACCACCACTTGCTGGAAGTTAAACCTTACACGGGTAGGCCGCACCAGATCAGATGCCAATTGGGCAAAATTGAATGTCCGATTCGCGGCGACCTGAAATATGGTGCCCAGCGTACCAACTTTGACGGCAATATTTGCTTACATGCTTATTCGTTAAGCTTTATGCATCCCGTTAAGAAAGAGCCTGTTACGATAAAAGCCAAGCCGCCCAAAGACCAAGTTTGGGGTATTTTCAAAGGAATGCTCCCTGAAACCGTTGGAGATTACTAGCCTATGAATATCGAACAATTCCGAGAATTTTGCATCGCCAAACCCGGTGTAAGCGAAGATTTTCCCTTTGGGGAAGATACCCTGGTGTTCCGGGTTGGGGGTAAAATATTTGCATTGACCTCGGTAACGGCCAGTCGCTTTACCGTAAACCTTAAATGCGACCCAGAACGGGCCATCGACTTACGCGAGCACCACGAGGAAGTACAGCCGGGTTACCATATGAACAAAAAACATTGGAATACCGTTGACTTTGAGGGCGATCTCGACGTTTCGTTATTGAGGGAGCTGGTGAACCATAGCTACGAGCTGGTTCGCGACAGTTTACCCAAGAAACAAAGGGAAAGCCTACAGTAGCCAGCGGCCAAATGATTGGTACGCTGCGTTTATAGCATTGGCACCCAATTGAACGCTCGGAAATAGTCAAACACATGGATAGTCGAATTTACACGCATATCAAACGGCAGCTTGCAAGCTTGTTGCTTTTAAGTCTGTTGGTACAAGCCTGTAGCTATACCGAGAAAATTACGGATGCTAAAACCGCGTTTGACCGCTACCAGTTTGCCCTGGCAGCTACTTTATATACCAAGGAATATAGTAAGGCAGATAATCCCGTTGAAAAAGGCCGGATTGCGTTTCAAATAGCGGAATCGTACCAACGACAGGATTTGGTTGAAAAAGCAGCAGAGTGGTACCAGAAATCGTACGAAACGCGCTATAAAAATGCTGCATACCGCTACGCCCAGGCCCTCATGCAACTGGAACGTTACCAAGAGGCTATCCCTGTGTTGAACGAGGCAGGTTTAGAGGAGGGTAGTTCATACACTTACCAAGCCGATATACAATCGTGCAAGGCCGCCATTCAATGGCAAAAAGAAGTAGCCAAAAGCAAATACGAAGTTAAACCCGTTGCTGGAAATAGCGCCGTGGCCGAATTCGTCTCAGCCTATGCATCCAACGGCGATTTGCTGATAGCCAAAGAAATGCCACTAGGCCAAAAAGATGTTCCATACGGCTGGACGGGTCGTGGTTATTACGAACTCTGGCGTTTAACGCAAGCGGGGGAGCTTCAACCTATTGATCAAAACGAAAGTTTCAACACGCCATTCCACGAGACCAACCTTTGCTTCAACAGCGATTATACCGAAGCTTTTTTCAATCGCTGTGGTACTGCGGATAAATCGGATCGCGATTTCTGCGCTATTTTTTATTCGAAGCTGGAAAACGGTGTTTGGACCAAGCCGGTTGAAATAAACCTCGGCCCTAAAAATAGGAACTACCTCCACCCGCACCTGAATTTTGGCGACAAGGCCTTGTTCTTTTCCATGAACGACCCCGATGGCTTTGGGGGCTATGATATCTACCTTTGTTTCAAATTAAACGAAGGAGGTTGGACAGAGCCCCGCAGTCTAGGCGGATTTGTGAATACCGAGAAAGACGAAGTGTTCCCTTTCGCCGTAGGCGATAGTTTATTCTTCGCATCTGATGGACATCCAGGAATGGGTGGTCTAGATATTCAAGTTGCCGTGAAAAAGGATGCTATCTGGCGTAATACTACCAATCTGAAAGCCCCAATTAATTCAGGTTCAGATGATTATGGTATCATCTGGCAACGAGAAGCAGATGGCACATTGAAAGGACATATGAGCTCTTCAAGGTTAAATGGGCAAGGCCGAGATGATATTTACGCGCTGACACCAAGGCCCAAGCCTCCTGTTGTAGATACACCCGTGGTTGTGCAAGAACCTAAATGGCAAATCATGCTCAACGGCCTGAGTCAGGCCAAACAGTTTAGTGTGGCCGATGATCCATCGAGCGGCATTGTGGGTTATGCCCCTTTACAGGATGTTGACATTGTGATAGAGTTTGCCGATAGCGTTTACCGCACCAAGTCGAGTAGTACTGGTTTATTCAGCATGGAATTAACAGAAAACCAAGATTATAAAATCACCGCCAGTAAAGCAGGGTATTTCACCACGAGTGTTCGGGTAAACACCCGTTCCTTGGTTAAAGACCCGGCAGTGCCTTTGATTATCATCAACACGGTGGTAAATCTGGAGCAAATATTTGTGGACAGGGAAATCGTGTTGGAGAATATCTACTATGACTTTGATAAATGGGATATTCGTTCGGATGCTATTCCAACGCTAACCAAGCTGGTTAACGTCCTGAAGGAAAACCCAAGTATAAAAATTGAATTAGCCTCGCATACCGACTGCCAGGGTGCCGATGCTTACAACCAGGTACTTTCACAAAAACGCGCCGAATCGGTGGTGAATTACCTCATTGAAAGGGGCGGCATCGCCAAGGAACGCCTCAGCGCTAAAGGTTATGGCGAAACTTTACCCGTCGAAACTTGTTCCTGTAGGCAGTGTACCGATGAGCAAAACCAAAAAAACAGACGTACCACTTTTAAAGTAGTACAATAGCAACCGAGGCTGTGCAAAGCGGTAAAATTAGCTAACTTTGCAGCCCTTTAAACGATTTTACCTTGAAATACCACCTAATATTAGAATACGACGGGACGAAGTTCGACGGCTGGAAACTTATCGCCGGGAAACGTACCGTAGAAGGAACCCTGCTGGTTGCTTGTAAAGAGTTGTTCCCGACCAAAAAAATTACCCTCGTGGGCGCAGTGCATACAGAAACTGGGATGCACGCCATGGCTCAATCGGTACACCTAGATATGGATGTAGACATCGAACCAGAACCGCTGGGCATGATGATCAACGAGGCGCTGCCGGATGATGTTTCTATCATTGAAATGGCCGGGATCGTGAGCAATTTCGAAGCCCGCAAAGATGCCATTGCACGAAGTTACCTGTATACTATCGCTACTAAAAATAAGGCCGAAGACCCTCGATTTAGCTGGTTGGTGGCGCGCGACAGGCTCAAGCTCAACTTGATGCAACAAGCCAGCAAGAAGTTCATCGGCGTAAACGATTACAAATTCTTTTTGCCTAACCGTGGTGATAAAGACTCAACCAAGTTCAATATCTTGAGCATTGAGGTGTTTAGCGAGGAGAACGTGGTTTATGTACGTATTAAAGCGCCATACCTGGTTGATAAGCTGGCCAGATTGATCGTTGGAGTATTGGTGGAAGTAGGCTGTATGAAAATGAACTCCGTGGAGTTTGGCAGTTTATTTCAGCAATTCAACCCTCGATTACAGCGTCTAGCAGCACCTGTACAAGGTTTATTCCTGGAAGATGTTTACTACCATGAGGATGACTTAGGTATTAAGCTAGCCAAGGCTAAACTGCCAGATTATGCTGATTAGAAAAAAAAGGCGTCAACCCGAGAGGGTTGACGCCTTTTTTATTGCTTGCTGAATGTATAATGTTGTTCATTGTTTTGCCCTTGCCTGATGGTCAGGTGGTATAGACCAGACAAATAATGCTCTACAGGAATAGTAAACAGGTTAATACCAGTACTACAGCTTACTTGTTCTAAGTACACCCTATTGCCCAAATTATCGTGCACCTCAAGGAATACAGTCGAGTTTTCAGTGTTGATGTATTCTATAAACAAATTGTTGAGGCTAGGGTTCGGGAATGCCTTCGTGATGTGTGGAATATTGCTGTTGTTGCGGCTTACGGTGATGATGTCCGTGTAAGTTGATGTCCCATCTAGGTCGTTTGCCTGAAGGCGGTAGTAACTAGTGCCATCCAGCGGTTGATTATCCTTGAACTGATAATGTAGGGTTTCATCAGAGAACCCGGCCGCATTTACCGCTCCAATAGTTTCAAATTCAAATCCGTTGGCACTGCGTTCAACGTTGAAGTGAGCAGTATTTTCCTCGCTGGCGGTACTCCAATTCAACTTGTTGTAGCTTGCAGCAGCATCGGCATCAAAGCGGATAAGTTCAAGCGGTAGTGGGTTCCCCCTTCCAACACCTGTAGCGGCAGAGCCACCTGAAAACGAGCTAATGCCATCAAACTGTATGTAATGTACGCCATTTTGATCATTTTCTACCCCGTTTAATTCCATAAGGTCGCCTGAAAATACCCTATTTGGGTTAATGTCTATTGTCCAAGGCGCATACTGAGCATCTACGGTTTTGAACCATATCAAGCCTTCGGGACTAGTATTGGGATGATTAGCCACAAAATTGTTCATGGAGTCAATGATGCGTTGTTTATCCGCAGGGTCGAAGTAAAAACGAACGTTTACGGGTTCTACAAAGTCATAAAGTCCTAGCATGACATCCCAGCCATAACCCATCACCCAGGTACCGGCGCTGTTGTTGGACGCGCTTGCACCAGTTTCTTTGAAAGAACCTACCTGTGAGATATTCTTGGCGATGGCGTTTGTGGGGTGCAAAGTGCCATCTGGAGCCCACTCAATTGCAAAGTTGAAATGATTGTAATCGTAACTGTAATAAGTCCAACCGTTTTGTTCGCATTTGCTTTCTAAAAAAAAGGTTTCTTGTGGATAACCTAACCTTTGGGTTGGCTCTGCTATAATTTTAGGAAGCCCTTTGTAAATGTCGCCATCCCAAAAATAGGAAACATAGTCGTTCACGCCAATGTACTGCCAATCACAAGTACCTTTCCTTGCCCTGAACGTTAAATAATAGTCACCGTTTGGCAAAGGGGCGCCAAAAGGTGCGCTGTAGCGTTCCTCTAAACCGATGTCAGCACTAAAGCTGGCAGGTACCCAAGTGGTCCAGGTACTAGGGTCATTGTCCACCAGCGAATAACCAAACTCTACTTCAAAACCAGGGTTGGGCCCAGGGGTTTGAGGCGTAAGATTATCTCTGAGCAAAATGGTCATCGTTATGACATCGTAGTAGCATAATTGCCTAAAATTAACGCTGTTGTTCTCTACCACCATCATGTCGATGGGTAGGGTAGCATGGATGATGCCAGCAGGATGCGTTAGGGCATTCCAGGCCCCGCCACCTGTTATCTGGTTGTAACCAGCGTACTGCCAGTCACAGCCTGTATACCGGAACCGAAATGTGTAATAATGGGTATAATCAGTTGCGGGTGTAAATGCATACATGTACTGGTCAAAGTTGGTAAATCCTCCCGTCGGGTCAAATGTTGCAGGAAACCAATTGGTCCAAGTAGCTGGGTTTTCGTCAAAGGCTACTGAATACCCAAATTCTACTTCTATGTTCATCCCTTGTACCCCGATGCCGGGGGTAATGCCTGGTTCATATACCTGCGCATACAGGTAAACAACATCACAGGTTTCCATGCTATCTGTGGTGTTTTCAACTAGACCTACATAATCAAGCGCTGGATTGCCAAGGCTGCATTGTGCGGTCATTTTTTGTATTTCTAATCCCCATAAAATAAATGGCAAAGCGAGTGAAATAGATATATCTCGCCATGAAATAGTATAACACTTGCGGATTGAAAATACAAAACAAATACGATTTCTGGTAGTCGTTGTCGTCATAGTGTTTGTTTTTGCGGTAAAGTGTACAAGCGCTACCTTATATTGATATCGGTGAAAATATCAATACATAATTTGCGGTTCTTGTCAATGTCGCAAATTATACAGTAGTGCTTGCGCTGCAAATGTAATGATTAAAACGATAGAATGTTCAAGTATTTACATATATATATTTTGGGCGTGCCCCTCGCTTTGCGAGGCCGCCCAATCTGGGCGGCTCTACAAACGCTCGGGTCGCTCCCTTCCGGGTGCGCTATCGCTTAGTGCGCCAAGGCGCACCGCCCGCTGTGCGGGCGCCCTCCAGGCAGCTCACGCGCAATGCCATTAAGCGTTAATTTTTCTCGAATTTATAACCACCCCGT
>CAZDVQ010000051.1:0-18213 GCA_964508975.1 uncultured Saprospiraceae bacterium
TACACAAGCTAACTGTGCTACCGCTGGCGACCGTTTCTGCGATACTGGTCCTGACTACGCCCTTGGCTTCGACCCAAGTGCTAACGACTGTAGCTACAACGGTTGTGCCGTTGACCGTTTTGGTGTTGCTATTGACCCGAATGAAAACAACTACATGGGCTATTTCAACGACAACTGTGTAACTGAATTTACCCCTCAGCAAGTTGCAGCCGTAAACGCTGATATTGTTGACCGTAACTGGCACAACATTACCCCTCCAACCACCGCGAACGTTGGTGGCGCCGTTACTATAGTGGCACCTCAAAACAATACCACTGTTCCTACTTTCAACGGTGTATTTATCCAGTGGAATGCTGTTCAAGACGCTAGCAATTACTATTACGAGGTTTACCGCGCTTTGAACGGCAACCAATTTGGTAACGTGTTACTTACCGGTACAACCAACCAAACGGGTATTACACTGACCACTTTGTTGGCCAACACGGCTTACATCGTTAAGGTAATGCCATACAACGCTTACCGTACTTGCAATACATTTACCAACGTATTATTCACCACCGGTGATGTTGGTGTAGGTGTTGAAAACTTGAGCAATATAAATGCATTCAGCGCAGTGCCTAACCCATTGGTTTCTGGCCAGTCGCTGAGCGTAAACATCGAGGCGAACAGCAGCTTTGAAGCTAACCTTAAATTGTATAGCATTAATGGCCAGTTGGTTCAAAACATGATGAACTTGAGCATCTTGAATGGTAGCAACACCGTTCAAGTATCAACTGAAAACTTGCCAAAAGGCGTTTACATCTTGAATATCGAAACCCCACAAGGCGTGATGAACGACCGTATCATGATTATGGAGTAATCCACCCTGTGCATAAAAAAAGCCCCCAGTTGTTTGCAACTGGGGGCTTTTTTTATGGTGTATCTAGACGCACAATCGTGCGTCTCTACTCAGCTCTCTGCGCTCTGCGCTCATATCTATTATTGCGCCCCCCCCCGCCGCGTAGCGGCGACCCCCTCCACTGCACCGCCGCTAACGCGCCGGTTGGTAGCGGGGGTTATAGAGCAGAGTGCTGAGAGCAGAGCAGCGGGCAATTTCATCACTCTGCTCTCAGCACTCTGCTCTCATCACTCTGCTTTCTGCCCTCTCACGTATGGTTTTTTGTAGTAAGTATTCAACTCCGGGTTTTTGCCTTTCACGTTAACGTAGTACGAGCTAAGTACTTCCATGTCGGCGTCAAAATCGTCGGTAGGCCAGTATGCTTCGTGCACGCGAAACTCCTTGTTTTCAAAGTCGAAACAGATAGGCACAATAGGCACACCGGCGCCTTTGGCAATATACCAAAAACCAGTGCGCCACTCGGGAACAAGCTTGCGGGTACCTTCTGGGGCAAGGGCTAGGATAAACTTGTCGTGTTCGTTAAACACACGGATAGAAGCCTGAACATTGTTCTCGGCCTTGGTACGGGTAACGGGTACACCGCCCAACCAGCGGAATAGCCAACCGTAAGGCGGTTTAAACAACGAGGCTTTACCCAAGAACTTGGCATCAAACTTCATGGCACTACGGGCTAGCACGCCCAGTATAAAGTCCCAGTTAGAGGTATGCGGGCCACCCAGGCACACGTACTTGGGCACATCGGGCAATTTACCGGTGGTTTTCCAACCAAATAACTTCAAAATCCAGGCGCTAAGGGTGCTAGTCATAGTAATTACAGGAGTTTAACCTCTTTGATATAACGCTCGCCGAGGTGTTCGTTAATCGTTTTGATGATTTTATCTTTGGCGTAGGCCAGCTCGTTGCGGAGCGGTGCCGAGTTGAGGTAAATGGTCAGGACACCGTCATACACTTCCATCTTGCTGGTGTAGCGGGCAATGGAAGGCCCCATCAGCTCGGCCCAGTGGGCCCTGATGCGGTATTCATACAGCTTGTGCTTGATTTTGTAAGCATCAAGCAAGCGCATGATGGCATCCTTGATATTACTTTCGTTTTTTTGCATCGGTTGCTACGGGAGCTTCGGCTTTGGTTTTCTTGGCCAAGAAAAGCATTTCCTTGGGTATCGGGCAAGTGATTTTAATCTGTTGCTTGGTAAAAGGATGCTCGAATTGCAAATGTCCAAAGTGTATGGCCATGCGCTTCATCAAGGTGGCTACCGATTGGCGTTCACGGTCGCCCACAATGTAACAATCAATGGCGGCCAGGTGTTTTTTAATCTGGTTTTTCTGCTCGTGTTTCGGTTCAACCGACATCAAGGTAAGCGATGGATACAACTTCATCACCTTGTAATGCGTCACCGATTCGGTTTCAACCACTTGGTTTTTGCCCTTGCGGTTTGGCTGGAGCGCATTATCAATCACACCTTCTTCCACGAAGGGTTTGCCTTCCACCAGACAGGTATATTTACGGATCACGTTAGGCCACATACCCTTGAGGGCTGTACGTGCTTTTTCCGTTTTACCAAAAATCATGATACCCGACACCGAGCGGTCGAGGCCATGCACATAGTACAAGCCCGTTGGGGGGTCTTGTTGGGCCATAAACACGCGGGTAAGGCTATAAATATCTTTGTTCTGGGTGCGTGTAGTACTCACGGCCAGCACGTTGGCTGGTTTAAACACCGCAATAAAATGCTCGTCCTGGTACAGAATATCAAATTCCAGCTCTTTGGTCCGGCGTTTAATGGTCGGCGTAATGTTACCTTTACGGCTAATTTCCACAATTTGACCGGTTTTCAAAACCATGTCGGCTTTCAGGGCCACTACCCCGTCAACGGTAACCTTACCTTGTTTAATCATGCTTTTGACACCCGTTTTCGAGGCGGTATCCACCTTGAGCAACAAGAAATCAAACAAGGAAGCGGGTTGTAATACTTTCATAAAAATAAAAATGGTAAATAAGAACACCCGGCCCGGCCAAGCCAAACGAGGTTTAAACACCGCGAAGTTACGCAATAATTCAGGATGGTTTGGTATAAAAAGAATTTGGGGCCTCCCCTCGCGTTGCTCGGGGCGCTACGTTGCGCGGCTCGCTGTCGCTCGGCCCGCGTTGCGGTCTGGCCCTGCGGGCCACCGCTCCACATCGCTAGGCCAGTATTCAGTTATGAGTGCAGAGGGCTGAGAGCAGAGTTTAGTTATGAGAGCAGAGTTTAGTTATGAGAGCAGAGGGCTGAGATCTGAGTTTTTTTGTAGAGACACACGATTGCTCGCTTTCTGAAATTTTCGGTTCATTGTTCATCGTTCATTGTTCATCGTTCATCGTTCAAATCTAACTATATTTGCAGCTCAAACGAGCCTATCCCATGACCATCCACTTTTATAAATACCAAGGCGCCGGCAACGACTTCGTGTTGCTGGACAACCGTAACGGACAATACAACTGGCTGCAAACCAATCACATACAACTACTCTGCCACCGTCGTTTCGGTATTGGTGCCGATGGCCTAATGTTGCTGGAACGCCACCCCGAACTCGATTTCAACATGCGCTACTTCAACTCCGATGGACCCGAAGGCTCCATGTGTGGGAATGGCGGCCGCTGTATCGTGGCTTTTGCGCAAAAACTAGGTATGCTGGAACAAAACACCCGCTTTAATGCCGTGGATGGCCTGCACGAGGCCAGTATTGATATCGATGGACAAGTGCGGCTGGGTATGATTCCGGTTCAGGGTATTGCCATGGATGGTGCTGATTTTGTGCTCAACACTGGCTCGCCACATTATGTACAATTTGCTGATAATCTTGACCTTGTACCTATTTTTGAACAAGGCCGAGCCATCCGCTATAGCCCAGCATACGCCGCACAAGGCATCAATGTAAACTTTGTGCAAGTGCTCAGCCCCGATAGCCTACGCGTGTACACCTACGAGCGCGGCGTGGAGGAAGAAACCTTGTCTTGCGGTACTGGCGTAACCGCCTCGGCGCTATGCTATGCCGAGCAGTTGGGACTTAATTCCGGTACCATCAGCATACAAACCAAGGGCGGCGATTTAAAAGTATCGTTTGAACGCAAAGCGCCTCAACATTTCGACAATATCGTGCTGGAAGGGCCCGCCGTTTGCGTGTTTGAAGGCACTTTTGTAGTTAGGAGTTAGGAGAGAGGAGTTGTTCATTGTTCATCGTTCATATTTCATATTTCATCGTTAACCAAGGCCGCTTGCGGCCTTGGTCGCGCTAGCTGGCTGGAGGGCGCGGCTGCAAGCCGCGGTGCGTAGCACGGAGCGATTAGCGAACCCCGGAAGACAGCGGCGACGCAACGCGGCGCAGCGCCCAAATAAACATCTATAATCTGCTGTTAAATTAAAGCTGCGTTTTGATACGCTCGGCACTCACCTTGATGGCCGTGGCAAAATAATTGCGCCAAATCAAGTTGGCAAAGCGGCGGTTAGGCCAAACGCTATCATCTTGGTGAGTAATACGCCAGGCCAGCTGCGTCTGGTCGCCAGATATACTGAGCGTCAGCCAATTGTATAGAATAAATGCGCCGTTATCTACCGAGAGATGATATTGAATCTCGGTATTTTCAGCCACTTCAATAACCGTTAAAACGGCATCAAAGCGATCGCTGGTCCAGCTGAGTTGAGCCCCGAGGCCCTGAGTAATCTCGGTGGTGCGGTACTTGGTAGATGGGTCGATACTTGGCGACCAGATGAGCCACTTCGGCAACGCCGCCATGTCGCCCAGCAGCGGGTAAATATCAACAGCCTTGGCTGGCAGCACGGTAATGTACTCGTGCTGCCAGTCGGGCTTAATAAACAACCACGACACCAAAGTAAGGGCCATCAACAGGAGTATGGCCACGATGATGGTTATGGTAATGATAGACATAGGCTTAGGTATTCAAGGCACCACAAACGCTGATGGTTTGGCCGTTCACGTATGACGATAGGCCGGAACCCAAGAACACGCAAACATCGGCTACTTCTTCGCCGTTGCCCATGCGGTTCATCGGGATATTCTCGAGGTATTTAGCCCGTACTTCAGGGGTGAGTGTCTCGGTCATCTCGGTCTCGATGAAGCCCGGTGCGATGGCATTGCAACGCACGTTTTTAGAACCGTACTCTTGGGCTACCGACTTGGTAAAACCAATAATACCGGCCTTCGAGGCGGCGTAGTTGGCTTGGCCAGCATTGCCCGTGATACCCACGATAGAAGTCATGTTGATGATTGACCCCGTGCGGGCACGCATCATGTGGCGTATGCTGTGCTTGGTAAGGTTAAACACCGATTTAAGGTTGGTTTCCATCACCGTATCCCAATCTTCCTCGCCCATGCGCATGAGCAGTTTATCGCGGGTGATACCAGCGTTGTTGACCAAGATATCTAGTTTGCCAAAGGTTTTAACCACGTCATCTACAAGGGCTTCGGCGCCAGCGTACGAGGCTGCATCGCTTTTCCAGGCTTGAACAATACCGCCTTGGGCTTTAAGTTCGTCAACCAGTTGTTGTGCACGAGCTTCCGACGATTGGAAGGTGAAGGCCACGGTAGCGCCTTGTGCTACAAAACGACGTACAATAGCCTCGCCGATACCACGGCTTCCCCCGGTAACCAGGGCTACTTTTCCTTCGAGTAGTTTCATATCAATTCGAGTATTTTGGGTAAAATAGGGTGTTTCAAATGGAGTATGTTTGGATTTTGGGTTTCGAGGGAAAAACTAGCTATTTTTTGATAAGATTGCTTTAAAAAATGGGCGCATAGTGGGGCTACGTAACTATTTTTTAAAGCAAAAATTATCCCAAAAGAGCTGTTTTTCGTCGGAAGCTAAAGTCCAAACATGCTCTTAGTCGCGCAATATAGGGCAAGTCATACAGTGCGAACCACCACGTGCCCGCGACAACTCGCTTGACGGGATGGTGATGATGGTCATTTCAACCGACTCTGGCGTTTCGACATCCTTGGCAAAGTTATCCAGCAAGTCTTCTGCCGAGATAATCCGGTAGCCTTTCATGGCTAGGGCCTCGCAAGTTTTCTCGTTGCGCTCATAGGTGATAGCCACGCCTGGCTTCAGGGCCACGAGGTTACAACCGTCGGTCCACTGCTCGCGTTCGTCGTAAGGCCATTCGCCGTTACCGCTGAAAATGAGTTCGAGTTCA
This sequence comes from uncultured Saprospiraceae bacterium, assembly GCA_964508975.1. Classification (GTDB taxonomy): domain Bacteria; phylum Bacteroidota; class Bacteroidia; order Chitinophagales; family Saprospiraceae; genus CAZDVQ01. Next base: position 6,087 of record CAZDVQ010000051.1, read on the forward strand.
TCGTGTAATTCCTCTTTCAAGAACGACTCTACAGTTGAATACACACGGCTACCTCCGTCGGCAGCGTGTACCTGCACTGTTACGCCCGCCACATCAGAGATAAGTGGTTTGTAAGCCACCCACTGGTTGTGGTTTATCTGCGTAAAAATAGTATCGATGTGCATGTACGAGCGCGTCTTGGGAATATTGATTTGCACCACGTGCTTGGTCACGCCTAGTCGGAACAACTCATCTTTCAAGCATTGGATGGCGTAAGCGGTTGTGCGTTCAGAACAGCCCACCAACAGGTAATCCTCGTTGATGGTCATCATGTCGCCACCTTCGATAGACACCTGATCGCCCTGGCGTGAAGGTGGGTATTTATCAATATCGTTGAGGTTTATGAGGCGGCCTTCCTCGCGTACGTTTTCAAAATCTGGGTGTGCCCAGAAGATAAAACGGGTGAGTAGGTTCTCGCGGAAACGAGCGGTACGGGCCGCCTTGGTTATCACGATATGCTTGTTAACCACCACGGCGATGTCGCGGGTAAACAAGAAATTGGGGATAGGGTCAAACAGTTCAACGTCGCCTTCAGGATAGTAGCCGGTGACGAGCAGGTCCTTGAGGTCCTCTGGCGAGAGGCTTTCCATGAAATCCTTGTCGCGTTTGGGGAGCTCCTCGAAGTTCACGATAAAATCGATCAGGGTTTTGGTTTTCTCGGGGGCCGCTTTAAGGGCTTGCAGGAGGAGATCTTCTACTTCTACCACGTTATCATCGCCCACGAAAGCCTTGAGTAGCTTGCGGAACACGCTATGTTCTTCGCGCATTTTCTTGAGGTAGACAATATCGTCGAAAAGCAAGTCCTCAGCACTTTTAGGGTCAATACGGTCGATACCATCGTCGGGGCGGTGGACAAGGACTTTTCTCAGGGTGCCGATTTCGGAACTAACTTTTACCTCAAAGTGGGATGGCATAAAACTAAATTTTACTGAACAATATGGTTTGGTGCAAAAATAGAATATTATGTGGAATATTTTGGCTTAAGGGGATTTTTGCGTTTTTTGTTGTTTTTTAAACAGCTATTGAGTTTTGCAACTTGCTTTTTTTATCCTTACTGTCGCAAAAGTCCAACAAAAACAACAAAAAACTAACCTACCGCTTAATTTCGTGGGACATTGGCGACCTTGTGCGACAATGTTTCTTAGGAGGCTCACACTTATGAGAAAAGCGTAAAAGTCCTTGGTGTCCCAGAAGTCCCACAAAAATAACCTAAGAAACTAAGCTAAAACAAACCTAACGATTAACTTCGTGGGACATTTGGCCCCCATACGACATTGTTTCTTAGGAGGCATAAACTCAAAATAAAAGCATAAAAGTCCTTGGTGTCGCAGAAGTCCAACAAAAACAACAAAAAACATCAAAAAAAACAAGCCATGAAAGATAATGACAAAAACGGGTTCATTCCAGTACATGGGGGATACCGTAATCTATTCAGTTACCAGAAAGCGGAAATCATCTATGATGGTACCATGTATTTCACCAAAAGTTTTTTCAGGAAATACGACCGTACCATTGACCAAATGGTACAAGCAGCAAGGAGTGGCAAGCAAAATATAGCCGAAGCCAGCATGGCCTCAGCTACCTCAAAGGAAACTGAGATTAAGCTGACCAACGTAGCCCGTGCTAGTTTAGAAGAACTACAAATAGATTATGAAGATTTTTTGAGAACCCACAAACTACCACTTTGGGACAAAGAACATAAACTAGTGGCAAGGCTCCGGGAACTCAATAAAAGTACCCCAAAGCCAACTTATGAAACATTTCAAAAAGCCATTGAGCACGAAAGCCCAGAGATTTGTGCCAATACCATGATTACTTTGATAAAAATATGTACCTACTTACTGAAGCAGCAGCTCAAACAACTAGAATTGGCGTTCATCAAAGAAGGCGGTTTGCGCGAACGCATGACAAAAGCCAGGCTAGCAGAACGGTACAAAAAGAAATAAACGCAAAACAAAAACTCCCCTAAACGCCGGGGCGTCGAGGGGAGTTTAAAGTGTGTGCGGAAGCGAGTCCTAGAAAATCTCGGTACCAGCGAAGTGGAATGCACCTTCGATAGCAGCGTTTTCGTCAGAGTCAGAGCCGTGAACAGCGTTTTCGCCGATGCTTTTCGCAAACAAAGCACGGATGGTACCTGGTTCAGCTTTAGCAGGATCGGTAGCGCCGATCAATTTACGGAAATCTTCAACAGCGTTATCTTTTTCCAAGATAGCGGCCACGATTGGACCAGAAGTCATGAACTCAACCAACTCGCCGAAGAATGGACGAGCACTGTGCACTGCGTAGAATTGCTCTGCAGCAGCACGGGTTAACCAAGTCATTTTCAAGGCCACGATGCGGAATCCGCCTTCTTGCATTTTGCCCAAAATTGCGCCTACGTTGCCATCTTTAACGGCATCAGGCTTAATCATTGTAAGTGTACGGTTGTTTGACATTGTCTATGGATTTAAATTTTTGTCGTTTGAAGCCGCAAAGGTACAGTTAATTAAGTAATGTTTAAAGGATTTAGATAAAAATAAGCGTATCTTTGCAGGCTCAAATTAAAAGCGTCTATGATGACCAACCAAGCACAACTTGGTCAATTATTGTCCAAACCCAGCACCATCGCCATCTTGTCGCACGTGAACCCCGACGGAGACGCTATCGGTTCGTCGCTTGGTTTGTACCACTGCCTCAAACAACTCGGGCACAAAATCCACCTCATCATGCCCTCGGCCATGCCCGATTTCATCGAGTGGCTACCCGATTCCGATAAAATCATCAACTATCAAAATCAGCCAACCGAGTGTGTAGCGGCCATCATGGAAGCTAAAATCGTGTTCTGCCTCGATTTTAACGACCTCGACCGGCTGGAAAACATGGCCGATAGCATCCGCAACAAGGTGGCCCCCAAGGTGCTTATCGACCACCACCTCTACCCCGAGGATTTTGCCGATTTCGTGCTGCACGATACCAGCGCTAGCTCAACTTGCGAGTTGATTTGGCGCTTTATACAGCAGTTTAAATACCAACAGTTTGTCAACCAATCGGTTATCGACTGCCTTTACACGGGCATCATGACCGATACCGGAGGATTTTCCTATGCCATCTCGCCCCGTTTGCTGCGCATCGTAGCCGAATTGATCGAACAAGGTGCCGACCATAACGAGCTGAGCGACAAGATTTTCAGCACCTACACCGAAAAACGCTTGCGCCTGCTCGGGTTCTGCCTCAGCCAACGCATGGAAGTGCTGCCGGAGTTACAAACGGCCATCATCAGCCTGAGCAAGGAAGACCACCAGGCCTTCCAGATTGAACGCGGCGATACAGAAGGCATCGTTAATTACATGCTCAAAATGCAAAACGTGAAATGTGCCTGCTTGCTAGCAGAACGACCAGGCGAGGTAAAACTCTCGTTGCGCTCTAAGGGCGACTACTCGGTACAGGCCCTTTGCAGCAAACACTTCAACGGTGGCGGGCATAAAAACGCATCGGGCGGGGCCATGAAAGCGCCCATCGGCAAGGTCGTGGAAACCCTGAAAGCTGCCCTGCCCGAGATCATGTTGCCAAGCTAAAAGCGTTTAATTTTGCTAGCCAGCAAGGCAAACCGCGTTAGCTGGCCGGAGGGCAGCCGCGTAGCGGCTGGTGCGCAGCACTAAGCGTCCAGCGCACCCGTAGGACAGCGGCGGCGCGTAGCGACGCAACGCCCCAAAAAACAAGTTATCTAATTCTATCAACGATAAACCAATTTTATTCAAATCTTTCATGAAGCATCAAATTTTAATTCCACTGGCCGTTATCGGCCTCCTTTTCACCGCGCTTATCCAATCATGCAAAGGCGACGGCGCTGGTAAATCAAAAGACGGCTACGAGTTCACTTTGCACACGAAAAGCACTGGTGCTAAAATTGTTGAAGGCGACAAAGTAAACTACGACGTGTTCATCCGCAAGGGTGATAGCTTGATTTTCACTTCTACCTCACGCCCAGGTGGTATCGAGGCTGTATTGGACAGCAACGCGTTCAAACTCCGCGTGATGAAGCCTTTCTTGAACATGGCTGAAGGCGATAGCTTAACCGCTTACTTCCCGATGGACTCTATCACCAAGACTGAGCTTCGCGGTATCGTAGATAAATTTACCGACAAGGATAAAGTGCGTATCGACTATAAAGTATCGAAGGTAACCAGCAAGGTTGAACTCGAGAAATTAGTAGCCGCGGCTAAAGCCCAAAGCGCCGAGGTGAACACAACGCTTGAAGCTGACATCGACGCTTACAAAGCGGGTACTGCTAAAATCCAAAAAACCGAGAGTGGTTTGATGTACATCGTACACAAAGAAGGTACTGGTAAAGCATGTACCCTTGGCTCAAACGCTGAAGTACACTACTTGGGTAAAACAACTGCCGACAAGAAAACCTTTGACGGTTCTTTCGAACGTGGTCAAACTTTCATGGTTGCTAATGCTGGTGCTGCTAACGTTATCCCAGGCTGGAACGAAGGCTTGCAACTGATGAAAGAAGGTGCTGCTTATACCTTCATCATCCCATCAGCGCTTGGCTATGGCGAAAACGGTGCAGGTGCTGCCATCCCAGGCAACGCTGAATTGGCATTCTACATCGAGATGATCAGCGTGAAATAATACGCTTTTGATGTATAAGCGTATGTTTGGGCTTTAGCCATACACAAAAAAAGGCGCACGAGTTTTCGTGCGCCTTTTTTTGTGTAAGTACTGTTGAAAAGCCTATCTTTGCAGCCAGAAAAAAATGCCTTTATGTTCCGGAATTCGCTCGTCTCTCCCCTATTGCTCCTAGCTGTAATCCTTGGTTTTAGCGCTTGCAAAAGCGACCAGGCCGACATGCGGAAAATCATCACCGTATTGGAAGTATCCGCACAAGCTAGCCCACAAGACACCACAATACAACCCCTGCTGCAACAATACAATGCTTACCTGAAAAAGTACCCGAAGGATACCGAATGGAACTCAGTATACTTGTACCGGGCCGCGCAGATTTATTTCAGGGCTGGTAACTATAAATATGCACTGGAGTTGTTGGAAAAAGCTGATAAAACCTACGGTAAAGCCGAAAACAATCCAAATGTGCTGCTTTTCATGGCGTCCATTTACGATGAACACCTGAAGGATGGCAAAAAAGCCGCAGATATATTCGCTCGTTTTGCCACACAATACCCGGAACACCCGCTTAAAGACAAGGCTAAACCTGAAAAAATTAGGCTAGAGGAAGAAATCGTGTCAGGTAGCGATGCGTTTTACAAGGACATTACCAACGCCACCTTAGGCCAAAATTTGCTGTTCAAGTACGTGACCTACACCCAGAAATACCCGGAATCTGATAGAACCGCAGAGTTTTTGTTCAACGGCGCCAAGCTAGCTTCCTTGCTGAAAAACCACCAAAGGGCTATCAACATGTTTGAAAACGTGGTGGCCAACCACCCTGATTATGAATCGGCCGCACATACCTTGCTGCTTATTGGCAACGAGTACGAGAATTTAACGCCGCCGGATATCGAAAAGGCCAAGGGCTATTACCAACAGTTCCTCACCAAGTATCCGAACGATGTGCTAGCACCGGATGCTAAGGCCCTGCTTAAGAATGCAGGTAAAAGTCCCGAGGAAATCTTGGCCGGTTTTGAGCAAGGGAAATAAGCATGCGTCTACCCTACCCTATTGCTTTCTTGCTCAGCATGGTTTGGCCTTGGCTTAGCCAAGGTCAAGTACAACTGCATAGCCCTGCCGAAGCGCTTGATATCATGCGCTATTCATCGGTAAACTATACCATCAGCCCATTGCGTGCAACGTTGAAAGCACCTAGCCTCAAAGTGCTTGACCACGGCAACTTCATTACCTACGTAGAAGGCAAAAAGGTACTGCGTAATTACAGAGACTTAGAATCGAAAACAATCGCGGCACAAAGGAACAAGGCCGAAAGCCTTATCCTAAGCCCTGATAGCGACCTGGCTGATATTAAAAAGGCCTGTAACGAAGTGTTGGCCGAAATACCCGCACACTCGGTTATGGCTACCATCCTTGGGCTCTGCTACCAGCGGGAAGCCGATACAACCAGGGCAACCCAATGGTTTCAAAAAGCGGTTGAATTCAACCCGATTGATTATTACGCCCACTGGATGTTGGCCAGCCAATACGCCCGAATAGGCCAAGATAGCCTCGCCAACTGGCACTATGTAAAAGCCCATGTGCTCAACCGGAATAACCCACGCCTCGACCACGAGATGCAAGCTCAACTAAAAAAACAGCACAACATCCGTTTTGATTGGAGCTTTAGCCCTGCATACCGCGTGATCAATGCCATTGACGGGGTTCGAATTGACAGTGAAGAAAACTGGTTGAGTTACGCCATATACAAAGCCCTTTGGCAACACGAACCAAACTATGCCAAAACCATGGCTCCAGATGGTGATGAATACGGTATTATAGAAGAAACTGAATGTTTGCTAGGTTTATACGCTGCATTGAGTTCCGACCTCACGCCTCCCAGTAGCTTGACCTTAGAACAAGAGCGCCTTATTTATAGCGTTGAACATGACCATCTTGAAACCTTTTTGTTTTACGAAGTCATTCTACCGCAACAGCCCCTGGCGGCACTTTTCCTGGAAGACGTATTCATACAGGACATTTACAAATACTTACTGGAAGTCCGTAGACGTTAGATATAGCGGTTTTTAGTTAAATATTTTGGCATGGTTATAGAAACCGTGACATTATTCCTTAATTTTACGTATACTTGCATGGTGGCAATATGCATTGTGCACCTTTAGCGAAACAAGAGATATGACCAGCATGAAAAAAATTACATTGAGCCTGCTAGCCTTGGCTGGCATTTCGGCATCTGCCTTTGCGCAAACTAGTACCTACGTGGATTTCTGTGCCGCATCGGCCACTAAAGCCATTGACCCACTTGAGCCTACCACCACCATGTTGTGGGAGCGGAAGGAGCACGATTGTGGCAATTCCTTGAACCAAACCCTAATTAAGATTTACGAGGAAGTGCCCAAACATTCTCAATCTAACCTAGGTGCCATGGCCAAAGGCAACGTGCGTATATCAAACCAAATGATTGGCGTAATGGAAGGCCAATTGCTCAAGTCGAAATTGTTTAAGGACGGTAATGGTCTTGAAACCATGCGCTGTATTACCGGCATGACCATCACCAAGACGGATTACCTCCAGAACAACATTGACTATTTTGCCCAGGTGCTGTACCAACTCCGTTTCTTGAAAGCTGCCCAAGCCGATAAATACTACCAAGGCCCACGCCAATTCAAGATGGAAATCATCAGCAGCAAGAGCCAACTCGAGAGCATTATCAACGACCCGACTAAAATCGGCATGGTCATCAACCTGAAAGGTGGCCACTTATTTGGCTCTTACCTCGACATTTCAAGCGATATGTTGGGCTCTAGCGAATATGAGAAAAAGGTCATGCGCAACATAGACCGACTCAAAGGCAGCATACCCCTGGTAGATAATACCAACGAGTTTCTAGATTTCCCTATTTTCTCGGTATCGTTTTCCAACTGGTATAAAGATGGTATATGTGGTAAAGTTCGTGCTTATACCGAGGCTGTTGAAAAGCTTATCGGCAAACAAGACGACCTTGACTCTGGCATCTCGGCATTGGGTCAAAAAGTAGTAAAACGCCTCTTGGGTAACACCGAAGGCCGCCGTATTTTAATTGATGTGAGTGGAATGTCAAAAGACAGCCGTGCCTGGTATTATGAATACTTGAAACAGCAACGGTACCAAGGCGATACCATTCCAGTCATCGCATCGCACGTGTCGATTTCTGGCTTGAACTGGGAAAGCCCTGAATACAATGCTCCCGATAATGCCACTAAAAATAATGGTAGCTACCTCAACAACTACAAAGGCTCCATGGCCCGTCAAGATTTGCAGAGCATCTACGAATCAAAAGGTATTGTGGCCATATCACTCGATAAACAAAAGCTAGTGCAAGGCACTATCTTCGAAGGCGAATTGAACAAAACCCTCGCGGGTTCATCCGAGCGCCGCGACTTGCTCACCAAAATCATCGTGGCCAATATCTGTAAAGTGATACACGTGGTACAACGCCAAGATGCCTGGGACATGATTGCAATCGGATCTGAATTCGATGGTATTTCTACGCCTTTTGATGCTTGTAAATCATCTGAAGACTTCAAGGTATTAGCCAAAGACCTGCTCGACTTTTTCCAAAACCCTACGGATATCCCAGGGGTATTGAGCGCCAAGGACATTAAAAAGTACATGTATGATTTCAGCGCAGATGAAATCGTCAACAAGATCATGTTTGAAAATGCCTTAAACTTTTACCGCCGCAACTTGGATAAAACAGGTTCAAAACGCAGCAACGAAAGCGTGAACGGAAACTAAGCGTATGTTTGGACTTTAGCTTCCGGCGAAAAACAGCTCGTTTTCCCTCGAAACCCAAAATCCAAACATACTATAAAAAAGGCTGCCTGAAAAGCCTGCAAGCTTGTGGAAACTTGTAGGTTTATTCAAACAGCCTAACGAAAAATACTTCCACTAGGTACCAATTTCATCCTTCACTTATCATGCGTACCTAGCAATCTATGTAGACGGCCTTGTGCTACTCGCCTTGGCCGAGAGAATACCCTAGTTTCCCATCGAAGGTGTATAGGTTCTCAATTTTGATGAAGTTTAGTCCAGCAGCCGATAAAGCCTCCAGCTGCGCTACAATATGCTTATAGTCGATACCCGCTTGCTCGGTACTCGATACAAAACGGCAGCGCCAGTGATCAGAACAATAGGTTTCGGGCATGCCATCTGGGTAAACCTTCACCCCACGGTTGGTAATCATCTTGAGTTTAATGCCATCAACTTGAACGGCATGTAAGGCTTTAGCCAATGACTCTGGGTTGCGGCCTGCTTCGTTCCAATCGAGGAAAATATCCACGCCAACCAGTTCTTTTTGGGCTACGTGTTGCGGCTTCATGCGCAGCTCGATAGGTTTTGAATCCTCGGCATATCGAACCACGGGCAAATGCTTGGGCTCTTGACCTAGGCGTTCAATAACGGCATCGGCAAAAGCTTGGGTACCGACTTTGGTATGGGTGTATGCCTCGCTGGCAATGTCTCCCGTGTGTATGCCATCTTCAAGGGTGCGGAGCCAAGCGTTTTGAATTTTCTGGGCTACATCAGCTTGCCCGAGGTGTACCAACATCAAGCAGGCACCTTGCAATAAACCAGAAGGGTTTGCGATGCCCTTGCCGGCAATATCTGGTGCCGAGCCGTGGATGGCTTCAAACATGGCAAAACCTTCGCCGATGTTGGCAGATCCACCAAGGCCCACCGAGCCAGAAACCTGGGCCACGATATCGGAGATAATATCGCCGTAAAGGTTTAGGGTAACCACCACGTCGAATTTTTCTGGTCGGGTAGCCAACATGGCCGCACCGATATCGATGATGTAATGGTCGGTTTCAATATCTGGGTACTCCAATTTAACCTCGTCGAACACCTGGTGGAAGAGGCCATCGGTCAGTTTCATGATATTATCTTTGGTCATGCAGGTCACCTTCTTGCGATTGTATGCACGAGCATATTCAAAGGCGTAGCGGATAATGCGTTCGCAACCTTGATGGGTAATCACCTTGAGGCATTGCACCACCTCGTTAGTTTGGCGGTGTTCGATACCGGCGTACAAATCTTCCTCGTTTTCGCGAACGATTACGATATTCATGTTGGGCGAGGCACAATCTACATAAGGCGTGTAAGCCTCTACCGGACGAACATTGGCGTACAAGCCCAAGGACTTGCGAATGGTCACGTTCAAACTCTTGTAGCCACCACCTTGCGGGGTTGTGATGGGTGCTTTCAAGAAAACCTTGTTGCGGCGGAGGATATCCCAAGCATCGGTAGGAATACCAGATTTAACGCCCGACTCGTACACGGCTTGCCCTACGGTAATTTTATCGTAGGCTAAGCGAGCGCCAGCAGCGTCGAGGATGCGGAGGGTAGCATCCATGATTTCAGGACCGATACCATCGCCGTGTGCAATGGCAACACGGGGTACTTGTGCGGTTTGAAGCATTTGATCCATTTGTAATTCGTTCGGTTGGGGCATAAAATTTAGGCTTATTTAATATAATAGCTTTACTTTCAAATATAGAAACATTGCTATCAATTTATAGTTTAAGCAAAGGCCGAAAAAATGGGTAAAAGTTGCTGAAGAGTGGTGAAGGTGGGTCAATGCGGTGCCTAACTCCAAATCATTTAAATATTGAACCTTACCCGCTCAATGCGAAAATCGCTAAAAATCAAAAATGCCAAAAGGTCTTTTGCTCATTTATTCCAAAAATCTTTTAATCATTTGGGGCCTCCCCTCGCTGTGCTCGGGGCGCTACGTTGCGCGGCTCGCTATCGCTCGGCCCCTGCGGGTCTGGCGGCTGCGCCGCCACCGCTCCACATCGCTAGGCCAGATGAGAGTTATGAGAGCAGAGGGCAGAGAGCAGAGTGGGAGGAATGCTCATGTTCTTCTCAGCACATAAGCACATCAAATAATCAGCACATCAATATGCAAGGTCGAATAGTGGTCTGGCGTAGTTGAATTGGGCGACCACAAGGGTCGCCCCTACATTTTCTATAAAGTGTTTTTAACTTTGTGATGTGCTAGCAGACAAGATACTCACCGTAATTATCACTGGGCAAGCGTGTAAAAACAACTTCAATAACGCTACATAGAACTTCCATCCAAAGATGAATCCAGACATTCAGGCATATAACGAAAATCAAACCTCGGCAGACAAAGAAATTTGTACATTGCTTGCAAACACTATTGACAACGAACTGACAAAAGCTGAAAGTAAGGTTTGGCACGCTCACCCGGTTTGGTTCTTAGCGGGTAACCCTATCGTTGGCTACAGCAAACAAAAAAGAGGAATCCGCCTCATGTTTTGGAGCGGTGCAGACTTTGACGAAGCAAACCTAAATGTAGTGGGTGGGAAATTTAAAGATGCTTCAATCTTTTACAATGACATATCAGAAATTAACCTTGTTGACTTAAAAATTTGGCTAGACAAAGCGCAAGCAATACAATGGGACTACAAAAATATTGTAAAAACTAAAGGCAAATTAAACCGATTAACATGAGCATTGAAGCACAAATCAAATAGAATGGTTAGCAACCTGTATTCAAAGTACTCGCATATGGAGTTAAAATCTATCAACAGCGTTATAGCTATATTACTCATACTGACGAATATTTATTTCGTTCCATTTTGCTTTAGAGTCATAAGCAATGCTGGCGGACCAATGGGCTTTGGATTATTATTAATACCCATTCTATTATCGACTAACCTGCTCCTCATAACAGCAGGCCTAAGCTTTAAAGAAAAATATAAAAACAGCTTATATTTGTTGGCCATAAATAGCCTAGGTCTCGTATGGAATTTGTTTTGGCTTTGGCAACTATGGATTACGCTACACATAGATTAAAACCATTGGTTAGTTAACTCATAGCTTCAGTAAACTAATAAGCGCTAGTTCAACTTTAAGACCGACAAAATCGAAAGCATGAAATCATATTACAGGCAAATATTTATCCTTTCAGGTGTATTACCTGCAACTTGTTTTTTGCTGTTACAATTCTGCTTTTAACTTTTATCATCATTACTTTAAATTTCAACTTATACAGATTAGCTGCTATTGTACCAGTGCTATTTTATATGTGTGGCTATATTGGTTTGTTGATGTGCATGATGGGTGAACTCGATCTTAAATACCCCCTCAAACTAATTTTTTTGGTACTGGGCATCATTAGCTCTTGTTTCTTTCTGTCAATATTATGCTTTGCAAATCTTGGAAATTGCTCTTTAAACTTTGAAGATGCTATATGGCCTTTTTTGTTCATTTGGCAGCTTGTTGTATCTATAGTATTAGCTATTTCGGAAGGACGAAAACTAATAAAACTTAGACATGGGTGAAGCAATAGTGAGTCAGTATGTGTGTCGCTCCTAGCGGAGCTTTGCAATGCTATGCCTGTTCATTGCTCATCGTTCATCGTTCATCGTTCATCGTTCATCGTTCATCGTTCATCGTTCATCGTTCATCG
>CAZDVQ010000051.1:18313-32955 GCA_964508975.1 uncultured Saprospiraceae bacterium
TTAAAGAGACCGGCTGCTTCGCAGCCGGTTCCAGCGTTAGCGATGCGAAGCGGTGGCCCGCAGGGCCAGACCAAGCCGCCTGTAGAGACGTTCCGTGGAACGTCTCCCGCAATAAAGGGCGGCGAAGGGCCGAGCGAATAGCGAGCCGCGTAGCGTAGCGACGGCGCATCGCGCCGGAACGCCCAGAAAAAGAGTGAAAATGGGTGAAGATTGGTGAAAATGGGTAATATGGGTGAAAAGAGCTTAAAATGGGTAAAGGGAACTAAGGGTAAATTATTTTACCCATTTTAACCAACTTTTACCCATCTTAACCAACTTTTACCCATTTTATCCAACTTTCAGACATCTTAACCAACATTTACCCTTTTACCGCTACCTTTGCAAAAAACAAAGCAACATGCCTAGCACCTTGATTAAAAACGCACGGATCATCAACGAAGGCCAAATTGTTGAAGGAGACGTATTGATTGTTGGCCAAAGGATTGAAAAAATTGGACAAAACCTTGACGTACAAGCCGATAGAACCATCGATGCTCAAGGTAAACACCTAATGCCCGGCATTATTGACGACCAGGTGCATTTCAGGGAACCTGGCCTAACGCATAAGGCCAATATTTACACCGAATCAAGGGCAGCAGTGGCTGGAGGAACCACCTCGTTCATGGAAATGCCCAACACGAAACCCGCTGCGTTGACCCAAGAACTGCTGGCCGACAAATATGACATCGCCGCTAAAACGAGCCTCGCGAACTACTCGTTCTTCATGGGTGTATCCAATGAGAACATTGAGGAAGTGCTGAAAACCGACCCTAAAACGGTCTGTGGCTTGAAAATATTCATGGGCAGTAGCACCGGCAACATGCTGGTGGATAACCGCCAAACGCTTGAAACCATCTTCTCGCAGGCCAATATGCTCATCGCGACACACTGCGAGGACGAGGCCACCGTACGCGGTAATATGGAACTATACCGCGCCAAGTACGGCGAGGACATCCCTGTGGAAATGCACCCCGAAATCAGGAATGTAGAAGCCTGCTACAAATCATCGAGCCTAGCCGTTGAGCTGGCGAAGAAGTACAATACCAGGCTGCATATTTTACACATATCGACTGCCAAAGAACTAGAACTGTTCCGCAACGATATTCCCCTGGCAGAAAAACGCATTACCTCCGAGCTTTGTGTACATCACATGTACTTTAATGCTGACGATTACGCCAAATACGGCTCGGGCATCAAATGTAACCCGGCGGTAAAAAGCAAAGACAACCAAGTGGCCCTACTCGAGGCCTTACTCGACGACAGGATTGACATTTTGGCTACCGACCACGCACCGCATACTGCTGAGGAAAAAGCGGGTACATACTTCGACAGTCCATCTGGTGTGCCGCTCGTGCAACATAGCCTGAACATGATGTTGGAGTTCCATGAACAAGGCAAAATCAGCCTTGAGAAAATAGTTGAAAAAATGTGCCACGCCCCGGCTATCTGTTTCCAAATTGCCGAACGTGGCTACATCCGAGAAGGATATTTTGCAGATCTTGTCTTGTTTGACCTTAAAGCTAAAACACTGGTGAGCAAGGAGAATATCCACTATAAATGTGGCTGGTCGCCCTTTGAAGGGCATACTTTCAACAGCCAAGTGAGTCATACCTTCGTTAGCGGGCACTTGGCCTATGCCAACGGCCAATTCGATGAATCGGTGTTGGGCATGCGGATGGGGTTTGAGCGAGGAGAGCGGAGCTAGGAGAGCGGAGATTATTAATTGATGAAACCTGCCCACCTCAGAAGGCGACGCCTCGTGAGGTCGTTTAATCCACCAGAACCTTGCGGTACTGCAATCCTTTGGCCGTTCGAAGTTCCAACAAGTACATGCCTTTAGGCAGGTGTTGAACAGACATGGAGGCTTCGTTACGTTGACTACTGATGACCATGCCGTTAAGTTGTAGCAAGCTGAGGGTATAGTCTTCGCTCGGTGGTACAGAAAGGTTAATCAAGTCATGGCTAGGGTTGGGATATACCTCAAAACTGGTCGTGGGCACTTTAGAGGTGCCGGTGGTACTACATTCAAGGTCGTTGATGCGTTGCCAAATGGAATCATTCAGCAAGAAGGGGACCAAGCTACCGCCAGGTTCGAGGCCCATGCGCACGAACACCAGGTTTTGGCTGGGCACCACGTTGATGAATTGGCCGTCTTTGCCGAGAGCAGAGACACAATCAGCGGGGGCATGTTGGAACAAAGAAATAGGGAACTGGAACTGCGAGCCAGGGACCATGACATTGCTTTTACCGTTGAGCCACCAGAGGTAACCATACGAGCGGTTGATGTTTTGCGAGGTATTGAGCATGTCATTAAAGTAAGCCGTGTCGGTCATAATTTGCGTACCGTTCCAATTGCCGCGATTCAGGATGAGCAAACCAAAACGGGCCATGCTGCGGGCGCTACTATAGTATACGTTGTTGAAGCCCGATGGTACAAACGTGCCTGTCATACCCGTGATGTTTTTAACCCTGGTGGTCATAAAGTTGTTCAAAGAAGTTCCCGTGGCGATTTCCATGACGCTATCGAGCAAGGTATAAGGGCCGTTGTGATAGGCCCAACGGGTACCAGCATCAGCGAGATAATGCAGGCAAGTATCGATGGTACAGTAGGGGTCGCCAGCTGCATCATCGAGGCCGCTGGTCATGGTGAGTTGATTTTTAATGGTGATGAGCGCTTCCTTGTTGGCTGGGGCAGCGGTCCAGCCGGTTCCCATGTAGTTGCTACTAGGCTCGTTGATATCGAGGTGCCCTTCTTGTTGAGCAAGTCCAACGAGGAAAGCCGTGAGTGATTTCCCAGCTGAAGCCCAATACCAAGGTGTTGATTGGGTAGCACCGTTAAAGTATTGTTCTAGTACTATTTTGCCGTCTTTCAACAAAATGAAGGAACGGCTGTTATTTTGTTCTAGGTAATCGTACAGTATATCGATTTTATCCTGGCACCAACCTAGGCTGCTCGGCGACATGGTGTCCCAGGTGTTACCTGTTGTGGGTGGAAAATAAAGGTTTTGGGTAAATCCTAAAGCGATGCTGGTCAAAAGCATCATCACGGTAAAGCTGTATTTCATGGCATTAATACGTTTTTGTAAGTGGATAGACGAGGCTTCTGCCCAAAAGTTTAATTACTATCCCATTTTTATTAATTTTGTGCTTTAAACTTTTGTAGAAAATGAAAAAAGTAATCGTTGCATTGTTGTTCATGGCTGGTTTAGCGACAACGCTTCAAGCTCAAAATCCATGTGGCACCCCGGCTGAAATGAGCGAGTGGTACTTGCGCTACACCGCTAACCCTAGTATTTTTGAAGACCGTGGTGGAGCATTATTAATACCAACAACCTTGCATATCGTTGCAAACGATAATGGTCAAGGCGCTTTTTCTGTAGCAAAATTATTAGAGAGCTTTTGCCAACTTAACACAGACTTCGATGCACTTGATGTTCATTTTTACATGGCGAGTGATTTTAACAGAATCAACAACTCCTCTATTTATGACCATGATGACTTTTCAGCTGGCATTATGGGTATGAACCAAAACAATGTGCCCAACACGATGAACTCGTATATCGTGGCCAACCCAGCGGGGAACTGCGGTTACAATGCTTGGGACCTAGGCAACATGATGGCCACAGGTTGTATGAACGGCCATACTTGGACGCATGAAGTAGGTCACTACTTTAGCCTGCCCCATACTTTTTATGGCTGGGAAGGTGAAACCTATAACGTAAACAACCCACCAACTATAGCCGATTTAAACGACGTGGAAGCGGTTGACCGGTCTAACTGTTTAACCACCGCCGACCGTTTATGCGACACCGAAGCAGATTATCTATCGTACCGTTGGACTTGCGCCTCTAATGGTTTCAGTGGGCTTACCCAACGCGACCCCAACGGCGTAGCCTTCCAATCGGATGGCAGTTTATACATGTCGTATTCAAACGATGCTTGTATGAACCGTTTTTCAGATGACCAAAAAGCGGCCATGCGTGCTTACATCCAAGATGAATATGATTACTTGCTGACCAGCCCCGACCCTACTTTTGTAGAGATTACTGACTCGATTGAACTGGATCGCCCCATGAACAATATGCAATCGCCTCAATCAGACATGTTGTTTACTTGGGCGCCCGTTGAAGGAGCAACCCATTACGTGCTTCAGATTGGCCGCAACTCCTTTGGTAGTTTATTAGAAGAAATCGTAGTTACTGATACTTTTTTCCAGCCTAGCCGTGTATTTACCCCACTCCCATCAACATGGCGTTATGTGTGGCGTATCAAGCCTTTTAACCGGACTTATGCCTGTGCCCCTTATTCTGAAACACGCAGCTTTACCATCCAACAAACTACAGGCCTAACTGAAAACAATGAAAATCAAGATATTAAGCTATTTCCTGTACCTATTCAACTCGGTGAATCCCTTAATGTGATGCTGCCATCTACAGCCGATGAGTTGATTCATATCCAAGTGTTGGATGCATTGGGTAAAACCGTGCAGATGGTCCAAGTAAACAGTAGCGAAAGTTCTGTATTTACACTTGAAACCTATATGCTCCAAGCTGGAGTGTACAGCATCAGTATTCAAACACAGGAAAAACAGCTGCTGAAAAGGTTTTTGGTAAAATAAGATTGCTGCCGTACCTTTGGAGATGGATACGATACCAACCTTATGAAAAATATATTGACCATCTTTTGGGTATGTGCTAGCTTGAATGGGGTACTAGGCCAAAACGAACGTCAAGCGGAACAGCTTTTCGAACGTTTAGGTTTCCAGAGTGCTATTGAAGCTTATAAAAACTCAACTAAAGCCAACAAGGGCCCTAAAGGCGATTTTAGCAGAGCCTTGCAAATGGCCGAGAGCTACAGGCTCAACGGGAAATACGCTAGTGCCGTGCCCTATTATGCCACTGTGGTTCAACTCAGCGACGAGCCCAAGTACATGCTGCGCTACGCCCAGTGCTTGCATACCATCGGGCAGTTCAAGCTGGCCAAATCATATTACCTACAATATGATGAACGGGTGGGCCATCTTGACCCTACAGGTAAGCTAATGGCCGAGTCGATAGACAAGGCCGGTAACTTTGCAGCCCACGGAGATGTTAAATTGTATAACCTTGACATCAACAGCCCTGCACTGGACTTTAGCCCTACCCTACTCGGTGATAAACTGTACTTTGCTTCAAACCGCAGCAACTTTAGCAAGGCATCTACTTACACCGATGCCTGGACCAACGCAGGATTTACCGACATTTGGGTTTGCGACATTAATGACAACCAAGCCTTAAGTGCCCCTACTCCGCTCCAAGGGCCAATCAACAGCAAATTCCATGAAGGGCCAGCAAGTGTAAGCCCAGGGGGCCAGCAAGTGTATTTCACCCGTAATCTGTATACTGCCGGCAAACGGAATTACGATAAGAAAAAAATCACCCGCTTAGGTATTTTTTCTGCTGATTTAATCGACGACTGGGGCACCAACATTCGACCGTTTAAGCAGAACGATAAATCGCACTCTGTGTGCCACCCCGCTCTTTCGCGCGACGGCCAAAAATTGTTCTACGCTGCCGATATCCCTGGTGGCTTCGGGGGCTATGACCTATACTACTCTGTCTTGCAAGATGGCGACTGGAGCGAGCCCATTAACCTCGGCCCCAATATCAACACGGCACTTGACGAGCACTTCCCCGTACTAGGTGCCGATGGCATCTTGTACTTTGCATCTAAAGGCTTACCAGGGTTGGGCGGATATGACATGTTCGCCGCTAAAACTAAACCAAGTACCACACCTAATAACCTAGTATTCCAAGAAGCTGTTAACCTGGGAATGCCCTTTAACTCAAGTTGGGACGACTTCGGGATTGTTTTCGCCTACACCCAGCAATCGGGCTATTTCAGTTCAAACCGCCCCGGCGGCAAAGGAGAAGATGATATTTACTACGTTGAGTTTGCCGAGCCTCTGGATAAACTGGCCAAAGCCCGTTTCTACAAAGGTACCATCTGCATTAACGACCATGCTACAAAAGAGCCTATACCCTACGCAGATTTGGTCGTTGAAAAAATTCAGGCCCGCACTGGTAGATTACTTGACATGATTTCACTTACAACCAATGAAAAAGGGAAGGTAAACCTAGAACTTGAAGCTGACTACCGATACGCTATTTCAGTCACAGCCAAGGATTATGAATCGAGCTATGATGATCTGATAGCCAGCGACTTATACCTATCACAAGGATTTGAACACTGCATTCCGATACGCAGTATTTACCCTGAAAATTGCATCATTCTGCGGGGTTTAGTAGTTAATGCATCTTACAGCGACTACCGCGTGCCCAATGCCAAAATCAAAATTGTTGACAAGTGCCTCGGGGAAGAAATCAAAATTCAAGGCAATGAAGATGGTACCTTTAACTATTGCCTGAAATGCAATTGCGAGTACCTGGTAATGGCCGAAAAAGCTGATTTCAAAAAGGATCAAGCCATCCTTAGCATCAACAAGAGCTCCTGCAATGCCAAGGAGTTAAGGTTAAAACTAAGCCTTAGTACCGTTCGACTAAGCCAAGTTGAGCCATTGGCTAGCACAACCAAATCAACCAACGGCGATATTGCGGAAGGGCTTGTCATCGAGTTGAATAAAGTGTATTACGACTATGACCAGTCTTATATCCGCGATGATGTAAAACCCGAGCTTAACAACCTTGCCTCGCTCATGAAGGCATATCCCTCGATGTCCATAGAATTATCTTCGCATACCGACTGTAGGGCCAGCGAGAGCTACAACCTCAAGTTATCGCAAAGGCGGGCAGATGCAGCCAAAACTTACTTGATTTCGAAAGGTATTGCCCCCTCGCGGATTGACGCTGTGGGTTACGGGGAGTCAAGGCCCAGGGTTACTTGTTCCGATTGCGAAAAATGTAGCGAAACGGAGCACCAATTAAACCGCAGGACAGAAGCCCGGGTTACCAAGTTTGACCAAAAGGATATCCAAGTCAAGTATAAAGAAGATTAGTTTTTTTGGGGCCTCCCCTCGCGTGCGCTCGGGGCGCTACGTTACGCGGCTCGCTGACGCTCGGCCCCTGCGGGTCTGGCGGTTCGCGCAGTCGCTTCGCTCCTTTGCGGAGCACTTCGTGCAACCCGCCACCGCTCCACATCGCTAGGCCGATTCGTTTTCTGGCTAGCTAACGCGACTTGCGTAAGCTCCATAAAAACAGCAAAGTAAATATACCTGTTGACCACAAAGCATAATCTGGATACAATACCGGTTTTTCAAGCAAGTACAAGTAAACTGTGAAACTAAAGCAAGCCAAGATAGCCCACAAGAAAGTCAATACTACCCGACGCATGATCATAGCGGCGTTAACTTGATCTGGATTTTGAAAACTCAGCTCGCCCCTGCGCATTTTTTGCAAATTGCGTTGCAATTCATTGGGTAAACTAGCTATGGTCATGGCGTTCCTGCGTAAGAAATCCATTGCTATCCCTTTGGCACCACCTTGTTCTTTAAACAAATAGTCTTGTATGTAGGGCTGCACAATTTCAAGTGGGTTCTGCCTAGGAGCCAATGTAAAACTAATCCCCATCATCAAGGTGATCGTCCGGTTGAGCAAAACAAAATCTTTCGGTACTTGAACCGTACCCGATAGCCCTTTAATATCAATGCTTTGCAAGAGGTTGATGGAGTTCTTGTCAAAGATATCAACATTATCCTTGAAGTTGAGGATCTCTTCGGTGTTTATCGTCTTCAAGAATTTTTGTACCGTTTGTACAAACTGTGTGGCCAGTTTCTCGGCATCGTTGCCATCGGCTAGGAACCCAAGGTCGTAACAGGTTTCAACGATAGCATCAACATCATTTTTCAAGGCTGCCTCGATGAGTTTTGATATGCCTAGGCGCATATCTTGGCCAAGTAAAGCCGTTGCGCCAAAATCAAGGAGCACGATTTTACCGTCGGCTTGAACCAGGATATTACCCGGGTGCGGATCCGCATGGTAAAACCCGTCCCTGAACACCATTTCGCAATAAATATCCCATAAATGTTGGGCAAGTAGTTCTGTATCAAGGCCCCAGGCTTTTAATTGTTGAATCTCCGATACTTTCACCCCTTCCATGTATTCCATCACCAACACCTTCCCTGAAATGTACTGTTCGAATACCCTGGGCACGATAAGCTTATCGTTATCCTTTAAATTTTGAGCGATTATACGCATCGAACTAGCTTCTTTCTTGTAATCGAGTTCATCTTCAAGCATCTGGTTAACCTGCGTGTACATATAGTCGATATTCTTTATATCAAAGAACCAAGAAACCACAAGCACAATCCGCCTGATAAGTTTCATATCGAGCCTAGCTATATGTTCAATATCAAGGTGTTGTACCTTCACGACAACCTTTTCGCCTGTTTTCAAAACCGCGTAGTGAGCCTGCCCAATCGAGGCGGCAGCAATGGGCTGCTCATCGAAACGAGCAAAGATTTGTTCGACGGGTTTGCCTAATTCTGTTTCAATACGTTGCTTAACCTCGGCATAAGGTCTGGCAGGGATTTGATCCTGGAGGCTTTCCAGTGGCTCGTGGAATGCCTTTGGCAGCATATTGCTCATGATAGACAGCAACTGACCAATCTTGATAAAAAAACCTTTGAGCTCCAATATATTGCGTTTCAGCAATTGAGCATTCCTAGGATGTAGCGTTTCCATCCGCTTATCATACCATTGCTTGCCCAACACTCGACGCAAATAATACGCCGATAGATAAGATAATGCAATACGGATAGCCACCGTGTAAACCTTGATGATACGAGCCCTGGATGAATTCATGGATAGGATGAGTTATAACTCTTAATGTATATTGATACAAAATTTACCGCTGTATTGTTGAGCCTGCATGTTCATTTGGTAAAAATACATACCGTTAGGCAAGTTTGACACATCGAACTGTAGATTTTCGTTGGCCATAGCATGTTGTTCGAACTGGGCTACGAGCTGCCCAAAAGCATCGAGTACATTAAACTGGATTAGCCCCGTGGCCCGCTGTTGATTATCGAAATAGAGTATACCATTTTGGATAGGGTTAGGGTATAGCCTTACCGTTTCTTGCGTTTGATGCACGTTGCTCAAAGGATTAATCGTCAACAAATAACGGTCATCGGGGTAAGGATTAATATAACCACTGATGGGGCTTGGGCTCCCGATTACAATTTGGGTTGGAAAATTCATGGTGCCGAAAAAATGCCCATGCGCTACGGCGAGGATAATGATATGGTAGTTCCCCTCGCTATTGGGCGTACCCGAGATGTTGATACAGCCCGGAAGGCTTGCACTAGCGTTGGCATGGTCAAATTTGCAATCAATGGCGTTACACTGATAACTTAAACCCAGGGCACTCAAAGGTAAACCTGCTACAAATGGCTTTTCGGTATCGTAGAATAAGATATCCTCGATGAAAAAAGAATCGACGAACACGGCCGTGCCTCCCAACCAGATGGGTGTTTGGTCGAGGATCAAGGTGTAGGTAAAATCCAGCGGCTCCTGAAAGGCCAGTTGGCCTATGCTGTAATGTGGCGAATCGGGGAAAGGGTAAAACCCTGAGGCGGGGCCCCAGCTCGTGTTGCCTATACATTGCGCTTGGACGCTGTTGAACATGGACAAGTAAACTGCTAGAAAAAGGAATATTTGACGCATGGTGTAGGGTTTAATGTTCATTGCCGCTGTTGGCATTTTGCGCCTCCCCCCGGCGCTGCGCGCCGACCCCCTCCACTGTACAGACGCTGCGCGTCCGTTGGTAGCGGGGGTTTGGCCGAGCTACACTCGGCCGGGTTTCAGTGCGGCTATCGTTTATAGCGTGGTGGGCTATGCAAGGCAAATTGCAATATAAGTCATTTATAATTAACCATTTACAATTAACCATTAAAAATACGGCTGCTTTGCAGCCGTTGTTGCGTTAGCTGGGTGGAAGGCCGCACCGCAGGTGCGGGTGCGCAACGCGCACGGAGCGACAGCGAACCCTGGAACACAGCGGCGCCGCGCGTGTAGGGGCGTATGGCATACGCCCTGCGAAGCGGCGCAACGCCCAAATAAAAAAAAGCTCCTCAACATTGACGCTGAGGAGCTTTTATAGCAAAGGTTAAGGTGTTAATTAACGACCGATAACCATTTTGTTTGATACTGCACTGTTTTCATCGCTGAAAGTGTAGATGTAGATACCAGCAGGAAGGTCAGAACCGTCGAACTCGATCATTTGCTCACCAGTTACATTTACAACTTGGTTGTAAACAACTTGGCCCATCAAGTTACGAACGCTGAAGTTCAACTCAGTTTGCTCGTCAGCGCTAACTTTGATGAAAGTAGAACCGCTGAAAGGGTTAGGTTGGTTTTGCTCGATAGTAACCATACCGTGTGCCAAGTTCATGATACCAGTTGGGTTAGCAACCATACGGTAACGATCCGTTGGGAATGGGTTGATTACACCTGTTGGAGGTGTTGGGTTACCGAAAGAAATAGTCAATGGGAAGTTAGAAGTAGTACCTGGGAAACGTACAAAAACGCGAGCGTTGATGATGAACTCATAAGTACCGGCAACGCTAGGTTGACCAGTGATTACAGCACAACCAGGCGCTGCAGGCGCTGCATTAGAACCATTGAAAACACAGTTAGGTGCGCTACAAGCGTAAGACAAACCAAGGCTAGTGATAGGTTGGGCCGATGATGGGCCAACGTTCACGTCGTAAGCGTTGATAGATTGAACCACAACTGAGTCCAAGATTACGGTGAAACCACCCAAAGAAACTGGAGTTTGGTCGATGATAGCAGAGAAAGTAAAGCTGTAGTTAGCACCTACTTCGCCATCAGGCAATGCGTAGAAAGGAGAGTCAGGGAGTGGGTAAACACCTGCGTCTGGACCGAAAGAAGGATCACCAGTACATTGTGCGTTTGCACTGAAAACTGCTGCAAGGATAACTGCGAAAGAAAGTAATAGTCTTTTCATGTGAAAGGAGTTTGTAAAAGGTTTGATTAATTTAGGCTCAAAGATACGGTAGTTTTTAATTAAACCTACCATTCATGAGATTTCTTTAAAGAGTATCATTTTAGGGAAAAGGTTGGATTGAATATAAATGTATATGAATTTTGCAAAAAAAATGCTCAACAAAAATGAATAAAGGGGAATAAAACTATATTTGCCACGGCTAAGGCCAAACAATATTTCATTATACCCATACAAACACCTTGACAATGAAACAACTATTACGTTTTACACTCGGTTTGTGCATGCTCTTGCCGAGCTTTTTGTTCGCGCAAAAAGCAACTATTAGCGGAAATGTAACCGATGCAAAAACCAAAGAGGCTCTTTTTGGCGCTACCGTCCGTGTGGGCGACGTTGGCGCAAGCACCGTTGATGGACTTTACGAACTCAGCGTTGATGCCGGAACTATATCTGTTGAATGTAGCTATGTAGGTTACGAAACGCAGACCGTCCAGATTACCGTTAAAGCTGGCGAAAGCAAAACGCTTGATTTTGCGATTGAAGAGATTGCTACCATATTAAACCAAGTTACCGTAACCAGCTCGAGGTTTGAAAAACCGCTGGGCGAGGTAACGGTGTCGCTGGATATCATCAAGCCTAGCTTGGTGGAGAGCGTGAACGCCACCTCGGTTTCGCAGGTGGTAGATAAAGTACCCGGTGTACAAATCATTGATGGACAGGCCAATATCCGTGGCGGTTCAGGCTATTCATACGGGGCTGGTAGCCGTGTATTGTTGATGGTTGATGACCTTCCATTCTTACAAGGCGATGCAGGCTTCCCTAACTGGCGCGACATACCGGTGGAAAACATCGAGCAAATTGAAGTATTGAAAGGTGCAGCGTCGGCTTTGTACGGTTCATCTGCCTTGAACGGTATCATCAATATCAGGACAGCTTATGCTAAATCAACGCCGGTGACCAAAGCCGCTATGTTCGTGGGCATCACCGGTGCGCCACGCAACAAAAACATGCAATGGTGGGGCGATGCCTGGCCGATGGAAAGCGGTGCTCAATTTGCTCACCGCCAAAAATTTGGTCGTTTAGACGTGGTTATCGGTGCTAACGCATACTTTGACAACGCGTTCCGCCAAGGCGAGTACAGCCGCAAACTACGCGGTAATGGTAACTTGCGCTACAACATCAGCGAAACCTTCAAGGTTGGTGTAAACTTCAACATCAATGGAGGCCCAAGTTCTAGCTTCTTCTTGTGGGACCGAGGTCAACTGTTGCTTGAACCAAGTTTTACCTTCCGCGAAGAACGTCCAGATTCTCTGGCGTTTAACCCGCTGCCCGGTACCATGACAACATCAAGGACTTTCCGTTATAATATTGACCCTTATGTAAATTTTGAAGACAAGTTTGGTAACCGTCATAAAATATTGACCCGTTACTACTACATTGGTAACGAGAACGCCAACAACCAATCGAACTTCTCTAACCAAGGGTATGCCGAATACCAGTTCCTTCGTGCTTTTGAAATCAAACCTAAGGTTTGGAATTTAGAAGTATCGGCGGGTTTAGTAGGTCAATACATTCACTCTAACTCACAGTTGTTTGGCAATGCCGAGTTTGACGTGAGCAACCTGGCTGCCTACACGCAGATTGACCAAAAATTCTTCGACAAGTTAAACATCACCTTTGGAGCTCGTTACGAGCGGAATACCATTATTAGCCCTGACTCTGTTACCAATCCAGACGGCACTAAATTTTTGAACCCAGAAACCAAGACTGTTGAGGGCCGCCCAGTGTTCCGTTTTGGTGCGAGCTACCAACCAGCAGAATACACTTTTATCCGTGCATCATGGGGTCAAGGTTACCGTTTCCCAACGGTAGCAGAGCGCTACATTGCAACTCGTATTGGTGGAGCGTTGAACATTAAACCCAACCCAACCTTGGAGTCAGAGACCGGCTGGTCGGCAGAAGTTGGCGTTAAACAAGGCGTTAAAATTTTCAACTGGATGGGTTATGTCGATGTGTCGGGTTTCTGGACCCAATACCAAAACATGATGGAATTCAACTTTGTGGCGGGTAACAGCCCATTTGATTTTAACTTCCAAGCCAACAATATTGGCAACACGATGATTCGTGGTGCTGAAATTAGCTTCATCGGCCAGGGCAAATTCTTGGGTACCACGACCAATATCTTGGCTGGTTATACCTTCATTGATCCACGTTTCATGAGCTTTGACTCTTTGCAGCAACGCCTTACCTCTGAGCCGGGCATCAATATATTGAAATACCGCAACCGCCACTCGGTTAAGTTCGACTTGGAATCGACCTACAAAAAACTGACCATCGGTGTTTCATTGGTATGGAACAGCCGCATGGTAGCCATCGACCGTTTCTTTGACCTGCCTGGCGATTTTATCGAACTGGGCCCGGGTATTCCTTTCCCTTATGCTGACTGGTTCGGCGTGAACGATTACCGCCAAAACAACGAGTTGAACGGTTGGTATAACCTTGGCCTCCGCATGGCTTACCAGCTTTCAGAGAAGGTAAAAATTACGGTTAACGTAAATAACGTAACCAACAACTTCTATACGATTCGTCCAGCATTGCCTGCGGCTCCACGCCAGTTTAACTTGCGATTGGATTACAATTTCTAGTCTAAGCTAGCCCAATAAAACAGTAAAAGCCCATGTTCCGAAAGGACATGGGCTTTTTTGATTTTAGGACCAGTTAAGGTTATTCTCCTTTTGGCGTTTCGCATTCAACTTTAGAAAGTACTTCGCCAAGTGGTGCTTTACTCATGTCTTTCATCACCATCATGCCGTTTTTGTCTTCGAGTTCACCGTTCAAGGCAGTTAATTTGCCATCACCTACGATGAAGGCAATTTGTTCCGCTTGTTCGCTACCTTCGATGGTGTAAGCCCAGTCGAGGATAAGGGTATCGCCACGCAAAACGCCGTTGCTCAACTCGCCGTAAGCACCGTCTTTTTCGTAAGGCGACCAGTCATAAGTACCTGTAAAGCCATTTTCGCCAGCCACGATAGAGCAAGACGTTACATCTTCGCCAAACTCGCCTTTGGTTTTAAATTCAAAGCAACCAACGGGGTTAACGGCCACTTTCTCCTCTACGGCTACAGAATCCGTGGTTTCAGTAGTTTCAGTTGGCTTTTGGTCATCACAGCTGCTAAACGCCAAGATGGCCAAAGCAGGAAGCATAAATTTTTTCATACGGTAACGTATTTTTAAATGGGTTAAAAAAACGGTACGAAGTACGGGATTTATTTTCAATAATTCTCCTTGGCAACAAGTAAAGCGTTAAAAATCAAAACATCATTGCATCGAGAATGCTTTGTCATTTTTTCATTTTGGGCGCCCCGGCGCTAGCGCGCCGTCGGCGTGTTGCGCGCTCGCTGGACGCTCGGTGCCTGCGGCACCGCCTCCCTACGGTCGGCGCGCTCCACATGCCTGGCGCAAGCGAGATTTGAGCGGTAAGATGTGAGATGTGAGCGGTAAGATTTGAGCGGTGAGATGTAAGTGGTAAGATGTAAGATGTGAGCGGTAAGCTATAAGATTTGAGATAAGAGTTGTATAATACTCAAACCTAATACCTAATACCTAATACCTAATACCTAATACCTAATACCTAATACCTA
>CAZDVQ010000052.1:0-32487 GCA_964508975.1 uncultured Saprospiraceae bacterium
GTAACCTGCCAAGTAGCAGCTACACTGTAACTGTAACCGATGGCAACGGCTGTACGACTACAGTTACAATCCAGGTACTTGAACCGACACAATTATCTGCGAGCGCCACCCAGGACTCCGTTGGCTGCAACGGTGTTGCTGATGGCTCGGTGAACGTTACAGCAACTGGCGGTACCTTGCCATATGTTTACAACATCGGTGCTGGCAACCAGGCTACTGGTCAGTTCACTAACTTGCTGAGCGGTAGCTATACGGTCACGGTTACAGACGGAAACGGCTGTACGACCACGGTGACAATCCAAGTAATTGAACCAGCACTATTAACGGCCAGTGCAACACAGGCTTCGGTTAGCTGCAACGGCGTGGCGGACGGCTCGGTGAACGTGACTGCGACGGGCGGTACCTTGCCATATGTGTACAACATAGGCACCGGTAACCAGGCTACAAACCAGTTCAATAACTTGCCGAGCGGCAGCTACATGGTTACGGTAACGGATAGCAATGGTTGTACAACTAATGTAAGTATTCAGCTGATGGAACCAGTATTACTTACTGGAACTATTATTCAAATGCCTGTAAGTTGTAATGGCTTTGCCGATGGTGAAGTCATTGTTTCGCCGAGTGGAGGAACAGTACCATATAGCTATAATATCGGTTTTGGTGTTCAAAACAGTAATGTATTTGATAATCTACCAGCAGGTACTTATACTGTCACGGTAAGTGATGCAAACGCTTGTACAACAAGTATTTCCACTATTATTACTGAACCAAGTACATTGACCACCTCGAGTAGCAATTTACCGGTGACGTGTGGAGGTTATGCCGATGGAGAGCTTACTGTAATTGCGAGTGGTGGTGTTGCTCCATATGGATTTAATATTGGTACTGGTACCCAAAATAACGGACAGTTCTATAACTTACCTGCAGGTAACTACAACGTTACTGTGACGGATGCCAACGGTTGTACTGAAATCGAGTTAGTAGCGTTGAACGAACCTACTCCAATACAGCTTAATCTCGTTTCAAGTCCAATCACTTGTAATGGTTTAGGTAATGGTAGCATCACCGTTAACGTGAGTGGAGGTACCGCACCATACACATATAATAGAGGTACTGGTTCTCAGTCGGGTAATTTCTTCGGTAATTTAACACCAGGTCAATACTCTATCACTGTTACCGATGCTAATGGATGTGAAGGAATTGGAATGGTTACCGTAACCCAGCCTTCAGGATTGGCGGCGTTGGCTAACGTAAGCAATATTACTTGTAATGGCTTTGTTGATGGCGAAATTAGCGTAACCGCTTTTGGTGGCACTAGCCCATACTTGTACAATATTGGTGCGGGCAACGTCAACACGAATTTATTCGAAAACCTACCTGTAGGTTCATATACAATAACGGTTACCGATGCCAATGGATGTGTACGAACTGTATCTGCGGCTATTTCAGAGCCCGCAATTTTAACGGCTACGGCAACAGGCACAGGCATTTCATGTAGCAATTTATCTAATGGTTCTATTGTGGTCAACGCACTTGGTGGTACTGCACCGTATAGCTACAATTTAGGTTTGGGCCAATCATTTGCTAACCCAATCCAAAACTTGGCATCTGGTGCATACACGGTAACTATTACTGATGCTAGGGGCTGTACCACTACTACTAGTGCAAACGTAGCTTCTGTTGCTCCGCTACTTGTAACAGCAAGTACAAGTCCTGTTACTTGTTTTGGCTTTACGGATGGTCAAATAACTGTAAGCGTTTCAGGCGGCACTGCGCCTTACTTGTACAACAGAGGTGTAGGAGGCGCTCAGGCAAGTAATCAATTTACAAACCTAGCAGCAGGTACTTACTCCATTACGGTAAGTGATGCAAATGGTTGTACAGGGGTTGTAAGCCAAACCGTAACATCGCCAACGGGGCTTTCGCTTTCGGCAAATACCACTGATATTTTGTGTAACGGACAGGCTACAGGTCAAATGATCGTTAGCGCTACTGGCGGTACAACGCTTTACACCTACAATATTGGTCAAGGCAACCAAAACAATGGAAACTTCAGCAACCTTGCTGCTGGTTTCTACACGGTTACCGTTACGGACAACAATGGCTGTAGCGCTAGTGTGTCGAGGGCAGTGACTGAGCCGACGTTGCTTGAAGTTGACATTTTAGTGTCTGCTAGCCAGTGTTTTGGACAAGCTTCTGGTCAAATCGATATCACCGCAACTGGTGGTGTACAACCATACACCTACAACATCGGACAAGGTGTACAGACGACTTCATCCTTCACCAACTTGATAGCTGGCACCTATGGTGTTTCTGTTTCTGACGCCAACGGTTGCCAGTTCAGTACCACCGTTGTGTTGAATCAACCTTTGGCCCTGAGCGCCCAAGCTACAGTGGATGCCGTTAGTTGTAATGGTGATACAGATGGTTCTATTTTGGTTACACCACTTGGCGGTACTTCGCCATATTTATACAACATTGGCCAAGGTGCGCAAGTGTCTAATACATTTACCAATTTAAGCCCAGCAAGTTATACCATCACCGTTACAGATGCCAACGCATGTAGTACAGTGATTAGCCAAACGGTTGTTGAGCCACAGCTTGTCAGCGTTCAAGCACTTGGTAGCGTTGCTTGTAATGGCTTAGGTAGCATCAATGTAACTGCGCAAGGTGGTACAGCTCCATTCTTGTACAACATCGGTACAGGTAATCAATCCGCTAGTACTTTTGATAACTTGAATCCTGGTTCATACAGCGTTACCGTAACGGATGTGAATGGTTGCTCAAGCACCGCTAGCGCTAGTATCACCCTGCCACAAGGAACTAATCTACAAGGTTATAACCATGTGATTGAATACGGGCAGTTAGCTACAGATTGCTACAACTATGATAGCGAACTCCAAGGTTCTTTGCAGTATAATACTTTAAGTATAAATAGCCTTGGTGTAGTGTCGTTTAACTTGGCTGACACGGCAAACTATTGTATGGATTGGGCTGGTTTAGCGGTTGGCTTTGATACGGTGCTACTCACTATGACTGACGTTTGTGGTGTATCTGATACCATCCAGTTCTTTATACAGGTGATGCCTTTAACCGAGGATACGACCATTAACACGGTTGTTGGTTCTACTATCACGGTTTGTATCCCTGGACTAGTTGATGAACTTCCTGGCGCTCCAAATGTAAACAGTATTATTGATTTAGCGGGTTCTAATATTAGCTGCGGTACATTGCTCGGCTTTGACTCAATAGCTTGTATTACTTACCTGGCGGGCAATAATCCTTGTGCCGATACCATCATGGTCATTTCGTGTTCCCAAGGCTGGTGTGATACCAGTTACGTGTACATTATCACAGGCAATGGCGTTATCCCTCCAATTGCCGTAAATGATACGGTAACAGTTGTAGATCCTACCTTGGTGACCCAAATTGAAGTTTTGGTAAACGACAGTTCTGGTGGCCCTGGTATTGTACTGGTAGGCGACCCCGTCATCGTCCAAGCTCCGGCAAACGGAGATGTATTCTGGGACGTTGTCAATGGTGTGTATGTTTACCTGCCTAACCCTGGCTTCTGTGGCGTAGATAGCTTTATCTACCAAATTACGAACCAGTATGGTTTGAGCGATGTTGCAACCGTTTACTTGATTACCGAATGTGAGGAAATTCATGTGTACAACGGTATTTCGCCGAACGGTGATGGCCTCAACGACGTGCTGATCATTGCGGGTATCGAAAGGTTCCCGGATAACAGGCTTGAAGTATACAACCGCTGGGGTAACTTGGTGTTCGAGACAAATGGTTACGACCATACCGATGCTACCCGCTCGTTCAGGGGTATTTGGAATGATTTAGACTTGCCTGACGGAACTTACTTCTACCACTTTAACTATACCGACGAAGTAGGTATTATCCACGAAATGGTAGGCTATATAGAAATTAGGCGTTAACGCTACGAGCGTAAAACGGGCTGCGGTAGCGATGCGGAGGGGTGGTGCGTAGCACCAGACGCCGTAGGCGGCCGAGCGAATAGCGAGCCCCGAAGCGTAGCGCCCCCATCCGGTGCAGCAAGGCTGCACCGGATGGGGGACCGCCCAAATCCGTAAAATACGCTATTTGGACTAACCATCTGACGATTGCATACGTTTAACAAGCAAACTAAACGCTATGAAATATTTAAGTTTGCTGATGCTACCCTTGCTTTTTGCAGCTTGCAAAGACGAGCACCACCACTACCACGATAAGGTGGAGCCTTTTGAGATTGAAATAAGTACTGGTAATCAGGTACTTGTAGATGCCATAACGGGTGAAGACCATAGTGTTTTGGCCTTGGTGCTGGATCAGACGGGCATTGTGCCTACGACCAATTTGATTAAATTTGACCGAAATGGCAACGTGGATTGGACCCTAGGCCTCAACTCGATGGGCGAACCTGGCCGGATTAGCTGTGCGCCCAACGGTAATTTTTTGGTAGCTGGCCAGGCCTTTGATACCTTGACGGGCATTAGGCTGGAGGGTATTTCGCGCTTGGCTGCCAACTCTTGGAGCAAAACAGTAAATCTTGGTTTTCTTAACCCACGAGTCAATGCGCTAGTGTACAAAAACGATCATTTTTACGCCTGTGGCTCGCACGAAATTGGCCCAAGTTACGCCGCATGGTTGGCTGCTTTCGATACCGAGGGCAATCTGGAGTGGACCCGTAACATCGGCATAGGACTTACCGCTGATGATATTGCGTTTAACGCGAATGGTCAGCTTATGGTGCTGGGAACTTCGTTTGTTGGTACCCTTGGCGACCGCGATATGGCCGTTTGGCAATTCAGTACTACCGCTGATAGTTTAGCTACAAACTATTATGGTACAACGGCTTATGAAGAAAGTAGACGTATAATTCCAAGCGGTGATGGCAATTTTTTACTGGCAGGCCACAGTACTTTTGATGACCCCAGCCACAGCAATATTCTGGTTAAAATCTCACCTACGGGCCAGCAACTTTGGTCCCACTTCTCGGGCCAGCCCAATGTGCACGACGGCGCCGAAGATGTGGCCGTTGACGAAGACGGTATCATTTGGTTGAGCGGTTATGCCGACCGTGTCGCTAACCTGCAAGGCTGTGGTTTTCTAGAAGAAGACCGTACCGTAACCCTTGTAAATCAGGATGGTACGACGAACACAGCTACTCGAATAGTTAATACCATCGCCAACTGTAGGGTAGTGGGTGGCCCAATTTTGATTGACCATAATTACCATTGGCACCTAGGCACAGCGTATCCGGAGACCGGTAATTCAAAAATATGGCTCAAGCTGGAATAAAAAAAGTCGCCCCGATTTCGGGGCGACTTTTTTGGTGTAAAACGCTAGATTATTGATCGTACTTGGCGGCCAAGATCAAGGCACCACCAGCAAGGGCAAGGTCTTTCAAGGCCGATACCGTTGCCATGGTTTTCATCATTTCGTCCTCGCTGCCCATGCCGGGAGCATGTACCAAAAATACGTAAACCAGCATCTCGACGGCTAGGAGTAAACAGGCCAGGCGGGTATATTTGCCAATGAAAATACTCACAGCGGCTGCCACTAGGCTCACACCGGTGAGGTATACCCAAAATACACCGCCAGGAAGCCACGCTGGCACCATGCTGGCCATGTTATCGGCGCCCATGAAGTGGAAAAGACCAAAAATTAAAAAGGGTACAGCAAAAAGATACTTGCCAATCTGTGCAATTAAAGAATTATTCATGGTAAAATAGTTAAAATGGGTTATAGAATTTTAAAATAATGAACAAAGATAAGTAATAAATTGGTGTTTAGCCATTGAATAAACAATCTTCTTGTTTCCTTGTTCGGTTGTGGTGTTTTTTTATTTTTTATTTGGGCGCACCGGCGTGTTGCGCCGTCAGGTGTTCGCTCAGTCGCTGCGCTTCTTTGCGGAGCCCTTCGGGGTTCGCCTCTAATTCGTGTCGTTCCAGTGCTGCGCCAAATAAGCAGGGCTAGTTTGTGCCAGCCTTCGCCCGGCGTTTAGGTGCAGTCGCGATGCGGGTTTAGCGCTGGCCCTCGCTCATATCCGGCTCACCCCTTTACGCGATTGCCGTAAGAGCTGTTTTTCGCCGGAAGCTAAAGTCCAAACATACGCTAAGCTAAAATCCAAACATACGCTTAACTTTGCATCAAATATTACTGTATGCGTACTTTTGCTTTATTCGCCATGATGACTTACATCCTTTTTGCCAGTGGTTGCGTGTTGGGCGACCAGAAAATCCAGGAGCTAGCCCCTGGTACTTGGCGCGCTACCCTCGACTTGGGCGATGATAAAATATTGCCGTTCAACTTTGAGCTCAGTGGTACTGAGGGCGATACCGCCAAGCCCGTCATTACCCTCCGCAACGGCGAGGAACGTATCGTGGTAAAAGACATCAGTTTTAGGCATGGTAAGTATGATACCATTCGTATTGATTTCCCGCATTACGACGCTTACATTGAAGCTGTTTACGAGATAGATTTCATGGAAGGTTTCTACGTGTTGAACACCAAGGAAAACTATAAAATCCCCTTCAAAGCGCAGTTTAACCAACAACACCGTTTCACGAACTTGCAAAAACCTACCCATGCCGATATCAGTGGAAAGTGGGAGGTAACCTTTTTTGAAGATGATAGTACTGAGAGTAAGGCCTTGGGCGAATTTAAACAAGAGGGCAATTACTTGACGGGCACATTCCTGACCACCACGGGCGATTACCGTTACTTGGAAGGAACAGTTCAAGGTGACCGCGAAGGGAATTTTGACAAAATGTACCTCTCCTGCTTTGATGGCTCGCATGCTTTTTACTTTGAAGCCAAGGTTGAAGCCGGGGGCAAAAAAATGGTGAACGGTGGCTTTATGTCAGGCAGTCACTACAAAGTAACCTGGGAAGCCGTGAAAAACGATGCATATCAATTACCCGATCCAACCAGTCTGACCAAGTTGAACACCGGCAACCCGGTAGCATTTAGTTTCCCCAACGAGCAAGGTAAAATGGTATCGCTGTCGGACCCAGCCTACCAGAATAAAGTGGTTTTACTCAGCATTATGGGCACCTGGTGCCCTAACTGTGGCGATGAAGCTGCATTTTTACACGATATTTATAGAGATTACAAGTCGAAAGGCCTAGAAGTAATAGGTTTAGCTTTCGAACGTTCGGCCGACCAAGGCAAGGCCAGCAAGGCAGTAGCCTTGTTCCAGCGTCGTTTTGGCGTTGATTATGAGGTATTGATTGCGGGCATCAGTAAAAAGGATGAAGCCTCGAAAATGTTGCCATTTCTAGATGGTATCAAAGCTTATCCTACTTTAGTCGTGTTGGATAAAAAAGGCCTTGTGCATCAAATTTACACGGGTTTTAGTGGGCCGGCTACCAGCGCCTACAAAGATTTTGACGCTTCTTTCCGCAAAATGCTGGATGCCCTGGTATTGTAGGCCGAACGACTGATGATTTGGGATTGGGCGCCCCGCCGCTTCGCGTCGGCGGTCCCCTCTGGGCTTCGCGTTGCTCGGTGCTATGCACCCGCACCTACGGTGCGGCCCGCCGGGCACCTGGCGCGAGGCCGAAAATCATTTGCCAGCTTATACTTGGGCATGCAAAAAGCGTGTCAGCCTCAAACCCAGTGGGGTCAATCCTGTTTCAGGTGAAGTAAGTGCTTGTAATTTGTAATTTTCTTTTAATTTTGAGCTTCGGACAACATTTAATGTAAATACTAGAACATGACGATAAAATCGATGGCAGAATACGCGGCCGAAGGCCGTACGCCTGAAGTACTATTTTGGGTAGGCTGTGCGGGATCATTTGATCAACGCGCCCAGAAAGTGACACGGGCTTTCGCTACTATCTTGAATGCCTGTAATATCGACTTTGCTATCTTGGGCAAAGAAGAAACCTGTACCGGCGACCCTGCGCGCCGTGCGGGTAACGAGTTTTTGTTCCAGATGCAAGCAGCACAGAACATTGCAGTGCTGAACATGTACGAGGTGAAGAAAATAGTAACCACTTGTCCGCACTGTTTCAATACCTTGAAAAACGAATACCCAGAGCTTGGCGGTAACTACGAGGTGATTCATCATACGCAGTACCTACAACAGCTCATCAACGATGGCCGTTTGAAAGTAGAAGGCGGTACATTTAAGGGTAAGAAAATAACCTATCATGACTCTTGCTACCTAGGCCGTGCCAACGATGTGTACGAAGCACCGCGCAGCGTGTTGGAGTCGTTAGACGCCGAGTTGGTAGAACTGAAACGCTGCAAATCCAATGGCCTGTGTTGTGGTGCCGGTGGCGCACAGATGTTCAAAGAAGATGAGGCCGGCAAAAAACGCATCAATACCGAGCGTGTAGAAGAAGTGTTGGAAGTGAACCCGTCTATCGTGGCGGCTAACTGCCCATTTTGTATCACGATGCTCCAAGATGGCGTGAAAGAGAAAGAACGACAAGATACAGTCATGGTACTAGACTTGTCGGAGTTGATTGTACAAGCAAACAACTGGTCGTAATAAAAAAGCCACCACTGCGGTATTGCTAAAATCATTGCCACATGAAACATCAGTTTTACTTGCAGCGGCGGCTTTCCATTTATAAACCGGTACAATAATACGCACTTACCGTTCATCTAGTTAACGCATTGGATGAACGGTATTTTATTTTCGACCAAGCATTAACGAGCGTTATATTGTTCGACGAAACAGTTCAAAAAATGCGGTAGCGATATGTGAGCAAAGCGGTTTTACGTAGCAAAAACAAATGTACTTAATGTACATTTGTAGCAAGAGAACCATTTGCTCCTGCAAATGGCTGGTGGTGCGCAGCACCAGACGCCGTAGGCGGCCGAGCGCTAGCGCGAGCCCCGTAATGTAGCGCCCGGGGCGAAGCACCGGGACCGCCCAAATCAATCCAAAAAAATGAAAATTGCACTTGTAGGTTACGGTAAAATGGGCAAGGCCATCGAGCAGATTGCCCTGCAACACGGGCATAGTATCGTGTTGAAAATTGACCGCGATAATAGCCACGAGCTGGATGCCGAACACCTGGCCGGGGTAGACGTGGCCATTGAATTTAGCCGCCCCGATACCGCATTTGACAACGTGCGCCGATGCCTTGAACTTGGTGTGCCCGTGGTATGTGGCACAACCGCTTGGCTCGATAAATTTGAAACCGCCACGCAGCTTTGTCAAGCTAAAAACGGTGCCCTGCTCTACGCTTCCAACTTTAGCGTGGGTGTGAACATCATGTTTGCCTTGAGCCGACAACTATCGAGGTACATGGCGGGACAGCCACAATATGAGCCACATATCCACGAGATTCACCACGTACACAAATTAGATGCACCCAGCGGTACCGGCGTGACCCTAGCCGAAACGATTACAGCAGCCCTAGATCGCTATAAAAGCTGGACCCTGGACGAGTCGCTAGCCCAAGACCAAGTGTATATTAAAGCAGAGCGAATTGGTGAAGTGCCTGGTACACATAGCGTTATATGGCATTCGGAGATTGATGATATTGAAATTAAACACACGGCGCACAGTAGGGTAGGCTTTGCCTCGGGGGCCGTTTTGGCTGCCGAGTGGCTGCATGGTAAGCAAGGTGTTTATGGTATGGCCGACGTGTTGGGGCTGTAATGATTTTTTTTGCACTTCTGCTGTAACGAACTTTTGGCATTAGATACTAACCTAAGTATTATATTTGCACCACTTTCCAAATTATTGCAACGCAACATCATGACTCTACTTATTTTCCTGATATTTTTCCTGGCCTTTGGCGCTGGTTTGTATAAATTGTTTGAAAAAGCGGGCCAATCTGGTTGGAAAGCCATGGTTCCTTTTTACAACCTGGTGGTTTGGGCCGATCTAATCGGTATGAAACGCTGGCGATTGGTTTACATGTTTGTACCCTTGGTCAATATTTTTACGTTTGCCTACATGTTGATTGACCTGGTGAACTCGTTTGGCCGCTGGGGCTTTTGGCAACAAGCCGCTGCCGTGGCAGTACCATTTATCTATTTACCCATGTTGGGTTTTGCCCCCGGTGGCCGCAAAGAGCAAGTAGAAGAACCCGTTGCAACGGTGCGCAAGTCGAGCCGTGAAAAGCAACAACCCACTGTATCCGCCGCTGGAACAGCCGTTTATTATGAAGGTCCAGCCCGTTTGGTAGATAAAAACAAGCAATTGCCTAAGGGGGTGGTTCGCGAATGGGCCGAGGCCATCATATTCGCAGTGTTTGCTGCACACTTTATCCGTACCTTCTTGATTGAAGCTTACGTGATTCCTACACCTTCTATGGATGCCTCATTGCGCGTGGGCGACTTCCTGTTCGTGAGCAAAATACAGTACGGTGCCCGTACGCCAGAATACCCGCTGAGCTTCCCCCTTGTACACAACGTGATACCTAGATTAGGTACCGAGTCATACTCTATGTGGCCCAAATTGCCCAAGTTCCGCACCCCGGGTTTCAGCGCAGTAAACCGCTACGACCCCGTGGTGTTCAACTTCCCAGAAGGGGATACCGTGTTCAAGACGGATTTTAGCAACGAGTACTACTCGCAGATGAAAATGGGTGTGCCGAGAGAGCGTTTATTAGCTTCTAATGATATTGTGGTTCGCCCCTTGGAAAAACGCGACAACTATGTGAAACGTTGTGTCGCCATCGCTGGCGATACTGTTCGCATCATCAACAGTATTTTATATATCAACGGGCAAAAAGCACCCGAG
This sequence comes from uncultured Saprospiraceae bacterium, assembly GCA_964508975.1. GTDB lineage: Bacteria > Bacteroidota > Bacteroidia > Chitinophagales > Saprospiraceae > CAZDVQ01. The sequence continues at coordinate 10,724 of CAZDVQ010000052.1, forward strand.
TTCAGCAATATGCAGTACAAGTACCGCGTGTTTTCAACCAAGATGTTGAATACCGACCAGCTCATGCGCGAGCACGAGATTGAAATGTACGGCATCGCACCAGGCCAGTACATAGCATTCTTGTCGAAAGCCAAGATGGCTGTATTGAAAACCTACCCTGGAGTTGATTCTATCTCTACACGCATTGATTACACAGAGGCTGGCCAGCCCGATAACCCTAATGCTCCATTCTTGGGCGCTTTCCCTGGCGATGCAACCAACTTTAAATGGAACGTTGATAACTACGGCCCACTTTGGATTCCTAAAAAAGGTGCTACCGTCAAACTAACGCCCCAAAATATTTCGCTTTATAAACGGGTTATCGTGGCTTACGAAGGCAATACCCTTGAGCTTAAAGGCAATAGCTTCATCATCAACGGGCAGCCTGCCGATAGTTACACCTTCAAGCAAGACTACTACTGGATGATGGGTGATAATCGCCACAACTCGGCCGACTCCCGCTCTTGGGGCTACGTTCCCGCCGACCACATCGTGGGTAAACCGCTCTTCATCTGGATGTCGCTACGCAATAACGACCCTAAACAAGGTATCCGTACTGATCGCCTGTTTACGGGTGCGACGAAAATGTAATTTTTTAAGTTGGTAGTTGATAGTTCGGAGTTGATAGTGGCCAGTTCGGGGATAAACACTATTGCTTTTACTTGTTCAACTACCAACTATTAACTATCAACTATAAACTATCAACTCCACTTTAAAACCTCTACAAAATGAAAATTAGCGAGCGCAAGTACGATTGGTTTTTCGTAATAGCTTTTTCTTTGTTCATTTGTACCTCGATTATTACCGACTCGGTGAACGGCTTGAATGCACAACTCGACCCTAACTCGAGTTACGCCGTGGAGCGTTATATCTACCACAACTACGCTAAAATGGCCGATCCACTGCTAATTGTAAACCCACCACAAGTGCGGGTTTCGGCTTTCATTTCGGCTTTTATCTGGTTGCCCATGTACGTGTTTTTCGTGATAGGCTTTTACAAGGGTTGGAACCATATCCGTGTACCTGGCCTCATCTACGGCGGGGCTTTGGCCCATGGCATGATTACCTACATGGCCGAGGGTATGTTTGGGCATGTAGCCACAGAGGGTTGGAAAACCCTACCCGAGTGTACCCAACCTGATACCATGTACTACTTTTGGACAAATTTACCGTATTTAATCTTACCTTTATTGATGATTGTACGGATGTGGAAGCCAAACCCCTTTGGTGAAAAAACAGCTACCGCTTAATTTAAGCTATGCGTGAAACTCGTTTCATAGAACAAAATAAAGCCAAGTGGCAGGACTTTGAAGACTCCCTCAAAGAGAAACAAAGTGATCCTGAAAAGCTGAACGAGTTATTCATCGAGGTAACCGACGACCTCTCCTATGCACGTACTTTTTATCCCAATCGCTCGGTAAAGGTTTTCCTTAACGGCCTAGCACAAAAGGTTTACTTTAGTATCTATAAAAACCAGCGGTTCCGTTGGCAAAACGTGGTTGAGTTCTGGCGCGATGAGCTCCCTTGCATGATGTACGATGCCCGTCGCGAAATGCGCCTTTCAGGTATCGTGTTCCTAGTGGCCTTCCTCATCGGGGTGGTTTCTACCATCATGGACCCTGAGTTCCCGCGCGTAATACTCGGCAATGGCTACGTCGATCAAACCCTTCGCAACATTGAGCGCGGCGACCCCATGGCCGTGTATAAAGACCCTAATGCGGGCATGATGGCCATCCAGATTACTTTCAACAACCTACGGGTAGCATTACTCACCTTTATTATGGGCGTGTTTTTCTCCATCGGTACCTTGTTCATCATGTTGTACAACGGTATTATGGTAGGGGCTTTCCAATACTTTTTTTATCAACAAGGTGTATTCTGGGAGTCGTTTACCACCATCTGGGTACACGGCACGCTTGAGATTTCGGCCATCATCATCGCCGGAGGGGCAGGTATCACCTTGGGCAAGGGTTTGGTGTTCCCGGGCACGCTTACCCGCATGCAAGCTTTTCAGCTTTCTGGTCGGCGAGCCTTGAAAATACTGCTCGGTATTGCGCCTATCATAGTCCTGGCAGGCATCATCGAGGGCTTTTTGACCCGTTACACCGAGTCACCATCCTGGGTCAGGCTCATGATTATAGGCTCTTCGCTCACTTTTATCCTCGGCTATTTCAGGTTTTACGCGTGGCATAAAGGCAAACAAACCGATTTGGCTAAGCAGTTTAAAGATACCAAGCTGCCACCTACACCACAAGTATTAATCGATTACAATGAGCTAAAAACCAGCGGTGGGCTATTCAACGATGCCTTCATGCTGTTCCGCAAGCATTTTTCCGAGATACTCCGTTACGCCGCTATCGGGGCACTAGGAGCTACAGCCGTATTGGTTACAAACCAGTTGCTCACCAATAGCATCTACGATTTTAACCCACCCAGGAGCCAAGTGGAAAACCTTATCTACATCCTTGGTTTTGGATACGTGAAAGAAACTATTCAAAACCTTGGAGCATTTTTCTCCTACAGTAGTTTACTCGATCCACGCTTTTGGATCAACACCATTTTAATAGCCCTTGGCAGCCATGTCCTCAGCCGATTATTCCTGGCCGAGCAGCACAAGCAAGAGCAGCTTAACCTAAAAACAGGGCTCAAGCATCTACCCACCATGTTGGTTGCCAGCTTCTGTTGGAACCTCACGCTCTTCTTGCCGGGCATGTTTTACTTCCCATTTTTCCTCATTTTATCGCCATTTTATTTCTTGTGGTTCATCGTTGCTGTGCATGAGGACCTCAACATGGCGCAAGCATTCCCACGGCTCTGGCGTTTAGGGGTCAGCGATATTCCCAAGCTGGCGGCCATCAATACTGCCATGTTACTCATGACCGTGGTTTTCCTACTCATCACGGTATCTCCAGTATGGGTATTCTTGGTGCAAACCATCCGGTCAAACTTCATTGTCGGAAACGACATCCTCGACCTTGCTACCCACATCATGCTCACTTTTGTGTATTACCTGGGCATATTGATGGGCTTGGCATTGGTCAGCCTCGGCATCCACATGGCATTCTTTACCCTCCGCGAAACCCGCGAGGCCAGTTCCTTGATGCAGGCCATACCGCATATCGGTAAGCGCTCTAAGGTGATGAACATCGAGCAAGAATAGTTTTTTATTGGGGCGCCCCGGCCTACGGCCGTCGGCGTGCTCCGGGGTTCGCGTTGCTCCGTGCTACGCACCAGCGCCTTTGGCGCTGCCCTTCGCATGCCTGGCGCTTTACGGGTACAACTATATTAAACCCAAGTCTCGGGCTTCCTGGATAACTTGTTCTACTTTGGCTATGTCAATGTTCAAGTTTAGGGCTATTGAGTGTACAGGTATGCCCGAGGTGAATTGCTGCATAATTTGTAAGGCCAAGCGGGCTCCATCCTCCTGCCCCTTTTCAACACCTTTCTCGATACCTTTCTCAATTCCTTTCTCGATACCTTTTTCAATGCCTTTTTCAATACCCTTTTGGTATAGGTAGTCGGTTTCAACGTTCTCAAGTTCAATGTAGATGGGCATGGTGTTGAAGTTTTCAATTAAAAGTTGCTCAAATTTACGCAAACGCGCCAAGTTGAGCAACTGTTGGAAATATTTTTTTAACTTGTTTGGATTGTCACAGGATTGCTTCAGTTTCTCCAATATAGAACGCAGCACGCTCTCTGTTTGTTCCTTGCTGAAATTGGCAAACACCGCAAATATGAGCACCTCTGGAACTTGTGAACTGAGAAAATGCTCAGGTTCTAGTTCGTTTAGTACCACGATCTCGTATGCGAAATTTAGGTTTAGGGTATTAAACTCGCGCGTCATGCGGTGGGGCTTCGTGCCTAGGTAAATGACCATTTGCCATATCGGTAATTTGTATTTCTGGCTGATGAGGCTGAAATACAACAGCATGCGGTAGTGCATCTCAGGGTCGGGGGCCGATTGGAATTCCATGTGAACCAGTAGGCGTGAACCATTTTCTTCGGTCACCTCGTAGAGCATGTCGAGCTCTCGTTCCAGTGTGCTTTGAAGTTTTTCCCGCAAGGGTTTAATATCGAGCCAAACCTTATCCCGGGTAAATGCCTTGAAGAGCTCCAGTGCATTTTCCTTGATGATTTTGTCGTAAATATTCCCAGTCTCGGGTATATTATTAAACGGTTGATTTTCCATGCCGCAAAGTTCCAGCGACCGGTTGATTAAACCTATTCGATTAGGTTATACATTATTACCTAGGGAATAGTTTATTACGAATAGTTGCCAATTGGGTAATAACGGGTCTGCGAAGCACCTTTTTCCTGCGTGAGCTGCCCGGAGGGCACCGCCGTAGGCGGTGGTGCGCAACGCGCACTAAGCGTCAGCGCACCCGGAGGGGAGCGACCCGAGCATCGCGAGGGGCACGCCCAAAAAATAACTTAAATAATGTGGCTTATCCATAGGCCATATGGTCTATGGGGTTAAAAAACGACTCGCCGATTAATGCAAACAGGAAACAAGGCATCCCAATCAAATAAAATCACTATTTTTGTTCATTCCCAGCGTTTTGGCAATAGAATACGTTAACTACTACACGGGATGTCCGTCCAGCGTAGAACCCACATTTATAAGGGTTTTGTGCACCCACAGATGAGAACGAAAATGGAAAACACGATGACCCAATTCATGAAATCAGTCCTGCTGGCCAGCCTCTTGCTGGCGAATTTTGCCCTTTTGGCACAGCAAAATATTCAACAAACCCTCAACTTTGAATGGTCGGAGAAACGCATTAAACTCTCCGAACTGGAGCCCGAACTACTGGTGCCCAGTTTCCCCGAGGCTGTTTTTCCCGCTGAAGCACCCCGTGTAGCTCACTTCGTGCAAACTTTTGAGTTGTCCGCTTATAGCCAGGTGGAAGCCCGCCTCGCAAACGAACAATGGGAAGCCCTCCCCAATACACCCAGCCCTGATGTTGTAGCCGATATACCCCCTGATATTCAGCTGCAAGCCAATGTAGCCATGGCGCGTAAACAAGCAATGCTCACCATTAAGTTTGCACCACTACGTAAAAATGCTGTGACCAACCAGGTAGAACGACTGGTGTCTGCTGATTTACAGGTATTGGTTAGGCCCTACGATCAGAATACTAGTACGGCTATTACCCGTAATCCTATTAATTCTGTATTGTCTGACGGACAGATATACCGCCTCAAAGTAACGGAGTCAGGGATTTACCGTTTAGATTATAACTACCTCAGGGATTTGGGTATCAACGTGGATAACCTGAATCCAAGCCATATCAAAATTTACGGCAACGGCGGCAAAATGATGCCCGAGCTCAACAGCGCACCCCGAATCGATGACCTTGCAGAGCTGGCTATCCGCGTAGATGGCCAAGCGGATGGCAAATTTGATAATTCCGACCAAGTTTTGTTTTATGCCGAAGGGCCCGACCTTTGGGTGTATGACTCGACCAATGCTTTTTACTCCCGGGTGATGCACGCCTACAGCAATGAAAACTATTACTTCCTCAAAATAAGCAGTACGCCTGGCAAGCGCATCGGCAACGCTGCCCCAACCACGGCCTCGCAGTATAGCACAACTTTTGATGCCGCCGTACACTACGAAAACAATATCCGCAACCTGCACGATGATTATTTGAGTTATCCTGGATCGGGTAGGGTATGGCTAGGCGAAACGTATAAATTTACGGGTTCTCAAAACTTTAACTTGACGCTGCCCGGCTTGCAAACCACGGGTAACCAAGTTAAAATGTTGACGACCTTATCAGCACGTTCTATCGGCTCGGCAAGTAACTTTGTGATGAAGTACAACGGCAATAACCTGTTTACCCGTACCTTGTCAAGCGTATCTGGAGCAACATATGCCACTTATGCAGCCTATACCCCAGTACGGATGTCGTTTAACGCTACGGGCGAGCAGATAAACCTTGACCTGGCTTTTAACCAAGCCGTGGGCAGCGCCGAAGGTTGGTTAGATTATATTACGCTGAACGGTCGTTGTTTATTGAATGTACCTGCTTTTAACGGCCAGATGCCTTTTCGCGATTTTAACGCGCTGACCCGCTCGGTTTACGGCTACGAGTTGCAAGGCGAAAACTTGAGTGTCTGGGATATCACCGACCATCATAATGTGCAAAGCTATGCTTTGAGCAATAACCGATTTGCAGCTCCAGGTTTAACCCTGCGCGAATTTATTGCCTTTGATGGCAACCGATACCTTACGCCTGCTGAGGGCAAAGCTATTGCGAACCAAAATTTACACGCCTCGGCAGTGCCCAACATGCTATTGGTGTACCATCCAGAGTTTGAGCAAGCAGCCGCTAAATTACGCGACCACCGTCAGGCTTTCAGCCAACTTAATGTGTTGATGGTCAGTACCGAACAAGTATATAACGAGTATGCATCAGGTAAGGCCGACCCTACTGCTATTCGCGATTTTGTACGCCAATTGTACAACCGCGATACAAACGATGACTTCCAATACCTGCTGCTTTTCGGCGATGGTACTTTTGATTACAGAAGCTACTCTTACAAAAACAACAATACCAACTTTGTACCCACTTACCAAACGCCAGAGTCGTTTAACCCAATCGGATCTTATACGACCGATGACTATTTCGCCTTGCTGGACACCATGGAAGGCTCTGTATCGGGAGGCTTGTTGGATATAGCCGTTGGGCGTTTTCCCGTACGCAACAGCACCGAGGCCATGGAAGCCGTGGACAAGATGATCAAGTACGAAAAGAACCCGGTTACCTTCCAAGACTGGAAAAACCGTGTCACCTTCATGGCCGACGACGAGGATGGTAACCTACATATTGGCGATGCCGATGGTATTGCACAATACGTGTTCAACAACTACAAGCTGTACAATATCAATAAAATTTACTTGGATGCTTTCCAGCAGCAGAGTGCCGCTGGTGGAAATAGGTATCCCGCCGTAAACCAGGCCATTCTGAACGACTTGTTTCAAGGTACTTTTGTTTTCTGTTTCTTGGGGCATGGTGGAGAAACTGGCCTTTGCCAAGAAAGGGTGTTTACCGAATCGGAGATTTCTATCCTCAACAATAGTGATTATTTACCGCTTTTTGTAACCGCCACTTGTGCCTTTACACCTTATGACAATCCGGGTATCACCAGCTCTGGAGAGTCGTTATTCTTGAACCCAGAGGGTGGCGCTATTGCCTTGCTTACCACCACCCGCGTGGTGTATGCCTCGGCCAACGAAAGGCTTACCCGCAGTATATTTGAGGGCTTATTTGAACCTACCGCCGATTTACGTCCAGCCCGCCTAGGAATTATCATGACCAATGGCAAAAACAGCCTCGGCACGGGTGATATCGCCAATACCCGTAAGTTCTCGCACTTGGGTGACCCCGCCATGCGCCTGGCATATCCATTCTTCGACGTATCCACCGACTCGATTTTCAATGCTTACACCGATGATACCACCAAAGTGTTTGAAGCCTTGAAAAAAGTAACGGTTTATGGTCATATTACCAATAAGGATGGCTCCTTGAAAAAGGATTTTAACGGGACTATTTATCCAACTGTATTTGACAAGGTGGCTACCAAACGCACCTTGGGTAACGATCCTGGCAGTCCACAACGCAACTTTAACTTACAGAAGAATATCATATTTAAAGGTAGAGCCTCTGTTGTAAACGGTGCCTTTAGCTTTACCTTTATTGTACCTAAAGATATCAACTATACCCTGGGCTACGGTAAAATTAGCTACTACGCTGAGGATGGCTTCACCCAGGAAGCAGCCGATTACTACGACGAAATTCTAGTGGGAGGTGCCTACGCCAACGCCGTTGATGATAACCAGCCACCGGTGGTACAAGTATTCATGAACGATGAAAACTTTGCTCTAGGCGGTATCACAGATGCCAATCCTGTACTTTACGCCAAGTTGAGCGACGATAGCGGTATCAACACCACAGGTAATAGCATTGGTCACGACATCACAGGGGTGCTTGACGGCGATGACCGAAACATCATCGTGTTGAACAACTATTATCAATCAGCGTTGAACGATTTTACCAGTGGAGAGTTACACTACCAGCTCAGCAAGTTGAGCGAAGGCCTTCATACCATCCGGGTGAAGGCTTGGGATATACACAACAACCCGGGCGAGGGTTACACCGAGTTTGTGGTGGCTTCTACGGCCAACATTGCCTTGGAGCACGTGTTGAATTACCCCAACCCTTTTACAACTAGCACCAACTTCCAGTTTGAGCATAACTTCCCAGGGCAAGACCTAGAAGTACAGGTACAAATTTTCTCTGTATCGGGTAAATTAGTGAAAACAATCAACCAGGATGTATTCACCAGTGGCTTCCGGGTAGATGATATCAGCTGGGATGGCACCGACGACTACGGCGATCGCATTGGCCGAGGAGTGTATGTTTACCGGGTGAGCGTACGGGTTAATTTACCCGATGGCACCAAATCGGCCAACAGTAATTTTGAAAAACTCGTTATACTCAAGTAATACAGCGCTTGCGCCAGCGCTGTGAAGGGGTGCCCAAGCGGAACGCGCAGGGCAGACCCAGCGTAGCTGGGGCCGAGCGTTCAGCGCGCCCCGCAACATAGCGACAGCGGGCTGCGGCAAGCGAAGCGCGCAGCAGCCCGCTGGGGCGCCCAAAAAAACATTTAAATTAGCGGCTCATTTAATAACCTACGTAAGCACAAATTTTCATAGCTTAGCGCATCCAAATCGAAAACAACTAAAAACCATCTGCCTTTGACGCAAGTTTACATGCAACTTTAATTAATTGGATAACCAAAAAATGGTTTTATGAACTCGTTAAAAATGACGATGATTGCAGGCATGATAGCCTTGCTTACAGTTACTGGATTTGGACAAAATGCAGATGGAAGTAGTGTAAATACAATTGTAACCGCTGTTCCTTTCTTGAGGATTGTTCCAGATGCACGCTTTGGTGCGATGGGTGATGTGGGCATTGCCATGTCGCCAGACCCTAATAGCCTTCACTTTAATGCCTCTGCATTGGCCTTTGCTGAACACGATTTCAGTATTTCGGCTACCTATACCCCTTGGCTTCGTGCCTTGGGTATCAACGATATTTTCTTGTCGTACCTTTCGGCTTACAAAAAAATTGATAAAAACTCTGCCTTGGGTTTTGGCTTGCGCTATTTCTCCTTGGGTAAGATTGACTTTACCGACATCAACGCGACCCCAACGGGTTCTGCTCGTCCAAACGAGTTTGAGTTGAACGCCGCATACTCACGCCGCTTGGGCAAAGAGTTCTCTATTGCTTTGTCGATGAAATTCATCTTCTCTAGCTTAGCGCCTGGCCAAATCTCGAATGGTGTTCAGATTCGCCCAGGTACAGCCGTGGCCTCCGATATCTCTTTCACCTGGCGTAAACCTATCAAAACGAATGGTCGCAACAGTTTGCTTACTGTAGGCGCAGCGGTATCTAACTTGGGTACTAAAATCTCGTACCAGCAAAATGGCAACCGCGATTATATCCCAACCAACTTGGGTATCGGTGCTTCATTTGATTATGCTATCGACGACCACAACTCGCTTACCTTTGGTGTAGATATCAATAAGCTGTTGGTTCCAACGCCTATCGCTCGCGAAATTCTTGACGAAAACGGCAACGTGATCGATAACCCTGAATACGACAACGAAAACGGTGACGGTACTGGTGACGGTATTGCAGACTACCGCCAAAAATCAGTTCCAGCAGCGGTATTCGGCTCATTTGGTGACGCTCCTGGTGGCTTTGCCGAGGAAATGTCGGAATTCATGATTGGTGCAGGTGCTGAATACTGGTACGACAAGCAATTTGCTTTCCGGATGGGTTACTACTGGGAACATCCTGATAAAGGTGCCCGCAAGTTCTTGTCGTTAGGCCTTGGTGTGAAATATAGCGTGTTCGCGTTGAATTTCTCTTACATCGTGCCTACTACAAGCATCCGCTTGCCAATGGATAATACCTTGCGCTTCTCGCTCATGTTTAACTTGGGCAAAGCTGATAAAACGCCTATCCCAACGGAGTTGAACTAATAGCTCGCAATCGAGCTACAAAAAATCCCTTGCCGGTTAAACTGGCAAGGGATTTTTTATTGCTACCAAAACCTACTCACGTAGGGGTATCTGATTTCGTAGAGTTCGCGCACTTTGAGTAGCAGGGTATCTCTGAAGTTTTGTATACCTTCTTGGGTGATAGCCGATACAAATACACCTTTGCCTTGTACCTTGTCGAGGATATTTTCCCGGACTTCCTCCTCGATGGCGGCTTTTTCCTCCTCGGTCAGGAATTTATCCATGTAGCGTTCGCGGTAGAGGTCGGCCTTGTTGAAAATGTACAGCACCTCGTGGTCGCCTGCGCCTATATCACGTAGAGTTTGTTGCACCACCTCCATGTGATCCATGAACTGTGGGTGGGCCATATCAACCACGTGCAGCAACAAGTCGCTTTCACGCACCTCGTCGAGGGTTGATTTAAAACTCTCTACCAAGTGGTGAGGCAGTTTACGGATAAACCCAACGGTATCCGATAGCAAGAAAGGTGTTTGTTCCAGCACTACCTTGCGCACCGTGGTGTCGAGCGTGGCGAATAGTTTGTTCTCGGCCAATACTTCCGATTTACTCACCAGGTTCATGAGGGTTGATTTACCCACGTTGGTGTAACCCACCAGCGAGACGCGAACCATCGTGCCCCGGGCCTTGCGCTGGGTTTGGCTCTGGCGGTCAATATCCTCGAGTTTGCGTTTGAGGAAAGCTATTTTCTCACGTACAATACGACGGTCGGTTTCAATTTCTTGCTCACCAGGACCACGCATACCAATACCACCGCGCTGGCGTTCCAAGTGCGTCCAAAGACCACGAAGCCTAGGGAGCAGGTATTGCATCTGGGCGAGTTCAACCTGAGCTTTCGCTTGAGCCGTTTGGGCCCGCTCGGCGAAAATGTCGAGGATAAGGCTACTGCGGTCCAGAATCTTTACCTTTAGTTCTTTCTCGAGGTTGGTAGCTTGTTTGCCCGACAGATCATCGTCGAAAATCACGAGGTCGATGTCGTTGCTTTCTACATATTTCTGGATTTCCATCAACTTGCCTGAACCCACAAAGGTAGCCGATTCAGGGTGTGTAAGCTTCTGCGTGAAGCGTTTCAGGGTCAATGCCCCTGCGGTGGAGGCCAAGAATTCCAATTCGTCGAGGTACTCGGTCATTTGTTCTTCCGACTGGTCTTTGGTGATTACACCTACCAACACGGCTTTCTCGGGTTCTACTTGTATAAGTTGTTTGGCTTTTTTGCCAACGTTCCAATCTTGCGACATAAATTTATTTGCGTTTTAGCCAATTGGCTGGATTTTGTTTTGATTTGCCCTGCCAAATCTCAAAGTTCAGGGTGGTGCTGCCATCGGCCGCGGTGTGAACCACGCCTAGCACGTCGTTGGCTTTTATTTCTTGCATAGGCTTCACGTTTACCGAGGCCAAGTTCATGTAAACCGTGTAGTAGCCACCATGCTGGATAATGATGCCATACTGGAATGCGGGGTAATAACTGCAAGAGATAATCTTACCGTCAAATACCGCCCTAACCTCGCTGCCTGCTTTGGTGCTGATACCAACACCGTTGTTTTTGACCTTGATGAGCGGGAAAACAGGGTGGGGGTGCTCGCCAAATGCTGCCGTGATAATACCGTTGTTCACGGGCCAAGGCAAGCGGCCTTTGGTTTTGCTGAAATTATCGGTAGCGGCGAGTTCCTCGGCGCTGACGTAGGGTGTAGCGGGCGGATTTTTCAAGTCAACCTCTGGTTTACTACTTTTAGTTCCCTTTTTACTTTTTTTAGTGCTTGTTTTAGGTGTACTCGCGGCGGTGGCGGCCTCAACACGGGCTTTTTCCTTGGCCTTAGCCATCTCGTCGCGGATAATAGCTTCCAAGGTAGCGTTGAGTTGTTGTTTCTGGGTTTCCATGGCCAGAATCTTTTGCTTCAGTTCAGATTCCTTGCTTTTCAGGCTTTGCAGCATGGCCGTTTTGGTGGCTTCATCGGCTTTCATGCGGAGCAGTTGATCTTCGGCCTCGGCCTTGAGTGCATTTTTGGCAGCGGCTTTAGTGGCGATATCTTTTTTGCTTTGGCTCAACTTGGCTCTTGAAAATTCGATAAGGCTTACTTGGCGACTGCAAAAGTTCTTGAACTGACGCACGTACTGCCATTTGCGGAACGACTCTTGGAAACTGCTCGATGAAGCAATCAAGAGCCAGGGTTGTAGGTTGGCACGGGTGCGCCATGCCGAACGAAGCGCCTTGGCATATTCGGCTTGCAGTTGAACCAACTTGCTATTTTGTATTTTTTCTTGCCCGGCAATCAGGCTCATGCTATCACCCAGGGCGGCAATTTCGCCATCGATAATTTGCATCAATGCCTTGCGGTTGTTGAGCTGCTCTTGAAGTAGCTTAACTTGGTACGCAGCGTCTTGGCGTTCCTTAGAGGTATTGCTTAGCAGTTTTTCAGTTTCCTTGATGCGGCCGATAACCTCTTGGCGTTGGTTTTCAACCTTCTTGCGTTGTTGGGCATTCAGGCTAAAGAGGGCTAGTCCGCAGCATAACAGTAAAAGTAGGCTATATTTTCTCATAGTCTTCGGGTATATCAAACGAGAGATTTTCGGGGCGGGTAAAATCTATTTTATTCAGGATCAGGTTAGCGATTACTTGGCCTTTTTGAGGGCTAAATGTTTGTAATACAATATTTTGTGCAAGGTTGCCACCAGTAGTTGGCGTAAAGTCGCTGAGTTGTACTTGCACGCTATCCTGGGCGCTCACGGCGCTCATGGCCTTCATTCTAAACTGTGTGGGTTCAATCCAATACTGTAGGCCAAGTTTATCGTTTTGGGTTTTCAGCTGGTAATGTTCGGGTTTAACCTCGCTGCTCCAGTTGCTGTTTAGCGGGTCGATGGCATTGCCAACGATGAGTTGCTGGAGGTCGGAAAAGCTCAATTTAACGGGAATGAACTGGTACATGAAATTAAAATCACGCTCGATATACTGCCGGTTGATGCGGTCGATAATCTGGATGCGGGTAGGGGTTATGCGTACGCGTGCCCCTTCGATGCCCAGCTTGGTAAACGATAGCCAGATGAGCGAATCGCGCTGCATTTTAAGGTTAACCTGTAGTTGTATATCTTGCTGGGCATCCTTGTAATTCAACTTGGCGCGGCTGCTCAGCCAATCAAACTTGAGGTAGTTGCGCTGTACTTGTTCCCAAAGTTTCTCGGCAGATTTACTAGAGGTGCTAGCCGTGCTGGCCTGGCTCGTTTTGCAGGCTGGCAAAGCGAGGCTAGATAGCAACAGCAGCATGAACGCATGGCGTTGAAACACCGGGATTGTATGCATGGAATAACGAATGATGTGCTCAAAAATGGGTTAGGCTGATAGCGCCGCCAAAACAGTGCCAACAACCTGCAAATATACGAAATAGAGTTGGACCTTGTGGGTTAATATATTTTTTGGGCGCCCCGGCGCTGCGCGCCGTCGCTACGTTGCGCGGCTCGCTGTCGCTCGGCCCCTTCGGGTCTGGCCCTGCGGGCCACCGCTCCACATCGCTGGCGCGACGGCGGCCTTGCCGCCGTTTTACAATGGTTAATGATTTTTTGATGGCACGCTGATGACACGGATTTTTAAGCGCTGATTTTAAAAATCCGTATTAATCAGCGATGTTTCATCAGCGTCATCAGCGTTCCCAAAATTGATAAAACGTAGGGGCGCAGCTACGTGTGTGCCCTTGAAAATTTCCAGCCCCGGGCATAACCCAAAAAAATATTTTCCCGCGTTTATAACCAGCGGGCGAAAATATAACTATATTTGTACAACCGCACGGGCGGGATACACTTCAACCATATCCAGGGACAACATGCAGGGCCGCCGCCAGGGCGATGCCAGGGTCATGCACGTTTATATTTTTCGTTGACCGCTTAAACAAAAAAAATTATGACCAGGGTATTTACCACGCTATTCATGGCCTTCATCTTGGCCCTCGGTACCGTACAATCACAAGGCAATGTCAGCATCACGCTTGCCCCCCCCCCAGTGGCTTGAACCCTGCGCCCCGGCGCAGTTCTCAGCCACCCTGTTGAACACGGGCAGCGGCACGGCCACGGGCACGCTGCAACTCAACCACCAGCTGGGCAGCAGCATGTTGTCGCTCACGGTGGGCGGCACCGTGCAACCCACAACCGCCCCGATAATCTATAACCTGCCCCAGGGCGCGAGCCTAACGGTCCAATATACCATGCAGGTGGGCTGCGAGGGCCTGCAACCCTTGTTCGCCAACAACGGAACGCTGTTGCCGCTGCTGTTCACCGAGTCGGCCACGGCGGGCGGTGCCAGCGTGCAGGCAAGCTACCAGGTGCGCTACCCCTTCGTGGTACGCGACGCGCTAGCGGCCAGCAATGCCGGCCTGTTCACCACGGCCCACCGGGGCATGGTGCTGGGCCGCACGCTGGAGTTCTCCAACGACGGGCTGGGGGCCTTCAACGGTACCTTCTTGGCCACGGCCACGCAGGGCTGCCAACACCTGCTGGCAAACGGCTGGACGGCCAGCCTCCAAGGCCCGCAGGGCCAGCTTGCCCCGGTCAACAATATAAACGTCACGGCGCAGGGCGTCGAGCTCAACTTTGCTGCCCAGCCCTGGCCCGCTGGCTGGCGCCTCTTGCTCACCGAGCAGGTGGAGGTAACGGGCTGCCTCGACCTTTGCCCCAACGGCACTGCCAATACTGCCTACGCCTTCAACCTGTCCTGCACGGCCACGACCTGCCTGCCGCTGTCACCCGCGGGCGCCAGCGTGCAACGCGACAACGCCCGACCCCTGCTGGCCAACTACCGGGTACAGCCCGCGGGGGTACACCCCCTGGCCTGCCTGCCCGCCGGGTTGGATAGCAGCCGCCTGCACCACCACCGCCACCACCTGGTGAACCTGGGCAACGCCGATGCCAAGGACATCAAGTTACGCCTGTCCAACACCATCGACGGTAATATTGTCAACGGGAACACCTTCCTGCTCGGTAACACCGTGCAGTTCAGCCACGGTGGGCAAGCCATAGCCCCCGACATTGTAGGCCCATTGATAACCCCGGGCAACTACCCGGCCTGCGTGCAGGCGCTGGTCCAGGCCGGGCACAACCCCATCGCCCGTTACGACATGCAAACCTTCCCCTGGCTTGCCCCCGGCGACTCGATCGTGGTGGATTTCTACACCTACCGCTGCTGCCCCGACACGGCCAGCACCCTCACGGGCGGCTTCGACAAGCCCGAGTACTTCGACAACTGGACCGTTGGCTGGGACGGTGACCGCCCGATGGTGGACGAGTGTGATGGTCAGGGCGAAAAACTCGCCTACGACCTGCAAGACCTGGCCGCGGGCCGGTACCCTTCCGACGAGCCGCGGGCCCGCTACCTGCACCTGCAGCAGGCCTTCTACCCCACGGTGACACAGCTGCTGGGGCCCTTCACCACGGGTACCTGTGGCACCAACCCCACGGTGCTGCAGGTGCAGAACATGTCCTTCAACGCTGGCCTCGGCGAGGCCGATGGTAACCACCTGTTTTTCGGTTCAAACGCTGGCGCTACACCTGCCGGGCAACTGCTGCTGCGGGTGAGCACCACGCAGGGCCTGTCGTTCCTGCCGGGCACCGCCCTGCTCAGCGATGGCAACGCGCCCCTGGTCTACACCGTGCAGGCCGCGCCCCAGGGTCAACATCATGGCACCTGGGAGATACTGTTCGACCTGCCCGCCTTGTTCAACGACTACGCCGCGCTCAGGTATTACATGGAGCATAGCAGCCTCTACCTGCCGGTGGTACCCTGTTGCCCCTCGGGCGGGTCCACGGCCCGGGTGCAGGCCGAGCTCGTGCTGCTGCAGGGCGGCGGCAACTGCCCGGCTTGCCAGGTGGCGCTGTCCAGGGTTTACCACGACATCATCATACAATGCCCGGGTTGCGTGACACCCGGCGTCATCGTCGACGATGTGCAGGCCCGCCGCCTGAACTTCGGCCTGGTGGACACCGACAACGACGGCATTCCCGACCAACCCCTGGCCACCCTCCAGCCGGGCCCCGGCAGCACCGCCCCCGACCGTAGCATGCAGGGCGACACCGTGCGGGTGACCGTGCAGGCCTTCGGGCAGGAAGGCGACGCCGGTAACGGCGGCTTCACCTACGCCCAGTGGGCACAGGTTCACGGCGAATCCCTACGCTGGCTCAACCTCGACCTGGTGAACCCCTGCGCCTGGCAGGATACCTTCGACTGGGTGGGCATAAGCGACTCGCTGCGGGTTTGGCAAGACAACGGCTGGGGTAACTGGATAGACTTGAGCACCTGGCGTACCCGCGTGGGCAAGCAATACCAGTACCGCCTGCCCGGCGATGTGCTGTACGCCCAGGGCCTGTTGCAACGGCCCCACTTCAAGCCTGGCGACCAGTACGAGTTCAGGCTCGATTACAGGGTTTGCGGCAACTACCACAGCGATGCCGAGCACCAGCTGGCCTGCGGCATCACGGCCATTTGCTGGTGGTCGGGGGTGCAGCAAGGGCCAAATGCCCGGGGCCAACGCCAAAAGGCGGGGGACTACAACGCCACCTTGCCGCCGGCCACCAGCGCCACCAACCGTGCCACCGCCTGCGGGCTCGACCTGCTTTACTACTGCGAGGCCAACGGCACCAACCACTTCAACCTGGGCTGGCGGCAGCATGTCACGGCCTACTGGAGCAACCTGGCTGGCGGGAACCGCACCTCCTGCGACAAGGTCTATTTTTTCCGGGTGCGCCGCCACCTGGGCGTGCTGGACGATTACAACATCAGGAACTGGTTGCCCGGCAACAGCGCCAACCCCTTCCGCTATTTCCCGGGGGAATACCGCCCGCTGCGGCATGACCCCCGCCTGCTGGAATGGTCAAGCCCGCAGGGCTACACGCTGTCCCAGGCCGAAAGCGAGTCGCGTAGCGTTTCCCGGTATATACATACAAACGGTAGCCTCGTCACCTGGGGCTGCAACCTGTCCCAGCTGCCGGGCGTTTACAGCGCCCAGGCTGGCCAGGAGGTACTGGACCTCACGCAGGGAGCCCCGCTGGCCTTCGTCCCGCTTGAGAACACCGCCTGTGCTGGTACCGCCCTGTACAGCTCCGACGAGTTCCTGGAGTACAGCTTTAGCCTGGTGTACAAGCCCGATACCTGCCTGGCCACGGATTACACGGTGCAGGACCACGGGGAGCTGGCCTTTACCGGGACTGCCTGCACGGCCACGGAAGAACTTGCCGGCGGGTCGGGTAGCACCCCGCTTTACTACCCTAGGCCCGGCCTGCAGGTGCTCAACCAGCAGGCCTCGCTGGTGCTGGGTTCCAACCCCACTGCCACGGGCTTCCAGGTCCGCAACGCGCCCACGCCGCCCAGTACCCCTGGTGGCAGCGGCCCCGCGGAGCACGTGTTCGTTCAGTTGCAGCCGCCCGCGGGCATAAGCGTGCTGAACCTGGCCTGGACGGCCACGGGCAACAACCAGCCCTTCCAGGCGGTGACCGGCCAGCACCTGCTGTTCACGCACCCGCGTCTCGACCGGGGTGCAAGCTGGGTACACGCCTGTAGCTTCGAACTGCTGTTGGACAGCTGCACGGCCACGCCCGATTCCATCATGGTACGCTTCGGCTGGCAATGCCACGGGCCGCTGCTCGACGCCGGCCTGGCCGCCTGCTGGGAAGATACAGCCTGGATACAGGTGGTGCCCGCCTTGCCCACCTTGTTGCCGGGCGACATGACCAGCGGGCCGCTGGTGGCCTGTGACACGGTACGGGTGAGTTCCTGTACCTACAGCACCAACACCGGCCTGGTGAACCAGTTTAGCTTCGAGCTGCACCTGCCGCCGGGCGCCACCTTGATGCCCGGCTCGGTAACCGCCAGCATCGACGATATACCGCCGCTGGTGACGGGGCCGCTGCAGGCGGTGTCGAACCAGGGCGACAGCGTGTACACCTTCGTGCTGGACCCCGCCTGGGGCCTGGCGGGCACGCCCTCCGCGCCGCTGTGCGTGAACTTCGTTTTCGACTACATGCCGGGCTGTAACCCGGGGCCCACGGCCTTGCCCTGGTTGCTGGTGCGGGGCATATCGTTCTGCGGCGACACGCTGGGCGTGGTGTTACAGCGCCTGGACAGCCTGCCGCTGGCGGGCGACAACTGCGTGCCGCTGGACGTGCAGCTACAATCCATCACCGCGGCGGGCTGCAACGGCGGCGGCGCCATAGACATCACGGCCAGCGGCGAGCCCCCCTTGCAGTACAGCTGGACGGGCCCCAACGGCTTTAGCGCCAGCACGGCGAACATATATAACCTGCAGGCCGGTTTGTACCAACTGGTGCTGACGGACCTACGCGGTTGCAGCCTGACGGCCCAATATACCGTCCCGCTGGATAGCCTGCCGAACCTGTGGCTGGAGGCCAACGCCAGCTGCGTGGGCCAACAGCTGCTGATCAGCGTGCAGGGCGATCTGCTGCCGGGCTATACCTACAGCTGGGCCGGTCCAAACGGCCCCATCGTGGCCAGCGGGCCAGATTACAGCGTGGCGCAGGCCAGCTTGCAGGACGCCGGCCTGTACAGCGTGACGGTGAGTGCCCCGGGTGCTGGCTGCGCCGTTTTGCAGGCACAGGTACAGGTGTGGATGAACTGTTGCGGGCTGGGTTACACCGAGGTGGGTAGCCTGGTCGGCGTGCCCGACATCGGGACGGCCATCGGGTCCAACCTGATGCTACCCTACAACCAGTCGCATACCCAGGCGCAATCCATCGTGGTGCGGGGGACGTTCGAGTTCAACTCGTCCACTTCCAACCAGTCGGCGGCGACATACTCCTTCATGCCCGGTTCCGAGATTATCATGGATGCCGGTGCCGAGATTATAATTAGGCGTGCCAACGGTGTACACATGGTGGGCACCACGGTGACCGGCTGCGACACGTTCTGGCGCTCCATAACGGTGTACGAGGCGGCCTGGTTGAAGGGTAAGAACAACCGCTTCGAGGGTGGCGAGTACGCCATCAACCTCATGGCGCAGTCGATGATGGACATGAACGACTCCCGGTTTAGCCGCAACCACGTTGGTGTAGCGGTGGTACAGCCAGGGGTGAACACCCTGCACATGTTCAACCTTGCTGGCAACGAGTTCGGCGAGCAAACGCCCTTGCCTGTCCAGGGCCCGTTACCCTACATCGGTATGACACAGGGCAGGACGGTAGCGCACGCGGGTATCCAACTACACGATGTACCCTGGGTGCAAGTTGACGGTGGAACGACAAATACTTTCAAGAACATGGCCCACGGTATATTGGCCAGGCGCCACGGGCGTATGCGGGTAGCCCTCGCGAGGTTCGATAACATAACGAGGTCGGCGATACAGGCAGACGGCTGGGGCCTCGGCAGCGAGCTGGTGGTTGACGGGAACGCGGGCCCTGGCCCTGGCACGGTGTCGTACGGGCACCAGGCGCCGGGTAAGTTCAGCACCTTCGTGCAGGTAACGGCCAGCAACCTGCTTGTTGAAGGCTGCACCGTGGAACGGGCGAACGTGGGCGTGAACGCGAGCCTGATGACCGGTTGCCATGCCGAGGTGCGCGACAACGAGATATTGGCCAAGACGCTGGGCATACTGGTGCTGAACCTAGACGGTACAGGGCCCAACCCCTTTGCCTTTTCCATGTTCTCGGGCAACCGGGTAGAGGTTTACGGCGAAGGTGGCGTTGGTATCTCCCTGGCTGGTTGTACCCAGCCAGCCTGGGTGTTGCAGAACTCCGTTTACCTGGACACGCTGGACCAGGTGGGGATAAACGTGCTGCACAGCGATAACGCTGGCCTGTTCCTCTCCTCCAACGACGTGCACATGCGCCTGCCGGGTGGTTTACAAGCGATTGGGCACAATAACCTGCCGAAATACGGCATAAACGTGGAGTCCTCGGACAACGTGAACGTGGACTGCAACCACGTGCTGGGGGCGCTTAACTACCCGCGGGTAAACGGCCTGGCACACCTGCAACCAGCCAGCTGGCAAGGGTTAGAGCGTTACGTGGGCTACCGCCAGTCGAGCAGCCTGGGCACGCAGGTGAGCTGTAACCTGCTGGACAACCTGCGGGTATGCGCCTTGTTCACGACCTCAAACCTGAACAGCAACGTGCAGGGCAACGTTTTTGACCAGGCCAACCAGGTAGGGCTCTGGGTGAAGAGCGGTAGTATTGGCCCGCAGGAAAACCGTGGAAACCTCTGGACGGGAACCTTTGACCAGGGCCCACCGGGACAGGGTACCGGCTTTGCCGCGTGGAACTCGGCGGGGCCAGGGAGCAGCATTTTGTTGGATCCCAACATACCCGGGGTACAGCTAAACCCTAGTGGAAGTATGTATCCACTGCTTCCTCCATTTGTAATGTTTCTACAGATAGCGACCCAACCATTCTATTATTGTCCATCAGACAACTGGATATGCCAAAGCTACACAACAGCTGCCCGCCAGGCAGGAGGGTATAGCCCCTTGGACAGCCTTGTGGCGCAGGGTGATTTGGCATATACTTATTTTAACGAGGAGTTAAATACATGGGACGATAAAAAGCTATACGGCAAACTTGTGGACGACGATAACCCCGGCGGTGATTTAGCGGACTTTAAGCTGGCTTACGAGCAGGCAGCTAGCTATGATGACCAACTGTTGTTGGACAAGCATGCAGCCATCCTGGTGCAAGCGGACAGTACCGTTTATCCCTTGTTGGACAACGTTAAATTATACAGGGACAGCCTAGACACGAAACTAGAAGCTCTCAAGGGGAGCACGGTGCAGGCAGACTCATTGTTGATATTGGGGGACTTGGCACGATTGAACGAGCAGTTGGGGCTACTGGTGTACAACCTAGATTCGCTGTTGCTACACAACAAGTCGTTACAGACGCAAGGCATGGACTTGTTGAAGGGAGAGGCATTGTTGTTGGCGGTGACCGATTACCAAGAATTAATTTACAAAACGGCACAAGGAATATACCTGGCCAGCGTGGCCAAGGGGCAAGCGCCAGACAGCTTGCAAGGAGAGGCCTTGCTTGACCTTGTTGATCTTTGCCCGGTAGTGGCTGGCCCTGGTGTTTACCTGGCCAGGAGCCTGTACGCCTACCTAGAGCACCGGGTTTACCAAGATGAGGCGACTTGCTGGCAACAGGGCGTGTTGATGCGGGAAGCCCCACCGCAGCTTAGCCCAGGGCAAGAGGGTGGCTTGAGCTTGTACCCCAACCCGGGAACGGGCCTGTACAAGCTGGAGCAACTGGCTGGGCAAGCCATTGTGTCTGCCCGCTTGTTTAGCCTAGCTGGCCAAGCGCAGGAGGCCAAGCTGGAAGGCTTGGGTAGCTCCTCGCTAAAGCTGGACGCCACGACCTTACCTGAAGGCCTTTATTTGTTGGAAGTGGAACTGGCTGACCAATCCGTTCACCGTTTAAAACTATTGAAACATGGGAACTAGCAGGACATTGTTGCTGGTAATTGCCCTGGCATACGCCATGCTTGGCCAGGCACAGCTACACGATAAACACTGGATGTTTTACCAGGGGGGGGTGCCAGAATTGTATTTCATACCTACATTTTGTGGTACACAGCCTAGTCCATATCAAGAATCCTACAAGTTTGGCATGAGTGACATGGATTTCACGGCATCGGGGCTGGTGGTGAACA
>CAZDVQ010000053.1:0-31550 GCA_964508975.1 uncultured Saprospiraceae bacterium
GAGCTCCCCTCCTTTTCAAGGAGGGGTGGATGCAAGCGGAACGCGAAGCGTGGAGTGCGGCAGACGGGGTGGTTATAAAGGCCGAAAAATGCTGGAAAACTATCAAAATAATTAACGCTTAATGACATTGGGCTCACGCAAGATGCCCGTCGCGCGAGGTGCCCGGCGGGCGCGGCTGCAAGCCGCGGTGCGTAGCACGGAGCAACGCGAACCCCAAAGGGGACCGACCCCGCGCAGCGGGGACGCGCCCAAATAAAAAACCGCGTACACGCTTGACCAATAAAGGCTTGCATGCACGCGGCTCAATATAAAATTTAAAAGGTATTAAACCTTTGCTAGTTCACCTTTTAGGTAATCGATAGCTTTTACCTCAACGGCATCTACTTGACGGAGTTCCGCAAGGTACCAAGTCACCCAGTCGCCCAAGTGTACAAAATACATCGAGCGCTCGATGAGGTTCTCGCCTTTCGACCAGAGCTCGATCAAGGTATCCGTATATTCAGATATGATTTCTTTGTTTACATCAACACGGGCTTGGTTGCGGTCAAAATCATCTTTATTGCGGAAAATAACCACGGCAAAATCGCCAGGTTGTTTGCGCCAGCCAACCAGCTCGTTGTGGTTCATCTCGGGGATGACATGGTGCCAACACAACACCTTGGAGTTCTCGTTCAACTGCTGGCGGAAACGCACGGCTACCGATTCCATACGGTCGGTGGTGTAGATGATGGTCATTTTGTTGAACAATCCATTGGCCACGATTTTAGCACGTTGCTGCATATCAGCCTGCTCGCGTTTAAGCAATGGAACCGATTGTTCAACCTGTTGGATTGTGCTATCGCCAATCATCCCGAAATGCTTCAGGATGAACAACTGCTGTACAAACGAATAGCCCAAACAAGCCCGTGGCGAAGGTTTTCCAGCAGGCAATTGAATGAAGTCATAGCCAAACTCCTTAGCTGCAGCCAATAATTTACCACCAGAAGTGACAATCACGATTTTAGCTCCAGTTTGCTGGGCCAAGGCCAAGCTCATCACGGTTTCTTCTGTGTTTCCGGAATAAGAAGAGCAAATGACCAAGCTGTCCTCGTTCACGTAAGCGGGGATATCATAGCCTTTAACCACTTGGAAAGGCACTTTCAATTCGTGTTTGCAAAATTCGTAAACGAAGTTCGCACCGATGCCTGAACCGCCAAGCCCACAAACCAACACGTTTTTATAGCTTTTACTGTCAGGACGCAAATTTGCCGTCCTACCAATTTCAAGGGCTTCCAATAATTGCTCTGGAAACTCTTGGATTAATGAATCCATCATATGTTTTATAATTATTTGATTGACAATGTGTTCTGTGCGTACATGATTACCCTTGTGCTAGACACAATAGAACAAGGACAAAAAATATATCTGGCTAAGGCAGTGCAAAGTTGCGAAAATTATGCAAATTTACACATGCAAAAGCAAGAAAAAGCCAACCAAACGCAATTGGGCAAACAAGGCGAAGCCTTGGCCAAACAGTACTTGGAGTCCAAGGGCTATGTTGTTGTGGCCCAAAACTGGCGCTATGGCAAGGCCGAGCTCGATATTGTAGCACGCTTGGCAGCTAAACTCATTTTTGTAGAAGTTAAAACCCGTAGTAGCGATTATTTTGGGTATCCAGAGCACCAGATAAGCCAAGCCCAACGCAATCGCATCGTGGAAGCGGCGGGCGCCTACATGTACGAGTACATGCACGAGGGTGAAATCCGTTTCGATGTGCTGGCCATTACCCTACAGCCTCAACTGCATATTGAACATGTTGAGGATGCGTTTTGGCCATACTAATTAGAGCAGAGTGCAGAAGGCAGAGAGCAGAGTAGTGAAATTTCCTGCTGCTCTGCTCTCTGCATTCTGCCCTCTGCTCTCACCCCCCGCTACCAACGGACGCGCAGCGGCCTGTGCAGTGGAGGGGGTCGACGCGCAGCGGCGGGGGGGCGCAAATTAGATATGAGGTCAGAGCACGATTGTGCGCTAGCAGCAATTTACTTCAAAAACTCCCGGAACCACAGGCCTGAATCCTTCACGATGCGTTCCTGCGTTTCAAAGTTGGTGTGTACAATGCCAAACCTCGGGCGGAAACCTTCTTGCCATTCAAAGTTATCCATGAAAGTCCAGATGTAGTACCCACGGATATCAATGCCCTCGCGTTTAGCCCTTAGGATTTGTTCTAGGTAATCTTGGAAAAACTTGACCCTCCGCTCGTCGTGTACTCGGCCGTTTTCAACGGTATCGGGGAAGGCACAGCCATTCTCGGTGATGATGATCGGCGGTAGGTTAGGGTACGCAGCGTACTGCTTGATGATTTTATAAATACCCTCGGGGTATACTTCCCAGCCCATCTCGGTGATATTTTCCTTGGCCACACCGCGTTTATGCGGCTTCACGTCAGATGCCCAAACGAAAGGTATAACGTGTTTTTGGATAACCGCCTGGGTATAATTTTGCAAGCCCACAAAGTCGAAGTCAAAGGTAATCCGCTCCATATCACCGGGTTGTACAAATTTCCGAATTTTGCGGATGAAGGCAAAATCCTTGTCGGGGTAACCCATGCCCAACAGCGGCTCGATGAACAAGCGGTTTAGCATCACATCCATGCGGCCAACGGCGGCATTGTGCTTGGGGTCGCCATTTTTCGGACTAGCATGCGAACACGAAAACGTTGAGCCAATATTTGCACCTGGTACATTCTTGCGAATGATTCGGCCAGCCTCGGCCATTACCATGTTGGCGTGGTGGGCAGCCGCCAAGAAGCGTTTGGGTGCAATATAACCCGGGGCGTGCATGCCCGCCAGGTAGCCTAGGCCTACGAAAGCCATGGGTTCGTTGAGCACCATCCAGTTTTTCACTTTATCCTTGTAAGCCAGGGTAACCACCTCGGTGTAGTTTTTAAACCATTCAATCACCATGCGGTTCGACCAGCCGCCTTTATCCTCCAGGGCTTGGGGGATATCCCAGTGGTACAAGGTTATCCAAGGCTCGATGCCTAGTGCTAAGCATTTATCGATGACCTTGTGGTAAAACTCGATACCAGCTTTATTCACCTTGCCCATGCCATCGGGCATAATCCGCGACCAGGCGATAGAAAAGCGGAACACACCTAGATTCAGGCTTTTAATAAGCTCAAGGTCTTGTTCGTAGCGGTGGTAAAAATCGCAGGCCACATTACCGTTTTCGCGTGTTTTAATGTTTTTACCGCCGCGTTTCTGGGTGTATACATCCCACACGCTAGGGCCCTTACCGTCGAGATTCCAAGCGCCTTCAATCTGATAGGCTGCGGTAGCAACACCCCATTTGAAATCGGGGCCAAAATCGGCCTTGGTAAAGCGTTGGGTGGGCATAGCTAATAAGTCTAGCGGGTTGAATAAATAGGCACCGGTAGCGGCTGCGCTGGTTTTTAGGAATGATCGACGGTCCATACGAGTAGGTTATTTGAACGCCAAAATATGATTTTTTTGGGATAAGCACAGTTTTGGGTTAAAAACCATCGTCTTTTTTGCCGTCCACCACTATCTGGAGTTGCACCTGCTGTGGGTCGCCCTTCATGTAGTACAGCGCAATCTTGTCACCTTCCTGGTAGGCGTCAAACACACGGCCAGATACCTTGATATCGGCACTGATAAAATCACCGATTTTGATATCCTTGATGGCCTGGCTTATCTCGTCCAGTACCTGGTCGACCGACTTGATGGTATCGGGTTCTGGTAACTTGGGCTTAGGATTTTCCTTGTTGGGGTCGGTAAAAAAATACACGGTAAAGTGGTATGAGCGACTTCTACGAGAACCACTCACCGTTTTGCGCGCTACCGAGCCTTCAACCAGGATGCCTTTTTCGCGGAATTGACTGTAATCGTTGCAGGCCAAAAAGGTACAGCAAGCCAAAAGGAGGATAATGTGTAGCGGTTTCATAGGCTATGTAGGGTTTGACTGCCAAATGTAGGGATAAAACGGTAAATATGCGTATTCAAAATTCCGCAAAGCAGCCTATAATTGCCTTCACCAAATTTAGCCAAAATCAGCCTTCCTCAAATTTAGCCTTTAGCAATCTTAAGCTAAATTTACCTAAATAATTTGGGCGTTGCGCCGCCTTTGGCGTCGCCGCTGCTTTCCGCGCTCGGCTATTCGCCTCGGTGCTACGCACTGCCGCCTGCGGCGGCCCGCTCCAAGCAGCTAACGCGGATTTGGGGTAATTTGTATAGCAGCTAATAGCACATTGAGCAAAGTTAATTGATTACAAACAAGTTAAAATTATTTTGGCTGCACGTTTGCATTTTAAGTTATAATTTTTTAATTTTGCGATGTACATGCGAGTTGCATATATTATCAAGTTAGGCGTAATATTACCAGAAAATGTGGTCATCCAAAATTACTTTTAAATCATTAAACGACACCTTATCATTTTTAGTCGAATCTGAAGATAAAGAATTAGTAGAGGATTTTGTGTTTGGACTTTATGAGATTTTTGGAAATATTGAAACAAGAAAAATTGAAGGACTACAGAGAAATGATTTAAAAACTAAAACTAAGATTTATGATTTTATTAATCTGTTTAAGTTAAAATTTCCACCAAGTATAAATCAAATTATTTCCTACTTCAACAGACTAAAGGTTGACGAATATTTTTTGTTTCTACCAAATATTGAGCTTACAACTGAAAATTCTATCAGGCTTCACAACTATTTACTATCATTAGAAGGTGAGGAAAATTTTGAAAAGTTAAACGATGATTTTGAAAATACTATTGGAAAAACTCTAAACAAGTATAATTTAAGAGCATTTGGGGAAATAAGAACAAATATCGGAAATAAAGAAAATCGTAAATGTAGGTTTTGTGGTAAAGTTGAAGGAGAAACGACATTCAAAAATAAAGCTCATGCAATTTCAGAAGGTTTAGGAAACAAAAAAGTATTTCTTTACGAAGAATGTGATAATTGCAACGATAAATTTAGCATTGAAATAGAACCCGATTTAATTAATTATTTCTCAATTTTTAGAACATTTTATGATGTAAAAGGAAAAGGGGGAAATAAAAAAATTAAGGGGAAAAATTTTGAAATTTCCAAAGACGAAAATGTTGAAATCAAATTTCAAGGTATAGAAAGCAGACCTGACGTTGAAAATAATCCAAATGAATACTACCTAAAATTAAAGCTTCAGGACAAAGTTAACTCACAAGATATTTACAGGTGTCTTGTAAAATTTTGTATTAGCGTAATTGATGAAAAGGAAGTAAGCAAATTTAGCAAAACGATAAATTGGATAAACAAAGAATTAAAAGTTGAAAATTTACCTAAAATTGGCGAACTTATTTCTTATCATCACTTTACTACTGAGCCAAAATTATTTTTGTACATTAGAAAAAATGACAATAAAGAAATCCCTTATATGATTGGAGAATTTCATCTTACTTGTAAAATACTAACATTTATAATTCCTTTATGCGAAGAAGATGACAAAGACTTTGTTGACAAAGCTAACTTTGATACTTTTTGGAGTGCATTCCACCATTATTCAAAAGTAAATGGTTGGTCTTTTAACGACTACTCAACAGATAAAGAAAGAGATTTTACATTTAATCTAAACGGAAAAGTTGGAAATTCTGAACAATAGAAATACTCAGCCCAGAACTAAGGTTTCGTCGTGTGCACCTAGTTTACAAAACTATATGTCTTTTGCATGTTCACAACTCAATGTCAAGCGGCACCTGCCTCGTCTCCCGCAGCCTGTAATGATAGCGGTGCGTTAGGCATGCGTAGCGTGGCCGCATTGCGGCCAGCCCGGAGGGCCGACCGAATAGGGAGCGCGAAGCACGCCGGCGACGCCACAGGCGGCGCAACGCCCAACCAAATAACGATGAACGATGAAAAATGAACCATTTATCATTAACCACTAAAAAAGCCCCGAGCGTAAAACACCCGGGGCCGTATCAATCAAAAATCCATCAATTCTAGTAATAGCGCACGCGGCGAACTTTTGAAGCGTACTTAGCCAAGCGCAATACTTGGCTGGTGTAGCCGTGTTCGTTATCGTACCAAAGGTAAATGGTACCCGTCATGCCATCAGCAGAGATTTTGGTAGACGGCGCATCGAAAATACAAGCTGCCGTGCTGCCGATAATATCAGACGATACCAACTCTTGCGAGGTGGAGTAGTCAATTTGCTCAATCAAATCAGCACTCAACGAGGCTTGGCGCATGATTTCGTTGATTTCTTCAACAGTGGTAGCACGGTTAAAGTTCAAGGTCAAAATAGCCAAAGAACCATCTTGCACGGGTACGCGGATGGCCGAGCCCGTGAGTTTGCCTTGCAGCTCGGGCAAGACGGCACCCACGGCCGAGTCGGCACCCGTGGTGGTGATAATCAAGTTCACGGCAGCACTACGGCCACGGCGTTCTTTCTTGTCGAAGTTGTCGAGGATATTTTGTGAGCTGGTGTACGCGTGGATCGTTTCCATGTGGCCGTTGCGCACGCCGATGCTATCATTGAGCACCTTGAGGCCCGGCGAAATCGCGTTGGTTGTACAAGACGCCGCGCAGAAAATCTGCTCGTTATCGGTGTCGAGGGTGTGGTGGTTTACACCGTAAACGATATTTGGAATGCCTTTACCCGGGGCGGTGAACAACACTTTTTCAATGCCTGGGCGGAGGTGGCGACTCAAGCTTTCTTTGTCGCGCCAAGCGCCGGTACTATCTATAAGCAGGGCATCATTGATGCCGTAGCTGGTGTAGTCAATTTCTTCTGGCTCGGAGGCACAGATAATACGGATTTTACTGCCGTTAATCACGAGGTGCTCGCCACCATCTTCAATCTGAACGGTACCGCGGAATTTACCGTGAACCGAGTCTTTGCGCAACAAAGAGGCGCGTTTGTGCATCTCTTGCTCCAAATCTTTCAAGCGTGGGCGGATAACGATGGCACGTAAGCGCAGTTGGTCACCGCTACCCGTCATCGCGATCAGGCGACGGATGGCCAAGCGGCCAATACGACCAAAACCGTACAGTACCACGTCGCGGTGTTGAACGGCATGCTGGCGTTTAGCTTCATCGCCAATCATGTAACCGAGCTTGTCTTGCACAAACTCTTCGAGGCTGGCACTAGCATCTTGTTCCTTAAGCCAATCGAGGGCCAACTTACCGAGGTCGATACGAGCGGGGGCAAGGTCGAGGGTGGCTATAATTTTGGCCAAGGCGATAGACAGGTGAACGTCAATCGGTTGGTTTACATAGTTCTTGGCGTAAAGGTGGTCGTTGATGACTTCGCTTGGGCGATTATCGTAAATTACGCGGCGGAACATCAAGAGGTCAACTGATTTGTCGAAGCGAAGCTCACCGGCGATAGACAATAACTCGACGGCGGCCATTTCTTGTTCGCGCCAGATGGCCAAATGTTGTTCAAAGGCAGATGCTGTGTTCATGTTTGGTTAGTATGGTAGATGAAGCGAATTTTCGCCGCAAAGTTCCAAATTATATTGCTTACAGGCAAACTTTTGCTGTATTTTTCCAAAAAATAATTGGTTTTAAAGAACTATCCACCGCTTGAAAAGTTAAAATTTATGGAATCCCGCATTTTTAAATTTTATTGTGTAAACTTGGCACGAAATTTTAAATCGAATAAAATCGTAAAACACTTTATAACTCAAAATAAATTTATCATGAAATCACTTTTCCTTACTTTAGCTTTAGTTGTAAGCGCTGCTGCAAGTTTGTTTGCGCAGTCTGACCTCGTTGTTTTTTCTGAAAATGGCGAACGTTTCTACTTGGTTGTCAACGGTGTAAGGTACAACAGCACTCCAGAAACCAATGTACGTGTTCAGGATTTGAACCAACCTACCGCCAAAATCAAGGCTATTTTCGAAGATACCAAATTGGGCGAGGTTAACGCTACAGGCTACCCACAACCAGGTATGGAAACCTTGTTGATGATTAAGTTAAACAAGAAAGGCGAGTACAAAATGGCTTATCAGGGCGAGGCTCCAATTAACCGTTTGCCTAACCAGGTGGTGGTTTATCCAAACATGCCAGCGGTTGCAGCTCCTGCCCCTGCGGTAGTTCAACAACAAACCGTGGTAGCTCCAGGCGCCGTGGTTCAGCAAACCACTACCACCACTACCGTTAACGGTGTTGGCATGGGTACTGGCATCAACATGGGCATGAGCGTTCCTGATGGCGAAGGCGGTAACATCAGCGTGGGTATCAACGTAGGTGGTATGATTCCTGGTACAAACGTAACGTATACCGAGACGACCACAACTACCGTAAACACCAATACTAACGTGGTTAGCGCACCAGTTTATCAACAGCCACAACCAGTTGCACAGCCTGTAAATACTTGTATGCCAATGTCGGCCAACGACTTTAACAATGCAAAAAATTCTATCGGTAGCAAAGATTTTGAAGAAACGAAACTCACTGTAGCCAAGCAAATTGCTAAAACCACTTGCTTGACTGCAACTCAAATCAGGGATATCGTTATGCTCTTCGACTTTGAACAAAGCAAACTTGATTTTGCTAAATTTGCCTACCCAGGTTGCTTCGACAAGCAAAATTACTACATCATCAACGATTCGTTCGACTTTGAAAGCTCTGTAGAAGAATTGACTCGCGCGATTGGTCAATAATCCTAGCTTCCGTATATAAAAGGGTCTCGATTTTAAAGTCGAGGCCCTTTTTTTGTTTATTATTTGGGCGCGTCCCTCGCGAAACTCGGGTCGGTCCCTTCCGCGTGCGCTAAACGCTTAGCCCTTCGGGCCTGCGGCATGCGCCGCAGCGCTCCAGGCACCTCGCGCTTGGGTACTAATCCTTTTTGTTTTTCTTTTTGGCCAGGCGTTCGGCATCAATTTCTTTTTCTCGTGCTTTGACCAACTCGTTGATCATCAAGGTTTGGCCGTCTAGTTCAGGGGTAATTTTAAGTAATAGTTGTTTTTTCTTCTTGTAGAAAAAGAACACTTCTTGGCCAACTTCAAGGCTAACCCCGCTGTTCGACAAAGGCGAGAGGTTGGGGTTCATCACACCCGGTATTTGCAAGTAAATAGAGGTAACGGAGTTGTTGCGGAAAGTCATGTTCACCCATTCAGCTTTGGGGGCGGCCATGTTGCTGGCCAATAGCATCAGGATCAATAGTGTTTTCATAACGTAATTTTTAGTGATTTAAGCACACCTAACAGCATCAAAATGAGATAGTTGTGGGCCTGTATGTATTTAACGTTTTATTAAAAGTTTAAACCTTCCGGCCGTCTGCCCCCCAAGCGCCAGGATTGATTGGTTCTATTTTTCGTTGTGGTTTACCACCCCGT
The DNA here is from genome assembly GCA_964508975.1 of uncultured Saprospiraceae bacterium. Taxonomy (GTDB): domain Bacteria; phylum Bacteroidota; class Bacteroidia; order Chitinophagales; family Saprospiraceae; genus CAZDVQ01. The sequence continues at coordinate 9,326 of CAZDVQ010000053.1, forward strand.
CTGCGCTACGTGGCGTAAAACGCCACCCGCGCATCCACCCCTCCTTTGCATGGCTACGATTAGGACACATTTTTTGATGCTGCCCGTAGGGCAGCCCCTTTTGGTAGCCCCGGGTAAGCGAAGCGCAACCCGGGGTTCAGGGCGACAACAGAAAACCCGTGGCGGTAAGCCGTTTGGCAGGTACGATACAGGAATCGCCACGGAACGGTAGCCACAACAGTTTTCTGAACAAACTTGGAACCCTTGCGCGGCGGGGCAAGGTCTTGTCCTTTTTTTTACGCTTGCCGCCGCGCCTGGGCTTGGGTGGACGCTGCGTTAATTACCCCGGGTTGCGCTTCGCTTACCCGCGGCTACCGATATGGGCTGCCCTTTGGGCAGCTTTTGTCTTTTCGTGCCCTCATACACAAGTACAGAAAAATGTGTCCTAATCGTAGCCTTTGCATGGAGGGGAGTCTAGGTTTTGTTTTATATTATTGATAATCAATTAAATATAAGATAAGCTAAATTCCCCTCCATGCAAAGGAGGGGTGGATGCAAGCGGAACGCAACGCGTGTAGCACAGCAGACGGGGTGGTAAAAAATAATACGTAAGCATTAACCTAGAATCAATCAATCCTGCCCCAAGCGCCAGCGATGCGAAGCAGTGGCCCGCAAGGGCCAGACCGCGTAGCGGGCCGAGCGAATAGCGAGCTGCGCAGCGTAGCGACGGCGAAGCCGGGGCGCCCAAATCTATCAACAATCAACTACAAACGATCAACTAAATAGCCGGGGCGCCCAAATCTATCAACAATCAACTACAAACGATCAACTAAATAGCCGGGGCGCCCAAATCTATCAACAATCAAATACACTCAAAATGGGCGATTACATAAAATAAAAACGGGGCTTCACAAATTCAAATAGGCGGTTCATCGCTTAACAATTGCATAATGGGGACAGCGTCAAATTTTCCGTTTTTTTTGCTTATATCTTTATGCAAAATTTGAAGAAAATGTGGAAGAAGACCTTAATAAGTTTAGGTATAATATTAGGCTTGTGTGAGTTGGCATTTGGTGTAACTTACCACGTTAGCCCGAGTGGCAATATTGCGAATTCCGGAGCCTTTTGGGGCTCGCCTATCCCCTTGCAACACGCCTTGAGCATAGCTGTATCGGGCGACAGGCTGTTTTTATTGGCCGGCACCTACAGACCAACTACGAGTACCGACCGCAATATATCGTTTGTTGTACCCGCTGGTGTATTGGTGTACGGTGGTTTTGTGGGCACAGAAACATCGCCAACAGGCCGGACATTCCCCTTGGCGGCCACCATATTGAGTGGCAATATTGGCCTAGCGGGCTCTACTGCCGACAACTCGTTTTGCGTGGTGCGTATGGCAAGCTCCCTAACGACTCGGCTTGATGGCTTAATTATAGAAGGCGGCAACCAATCGAACAACAGCGCTGGGCAATTTGGCTCGGCTATCGACATGAGTTACAGTGGCAACACGGCATTTGCCTTAGGGCCATACATTGAAAACTGTACTATCCGCAACAACATTACAGCCAGCGATGGCGTGGTACGAATGGTGCGAACCGACGGGATTAGCAGCCCATTTTTCAGGCCACAGTTTACGACTTGTACTTTTAGTGGCAACACCCGCAGCGATAATATCTACGATGGTGTAAATTACTTTTACCTGACCATACCTACTTTTACCCAATGTACCTTCAGCAATAATAGTTGCTCCACAAGAGGCGGTGCCATCCACTCGGCTAGTGGTGGTCTAATATTAACGCAATGTACTTTTAATGCGAATAACGGGACTCTAGGTGGCGGCGCTATTTATTTGTCAGGTGATTACTTACAATTTAGCGCTTCAAACTGCACATTTACCTCTAATACAGGTAGATTAGGTGGTGCCATTATGTTTCAAGCCAACACAACTTCAAGTAGTGGTTTAGCGCTAAACACCAGTATATTTACATCAAATTCGGGAAGGCTTGGCGGTGCTATATACCTTGAAACCAGTACCGATAACCTTACGGTGACCCTAAATACCTGTACCATCAACAGCAATGCTGCACTGATTGACGGCGGTGCGGTTTACTGGAAAGCAGGAAGGGTAAATGCCACGGTAAACCATGCCTCGCTAAACATAACCTATAGCAAACTGCAAGGTAACAGTGCAAACGGCATAGGTGGAGCTATAAAAATAGAGGTTAATACGCCAGCATTACCACCAGTGACAGCCCTTAAGCTTTACAGCAGTTTTGTAACGGGTAATTCGGCCGACAATGGCGGAGCTATCTACTTTGAATCTGGCTCAACAGTAGGTGTCAACGCCAATGTGGGCTTTCATGCCTTAAACAGTACCATTGCGGGTAATGCTGCTTCGTTTATTACACCTAATGCAGTGTTGTTTTTCCAGCAAGCGCCAACAACCATAAATATTGACAATAGTATCATCAGTCATCATGCCGTTAGCGACTTTGGCTATGGGGGTACAGCCAGCCAGAGCAACGTGGCGGTGGATTATAGTTTAATCCAAGATGGCTGGACGGGTAGCGGTGCGAACAACTACTCGGGCGACCCTCTGTTTGCAGCGGCCATTTCGCCAGCCTCGGCACCAACAACGAGTGGAGACTTTCACATAACCTGTGCCTCGCCCTGCTTACACAATGGGAGTAATGCACTGAGTACCTCTGTAGCTTTCGACATTGACTTGAGCAGCCGGATATTGCGCCACCTGGTTGATATTGGCGCCGATGAATATGATTTTACCGTAGGAGGTGGAACAACGGCCCGACTGTACGTTGATGCCTCGAATACAGCAGCCACCGTGAAAGATGGTTTAAGTTGGGCCACGGCCTTTACTAACCTCTGGGATGCTTTATTGTACAAATGCGACGAGGTAACTGAGATTTGGGTAGCCAACGGAACCTATTTACCCAGTATGTTTGGAGACAGGGCACTTGGTTTTCAATTATTGCAAAACACGGCTTTGTACGGCGGTTTTGCAGGCGGCGAAACAGCTTTGAGTCAAAGAGATATCAATGCGAACCTAACTGTTCTGTCGGGAGAAATAGGTACAAGTTGGGGCGGGGATAATACTTACCATATAATTAGTCCTGCTGCCAACACAAGAATCGATGGATTTTTGATCATGGCGGGAAGCAGCTGGGGCTCAGGGGCTAGTGGTGCAAACTTAAGTGGTGCAGGAGTACTGGTACAAGGAAACAATGTAACCATTGAAAATTGTAGATTTTATGACAACTATGCCGATGAAAATGGCGGGGCTATACTCTGCGGCTACAACAACTTAACCTTAAGAAGCTGTACTATTGACCAAAACAATGCCGGTAGAGGAGCAGGAATGTTTTTATCGGGTATTGGTCATGTGATTGAAGACTGTATCTTTAGCAGAAACGATGGTTGGGGTACGGCTCAGCTAGGTGCTGGTGTATACCTGAGCGGCAGTACTGCGGGCGACATTATATTCAGGCGATGTACTTTCACGGAACAATATGCAACATCCGGAGCAGCGGTTTATAGCACGACCGTGGCCAACGTGAGTATGTTCAACTGCAACATTAGCGGAAACTCAGCAAACAATGCGCCTGCAGTCTATGCCACTGGACCTTTTTACGCATTTAATACTTTAATCAGTGGCAACAATACCGACCTGAGCACTGGCGGTGCATTACAACTAGTGGGCAGTATTTCTTGGTTGGTTAACAGTACCGTTGCCGGGAACAATAAACTTGGATTAAACAGTAATGCTAATATATCGTTGATTAACAGCATAGTATATGCTAATGAAAACAATACAACAGGTGCTTGCAACTTGATTAACTCGATGAGTGGTGGCGGTACCGACCCCATGTTTGTTTCTAATTTGGGCTGGACCGAAGCACCATTTACCTATGGCGACTTCAGGTTAAGGTATTGCTCCCCAGCCAAAAACGCAGGCAACAGCGCCTACATGGCTGGCTTAACTACTGATTTAGATGGACTTACCCGTATCTTGGGCAGTTCCGTAGATTTAGGTTGCTATGAAAACCGAAATCCAACACGTCCCAATACCCCAATCAGGTATTACGTAAACCAAGCAACAGGAAACGACAGCAACGATGGATTATCATGGGGTAATGCCAAAGCGACAATACAAGCAGCCCTGAAACTCACCTGCGAAGGAGACGAGGTTTGGGTAGCCAGTGGTTTGTATAGAAGAACGTATGCGGAATCACAAACAGACTGTATTTACCTGCCCAAAGGCGTGAAATTATACGGCAGTTTTGCGGGAAATGAAACTAGCATTGCACAACGCGTAATTGCGAGTAACCCTTCCACGTTAACGAGTCAAAGCCCAGGTGGCCAATTTGCACGCCAAGGTACTTTACGCTCCTTGAACAACAATGCAACAGCCGTAATTGACGGGTTCACGTTTACTGGTTCAATCAGCGAAGGGTTTGGTGCACTTGACATACGTGGCGACATTATTACAGGTACTGGACAGCAAAATATTGCGAACTGTACTTTTAATGGTATCATATCCTCGTATGGCTTAAATATAGACCGTGGTCATGCCTTAACTGTATATGCCTACCAACGTGGTACAGGGCCTATCCTGAGCAATTGTACCTTTAGCAATTTGCAAACATACGCTGGTAAGCATACCGATATAGAAAATGTAACCAGTATAAGTTTTACGAATTGTAATTTCAATACTAATCGTTCAAGGCTTTCGATTATACAGAGTGTAGTAGAATTGACAAATTGTAGTTTCAGCAGCCAATCATATGTACCTGCTATTGCTATGTCAGACAATTACATCGGAACAGGCTACAACAACGGTTATAACTACACCGCTGTAAAAGCAGTAGGCTGTACTTTTAGCGGTAATAGTCATGGTTTGATAGAAGTAACGGCAAACCAACGGAATGTGGTTGTAGAGCTGGAGTCGATGAATATATTGAACAACACGTCCAACAGTCCGCTGGTACAATTGCATAGTAAAGGTGGTAAAATTATCAGCACCTTGATTAACAGCAATGTAAACGGCAACACAGGAACGGCCAACGGCGCTATCCTACATTTAAGCAAAACGGCAGGTTTTATAGCCCGCAACGACGTTAGCATGTCGAGGAATTACATGCAAGGGAATTCTGGCACCAATGGTGGCGTGATTTACACGGGTGCCTTCGGAGCAAGCGATAGCTTAAGCATGAATTTAAGGGGTTGTTTATTCTCGGGTAATGCCGCTACACGCGGTGCTGTATTGTATTACGGCGATGGTGGTTACAACTTATTTAACTCGACCAACAACACTTTTGCAGGGAATAAAACCACCAACACAAGCTCTTCGGTTATTGAATACTACAGTAGGATTGGCTCGTTAAACAACCTCAACTTCCAGAACTCTATCATTTACCACAACAATGGGACCTTTAGTTTTACAGGCGGCGCTGCCAATAGTCATGTGACCGTTACCCGTTCAATCGTTGAAGGCGCTTGGGCAGGCCCTGGCAGTTTCAACTACAGCGAAAACCCCTTGTTTGAAGCCCCGATGGCCATTAGCAGTGCGCCGACCACCGGTGGAAATTACCGTTTGGACTGTGCCTCAGTTGGCCTTGACCGTGGTTCCAACAGCTATGGTACTTCGGGCCGCGACCTAGACGGCTCTTCCCGTTTGGCTAACATGATCATAGATTTAGGCCCGTATGAATTGCCGTTGACCTTTACCTCTACCCTACCCCGCCAATATGTTGATGCGAGCAGGCTTGGCGCTACTGGACAAGATGGAAGCTCTTGGGCCAACGCATACGAAAACTTACAGATGGCTCTCCGTTCGCGTTGTGGTTTACCTACTGAAATATGGGTGGCAGATGGAACGTATTTCGCACACCCTACTGACCCCACGGCTTCCTTCACCATCCTTAATGGTGCTGACATCTACGGTGGGTTTGAAGGTACCGAAACGAGCTTGGGCCAACGCGACATAGCCGCTCACGCAACCGTATTGTCGGGCAATATTGGTAACCCAAGTGTAAGGTCCGACAATACCCATGCAATCGCTATTGTCAACCCACATGCCTCAACCTGTGTTCTGGATGGCTTAACCTTTAGCGATGCCAATAACTATACAAGTACAATTGGCCAGTACGGTTCGGCGTTGAAAGCTGACGCTGGCGCTGTATCAAATATGGGCTTAGTGCTACGCAATTGTACCTTTACAGGTAATGAGAACGACCTAAGGGGCGGCGCAGTTTACCACAACAACTTGACAACCTGTCAATTTGAAAACTGTACCTTCACCAACAACTTTGGCGACCAAGGAGGTGCTATTTACAGCGGTGATGGCACAGCAATGCTTAAAAACTGCGTTTTTCAAGCCAATGCCTGTGGCGACGAAGGTGCCGCCATTTACAACAATGGTAACTTTAGTACCTTTATCAACTGTTTATTCAGCGGCAATGCGGGCAACACCATCACCAACTTGAATGCCGATATCTTCTTCCTACATTGTACCTTGGCCTCGAATGAAGGCTATGTGTTCAACAACTCGGCGTCTAGTGTTGAAATCAACAACACCATTGTATGGGGTAATTTGAACAGCGTATTTGGCGGCGGCTTAATGGATAACGGCGGCAGTGCCTTACAGGGTGTAACTACAATAAATCCTGAATTCATCTCGTTACCAGCCTTTAACACCGCACCACATACTAACGGCGATTACCGCATGAAACCTTGTGCCGCACTTGTGAATACAGGACTAGCCGCATATGCCAGCGGCATACCTACCGACCTAGATGGACTGGCACGTGTAAACGGTAGCAATCCCGACCCAGGCGTCTATGAGAGTAATCTCCAACAATACACCTGGTTTGACGATAACGGCCAGACCCTATCGGCCAACTACGCTTGTCCCGACGGTACCGGATGGGTACACTATTACAACCTAGACGAGAAGAAACTCTTGCTCTCGCTGTTCCCCAACGGAAACAACCTAGGCACGCTTGGTGTAAACCTGAGCGTTGACGTGAGTACAGCCAATACCTATGGTTTAGGCGCAGTAGACTTAAGCGCCGCCAACTATGTGCCCATGGGCAACACTTGGATGACATCAAACCGCAACTGGAATGTAACAACCAACCAAAGTATTAATCCCGCACAACCGGTTTCTGTACGTTTTTACTACACGCCAACCGATATTAGCGATGTGCAAAACAGCATTAATGCTATTAACCCTGGTGTGATTTCTGGTATCAACGATTTACAAACCTTTAAGCTAGACGGAACCAACAATCCTTTTAACCTAGCCCCCACGGCGGCCAACTTCCACCTCTACAACAAAGGCAATGCGAGTGCTAGCCTGAGCGAGTGGATTGCGGGCACTTATGGTACTTTTAACTACATGGAATACCAAGTACAATCGTTTAGCGGCGGTGGACTAGGTTTTATGGCCAGCCCCAGTGTACTCCCCATTGAGTTGAATCGTTTCAGCGCAAAACCGATCAACATCCTTGATGCATTGCTGGAATGGGAAACCGAAACAGAGCTGAACAGCAGTCATTTTATACTCCATCGTTCAACCAACTTACTACAATGGTCAAATATTGCGGAACGCCAAGCGGCAGGTCAGTCGAACAGCAGTATCAACTATACCCATACCGACCTCAAGCCAGGTAACGGTACATTCTACTACCGTTTGCAAATGTTTGACCTGGATGGCAGCTTCGAATACTCCAACATTGAAGCCGTTACTTTTGAGCGAGGTACGACCTCCGCTTTGAGTACTTGGCCAAGCCCATGCGTAAATACTTTACATGTACAATTGACTTTGCCCGATGAAGACCAAGTTAAGCTTAAAGTTTACAATATGTTGGGCATCCAAATGCTAGACCAAGCTGTATTACTTGACCAAGCTAACCAGCAAATTGAGTTTGACACAGACGGTTGGCCCGCTGGACAATACAACATTGTGGTTGAAGGTACGCAAGAAACGTACAGTACAAGCTTTATCAAGTTGTAAATCAGCTTTACAATTCGTACCTAAGTACCAGATTTCTTTTATTTGGGCGCGTCCCTCGCGATGCTCGGGTCGGTCCCTTCCGCGTGCGCTAAACGCTTAGCCCTTCGGGCCTGCGGCATACGCCGCAGCGCTCCAGGCACCTCGCGCTTGACGCCAAAGCGCCAGGTGCCCGGCGTGTGGCCGCGCAGCGGACAGCCCCGCAAGGGGCCGAGCGAGCAGCGAGCACAAAGGGGACCGCCGACGCGCTAGCGGCGGGGCGCCCAAATACTAAAAACAATCAACTACAAACTATCAACTATTATAACGGGGCGCCCAAATACTATCAACAATCAACTACAAACTATCAACTACTCCACTCGGAACGCCCCCCAAAATAAAAAAGTAAAATCATCGAACATGTAGCAACTGCTTACGTATATAAGCGATTGAAATTGGATAAATCATACCAAGTCCCCCCAGACTGGCCTGCCACAACATGCTACAAACAACTATTCAAAGCGATGCTTACTTTGCTATGCCCAAAACTTTCAGGGCGATACACGAATTAGCATTAGCGCTGTTAGGCAAAACCAAGTTAGAAGAGATAGCCTGGCTAATAACCAGTAAAGCCATCAAGGAATTAGATTTGGAAGATTGTGTAGTATATCTACTTGATCCTCAGCGACAAACACTGAAGCAAGTTGCGGCATACGGTCCTAAAAACCACGACAACCATGTTGTACTGGAAGCCATTGAAATACCCTTGGGCCAAGGCATCGTGGGTAAAGCGGCCCTGCTACAACAGACAATTTTAGTACAGGACACCCGGCTGAACAGCGACTATATCGTCGATGATCAAATGCGTTTATCGGAGCTTGCTGTACCTATCATTTTCGAAGATCAAGTGATTGGCGTGATTGACAGCGAACATCACGCGCTAGATTTTTATACCGAAGCACACGTAGAAGTGCTGGAAGCCATTGCGAGACTGGTGGCAGAACAGCTTAAATCATGCGTTGACATTCAGCGTTACATGGATTTCTCGGAGCACGAGCGCATGGAAATGGCCCTGAAAGAAAGTGAAAAACGCTTTAAACTGGCGGTTTCAGGGACAAGCGCCGGTGTTTGGGACTGGAAAAACATGCTGGATGACAAGCAGTGGTGGTCAAAACAGTTTTGCAAACTTTTGGGCTATAGCCAACATGAAATTGAAGCTAGCCTGGCCAACTTCTCGTCGCTTTTACATCCCGACGACAAGGATTTTGCCCTGAGCACCTTAGATAAAGATATTCACTGTAAAGACAAAGTTGAAATAGAATACCGTTTACGCCTTAAAAACGGCACTTACCGTTGGTTCTTAGGCAACGCCGTGGTGGTTAAAGACCTTTATGGCCGCCCGAACAGGATGGTGGGCACCATCATTGATATACACGACCGGAAAACAGCAGAAAAAGAACTAGAAATCAAGCAGTTACGCCTTGAAACTCAAAACCGTGAGCTAGAGCAATTTGCTTTTATTGCCTCGCATGACCTCCAAGAACCACTGCGGACAATCAGTAGTTTTGTACAACTGTTGCAGCGTAAATGCGCCCCACAGCTGGATAGCGATGGGCAAAAATACATGTCGTACATTGAGCAATCAACAGGCCGGATGCGCGACTTGATTAACGGTCTGCTGGATTATGCCCGCATCAGCAAGGGCAAAGAACAAGAGATGAGCCAGGTGGATTTGAACCTTTTAATACCCGAAGTATTGGCCGATATGCACAGCTCCATCACGGACTCTGGGGTGCAAATTACCGTGGAGCAGATGCCTAAAATCAAAGCCTACCCTACCGAGCTGCGCTTGCTTTTCCAAAATCTAATCAGCAACGCCATTAAATTTAAGGATAATGCCCGAAGTCCCGAAATCAAAATCGAAGTAAGCGCGCTGCAACATGCCTGGCAGTTTAGCGTAAAAGATAACGGGATTGGCATAGAAGCACAACAATTTGACAAAATTTTCGATTTGTTTAAACGCTTGCACAACCGCCATGAGTACGAAGGCACCGGTATCGGCTTGGCCCACTGCAAAAAAATTGTTGCTTTGCATGGAGGCCGAATCTGGTTAGAATCAACACTTGGCCAAGGTAGTACTTTCTATTTTACCATCCCGATCTTGTAGACATGCGCAAAATTAAAAGCATACTCCTGGTTGACGATAACGATGCCGACAACTTTTTGCACCAGCTCTTCATCGAGGAGACTGGCTTTTGCGATAGTACCAAAATTTGTATCAACGGCAAGCAAGCTTTGCAATTTATACAAGATTGTATCGACCGCCCCGACCATGAATTCCTTGATTTGCCAGAGCTCATTTTCCTAGATATCAATATGCCCATCATGACTGGATGGGAGTTTATTCAAGCATTCGAACAAGTTGATTTTAAGCACTTTAAGCGCCCAATAGTGGTCATGGTAAGTACTTCAACCAACCCCGACGATAAAGCCCGGGCAAATCAGTTCAAGGACATAGCCTGCTTTGTGAGCAAACCTTTAAGCCATGAAAAACTGGCCGAGTTAGCCGATAAATATTTTTAGGCTAAAATCGTTTGCTCATTTATTCCTTCAATCATTTATGCCTTTTGGGGCCTCCCCTCGCGTTGCTCGGGGCGCTACGTTGCGGGTTCGCTATTCGTGCAGTCGCTTTGCTCCCTTACGGTGCCCTTCGGGGTTCGCTCATACCTTAGGGCATACGCCCCAGCGGCACGGCCTGCGGACGCCCTCCACATCGCTAGGCCAAATATTAGTGGTGAGATGTGAGCGGTAAGATGTGAGATGTAAGATAAAATGTCTTACCGCTTACAACTCACATCTTACATCTTACAACTTACCGCTCACCTCTTACATCTTACCGCTTATTTGCGTTTGGTACGCGAATACAAGGTAATGTTCTTACTGAACAAGAACTTGATAATCACATCCGTCCAAGAGTTGTAAGACTTTAGGTTGTCGTAAAACTCGGGGGCCATTTTGCGGAGTTCCGGCAGGCGGCTACCTGGTACATTAGGAAAATCGTGGTGCTCATTGTGGTAACCAACATTGAAGGTTACTGCATTTAATGGACCATAATAAGAATACGTTTCTTGGCCTTCTTCAAACACGTAGTGTTCTGAAATAAAGTGGCCAGACGTTGGATGTAAACTACCCGCCAACAACAAGGAAAGTACCCAGAAAGCCAAGCCCCACCAGCCAATGAATGGAAGGATAATAGCCATGGCTGCCGCTTGGAATATAAAGTTATACACTTGCCACTGGTCGATTTTGATTTTTTTAACCAATACCGGGCGGAAAGCGTAGAAGATAATCTGGTTTAAGAACCAAAGCACTTTACCGATAAATCCACGGAAAATTTTGGCTTCCATTACAGTAGGGATATCGGTATCCACACCGTCTTTGCCTTGATCCCAGTGGTGTAAGGCGTGATACACCTTAAACGACATGGCATAAGGCAGTATGATTGGAATATTGGCTACAAATGCCAAAAGATTATTGTTGCGTTTTGACTTGAAGGCCAGGTAGTGCGTAATCTCGTGAATGGCCAAAAACAAAGCTTGAGCGATGGTAGCGCCAATGAGGTATGCAGACAAAAGGAACAACCACCAAGGCATCATGTGTGCAAAGTAGGCTAATGCAATCTGCACTACCACCATGGCCACCGTTGTATATTTCAAACGAGGGTTGATACCGATGAGAGACGTCACCTCAGGGTGTGCTGCCAAGATATCTTGGCGGCGTTGAAAGTGCGGCTCGCGGTCTTCGGCCCAGTAAAACTCCTTGCGAGGTGCAGCATCATTTGTCATGGCGAATCAATTTTAGGGTCAATACTCATTGCGGGTGCAAAAATAAGCTTTATTATGACGTGTAGCACGTAGGATAAAAAGTGTAGAAAGAGTCTAAATAATTTTGCGCTAGCTGCCCGTAGGGCGCCCGCGCAAGCGGGCGGTGCGCAACGCGCACTAAGCGAACAGCGCACCCGGAGGGGAGCGGCCCCGAGCGTTGTAGGGGCGTATAGACATACGCCCCGGCACGAGGGGAAGCGCCCAAAAAAATCAAAAAACCTACCGCACCAACTGCACATCGCCTTGATAGCCAATACTTTGACCATCAACATACAATAATTTGATATAGTACACATAAGTGCCCGATATGGCTGCTTTGCCCTTGTACGTACCATCCCAAGCATGCACAGGGCTGGCCGCAGGTACATTCTGGGTGCTGAATACCTGATTGCCCCAACGGTCGAAAATAACGCACTGCTCTACCAAGGCCACATTAGGCCCTGCTTGCACGAAAAACACATCGTTAAGGCCGTCACCATCTGGACTGAAGGCGTTGGGGATAAATACATCGCGGAATTTCTCCACGTTGACCTGCACTTGTTCGCGCACCGTGCAGCCAAAACCATCCGTTACAGCCACCTCGTACAAGGTACTTTCCGTTGGTCTGGCCTCGGGGTTAAAGCAATCGTCGCAACTCAAGCTACTGTTTGGCGACCAGCTTATGCTTGGCGTTAAAATGGTATTCAAGAAACGTAGACTTAGCTCGGCACTTTGCCCCAGTTGTATGGTCGTGTCTCCAAAAGCTGCTATCAATATGGGCAATGGTTCGTATAACTGAACCGATTGCTGTATGGAACAAGCATTGGCATCCAGTACTTCGATGTTGTACGTACCGGGTCCAAGGTTTTCAAACAAGGCTTGCGTTTGGTAAACATTTGGGGTAATGCTGTATTGATACGGCGCCGTGCCACCTTGTACTTGTAGCGCTATGCGCCCATCTTGTGAGCCAGCACAGGAGATTTGCTCTTGCTGCACAAGCACTTGCAAGGCCGCTGGCTGGTTTATTGGTATAGAATCCGTTTGGGTACAGCCGCTATTATCGGTGATGGTCAGCGCATACATGCCTGTGTTTAAGTTGCTTATAATAGCCGTTGTGCTACCGTTGGCCCAAGCGTAGCTATAGGGTGCATTTCCGCCAGTTACCATAGCCTCAATACTGCCATCGGCGTTGTTGGCGCAGGCCACTTGTTGCGGCACAAAAATGATTTGCAATGGATCTGCCTCCGTGAGCGAGTACGTTTGGTTGATTTCGCAGCCCTGTGCGTCTTGTACAGTTACCGTGTAATTGCCCGCAGCTAAGTTGTTGATACTACTGTCGGTTGCCCCGTTCGACCAGAGATAAGTGTAGGCCCCTACCCCATTGGATGGCAGCGCCGTGATGCTCCCGTCTTGCACCGAAGCACAAGCCGGACTAGTAGCGTTTAAAACCAAACTTAACTGCGTCGGCGCAAGGGCGTTGAAGTTTGCGGTATCTTGACAGCCTACCGAATCGGTGACAACCAGCGTGTACACGCCTTGCTCGGCAGCGCTGTAAAGTGGTATAAACAGGGTATCGTTACCCGATATACCGCTGCCCAGCGGGATAGTCCAGTCGAAGCCTTGGGCGGGGCTACCAGATGACACCAGCAAGAGGGTATCAACCCCAGCGCAAAGGGGCACATCGGCCGTGATAGCGGCGTTAGGAATTGACAGGCGGAGCTCCACCGAGTCGGCGGCGACGGTACAGGCTCCTAACTGGCCTGCCACGGTATAAAGGCCCGTTTGGCTTGCGTCAAAATTAGACAAAGAGATACTCAAACTATTGCTAACCAATCCGTTGGGGCCATTCCAAGTTAGGGTACTACCAGGAACATTGCTTGCATTTAAAACTACCGTTGAGCCAAGGCAATTCGCCTCGTTTTGGGTATTAATGCCAATTTGATATTGCAGTCTGGCATAGTCGGAGAAAAAACCGTAACGGCAACCCGAGCTGCTGCCCCCGTTGATAACCCCCAGGTGAAATAAATGACTGGTATTTTCAATTAAACTTTGCAAGCCAATAGCCGCATTCACGTTGACTTGGGCATAGAACCACTGGCCGCTGGTGCCGGGTACAGGATTAAAACTAGCCGCGTTGATGACGCCCGTTTGTCCGTTGAACAAAAAGTTACCTTGACCGCCGGCTTGCACCAAGAGGTTTAGCCCGAAAAACTCGCTGGTGCTGCGGGTAATGGCCAGTTTATAAGAGCCCGTACAGCGCAAGCTCGGCAAAATAGCGCCACCAGTTTCGCAACCAAAGCCCGAGATATGGAATACGTAAACGGGCTCAGATGTGGTAATATAGGCTGTTGGATTGGTCAAAGAATAAGTCATCGTAATACCGGCGTTAACCGTTGAGTTGAGCACGCCATCGATAAAAACACTGGTATTGGGTTGTGTGGTCAGGATAAGGTAGCGGTCGGCACCGGACAAAAAGCCTTTTTGCACGATATACTCGGTGCCTAAAATACTGGTAGGCACCAATTGGTCGCCGATAAGGTCTTTGCAGGTACCCCCAAGAATTAAGCCCGCCTCGATTGAATCATCCTTAACGGTAATGGCGATGGGTTTATTTGAAGTAACTTTAGTGCCTGTTGGGTGATCGTTAGGGCCTACGCCGTTCGCCTCGCCCGACCAGCTTTGGCCACGGTTAAGCGTGATGGTAAATGTCTGGCCAGCGGGTCGGCCAATCAGTGCGGCATTCGGCGTAATGGTCACGGTGGTATTATCCTCGGTGGCCACGATATCAAAGGAGGCTTTACCGCCAAGACTATTGCTGGTGAGGGTTTGAAAGGGGATAAAAAACTCGTTGCCCAGGGCGTTTCGGCCTTTCAGGGTAAAAATATCGGGGTTCAACTGGGTGTTCACCTCGTAATAGGCCGTGATAAAGGAGGACGATTGAATCAGCAGGCCCTTGTTCAGCACTTGGTTGGCGGGGCGGTTTTCCACCAAATCGATATAGTTGGTGAGGTCAACGGAGTGCGCCGTGTTGGGTGGCAGGTACACCGTTTGCACCGGAAATGCGGGGTTAGCGGGCTGGCTCACGCGTATGTTGGCCGCTTGGGCGCCTGTGGCTAGCTTGAGTTGAATGGGTCTATCGGCGTGTTGTTGGCTGACCTCAGGTGCTGCAAACCAGAAACTTGTGTCGGTTTGAGCATAGGCCCCAAGGGCAGGAACAAGGCATAAAATGAAAACGAAAAGCTTAGCTACAGGCATGGATTTGGGTTTATAGTCCAAAGATAATCAGCCAAGTATAACGTAGTATATAAGTTGTTGTTTATTTTACACTAAGCCGTAAAGAACGATGAAATATGAAATATGAACAATGAACAATGAACTATGAACGATGAACTATGAACTATGAATAAATTGGTCTTTGCTCATTTTATCATTTCATCATTTATTCATTTGGGGCCTCCGCCACTGCGTGGCGGCGTGAGCCATTTGCAGGAGCAAATGGTTCCCTTGCTACAAATGTGCATTTAGCACATTTGTTTTTGCTACGCAAAACCGCCGCGCTCATGTTACGCAGCTCGCTGACGCTCGGCCCCTGCGGGTCTGGCGCTACGCGCCACTGCTCCACATCGCTAGGCCGATGTTAGTATTCTCGTAAAACCAAACAGCTGTATTCATCCCCTGCCCTTTGGGCAGGGGATATTGGTAGCCGCGGGTAAGCGCAGCGCAACCCGGGGTTTAAGGCAACAACAGAAAACCCGTGGCAGCAAGCCGTTCCAGAATGTACGATACAGAAATCGCCACGGAACGGTAGCTGGACCGAAATCCGGTCGAGCGTAGCTCGGCACTCTGATTTGTGCCTCACCCCGCCGCTCCGCGGCGACCCTCTCCCCGGAAACGCTCGTAAACTCGCGTGCGGAGAGGGTTCTTGGCCGTGCTAGACATGAAAGCCCCTCTCCACAACATGCGCACAGCATGTGCCCGTGGAGAGGGGTGGCACGAGCGACAGCTCGTGACGGGGTGAGGCACTATTTTCACAGCACCGGGGGGAGGCGCAAAAGGCATTAATACCAATTAAAATTTGTAAAAAACCTGTACCCTTTGCGCGGCCATTCGGCATTCCGCCGCCTAAAAGGCGGCGGCGCGTTAGCGATGTGGAGCGGTGGCCCGCAGGGCCAGACCCAAAGGGGCCGAGCGCCAGCGAGCCGCGCAACGTAGCGACGGCGCATCGCGCCGGAACGCCCAAAAACAAAAAATCTAAAGCGCTAAAAATCAATTTTTCTGCAAAAACTGTATCTTTTTCAAAATGCTGGATTATTAAGGCGTAAAGATGATTGGTTCACTACAAAATCTTCTTATTATTACAGCGATAACCCACATATTATCCCGACAAGACCAACGCAAAATGCCTACACCGGGTCATATAACATCGGAGCAAGCCATGCTGCTGGAATGGGAAACCGTACAGGCAGCACAGGCCAACCCCAGCATGTTCAAGCCGCTTTACGAGCGCTATTACGAGGGTATTTTCAAGTTCGTGTTCAAACGCATCGGCGAGGAAAACGATACGGCCGACCTCACCGCGCAGATTTTCCTGCGGGTGTTGCAAAAGCTTAATTCCTATACATTCCAAGGCGTGCCTTTCTCTGCCTGGTTATACCGCATTGCCTCAAACGAGGTGAACCAACATTTCCGCAACGGGCAAAATAAACGCGTGGTGGTACTGGAAGAAGAACGCTTTAAAGATATGGAACAGGATATGCCCGACCATGAAGGCCTTGAATTGACCTACGACAAGCTGGCCACCGTGATGCAACAACTGGACCTGGAAGAAGTGAACCTCATCCAAATGCGCTTTTTCGAGCAAAAACCCTTTGCCGAAATCGCCCACATCTTGGATATTACCGAGAATAACGCCAAGGTGAAAACCTACCGCCTGCTGGCTCGGATGAAAAAAATGATTGACAAATTGTAGTCCCTACTCTTATGAAAGATAATTACGACATAAAACGACATTTAGACGAACCTAGCCCCGAGGCCATTCGCAAGCATCAAGATTTTGATGCCCTGATGGAATCGTTCCAAGAATACCCCACGCCGCCCATAGAGAAGGCCAAGGGTATCTCGCTCAAGCGTTCGTATATCTTTGCCATGGCTAGCACCCTGGGCATCATTTGCCTAGCGGGCATCTGGTACCTGCAAACCCGTGGTACCAACACGCAAAACCTAGCCCTGCAAAAACCACTGCCAGGCTTGCTACTGGATGCCGACAAACACCTGGCCGATGCCGCTAACGCCGATACTATCTTGCGACCAAATGGCTCTAAAATCATCATCCCAGCGCAGGCATTTGCTTATGCCAACGGCGAGGTGGTTCAAGGCGAAGTTGAAATAGCCATCCAAGAATACCACGATGTGGCCGAGCTATTTCAATCTGGCGTAAACATGCAAGTAGCTGACAATGAATACCTTGAATCAGCAGGCATGATTCATATTGAAGGCTACCAAAACGGCGAGAAAGTGCAAATCAGGCCCGGTAAAAGCCTTAGTGTACACCTGTACTCGCACGTGGACCAAAGTACCAATATCGATAACTTTAACGCATACATTTTAGACAGCAGCCAAAATCAATGGTCGGTGCAAGGCCCCGATCTGATTAGTAGCCATACCGTATCACAGCGTCTGGCTGATTGGAAACCCGGCACTAGCCCTAGCCAAACCCGTGCTTTGGCCAAGGTGTGGACAGCGGAACTCGAGCAAAAAATAGGACTGGCAAAACAAGCGCCCAGGGCTAGCAAAGGCAATTCCAATCAGCCGACGGCTGTAAAACCCATGAAACCAAACCTGCTTAACCGCGATCGTTTCCACTTTAAACTAGACGTACTGGCCAGTGAATACCCCGAGCTCAGCGCTATGGGCGACATTATCTGGGAAGTGAGCGGCGAAGGTTTCAAAGATGAATGGTACGATATGGAATGGACTGATATTCAACTCAATAAACTCCCCAACGGCAGCTATTACGCTACCCTAGTTGGCAACGGCTTGAGAATTGAGATGGATGTTTTACCCGTTTCAACCCAAACGGAATACAATAAAGCGATGGTTAAATACCAGAAATTATTGTCGGAGTATAATAAAACATTGAATGAGTCAAACTCAAGCGAAAGCTACGATGATACCGTGGTTGAGGCCCTGCAAGCAGAACTAGCCTTAACCCGCGAAATAGCCAAAGCAGGTAGTATGCGCAAAAAAGTATTGAACGTGTTTAGCGTGAGCCAATTTGGTTACTGGATGTGTGGCAAAAAGCACCGCATCGACCAAAACCTGAGCCAGCTCAATGTGCGCAAAGCCGATGGAAAAGCCTTAAACAGCGAAAAGGTTTACCTAGCCAACTTCCAGAAAAACTGCGTATACCAGTTTAGCTCCAGCCAAGCAGCACAAGTGCAAGCATCGGCCTGGCACAGCGTATGGACCGTAGAGCAACAGCAGAACATTGCCCAGAAGCTCTTGGGTTCAACAGAAAACACAGATACCCTCAAGCTTGGCGAAAGCCAGCCTGTAGCCAACATTGAAGATTTGCGGAGATTGATACTAGGTTCAAACTAGTGCTGTTCTGCCTACATCTCGAGCTTCAACAACTTGAAAAGTTTCTCGGGGCTAATTTTACGCACCTCACCTGGTTGAATATCGTCGATGGTCAAGTTTTCAATGGCCACGCGAACCAAACGCAAGGTAGGACAATTGATATGCGCCGTCATTTTACGGACTTGTCGGTTTTTGCCCTCGTGTAGTTTGATTTTCAACCAGGTGGTTGGTATTTCCGCACGGAAGCGCACGGGCGGGTTGCGCTCGGGCAACACGGGTTCTTCCTTCAACACTTCAATTTCGGCGGGCAGGGTGTGGTACATTCCTTTATCGATATTGATCATCACACCTTTACGGAGTTCGCGCAAGGCATCAGGGTCAGGAATATTTTCAACCTGTGCCAAATAGGTGCGTTTATGCTGGGTGCCTGGCTGCAACACCGCAGCATTGAGGCGTTTATCGTTGGTTAGAATGAGTAAGCCTTCACTGTCCTTATCTAAACGGCCAATAGGGTATGCATCCTTGGGGAAACTGAACTTCAAGTCGTGCAAAGTAACCTGTTCTGGGGTCTCACGGGTAAATTGGCTCAACATACCGTAAGGCTTATAGATGATATAGTAAGCCAGGACACCAGTAGAGTACTTGGGCTTGAACGTTTTTTTCATGGTCGGGTTAGCGTGAATATGATTGATGAGGCCAATTTTGCCCCTTGTGTGTAAAGCGGCGCAAAGGTACGTAGAAGTACAGATATTTTCTGGGCTTTCATGATACTTGGCTGTTTAGCTTCTTTGCAGCTGCTAAACTTATAGCCTAAGTTTGGGGTTTAATGATAACTTTGCCTCATTAAACCCAAAAGCGATATGTCAAAAAAAGTAATCATTACAGGTGCCAATGGTGGTATCGGTAAAGCAACAGCAGTTATCATGGCCACTAAGGGCTACCATGTTGTCATGGTTTGCCGCAACATAGAAAAAGGCGAACAAGCACGCCAAGAGGTAATCCAAAAATCGGGGAACCAGCAAGTAGAACTCATGCAGTGCGATTTTTCGGACATCAGTTCTATACGTGCCTTTGGCATGGCTTGCCGCGAAAAACACCCCGTTATCGACGTGCTCATCAACAATGCCGGTGGTATGTTCAAGCACCGCACCGAGACCGCCGATAAACTCGAGTACACCTTTGCCCTGAACCACATCGGTTACTTCTTGACTACGCATTACCTACTCGATTGCCTCAAGGCCGCAGGGAAAGCCCGCATCGTGTCGGTTTCGTCAGAAGCGCACCGCATCGCCAAGCTCAACTTTGACGATTTGCAAGCCAGCAAAAAATACAACCAATGGCGTGTATATGGCAACTCAAAACTGTGCAATATCTTGTTTACCAAACAATTGTCTGAAAAACTTGACCCACAGTTCATCACGGCCAACTGTTTGCACCCGGGCGTGGTAGCCACCAACTTCGGCGTTGAAGACAACCCCATCATCAAGTGGGCCTCTAAGCGTATGCCTTTCTTCCTAACGCCTGAGCAAGGCGCGGCTACATCCATCTACTTGGCCACGGCTCCAGAGGTAGAAGGTATTACAGGTGTTTATTACTCCAAATCTCGCCCTAAAAAAACTACCGGTGCCGCCAAAAACGCTGCCGATGCCCAACGCCTGTGGGATATCAGCATGCAAATTTGTGACTTGCAAGAATACGGAACAGTTTAGAGAGCAGAAGGCAGAGAGCAGAGTGGTGAAATTTCCCGCTGCTCTGCTCTCAGCACTCTGCACTCTGCTCTATAACCCTCGCTACCAACAGACGCGATAGCGGCTGTGCAGTAGAGGGGCTCGACGCAACGCGGCGGGGGGAGGCACAAAAAAGGTGCCGCCGGAAAATCCGGCGGCACCTTTTTTTGTGCGGTTATGCCAAGTATTACGACTTGTTAAACATCTCCTTGATGCTACCCAACGAGCTGATAACGCCCGTGGCTTCATAAGGCATGTAAATAACCTTGTTGTCTTTTCCACTAGTCATTTGGCTGAGTGTCTCGATGTATTTCACCGCCAAGAGGTAAGTAGTTGGATCAGCATTTTGCGATTTCAAGGTCTCGGTAATCAAGCGGATAGCTTCGGCCTCGGCTTGGGCAACCAAGATACGGGCTTCTGCATCAGCCTTGGCCACTTGGATTTTAGCAATAGCCTCACCTTCAGCACTTAAGATACTGGCTTGTTTTTCACCTTCAGCGCGCGAGATATCCGATTCACGAACACCTTCAGCCTCGAGGATACGAGATGCTTTTTCGCCTTCTGCTTCGAGGATTTTAGCCCTACGGTCGCGCTCAGCACGCATTTGTTTTTCCATCGCGTCGCGGATGTCGCGGGGCGGGTTAATATCTTGTAATTCAACGCGGTTCACCTTCACGCCCCACTTGTTGGTAGCGTCGTCGAGGATGAGGCGGAGCTTGGTGTTGATGGTATCGCGAGAGGTAAGCGTTTCGTCGAGGTCCATATCGCCAATAACGTTACGCAGGGTAGTTTGGGTTAATTTCTCGATGGCATCTGGAAGGTTCTCGATTTCGTAAACGGCCTTTTTCGAGTCCATGATTTGGAAATACAGCAAGGCGTTGATTTCCGTTACCACGTTATCCTTGGTAATCACGTTTTGGCGTGGGAAGTCGTACACCGTCTCGCGTAGGTCTATGCGGGGGCGCGTGAAAAAGCGAACCATTTTTTGGCCTTGCAAGCCTTCTCGAGTTTCGCGCCAGTGGATGTTACGGGGCTTGTCGATAACCGGCCAAACCACGTTGATACCAGCTTCAAGCGTGGCGTGGTATTTACCCAAACGCTCGATAATAATGTTTTCCGACTGTCGGACCACCTTGATACCCGACAGGATAAAGAAGACCACGAAGGCCGCCAACATTAATAAAATAAGTGTAGTTCCGTCCATTGGATCAGTAAATTTATGGGTTTTTAAATAAAATTACGCTACGGGTTTCACGGTTAGCACGATGCTATCCACTTTTAGTACTTCAACGCGGGTGCCAGCGGCAATAGGGCTACCGTCATGGCTCACAGCCTTCCAATCGTCGCCGTCAATGGCCACACGACCTTGGTTTAGCGCTTGGTCAATGTCTGAACTCACCAGGCCCACCTTGCCAATCAGCGCGTGGTTATTGGTTTTAATGTCCTCGCTGTTGTTGTAGGCGTACTTCATCATGAGGGGACGAGCTAGGAAAAAACTCAAGAGGCCACCCACGCAGAATAGCAGCACTTGCAACTCGGTACCTAGGCCAACGAGTGCGCCTAGCCCGGCAAAAAGACATCCAATACCAATACTAGCAGCAAAAAAAGTAGGGGTAAAAATTTCGACAATGAACAAAGCCAGCGCGACGATGATCCAAATTTGCCAAACCGTTAAAATCATATTTGGGTTAAGTTTGATACGGGAGATAAACAATACAAGGCTAAAAATAATTCCCAAGTTATGGAATATCTAATAAACGGGCAAATATTTTCCTAAAACACCTTTTAAACTATGTTTTTTTTGATATTTGGGGCCTCCGCCGCGCTGCGGCGGCGCAGCCTTCCGGGGTTCGCGATGCTCCGTGCTTCGCACCAGCCGCGTTGCGGCTGCCCTCCAGGCTGCTAGGCCGAGACGTGTTCTGGCTTGCAATTATTGGGGCGACCAGAATTGCCCCGCCGCACAAGGCAGGATTGATTGGTTCGATTTTTTATTGTTGTGATTTACCACCCCGTCTGCGCTACGTGGCGTAAAACGCCACCTGCGCATCCACCCCTCCTTTGCATGG
>CAZDVQ010000054.1:0-30921 GCA_964508975.1 uncultured Saprospiraceae bacterium
TCCGTTGGTTGCAACGGTGTTGCCGATGGCTCAATCAACGTTACAGCATCTGGCGGCACTCTGCCATACCTGTACAACATCGGCACGGGCAACCAGGCTACCGGCCAGTTCAATAACTTGGCGAGCGGCAGCTACACGGTGACTGTAACCGACGGCAACGGCTGTACAACTACAGTTACCATTCAGGTACTCGAACCGGCCCAGCTTTCGGCATCGGCTACTCAGGACTCCGTTGGTTGCAACGGTGTTGCCGATGGCTCAATCAACGTTACAGCATCTGGCGGCACTCTGCCATACCTGTACAACATTGGCTCTGGCAACCAGTCGACAGGTACATTCTCTAGTTTGGCAAGCGGCAGCTACACTGTCACGGTAACCGACGGCAACGGTTGTACCACATCGGTTACGATACAGGTACTCGAACCGGCCCTGCTTTCGGCGTCGGCCACGCAGGACTCTTCTGGTTGCAACGGTGTTGCCGATGGCTCAATCAACGTTACAGCATCTGGCGGCACTCTGCCATACCTGTACAACATCGGCACGGGCAACCAGGCTACCGGCCAGTTCAATAACTTGGCGAGCGGCAGCTACACGGTGACTGTAACCGACGGCAACGGCTGTACAACTACAGTTACCATTCAGGTACTCGAACCTGCCCAATTATCGGCATCGGCGACGCAAGACTCCGTTGGTTGCAACGGCGTTGCCGATGGCTCGATCAACGTTACAGCATCTGGCGGCACTCTGCCATACCTGTACAACATCGGCACGGGCAACCAGGCTACCGGCCAGTTCAATAACTTGGCGAGCGGCAGCTACACGGTGACTGTAACCGACGGCAACGGCTGTACAACTACAGTTACCATTCAGGTACTCGAACCGGCCCAATTATCGGCGAGTGCGACGCAAGACTCCGTTGGCTGCAACGGTGTTGCCGATGGCTCGATCAACGTTACAGCGTCTGGCGGCACTCTGCCATACCTGTACAACATCGGCTCTGGTAACCAGTCTACCGGCCTATTCAATAATTTACCAAGTGGCAGCTACACGGTGACCGTTACCGACGGCAAAGGCTGTACAACTACAGTTACCATTCAGGTACTCGAACCAGCTCAATTATCGGCATCGGCCACACAGGACTCCGTTGGTTGCAACGGTGTTGCCGATGGCTCAATCAACGTTACAGCATCTGGCGGCACTCTGCCTTATGTGTACAACATCGGCTCTGGTAACCAGGCTACCGGCCAGTTCGGTAACCTGCCGAGCGGCAGCTACACGGTGACCGTTACCGACGGCAACAGTTGTACCACATCGGTTACGATACAAGTACTAGAACCTGCCCAATTATCTGCATCGGCCACACAGGACTCCGTTGGTTGCAACGGTGTTGCCGATGGCTCGGTGAACGTGACGGCATCTGGCGGCACTCTTCCATACCTGTACAACATCGGCACGGGCAACCAATCTACCGGCCAGTTCGGTAACCTACCAAGCGGTAGTTACACGGTCACGGTAACCGACGGCAACGGTTGTACCACATCGGTTACGATACAGGTACTCGAGCCTGCTCCGTTGTCTGCAATTGCTGCCCAAGATTCCGTTGGTTGCAACGGTGTTGCCGATGGCTCAATCAACGTTACAGCATCTGGCGGCACTCTGCCATACCTGTACAACATTGGCTCTGGCAACCAGTCGACAGGTACATTCACTAGTTTGGCAAGCGGCAGCTACACTGTCACGGTAACCGACGGCAACGGTTGTGCCACATCGGTTACGATACAGGTACTTGAACCTGCCCAATTATCGGCCAGTGCGACGCAAGACTCCGTTGGTTGCAACGGTGTTGCCGATGGCTCAATCAACGTTACAGCATCTGGCGGCACTCTGCCTTATGTGTACAACATCGGCTCTGGTAACCAGGCTACCGGCCAGTTCGGTAACCTGCCGAGCGGCAGCTACACGGTGACCGTTACCGACGGCAACAGTTGTACCACATCGGTTACGATACAAGTACTAGAACCTGCCCAATTATCTGCATCGGCCACACAGGACTCCGTTGGTTGCAACGGTGTTGCCGATGGTTCAATCAACGTTACAGCATCTGGCGGCACTCTGCCATACCTGTACAACATCGGCACGGGCAACCAGGCTACCGGCCAGTTCAATAACTTGGCGAGCGGCAGCTACACGGTGACTGTAACCGACGGCAACGGCTGTACAACTACAGTTACCATTCAGGTACTCGAACCTGCCCTGCTTTCGGCTTCGGCCACGCAGGACTCGGTTGGCTGTAATGGCGTTGCGGATGGCTCGGTGAACGTGACGGCATCTGGCGGCACTCTTCCATACCTGTACAACATCGGCACGGGCAACCAATCTACCGGCCAGTTCGGTAACCTACCAAGCGGTAGTTACACGGTCACGGTAACCGACGGCAACGGTTGTACCACATCGGTTACGATACAGGTACTCGAGCCTGCTCCGTTGTCTGCAATTGCTGCCCAAGATTCCGTTGGTTGCAACGGTGTTGCCGATGGCTCAATCAACGTTATGGCATCTGGCGGCACTCTGCCTTATGTGTACAACATTGGCAATGGCAACCAGGCTGCTGGCCAGTTCAACAACCTGTCAAGCGGCAGCTACACGGTGACTGTTACCGACGGAAACGGCTGTACAAGCACGGTAACCATCCAGGTACTCGAACCTGCTTCATTATCTGCAAGTGCGACCCAGGACTCCGTTGGTTGCAACGGTGTTGCCGATGGCTCTACCAACGTTACAGCATCTGGCGGTACTCTGCCATACCTGTACAACATCGGCACGGGTAATCAGGCTACCGGCCAGTTTACTAACTTGTCAAGTGGCAGCTACACGGTGACCGTTACCGACGGCAACAGTTGTACAACCACCGTGAGCATCCAGGTACTCGAACCAGCCCAACTTTCTGCAACTGCAGTACAGGATTCTGTAGGTTGTAATAGTTTTGCGGACGGCTCGGTGAACGTGACGGCGACAGGTGGTACATTGCCATATATGTATAATATTGGAACTGGTAACCAGACTAATGCCCAACTCGAGAACCTGCCTAGTGGTAGCTACACCGTCACCGTGACAGATGCTAATGGCTGTACTACTACTGTCAACACGCAGGTATTCGAGCCAACAGCGCTCACTGCAACTGCTTCTACACAAGCGGCAACTTGCAGTGGTTTTGCAGATGGTGTAGCAACAATAACGGCCACTGGAGGAACTCTGCCATATGTTTATAATATTGGCATCGGAAACCAAAGTAGCAGCATCTTTACGGATCTGCCAGGAAGTGTTTATATCGTTACAGTTACTGATGCTAACGGCTGTACAGTTGGCGTTAATGTCAATGTACTAGAGGCAAGCCCACTATTGTTGAACCTTACCACAAACCCAGTATTGTGTAACGGTCAAGCAAACGGAACCATTACTGCAACCGCAAGTGGTGGAACCACGCCTTATCTGTATAGTTTAGGTGCTTTAAACCAAACCAACGGTAACTTTACTAACCTTGCTCCTGGTAACTATACGATTACCCTTACTGATGATAATGGTTGTTTCACAACTTCTACTGTAACCATTACACAACCTGCCGGTCTAGCTGCTATTGCTAACATTAATAATATTACTTGTAATGGTTATGTCGATGGTGAAATTGCGGTCACTGCCTTTGGAGGCACCGCACCTTATTTGTTCAATATCGGTGTAGGCAATCAATCCTCTAACGTATTTGAAAACTTACTGCAAGGTAGCTATACTATTACGGTGAGCGATGCTAATGGATGTATCAGAACCGTTCAAGCTAATGTCATTGAGCCAACATTACTTATAGCTAGTTCAATTGCATCGCCTGAAGTTTGTTTCGGGCAGCAAAATGGCCGTATCTCAGTTAGCCCATCTGGTGGTTTGCCGCCTTATAGCTACAATATTGGTACTGGCTTTGCCAATGCAAACCCTATTCTGAATTTAGCGCCAGGTAGTTATGTAGTTACAGTACAAGATGCTAATGGTTGTACAACTACAACAAGTAGTACTGTCCAGGCCGCTCAACAGTTACAAGCAGTAGCCAGTACTACACCTACTTCTTGTGTCGGACAAAACAACGGGTCTATTAGCATACAAGTCAATAGTGGTCTTACGCCTTATACTTATAATTTAGGTCAAGGTATTCAAGCTAGTAATGTATTCTCTAATTTGGCTGCTGGCAATTATATCGTAACGCTTACCGATGGAAACGGATGTACAGTAGCAATACCTGCACAAGTAACTGGACCTAATCCATTGTCGCTCAGTGCAAGTTCAACTGATGTATTGTGTAACGGACAAGCAACGGGTCAAATGATCGTTAATGCTACCGGCGGAACAACGCTCTATACTTACAATATTGGCCAAGGCAATCAAAATAACGGCAACTTCAGTAACCTCGCAGCTGGTTTTTACACCGTTACTGTTACCGATGGAAACGGTTGTACCGCCAATATTTCTAGGGCTATTTCTGAGCCTCCTGTTATGGATGTCAATATCCTAGTCTCTGCAGCTTTATGCTTTGGTGATTCTAGCGGTCAAATTGATATCAATGCAGTGGGTGGTGTTCAACCGTACACTTACAATATTGGCCAAGGAAACCAAACTACCGGCAACTTTACTAACCTACTTGCTGGCTCCTACTCCGTATCCGTTACCGATGCTAATGCTTGTCAGTTCTCAACTATAGTCGTATTAAATCAACCTGCCCTGCTCAACCCAACACTTACGGTTCAATCTAGTACCTGCAACGGTATAGATAATGGTAGTATCAGTGTAATTGTTGCTGGCGGACAAGCGCCGTTTAGCTATAATATCGGTCAAGGTCCTCAAGCCTCAAACCAGTTCACTGGTTTGGCGGCTGGGCAGTATACCATCACGGTCACCGATGCTAACGCATGTAGCGCCACCACTAGCAATGTAGTTACTGAGCCGCTTGTCCTCACGGCACAAGCTGCAAGTGTAACCGCATGTAATGGTATTGCCGATATCAACGTTGATGCTATTGGTGGCACCGCCCCATACAGCTACAATATTGGCAATGGCAACCAAAACAACGCGGTGTTTGAGAACCTACCTGTAGGCAACTACACGATTACTGTGGTTGACGCAAATGGTTGTATAGCTAATACTACCACCGCTGTAACTGTCCCGCTGGCTACCTCGCTGCAATCTTTTGCCGATACTATCTTGTTTGGCGATCAACTGGTTGTTTGCTATCCTTACGATGATGAACTTTTGGGTAATTTAACCTATAACTTGGATTTAAACTCCAGTAACGTTGTTTCACAAGTCGTTATCGATTCCGTAAACCATTGTATTGCTTGGACTGCCATCGGTGTTGGTCAGGATACCGTCATGCTTATGCTTACGGATGGCTGTGGCGTTACCGATACCCTTCAGCTCTTGCTTCGGGTAGCTCCAGTTACCGAAGATACGCTGGTTACGATCGTTGAAGGTTCAACTGTCACGGTTTGTATTCCTAACCTGGTCAGCGAATTACCTAATTACCCTAATGTAACTAGCGTCATCGATTTCGCAGGTTCTAATATCGGTTGTGGTACTTTGGTCGACTTCGACTCGGTGCTCTGTATTACTTACACCGCTGGCTCAAACCCTTGCACCGATACTATCATGATCATTACTTGCGATCAAACCTGGTGCGACACTAGCTACATTTACTTTGCAACCGTCAACGGTGCTATCCCGCCGGTGGCCATATTCGATACCGTTACGGTGCAAAACCCGAACACGGGTACAGTGATTGACGTCTTAGTGAACGACTATCCGGGCGCACCTGGCTTAACGCTCACAGGAGTCCCAATTGTTGTTACTCCTCCGACCGCTGGTGTGCTCACCTGGAATAATCAGGATAGTGTGTTCGTTTACACGCCTGGCCCTGGTTATTGTGGACCCGATAGCTTCATTTACTCTATTACCAACAATTATGGTTTGAGCGACACCGCTATCGTGTTCATCCATATTCCATGCCCTGAAATCCAGGTGTTTAATGGTATCTCGCCCAATGGCGACGGGGCGAATGATGTGTTCATCATCCTTGGTTTAGATTTCTACCCTGAGAACGAGGTACTTATCTATAACCGATGGGGCAATTTGGTCTTCGGAACCAAAGGTTACGATCACAATCTTCCCGATAAATCATTCAACGGGACCTGGAGTGGTGCTGATTTGCCCGATGGTACTTACTTCTACGTGCTCACTTATCGAAACCCAATAACTGGGCAAACCCATGAGCTGGTAGGCTACATCGTTATCCACCGCTAAACTTAAACGGCTCTTGCAGGTAATGGCAAGGGCCGTTTTTCTTTTTCTTTTTTGGGCGTGCCCCTCGCACGCAGGCAGGCGGATACGCCTGCCTGCGCACTCGGGTCGCCACCCTGCGGGTTCGCGCAGTCACTACTTTCCTTTGCGGAGCACTTCGTGGTTCGCTGTTCGCTCGGTGCCTGGCGGCACCAGCCGCTGCGCGGCTGCCCTCCGGTCGGCTCACACGGAAAACGGTGGCAGAGCCACCGTTTTTAATGATTAATTGTAAATTATTAATTATTAATGTTTTATCTTGCTAATCTTCCGTTGATATTGAATCTATTAAATTTCATTAGAGTGTATTTTTGGGTCAGCCAGCCCGAAAAGCCTGCGTTAGCTGGCCGGAGCGGGGACGCGTAGCACGAAGTGCAGCAAAGGAGCATCGCGACGGCGCGTAGCGGCCAGCCCGAAGGGCCGACCGTCCAGGGAGCGCGTAGGACAGCGGCGACGCGCATGCGGCGCAACGCCCAAAAAAGCAATAAAAAACGTAGGTTAACCCGTAATTCAGCTTAGAAGCTGTTTAGACTTTACTCATTTGGCTAAAAATGGCGCTTTTCCGCCCAGAAATCAGCAATTTTCTCGGCAATAACGCTGCTATTACCTCAAAAATTCCGGATTCCTGGACAAAAAATCACTCATTTTTAGCTCAAACAGCAAAGTCTAAACAGCTTCTTAATTAAAATTTGATACATAAACCCAGGTCAAACCCATGAACTAAAACGATTTTGAATTGTCATCATGTTGGTTTTCAATCACTTTATTCTATGATGCAGCAATTTCAAATTATAAGCCCCCTGAAAGGCGTTAGCTTCCAAACAGCCCTCGAACATTTTGGCAAAGACTTATTGCTTTACCTTACCCCGAAGTTTCCCAAGGCTACTTTGAAGCAATATGAAGGCAACCAGCCTGGGCAACAAGTGGTTGTGGAGATTGATTTTATACTCTTCAAGGATACTTGGACTAGTACTATCACTGAGCTCGAATCCAGTACCGGTAACTGGTTTTTTGTGGATGAATCCCAAGCCCCCAACACGCCTTTTTTCTTGTCAAAATGGCGGCATAAACACATTGTCAGGCAGGTAAACGGCCAAGTTGAAATCGTAGATGATATATCTTTTGAAGCCAAGTTTCCTTTCCCCAATGTATTGATTGGCATGATGCTAAAGGCACAATTTGCACAACGAAAACCCTTGTATCAAGCTTATTTTGAACAACTTAACGCCCGGGTATAGCCGCTAGTAAGGTCTTTGTGTAGGGGTGTTGGGCCTGGTTCCAAATTGTTTCCGCTGGACCAATTTCAACGATTTTTCCTTGCTGCATCACTGCGATACGGTCGGCGATGAAACGCACCACGGCCATATCGTGCGAGATGAATATATAGCTCAAGTTAAAGGCATCCTTCAACTCGCTCAACAGGTTGAGCACTTGCGCCTGCACCGATACGTCAAGCGCCGATACAGATTCGTCACAAACCAAAAACTCAGGCTCCAAGGCTAGCGCTCGTGCAATCACGATGCGCTGACGTTGCCCACCCGAAAATTCATGCGGATAACGATTGTAATGGTCACTTTGTAAACCTACGCGCTCCAAGAGCTCCATCACTTTAGCTTTTCGTTCTGCCTGGTTGTGGTGTAAACCATGTACCGTCATAGGCTCTTGAATCGCTGCACCGATAGTCATCTTGGGGTTTAGCGATGCGTAAGGGTCTTGGAAAATCAGCTGCATTTTGGGGCGGTACGGCCGCATGGCAGTTTCAGTCAATTGCGCTAAATCTGTATTTTGATACAGGATTTGCCCCGATTGTATTGGACACAGGCGGGTTATCGCCCGACCGATGGTCGTTTTGCCACAACCAGATTCGCCCACGAGGCCAAGTGTTTCTCCTTTTTTTACCTCAAAGCTCACTTGATCAACCGCTTTTATCCAAGCGGTAGCTCTACCGAAGAAGTTCTTCTCCTTGGGGTACCATACCGACAAGTCTTTTACTTGCAGCACAGCTGGGTGTTGGCTTAGGTCGGGGCTCGTTTTTATGGCAGGTTTTACAGGCTCCTGGTCTTCTTGAAAATCGCTGAGGGTAAGCAAGCGCTCTGGACGGTAATCTAGGGGCGGCCTGCACGACAACAATCCCTTGGTGTAAATATGTTGAGGCTGTTGGAGTATAGCCGAAACGCTACCTTGTTCAACCACCTCGCCTTTTTGCATCACGGCCACTTCATCTGCCATGTCGCGTACCAGGCCGAGGTCGTGGGTAATAAACATGACGGCGCTTTGGGTCTCGGCTTGTAGGCTTTGAATCAGCTCGATTATTGATTTTTGAACGGTTACATCCAGTGCGGTGGTCGGCTCATCGGCGATGAGCAGGGCGGGTTTACAGCACATGGCCATGGCAATCATCACCCGTTGTTTTTGTCCACCAGAAAGCTCGTGCGGGTAAGCTTTGAATATGCGAGCAGGGTGGGGGAGCTTCACTTTTTCGAACCAGGCTTCGGTTTGTGCTTGTGCTGTTTTTTTGTCTAGTTTCAGGTGATGCATCAACACTTCGGCTACTTGGTAGCCACAGGTGAGCACCGGGTTAAGCGACGACATCGGTTCTTGGAAAATCATACCGATATGCCTGCCCCTGGTTTGGTACAACTGTTCTACGGGGATGGTATTGATATCTACAGCATTAGCACCAGGTAGCAGTAGTTTTACGGCACCCTGTACCATGGCTTGCTCTGGCAAAAGCTTGAGGGTAGAAAGCGCCGTTAAAGATTTTCCCGAGCCAGATTCGCCCACAACGGCCAAGGTTTTACTGGCCATTATTTGTAGGTTTACAGCCTTCACGGCATGGAAAACGGTATCGCCCGTTTTAAAACGGACGTTTAGGTTTTCAATCTGTAAAACGGGTGTTGCCATGCGCGGGATACTTACTTGGCAAAAGTACTGTTTTTGTTGTTTATGTGTTGGGGGGGAGGGGAAATAAGTACAGAAAGCAAGCAAAGGTTCCTTTTAACAGGGGTTTCAGTGGAGGTGCTGCGTACCCGGCGAAGGTTAAGTTGTTGTGTACAGTTATTTATTTTTCATTCGTAAAGCAATAATATTGTCTGCGTCAATTCGCCACTCGCCATTTAGGAAGTACATCCCAATAGGAAAAGGCCATCCACTTGCGATAATTTTAATTTTGGTTCCGTCTTCAGAAACCGGAATTTTTTTCAGTGGCTGATTAGAAGAAATCTCTTCCAATTTGACAGCGACATCTTGGGGATATTCCCCCGCCCAAAGGATTTCTGCGTTTTCATTCGCTAGAATTAATGATTCTATGATTGCTTTGTCTCCTATCAGCAACGCACGGTCAAATTTTCTAAACAGTTTTTCCACTTCTCCTTCATCAGATTTTGACTTTTCAAAGGCGAATCGCATTATCTCCTCCTCTGTCATGGTTTTCTTTAATTCAATGAATTCAAGGATTGTAATCATCATTAATGCTATTGCTTCGTCGTCGTCTTTTGAGCATTCTTTAATAACATGCGTCCAAACGTAATTTGTCGGGAATGCGTTTTTAAGGCATACGAAACGGTCGAAATTACGGTCGTTTATCGGAGCGTCGGTTCCTGCCGATAAACCGGAAATATATGCCGCAGTCTCATTGTAAGTCCCACCAAGCGTATACATTCTTGGTCTAGTACAAATGTGTTGTATACATTCTATAAATGATAGTTTGGTCTGCATTTTATAATTGTGCTTTGCGTTATAGGCTTTGCGTTTGGACGGGATTAGAAATACAAGCATACGTCTCTACAAAACGCTGCTCTCAGCGCTCTGCACTTATAACTAAAGGATCTGGCCTAGCGATGTGGAGCGGTGGCGCATAGCGCCAGACCCGCAGGGGCCGAGCGTCAGCGAGCCGCGTAACGTAGCGCCCCGAGCATCGCGAGGGGAGGCCCCAAAAATCTACACTATTAATCTCCCATTCTGCTCTCAGCCCTCTGCTCTCATAACTCCCATTCTGCTCTCTGCTCTCAGCTCTCTGATCTACTTATAGTGTTGCACATACCAGCCGCTAGCCAAAATATCGGCCAGGTGGATGACCTTGATGGGCAGGTTGAACTTTTTGATATAGCCTTCGAGGTGCATGAGGCACGACATGTCGGTGGAGGTGATATACTCCGCACCGGCCTTGATGGCGCTGTCTACTTTCTGCTCGGCCATGGCGATAGAGATTGGCTCGAATTTAACCGAGAAGGTACCGCCAAAACCGCAACAGGTTTCGCAATCCTCGGTCTCGATGAGCACGAGGCCACGCACCTTGGCAAGCAAAGCCCTAGGGCCCGACTTGATGCCGCACTCGCGTAGTGCACCGCAGGCATCGTGGTAAGCCACTTTGCCCCGGAAGCTGGCCCCGAGTTCAGCATCGGGGAAAAACTTGTGGATAAACTCCGTCAATTCATACAGGTTTTCGCTAACCTGCTGGTATTTTTCCACTTGTTTTTCCCCTTTGATGACTTCCTTATAGTTGTTCCGTACAAAGCCCGTACACGAACCCGAAGGGGTAACGATGGGCATATTTTTGTTCAAATCATCCACGAATTTTTCACAGACTGGCGCGGCGTTGTCCCAGAACCCCGCGTTGAACGCTGGCTGGCCACAACAGGTTTGCTGTGTGTTGTAATGTACTTTGCAGCCCAACTTTTGCAAGACTTTAACGGTGTAAACCGCCGAGTCAGGGTAAAGCTGGTCCATGAAACAAGGGATGAAAAGTTGTACGTCCATTCGGTTTTACTTGACGATTGAGATAGTTTTTAGGCTTTGGCCATTGGCGCTAAGCACTGCTTTGTAATGACCCGCGGGCCAGTTGGTTTCAACGTTGAACACGCCGCTGTTGTTGTTCAATGGGAAACTTGCCACGGGTTGACCGAGCAAGTTGTAGATATCAATACGGGCTTGTCCGAGCTGTGCTGGGAAGGCATAAGAAATGCTCGTGCTGCTTTGAACCAGGTTCGGGATGGCACGAAGGGTGTACTCGGAAGCGGTGCTTTCGAGGCCAACGCTCACGCTATCAATCACTTCAAACACATCGATACCGGCTTCAACCACGTGGCCTGCGGGCAAGTCGCTGGCTACAAATTTCATGACCATGTTTGAGCTTGGTGTGATGAAATCGGCAACTCTGAATTGTGTGCTAGGTACCCAAGCACCTGCTGCAGCGGTATAAACCGTGATGGTAACTTCTAAGCTTCCGTTATTGATGTATACTTTCAAATCATCGTTTGGCGTACCACTTCCACCAAAATTTTGGAACCAGTAGTCGAAACTCACATATGGGTCGTTGTAACCTGAAAGGTCCATGGCTGGCGTGCTCAATTGTGTAAAACCATCGTCTACGTCGTTGGCACCAGCAGATGCACCACCGTTCCCGGTTACGTAGGCTTGTGTACCCAAGTCTGATTGGTTATCGGCATCTGGCGTTGATAAAGCGCCACCGCCGGCAGCAATACCGATTGGCTCAGCACGTTCCCAAACACCTAAGGTAGCAGTACCCGCAACTTGCCAGCCAAGGTCAAGTACGAACTCGTCGTAGTAGCCTTTTTCCAAGCTGATTTGTAGCGGACTGCTGCTTGCTGTAATGTTGGATTGAACCATTTTGGCTTTGTAACCCCATTGGCCAGCGGTCACTTCAAAGTTATCGGCAAAGAAGGTTGGGAAGTTAAATTGTCCGTTAGCATCGGTGGTAATGTCATAATCAAAAGTAACGCCGTCGAAAACTACTTTAGCGTTCGGAATACCGTTGCCGCTTTGGGCATCTACTACTTGACCATTAAATCCAAATGCACCAATTGGCTGTAAAGCAACGTTTTGTATGGTTACCTGACCATTAACTAAAGTAACGGTAATGGTTTGCGATTGGTAACCTGCCTTAGAGTAAGTCACTTGGTAGCTACCTGCTGTAGGGTTGCCAGTAGCATAAAAACCAGAAAGGTTTGATTGTTCTTGGTACAAGGTACCTAGCACCTCAATGTCAACATTGGTTAATGCAAAGCCCGATGCAGCATCGGTTACGGTACCTTCCAACCAGCAGGCGCGCACGAGGTTAGGCGACAATACGTGTAACCCTGTATTGATATCAGAGGCCAACATTAAACCTGAAGGCAAAAATGGATATGCACCCCAAGCACCAAAGTAACCACCGCTAGCACCAGGGTAAGTATCCCATTGGCCAACCTCGATGAGGTTGGTTGGTCGACTAGCATCTACAATTACAAAGCCATCGGTGTAATATGAAATGATTAAGTAGTCTTGATACACGTGAACGTTGTGCGGGATTACGCCTTCGCCTTCCGTGGCTAATGGACGGAAACGGTCTAGTTCGATGATGTTGGCTGGGTCGCTGATATCATAGGCACCGATGTAGGCATTGGGGCGCTCGTCGGTGGTAAATACCTTACTGCTATCATCCGATAACCAAGCATTGTGGGTAAAGGTAAATGGTGTAGGCTGTGTACCCAAAAGGATAGGGTTAGCCTTGTCGGTTACATCCCAGATAGAAAGGTGGCCCACGTTGATATCGGAGCTGTACAACAAGTTGTCGCGGGTGTAGGCATCGTGCGAGTACCAGCTGCCAGCAAAACCTAAAAACACTGGGTTTAGAGGGTCAACGTTAAGGTCGAACATCAATACTTGTCCTTGACCAACGTTACAGCCAGAGATATAAGCAATACCAAACTCATCGATATAGATGTTGTGTGCCCGGTGGAATACACCTGTAACGCCGTTTACCGTTAAGTTTGGTTTGAAAAACACGTGCGAAATGCTGTTAGGCAAGTTGCTCAGGTTTATAATCAACAAACCGTCGGTGCCTTGGTCGGCAGTAATGTAGGCATAGTTGCCCCAAGTTTTCATATCGCGCCAGATAGACGAAGCCCCGGGCACGTTGGCAACTTCTACGGGATTGCTCGGTGTGGCCAAGCTAACGATTGAAGTAGTGGTTCTGGTGCCTACAATGGCATACTCTACATTGGTGGTTGGGTGAACCCAGCCCCAAACATCGCTGAGTTCTTCGGGGTAGGTAAGTTGCGCTATTTGCGTCACGTTCAGCTGCGCACTGGTACGTGCTGTAGCCAACGCTAGCATAGCTAGAAGGAGTAATCTTAATTTCATTTTAGTTAGTTTTAATTAGTTCGAAGTTGATAGTTTATAGTTCAGCGTTTATCGAAGTGCCTCCCCCCGGCGCGTTGCGCCGACCCCCTCCACTGCACAGCCGCTGCGCGTCTGCTGGTAGCGGGGGTTGGGCGAGCGAAGCTCGCCGGGTTCATCGTTCATCGTTCATCGTTTAATTATGCTAACGGTTAGTTTGCTGTGGCAGCACAACCTACCCCGTTCATCATGGATGTGGATTTCCCATACATGCACGGTTCGACCAATCCTTATAGGTTTAACGGTTCCGGTGACCCTTCCGCTGGTTACCGAGCGCAAGTGACTGGCACTGATTTCTAGCCCAACTGGCATTTCCTTGCTCAAATCAGTTAAACATAAGGTTGACGCAACACTGCCGAGCGTTTCAGCGAGCACGACGGAGGCGCCTCCATGTAAAATTCGAGCGGGTTGTACTGTGCGGTCGTCCACGGGCATGCTAGCCTTAAGGTAGTCGTCACCAGCTTCTTCAAAACGGATGTCGAGTTGCTCGCCGATGGTGTTTTTACCCATTTCGGTCAAGCCTTCAGCCGTGAAATCGTGTTTCCAGATACGCATGTTTGAGAGATATGAGTTATGAACAATGAACAGTGAACGATGAATGATGAACAGTGAACAATGAATGATGAGCGAAATTTTAGGGGCGGAGTTTGGCGATACATTCCAGCAAGCTGAGGGTTTGTTGCTCACCAGAATCGAGGTTTTTGAGCGCGATGCTGTTGTTTTTCATTTCGTCGCCACCGATGATGGCCACAAAAGGTATCTGGCGGTCGTTGGCGTACTTCATCTGCTTTTGCATTTTCACCGGTTTAGGGTAAAGTTCGGCAGCAATGCCATGATCACGCAGTATTTGAAGTTGGTCAAACGCGTGCAGGAAAGTCTCGTCGTCAAAGCTTACCAACAACACCTTGGTATTATCGTTCACCGTTACCGGGAACAAGTTCAACTCGTTCATCACGTCGTAAATGCGGTCGAGGCCAAACGAAATACCTACGCCCGATACATTAGGTAGGCCAAACAAACCAGTCAGGTCGTCGTAACGACCACCGCCCGAGATGCTGCCCATCTGCACGTCCAAGGCTTTTACCTCAAAAATGGCTCCCGTGTAGTAGTTTAAGCCACGCGCTAGGGTTACATCCAGGTCGAGTTGGTTGTTGATTTTTACTCGGCTGAGCAGTTTGTACACCATATCCAACTCCTCGATGCCTTTTTGGCCGGTAGGACTGTTGGCAAACATAGCCCGTAAATCGTCCAAGGTTTTAGCTTGGATGAGTTGTATAACGGTATCGGCAGCGTCGGGAGAAATATCGTTTCGGAGCATTTCGGCTTTCACGCCATCCTCGCCAATTTTGTCCAGCTTGTCGATGGCAATGGTCATGCTCATGAACTTGTCCGATATACCTGCGGCCTCGGCGATACCGGCCAGCACCTTGCGGTTATTGATTTTGATAGCCACCTTGAAGCCAAGCTCGCTGAACACCTTGTCGAGCATCTGCACAATTTCGGCCTCGTACATCAGCGAGTCGCTGCCTACCACGTCGGCATCGCACTGCCAGAACTCCTGGTAACGACCGCGCTGTGGACGGTCGCCACGCCAAACAGGCTGAATTTGGTAGCGTTTAAAGGGGAACGAGAGGTCGTTTTGGTGCATCACCACAAAGCGGGCAAAAGGCACGGTAAGGTCGTAGCGCAGGCCTTTTTCGCAAATCTGGAAGGCTAGTTTCTTGTAGTTGTCCATGGCATCGGCGCTGGCTTTTTCCAAGAAATTACCGTTGCGCAACACCTTGAACAGCAGTTGATCGCCTTCCTCGCCGTACTTGCCGGTGAGGGTTTCCAGCAGTTCAAATGCGGGTGTTTCTATAGGTTGATAAGCATGTTGTTCGTACACCTTGCGAATGGTGTTGACGATATAATTGCGGCGTTTTACTTCATTTGGACCAAAATCGCGGGTGCCTTTTGGTATGGCTGGTTTACTCATTGCTATGTTAAAGTGTTGAAAATACGATAGAATCTTGCTAGCGCTTGGCGCAAAGCAGCTTCAAAGATAAGGCAATTAAAATTGTTTAGGAAGTTTAGGGCTAAAGATTGTGCAAGGTTTACTTTATGTAAACTATCGCTTAATCATTTGCTCTACTAATCATTTTATCTTTTTGGGCGCCCCGGCCTACGGCCGTCGCTACGTTACGCGGCTCGCTATCGCTCGGCCCCTGCGGGTCTGGCGCGTTGCGCCACCGCTTCACATCGCTGGCGCTATTTGATTATGGATTGTGAATTATAGATTATTATAGGGCAGGGGTAGAGCTGCTTGAACATACGAGGCATGCCTCGTCCCCCCGAACTGAACTAATATTTACTGCCTAACAGGTAAAAGGTCAATATCCGTTAAAATATGCGTACCCTTATGTAGAGACAGGGCATGCCCTGTCTCCGCTGAGACCGAACGGATATGTACAACAGGCATTTAGGGTATGGCCAAACAGAATACCATCCAGCGTGAGCGATGTGCAGGCGTGGCGCGCAGCGCCAGACCGAGCCGCCCAAGGTATCCACGTTCCCAAAAATGCCCCCTGTAATAACGGGCGGCGAAGGGCCGAGCGAATAGCGAGCGCCGAAACGTAGCGACCCGATGGCCCGCGTGTGCAGCGTTGCTGCTGCACACGCGGGCGAGGGGCACGCCCAAATCATCAACACATCAATCCTACCAACGGATCAAGGCCGAACCCCAGGTAAAACCGCTACCAAAGGCTGCGAGACAAACCAAGTCGCCTTCTTTTATTTTGCCGGATTCAAAAGCCTCGCAAAGCGCAATCGGAATAGATGCCGCCGTGGTGTTGCCGTACTTTTGGATGTTGTTATATACCTTCTCATCGGGTAAGCCCATGAGGCGCTGCACAAACTGGCTGATGCGCAGGTTAGCCTGGTGCGGCACCAACATGTCGATATCCTCTGGCTTGTAACCCGTGGCGGCCAATGCCTCGTGAATCACTTCCGGGAACTTTTGAACCGCCATTTTGAACACGAACTGGCCGTCCATGTTCGGGAAAATATTGCCTTTGTCAATCATGGCTTGGGTTAAGAACATGCCACCATATTTAGGCTCGTTGGGGTATTCATCGGCCAACTCAGGCAAGAATTTCGCCCCGTGCGCACCTGGGTTGATATAAGCCAATTTCTCGGCATACTCACCATCCGAGTGGAGGTGCGTGGTCAAGATACCCTGGCCTTCTTTGTCGGTTGGTTGCAGCAAAACAGCACCGGCACCATCACCAAAGATAACCGAAACATTGCGGCCACGGTCGGTAAAGTCAAGGCCGCAAGAGTGGTATTCCGCTCCAACCACCAACACATTTTTATACATGCCAGTCTTGATAAACTGGTCGCCGATCGACAACGCGTAGATAAAACCCGAACATTGGTTACGAATGTCGAGCGCGCCAACCGATTTCATCTTCATTTCGCGTTGTAGCAAAACACCACAACCTGGGAAATAATAATCGGGGCTCAAGGTGGCAAAAATCACGAAATCAACATCGTCCTTGGTAATACCAGCACGTTCGATGGCAATTTCGGCGGCACGAACGCCCATGGTGGTGGTGGTTTCCTCGTGTTTCTTGGCGTAGCGGCGTTCTTGGATGCCCGTGCGCTCCTGAATCCACTCGTCGGTGGTATTCATTACCTGCGTTAAATCATGGTTAGTCACCACGGTTTCAGGCACATAGTAGCCGATACCTGCAATTTTTGCGCGTTTCATGTTGGTTTTGGTTTGGTTAAGAACTAGGGCAAAGATAATATCTTTTCAAAAAAACTTTGAGCTAAAACAAAAGCTCTCAACTCTTCTCCTTACCTTTGTTCCCCGTAACTACACGAATCAACTTACAGCAAAATGACCAAGTATATCTTCGTTACGGGCGGTGTAACCTCCTCTTTAGGCAAAGGCATCATCGCGGCCTCCCTCGCTAAACTCCTGCAATCACGCGGTTTTTCCGTAACGATTCAAAAGTTCGACCCCTATATCAACGTCGATCCGGGAACGCTTAACCCATACGAACACGGCGAATGTTACGTGACCGAGGACGGTGCTGAAACCGACCTCGACCTTGGCCATTACGAACGCTTCCTCAATGTGCCTACCTCGCAGGCCAACAACGTGACCACGGGCCGTATCTACCAAACGGTTATCGAGCAGGAACGCCGCGGCGATTACTTGGGCAAAACCGTTCAGGTTATTCCGCATATCACCGACGAAATCAAACGCCGCATGTTGCTGTTGGGCCAGTCGGGCCAGTACGACATCGTGATTACCGAAATTGGTGGTACGGTTGGCGACATCGAGTCGCTACCTTACGTGGAGTCTATCCGTCAGCTGCGCTGGGAACTAGGTGCAGGTAACTGCCTAACGGTTCACTTGACCTTGATTCCGTACCTCAACGCGGCTAAAGAATTAAAAACCAAGCCCACGCAACACTCGGTTAAAGAGTTGCTCTCGCTGGGTGTTCAACCCGACGTGCTGGTTTGCCGTACCGAGCATCCATTGAGCATGGATATCCGCCGCAAGTTGGCACAGTTCTGCAACGTAGAAGTATCGTCAGTTATCGAATCTATCGATGCGGAGACCATCTACGATGTACCGCTGCTCATGCTTAAAGAACGCCTCGATACCGTGGTGTTGAGCAAGTTGCACCTGGTAGAGAAGAAGGACCCCAACCTAACCCAATGGAAAAACTTCTTGGGCAAACTCAAAAATCCATCGCACGAGGTTCGTATCGGCCTAGTGGGTAAATACATCGAGCTGCAAGATGCTTATAAATCTATATTGGAGTCGTTTATCCACGCGGGCACGGTTAACGAGTGCAAGGTGAAAGTGGTTTCCATCCAATCAGAAGATATTACTGCCGACAATGTAGCCGATAAACTGGCTAACCTGAAAGGTATTCTCGTGGCACCTGGCTTCGGAGAACGCGGTATCGAAGGTAAAATACAAGCGATTAAATATGTTCGCGAGAACAACATCCCATTCTTTGGTATCTGCCTCGGTATGCAATGCGCCGTGGTAGAGTTTGCTCGCCACGCCCTCCATCTAAACAAAGCAGCCTCTACGGAGGTTGACCCAAAAACCGCACACCCGGTTATCGATTTGATGCACGACCAGAAGAAAGTGACCAAGAAAGGTGGTACTATGCGCCTAGGCTCGTACCCCTGCGAGTTGCGCAAGGGCAGTAAAGCAGCAGGGGCCTATAAATCGCTCCAGATTACCGAGCGCCACCGCCACCGCTACGAGTTCAACAGCGAGTACAAAGATGCCTTTGAACAAGCGGGCATGATCGCCTCGGGTATTAACCCTGAGAACAACCT
This sequence comes from uncultured Saprospiraceae bacterium, assembly GCA_964508975.1. Lineage (GTDB taxonomy): Bacteria > Bacteroidota > Bacteroidia > Chitinophagales > Saprospiraceae > CAZDVQ01. Next base: position 18,898 of record CAZDVQ010000054.1, read on the forward strand.
GGTTGAGATTGTTGAAATACCCAAGCACAAGTACTTCGTGGGCGTACAGTTCCACCCAGAACTCAAGAGTACGGTTGAAAATCCGCACCCGCTTTTCGTTAGTTTCATCAAAGCTTGCTTGGCATGAAACCAACAACCATAAAGGCTAGCATCGGCCACGACGGCCACGACATTGACTTGCAAATCGGCAAGGCAACATTCAACGATGCTTTCTTTACGGAATTTAAAATAGAGCCATTGCCCAACGGCGAGCGATTGCGATTGACCATCCATCCCAAGCAAACCTTGCGGCTGGAGCACATTACCTTGCGCCTGAAATACGAATTCAAGTCGAGCGATAAAGTGTTCTGCAATGGCTACCAAAGCTGGTCGCCCGCCCGCAGCTATGATGCCAACGAGCAGCAAAAAGCGCCATCGGCCCTAGTTAAACCTTTTACCAAGTACTTGGGCGATTACACGTTTTACAATTACCCCAATACGCCGGGTAAACTCCATTCCTGGACCTATACTTACCTGACCCGCAAGGGTTTACCTTATTTGTTCCTGGGTTCTATCCTTGAGTACTCAGGCTTTGTGGTTTTTGAACACGATACCGCAAACGGCACCATTGATGTGCGCAAAGACTGTAAAGGACTGGTTTTAGACCACTCGTACCCAGTTTTTGATATCGTCATTTTAACGCAGGATAAACTCGAAAAAGCTTTCGACCAGTATTTTGAGTTGGCCGAAATCAAGCCCTTCGGCACGCAGCCAGCCTGGGGCTATACCTCTTGGTACCAGCATTTCAACAAGATTGATGAGGCCTTGATATTACAAACCCTTCGTGGTATGCAAAGTTGCTGGCAGGGTAGGGAAGGGCTAAGCCAGGTATTCCAAGTTGATGATGGCTGGCAACACCAAACTGGCGATTGGCTACGGCCTTCGGCAGCATTCCCCAGCGGCATGGATCAACTGGCCCGCAATATCAAGCAAGCTGGTTTTGTGCCGGGTATTTGGATGGCACCCTTCGCGGTGTCGGGCAAGTCGGCGGTATTTCGCGACCATAAAGACTGGTTACTGAAAGATCCAAGCGGCAAACCCCTCAAAGCAGGTTATAACCCTTTCTGGGGTTGGTTTTACGCCCTAGATTTTTATAATCCTAAAGCGCAGGATTACATCCGCGACATGTTGTTGTTACTGTCCGAAAAATGGGGTTTCCAGTTTTTCAAGCTCGATTTCTTGTACCTGGCAGCTATTCAGCCACCGGCCAGCAAAACACGGGGCCAGGTGATGCACGAGGCCATGGACTTCCTCCGCCGAATCCTGGGCGATAGGCCCATTTTAGCTTGTGGAGTGCCCATGAGTGCGGCTTTCGGCAAGGTAGATTATTGTCGGATTGGTCCCGATGTGCATACCAGTTGGGAGCATAAATGGCTTAAATGGCTCAACTTACCCGAGCGACCCAGCACGCACAACAGCCTGGTGAACACTTTTGGCCGTTACCCGCTGCGCCAACGCGCTTTCATGAACGACCCCGACGTGTTTATCCTTCGCCGGGATAAGCAAGCTTTAAAACCGATAGAACAAGACCTACTGTTCGTGTTGAACAACCTGTTGGGCGGCATAGCCTTTAACAGCGATGCTATACATCAATATGATGCTTCAACCCAGGAGCGTTTCCAGCTCAGCGCAGATATGCTGCGCGATGCCAAGGTACAGTCCTGCACTTTTTTAAACGATGAACGCTTTGAAATCTTGTTTAGCTGGGACAACCAACGGTTTCAATTAAAAGGCAGTTTAGGGCAGGAGCGCGGGCTGGAGTTTAGGCGAAGTTGATAGTTGGTAGTTGATAGTTTTTTGGGGCCTCCGCCGCGTTTGCGGCGGCGCTACGCTACGGGTTCGCTATTCGCTCATACCTTGGGGCATACGCCCCTGCGGTACGGCCTGCGGCCGCCCTTCGCATCGCTAGGCCGTTTCTTGCTCTGGCGAAGCCAAAATTGGATAACCTACATTCCCCAAGCACTTCAAGAAGTCATACAACCGAAAGAATCATGTTGTACACTTTCATATGTAACAACTATTTTCTGGAACTGAAAAAGACGGATTATGAAAAAAATTTACCTGACCTGGTTTTTCTTGGCTTTTGTGCTTCAAGCTAGCTTAGCACAACAAAGTTGGCATCCATTCCCTTACCAAGACCGTGGTTACTGGGTGGCAGATACGCCTCATTTATACAAGATGCTACACGCCGATAGTTACCAGCTTAACGCCCAGCAAGATACCCTCTGGTTAATTGGCCGAGCCTTTGACCCCGCAGAGCTAGGCTACTGCGGCGATACAGTTGTTGCTTATATCAATAGTATAGGGTATCCTACCGCTAGCATGCCTGTGTACGATACCTTGCAATTTCAGCAGGGAGGATTTTCTTTGTCTTATGCGGGATTGGAATTATTCTTCCAACAACAACTTTTACAGGGGCAGTCGTACAGCTTGCCAGTGTCTGGCTTTACCAATTTTGATGCGTACCGCATCACTTGTAGCCTGATTGATACGATGACTTACCTCGGGGCTATTGACAGCGTGAAAACTTATACCGTTGAGCTCTTGCAAAACAACCAATTAGCCTCGGGCATTGCACAGTTCCGTTTTAGTTTGAGTAAAAACGCCGGTTTTGTTGAATATACACCCCTGTCTCAAATTGTTGGGCAAAGTAGTGGCCAAACCTGGCGAAAGCTGGGTTATGTGCGTGGGCAGCAACAATACGGTTTTGTGGGGAGCGCGTTGGATTATGCTTTCAGGCCTTGTGTTGGCGATGTTTACCTCTTCGAATTTGACGGCAGATCAGGTGGTACCAATTATTTCGGTGTGTTTAAAGACTCTATCACGGCCGTTCAAAACAATTCCTGGGGGATTAGCTATGTGTTTAATCGGGAGCAAACAACAAGGTCTGTTTATCAAGGCCAATACTCGCCTTGGGGCTATAATTACTTCTCCAACATGAGAGATACAGTACGTATTGATACAAGCAAGATGTTTGCATTACAACGTGACGTAAACATTTACACTATCATAGAGTCCCCGTTTGGTCCTAGGAGCGATGTGGGACCTTATGGAGGAGATTTTTCCTATAATCAAGGCTACACCAGCTTGAACCTAGCGGTCCAGCCATTTAACTTGATGCCCATAGCCGATACGCCCCGTGTTGAAAACCATATACTTACGGCATCTTACGCAGGAAATGTATATAGCTTTAATTGTAGCTTTTCGGGTATTTTCGAAACCTATCATCAAGGACGCCTAGAACAGGGCTTAGGCGTTACTTATTATTATTCGATGTGCTGCCCGCCCTGGGGAGAAGGCGGCTCTAGGAACCTCATCGCTTACCGCCAGTGCGGCGAGGTGCACGGCAACCTAAACCGTTTCTTTACTGCTACCAACAGTGTAGCCACTCCTCTTGCACTGGAACTGTTCCCCAACCCCAGTAGCGATTGGCTCAACCTTAAACTCTCGCAGCCACTTGAGGCGGATGGAACTTTGCGCATTCGCAATTCAATGGGGCAGTTGGTGTTGCAGCAAGCCTTGTCACCCATAGATACACAACAAGGCGCAAGGATTAATATCGCCGCCTTGCCGCAGGGTATTTATAGCCTAGAACTTCAGTTCGGGCAAAATGAACAAGTGGTTAAGTTGTTCTCGGTACAGCGCTAGGATTGGAACGATGAACGATAAGCCCGGCGAGCCTCGCTCGCCCAACCCCCGCTACCAACGGACGCGGAACGGCCTGTGCAGTGGAGGGGGTCGACGCGCAGCGTCGGGGGGAGGCGCTATTTAACGATGAACGATGAGATATGAACGATAAGCCCGGCGAGCTTCGCTCGCCCAACCCCCGCTACCAACGGACGCGGAGCGGCCTGCGCAGCGGCGGGGTGAGGCGCTTTAAACTATTAACTTTTAACTAATAACTTATTTACCCAGTGCCAGCTTCGCTGGCACTGGGTAAATAAAAAAGCCCCCTAGAACAATGTTCCAGAGGGCTTAGTACCGAAGGTGGGAATCGAACCCACACTCAGTCACCTGAACAGGATTTTGAATCCAGCGCGTCTACCAATTCCGCCACTTCGGCAAGTGGTTCATTAACGCCCTTTGCGCTAATGCGGTGCAAATTTAGAAAGGTTTTCTTGAATACGCAAGAGGTATTTGCGTTTAAAGTAAAAATATTTTATCTCGGCAAGGCCTGCATGCTGGTCTTCTTGGTCGTATGCCAACATTAAAGGCTTGATAGTCAAGTCTAAATGTGCTAGTTGACCTTCAATATTTTTGCATAAATTTTCAAAAATATTTTTGTCGAACTCGAACTCTAGTTCCATTACCGCCTCGTTTAAACCCATCATCTGCATCAAAAAGTCTTGATCTAGCTTTTCGGCATCAGGGTTTTCGAGTAGGCCATGTAAGCTCAAGATGTAGCGCAAGCGACTTTCAAATGCCTTGAGTGTTTCATAGGCCTGGGTGTTGTAGGTCGATTGCTTCAACACTTCCGCTTGCTCATCGGCCGTGGCCTGCGTGTGGAAGTCGGGGTGAAAAGCACGGCTCTTACGCATGAAAGCGCTTTTCAGTGCGCTTTCATCCAGCAAGAACTGCGGCTTCAAGCCATAAAACTCAAAATAATTGGGCATCATGGCGATTACTGGAAGAAGTAGCGGTAAATATCAAGTCCGTTGGCAAACAACAACAAGCTCAACAACAGCACCATACCGACCATTTGGGCGTATTCCAGCAGTTTGTCGCTTGGTTTACGGCCTGTAATCAACTCGCCTAGCAAGAACACCACGTGGCCACCATCCAGTGCAGGAATAGGCAACAAGTTCATAAAACCGAGGATGATAGATAGGAAAGCGGTCATCGACCAGAATTCCTGCCAGTCCCAAACGGGTTTGTACAAAGAGGCGATACTCATGAAACCGCCCAGCGAGTCTTGCGCTTTGATTTTACCCTTGAACATTTGTCCAAAGGCCGAAATCTGATCGGTAATACGCTCGTAGCCTTTTTTTACACCAGCCACCATGGCAGGGAAAAAACTGTACGATTGGTTATCTATTTTGAAATAACGCATTGGGCCATAAGGCGCTAGACCAATTTTACCGTTTTCGTCAACGGCTACATTAAGTACCTTGGCCGAGTCGTTGCGCATCACGGTGATGGCCACGGTTTTGTTTTTATGCTGGCTCAAGGCATATACAAACTGGTCGAAAAACTGCATGGTATCGTTGTTCACGGCAATCAGCGAGTCGTTGGCTAGGAAGCCCGCTTTCTCTGCTGGTTTGCCCTTTACCGTTTGGGCTACCACAAATGGCATACGAGGGTCGAACAAAGGCGTTTTAGACCTACTTTTGGTCAACTGTTCGGTGATGTTGGCGGGTAAGTTCAAGGTTTTAGTTTCACCTTGGCGCTCAACGGTCAAGGTGTTGGCGTTGAACAGGATAATTTGGCGCACCGCCTGGCCGCTGTTAAACTCGGTAAACTCGTGCTCGCCGATGCGCATCAACTTGTCGCCGTTTTGCAGGCCCATCTTGTAGCAAATACTATCGTTGATGGCAATACCGTGGGTAAGGTTTGATGCCGTGATATAATCGCGGCCATACACGAACAACAACATGCCAAAGATGAAAAAGCCTAGCAAGAAGTTCACGGTTACACCGCCCAACATGATGATAAGGCGTTGCCAAGCTGGCTTCGAGCGGAATTCCCAAGGTTGGGGCTCTTGTTTCATTTGCTCTTTGTCCATGCTTTCATCCACCATGCCGGAGATTTTCACATAGCCACCCAAGGGCAACCAGCCAATACCGTACTCGGTTTCGCCTTTTTTATACTTGAACAAAGAAAACCAAGGATCGAAGAAGAGGTAAAACTTTTCCACGCGGGTTTTAAACCATTTGGCGGGCAAAAAGTGCCCTAATTCGTGCAACACGATTAAGATTGACAAGCTTAGCACAAACTGTGCAACGATGATTAATGTACCCATGAATTGTCGGGATGGTTTTAAGGAATCGCGAAGATACCTTTTTTAACGTTTTTTAGTAATAAGAGTTTATAAAAGAGATAGGAACGAGGAGATAGGAACGAGGAACTCTCATTTCATCCATTCGTCATTTACTCATTTCATCATTTATTCTTTTTGGGCGCGTCGGCGCTGCGCGCCGTCGGTCCCCGCCGGGGTTCGCTATTCGCTCCGTGCGCTACGCGCACCCACGCCTGTGGCGTGGCCCTCTGGGCACCTCGCGCGGGAACGGCGGCAAAGCCGCTTGTTTAGAGCAGATATCAAAGAGCAGAGTGCAGCATAAAAATGCGGTACAATTGGCTGAAGCGAATCACAGATAGACTACCACATAGCCGCCAGGCATGGCGTCCATATAATTGTCTGATTAATAATTGTTTATCTGGGAGACGCAAGATATTGCGTCTCTACAAAACCACTCTGCTCTCAGCTCTCATAACTATACTCTGCTCTCAGCCCTTTGCTCTCATAACTAAAATCTGGCCTAGCGATGTGGAGGGCGGCCGAAGGCCGTACCGCAGGGGCGTATGCCCCAAGGTATGAGCGAATAGCGAACCCGCAACATGAACGCAGCGGTTTTACGAAGTAAAAACAAATGTACTTAATGTACACTTGTAGCAAGTGAACCATTTGCTCCTGCAAATGGCTCGCCCCGAGCCTAAGCGAGGGGAGGCCCCAAATCTACTCCCAAATAATGGTGATTGGGCCCTTGTACACCCGGCTGGAGGAGAGGCGGATGATGTAATAATAGGTGCCGGCGGGCAAGCGACCGTTTTTGTAGTAGCCGTCGAATTGGTTGTTGTAATCGTTGCTGCGGAATACCTCGTCGCCCCAGCGGTTGATTACGATAACTTCATGGTTTTCAAATATTTGTATACCGTCGAGTATCCAATTATCGTTGCGGCCATCGGCGTTGGGCGTGATGGCTGTTGGGATTAAAAACGGTGGTTCGCCTTCTTGTTTTTCAATGCTGATGAACACGCTATCGGTAGCGGTACAGCCATTGACACTCTCGCCAGTTACCACAAAAACGGTGTTGTCCATGACGCTTAGCGTGGTGCTTGGGCAAATGCTGCAAGCCAGGCCAGTGCTAGGCGTCCAACTGTAAAAATCAGCACCCGTGGCACCAATGGTATGCTGCTGGCCAGCCACCAAAACAGTGTCGCCATAGGCTACCAGATTTGGACTAGCATACACCGTAATGTTCAGTGTATCAGATACATAATCGCAGAATCCGTCAAATGCTTCTACCCAGATATTGTAAGTATTAGCGTTAAAAGTATTGCTCGAAAATGCATTGTTACTGCCATCTTGCACGGCCACACCATTCACGTTGAAAGTGTAGTTCGCAAAGCCAGGATTGGCCAATAAACTCAGTAATTCGCCGGTACAGAAGGATGTCCCATTACTTTCCAACACCAGGCTATTGCTGTAAATTTGTACGCTTAGGGTATCGTAATAGGTACAGTTGGCATCGGTAGCGGCCACCCAGACAAGGTCGCCATGCTGTGCCGTGTTGGTCTGCCAAGTATCGGCTAAGCCCGATTGGACCAAGCTGCCGTTGAGGTAAAAATCGTAGTTGTTGTAGCCCGCACTTGCGCTAAACGTAATGGTATCGGCAGCACAACTGCTTGAAGGTGTGCTACTTAGATTTACAAAATTGCTGTACACCGGCATCAAGATAGCGTTAGATGCATAGGTGCAATTGGCATCGGTAGCCAACACCACCACGCTGTCGTTGGCGTTGTAAAACTGCCCGGTCCAAGTATTGTTGCTGCCGTTTTGCACCAATTGACCGTTCTGGTAAAACGCGTAATTATTGTAACCGTTGCTGGCCGTAAAGGTAACAGGCGCACCGGGGCAAGCGATGCTTTGGTTGGCGCTCAAGGCCAGGTTATTCTGGAAGAGTTGTACCGTCAGCGTATCGCCGTTGTAATTACACCAGGCATCAGTACCGATGACCGTCACCTGGTCGCCCTGCGCCAAGCTGGAACTTACAAAAATGCTATCAAAGCTGCTTTGCACCGACTGGCCGTTGACGTAGAAATTGTAGTTGAAAAATCCACCCGTAGCGTTGAAGGTAATGGGCGCGCCTGCACAAGCCGGTTGCGGTGTGGCTTGTAGGTTTAAAGGCCGCTCAAACACAAAGAGGTTGATGGCGTTGCTGGTATAATTGCAGAAACTATCCTGCCCGATAACGGTCACGATGTCGCCATTGTCAAAATCGCTGCTGGACCAAATGCGGTTAGGGCCGTTGTACACGGTGATTCCGTTCACTTGGAAGGTATAATTCAAGTAACCTGTGTTGGCCACGAAGGTAGCCACTTGACCTGGGCAAAGGCTGGTGTCAGTCGTGGTCAGGCTGATTGGGTTACTGTAAACGAATATGTTGACCGTGTTGGACTGGAAGGTACAATTGGTATCGGTGGCCATGACCCAAACCGCTGTGCCATTGAGTAGGTTTGAAGCTGTGTAAGCAGCTGCTGGGCCGTTTTGAACACTTTGTCCATTCACGAAAAACTCGTAATTGATAAAGCCTGGGCTAGCCGTAAATAGTACGGATTCATAGCTACAAATAGTGGTATCATTGGCCGTGAGTACCACGGGGTGTTCAAAATACTCGATGATTAGCGGGATAGCGTACGCGATACAATCGGCATTGAGCGCCCGGGCGGTGATGGTATCGCCATCTTGAATGCCGTAGAAAGTCATGATACTATCAGGACCACTTTGTACCATGGTGCCGTTCCAGAAATAATCGTAAAGTGTATAACCGCTTGGTAGGCTGAATATCACCGAATCACCGGCGCAGATAGGGTTATGGTCGGGCGTGATGGTCAGCGAATCAGAGATGGTGGCCAGCGCGAAGGCAGGTGTGGTAAAACCGCCGACCACTTGGTTGGTCTGGCGATAATCTAAGTTGTACAAGTTGCTGAAACCGAGGCTCGACAACACGATGCGTTCCCAGCGGAAGCTATTGACATAATGTGCAATCTCGTCGAAACTCTGCTCGTTGGCTTGGTCAAAATAATAACGTATATTGATACTATCGTTACCTTGGCGGTGGTAAATACGGTGGTAATACTCGGGGTTTACCTCGCAGAGTAGTATTTGCCTAGAGCCACGGTTAAAGGACTCCGTTGTGGCATCCACGTTGGCCATGCGCACGCGAAAGGCATTGATTGCACTACTTTCTGGTTGGATATCTAGCGGGCGGAACCTAGGCGTGCCTTGCGAAGAACCGACTGGGAAACGATAATCTAGGGCACTGGCCATGTAGCGTTGCAGGCCACCATCTTCGAGGGCGCTTACAAAACCAAAAGTATTGTTGAAGCCAGTGGTAACGGAGCTGGTGTCGGTATTAAACACGTACACCACATTGGTATCGAGGTTAAATTCGCGGTCGAACAAACGGAGGTAACCATCCACGTATACATCGAGGTCGCCGTATTTTACACCGGTGCCACGGGTGCGGAGTTCATAAAAACGGGTAATGTCTTGGCCATTGATGCGTTGGGTATCGCCATGCATGATAACGAGCCCTTCGCCGAGGCTGATAAAGGCTTCATTGCCACCGTCGTTGGTCCAGTTGCCTGTAATATATATGGTATCACTATTGTGAAACCTGCCGTTAGCTTGGTTGAGCACATTGCCATGTACCGATAGCATGGCTTCATCCTTGATGGACACGAGACCACCGGCGTTACTCCACATGGGCGCTTGTGCCGATAGCCCCAAACCGAGACATCCGAACAGTAAAGAGAGTAGAAGCTTGTTCATGCAATTGATTTTCCGCTTGTAAAGATATAAATATTGTCTAATATTGTATCAGCATTCTGCAACTGCAAACTAAAGCAGGCGTAGAATCGTTTAACATCTAAATACTCAGGTAGAATTATTGATAGGTAAAATTGCCACAAATTTAGCATATGCACAAACTTATACTTGCCAGTTTTTTGACTTTCATGGCCTTGGGCCTAGTCGCTCAACACGATCACGAACACCCGCACAAATGTGGTTACAGTGATGCTATTCAATTGATAATCAATGAGAATCCTCGTTTTGTAGAAGAAATTGAGGCTTACGACCGGATAGTGCCCGACCTAGAGCGTGAAGGTGCGCAACTCGCCCGTTCAGGTGCTGTCTTGCGTATCCCGGTGGTTTTTCACGTGATCCACAGCGGAACGAGTATCGGTAACGCTGCTAATATCTCTGATGCCCGGATTTTGCAACAAATACAAACCTTGAACAATGACTTCCGCCGCACCAACAGCGATGCGAACCAAACACCCAGTATGTTCCAGGGTGTGGCCGCTGATACGGAGATTGAGTTCTGCTTGGCTACTGTTGACCCTAACGGCAACGCAACCACGGGGATATTAAGGCACCAGTACAATAATATTCCCGATCAGACCTACATCGAGAATACCATTAAACCACAAACCTATTGGGACTCTAATAAATACCTCAACATCTGGTCGGTAGACATGCCTACCAACGGTGTGTTGGGCTATGCCTACTTGCCTTATGCCTCTATTGTGGGTACCAGCAGGGATGGCTTGGTGGTTGATTACCCGCATGTGGGCAACAATTCTAGTGCTTTCCCTGCCTCGCTTGGCCGCACGGCTACGCACGAGATTGGCCACTACCTCGGCCTATCACACATTTGGGCCAATGCCAATGATAATGGTGGCTGTAACAACGACGATGGTATTTCAGATACGCCGCTTTCATCAGCGCCCTATTACGGTTGCCCAAACCACCCGCAAACGCAGTGTAGCGTGACCAGCATGTTCATGAACTACATGGACTATGTGGATGACGACTGCATGAACGTGTTTACCCAAGGCCAAGCCAACGTGATGCGTGCGGTATTGTCGGGTAACTCTACCCACAACGGCGTATCTTTCCGCAGTAGAGCTGGTTTAATCAGCCATGCAGCCATTGCTTGTAATACAGTGGCGCCCGGTGGGTGTCTCAACGTGGGTACACAACAATACACCATGGGTTTTGAGCAAGGCGAGGACTTGTCGGATTGGGGCACAGAGAACGTCAACAATGATGTAAACGGTACAACTGCCGTAACCTGGCGAACCCATGCTGTACATAGCGGCAACTTGTACGGCCCAAAAACAGGCGCAAGATTCGCTGGTTATCTCTGGAACACCAATGGTACAACCGCTGCCAACGACTGGCTCTTTACCCCTTGTTTCGATGTGGTGAATGGCCACACCTACCGTGTGCGTTTCTCTTATGCTTGTGCATCCAGCAATGGCACGGTTTACCCCGAAAAATTCAAAGTTACCCTGAATACCGACCAAACAGCGGCTTCAAGTATCTATACTATAAACGACTTTGGGGCTATCAACAATGCTTACCCAAGCTATTTGGATTATTCGGGCGACTTTGTCATTTCCGGCAACGGCGAGCTGCACATTGGTTTTCACTGCTATTCAGATGCTGATAAATACATGTTGCACATCGACGACTTCAGCCTTATCGACTTAACCCTGCTGGCTAACGAAGAAGTGACCAACACCACCCTGGAAGATATAACCCTGTTCCCTAACCCTAGCGATGGCGTTTTGAATGTCAAGTTAAGCGAAAGCATTGATATTCAAGATGATATGTTTGTGTATGTATACAATGCAACGGGTGCTTTACTGGCTCGCCAAACGGTAGATGCGCAACAAACCAGTATTGATGTACGCAACTTCCCCGATGGTTTATACATTTTGCAATTCCAGCTTGGTTCAAACGTGTTGAGCAAAACCTTTGTGGTGCAGCACTAGCGTGTTGTTTTTGTGGATTTTTGGGGCGCGTCGGCCTACGGCCGTCGGGCTGTGCGCGGCTGCGCGTTGCTTGTCCCTTGTTCGCGCAGTCGCTATGCTCCTTTGCGGAGCACTTCGTGGTTCGGGAGCGGCTTCGCCGCCCGCTTCCATCCCTCGCCTTTAGCTTTACACGATTATTTTTTTATAAAAAATAATCATAAT
>CAZDVQ010000055.1:0-30837 GCA_964508975.1 uncultured Saprospiraceae bacterium
CCGCCACGGGTTTTCTGTTGTCGCCCTGAACCCCGGGTTGCGCTGCGCTTACCCGGGGCTATTAACATTAGACCCCTCTGGGGTCAGGCAATGCTGTGCAAAAGATGTGTCTTAATCATAGCTCGTGTACGCTTGCGTGGGGAGCTTTTTTTGTGCTGTAAAGGCCGTAATTACGGGGCCGGGCTTGCGCCAGGTGCCCGGCGGGCTGCGCTGTAGGCGCAGGTGCGTAGCACCGACCGTCTAGGGAGCCCAGAGGGGACCGCCGACGCATCGCGGCGGGGCGCCCAAATCAAAAAAATCAACGAGTTACGGTAACTACATAAAATACATCCTCGGGAAATCCTGCGGCTTGGCTTCATGCATCAGCGCATATACACGCTCAAATACATCTTCGGCACTTGGCTTGGCAAAGTAATCACCCTCAGAGCCGTATGGGCTGCGGTGCTCAGCAGCAGTGATGGTAACTGGTTCAGCGTCAAGGAGTTGATAGCCTTTTTGTTTTTCCAGTACCTGCTGTAAAATGTATGCACTTGCACCACCCGGTACATCCTCATCCAAAACCACCAAGCGGTTGGTTTTCTCTAAGGACTGGCGGATTAATTCAAATCGGTCAAATGGTAAAAGTGATTGAATATCAATGAGTTCAACGGAAATACCCGCAGCGTTTAATTGCTCGATTGCCTCCTCTGCCACGCGTACGCAAGAGCCGTACGTCAGCAAGGTTACGTCGCTACCGCTTTGCAATACCTCAGGAACGCCCAGTGGCACGGTGAAGGTATCAAAGTTGTCAGGCAAGGTTTCTTTGAGTCTGTAACCGTTCAAGCACTCGATAACCAAAGCCGGGTCGTCTGATTGCAAGAGGGTATTATAGAAGCCTGCTGCTTGCGTCATATTACGTGGTACCAATACGTGTACACCGCGTATCGAGTTGATAATCATGCCCATAGGTGAACCTGTGTGCCAAATGCCCTCAAGGCGGTGGCCCCTTGTACGGATAATCAAGGGCGCTTTCTGGATGCCGTTGCTGCGGTAGCGCAGGGTCGCCAAATCATCGCTCATGGGTGTCAAGGCATACAGCAGGTAGTCGAGGTATTGTATCTCGGCAATGGGGCGCAAGCCGCGCATGGCCATGCCAATACCTTGGCCCAGGATAGTCCATTCACGGATGCCCGTGTCGGAAACCCTCAACCTGCCGTGTTTTTCCTGTAAACCCGCAAAGCCTTGGTTCACGTCGCCGATATGACCAACGTCCTCCCCAAAAGCCAAAAGGGCAGGGTTAGTGGCTAAAGCATTGTCGAAGAAAGTGTTCAATATCTGATAGCCGTTCATCTGTTTCGACTCTGGCGTGATCACGGGCTTAACTTCCGGTACTTTGAGGGCAGAACCTGCCGTCTCGCTGTACAAGTGCTTATGATAGGTTTCTTGACCTTTTTGAATGGCTTGGCTCAACCAGTTTTCAAGGGCAGTTTTCTCGGTGCTCTGTTCAAAACGACAAGCTTGGAGCACCAACCTTGCAGCACGAATACTCTCGCGACGCATCGGTTCAATGGCATTGGCCAGTTTGTTGCGTTCAGCTTGAACGAACTCAGCGTTAGGGCTTACCTGGGCCAGTTGATCCAATAGTTCAAACAGTTGGGCTTTCTCGGCGTTAATCGGGGCAAAGAAGGTAGCCAAGGCACGTTTAGCACCATCTTTTACTTGTTGGCGTGCTTCTTCTTGTATTTTGTCTAGGTCTTCGCGGGTGGCGATGCCGTTTTGCATCATCCAGTCGCCCATCACCTTGATACAGTCATGGCTTTTCTCCCACTCCAAGCGCTCTGGTGTTTTGTAGCGCTCGTGTGAACCAGAGGTTGAGTGTCCTTGCGGCTGGGTTACTTCACGTACGTGAAATAAGGCTGGTTGGTGGGTTTCACGTATTTTAGCCACACCTTCTTCAAACATCTGGCAAAGGCTAGGGTAGTCCCAAGCACGAGATAGGTAAATTTCCATGCCTGCACCTGCATCGCTCGATTGGAAGCCAGCCAATGCCTCTGAGATGCTCTCTTTGGTTGTTTGGTATTTTTGAGGTACCGAGATGCCGTAACCATCATCCCAAACGCATACCGCTAAGGGCACTTGCATTACGGCAGCAGCGTTCAAGGTTTCCCAAAACACGCCTTCTGAGGTACTGGCATCACCGATAGTGACGAAGCTCACCTCGTTGCCGGCATCTGAAAATGGGGTATTTTGCAAGGCTTCGTGCTTGCGGTAGAATGAAGAGGCACAAGCCAAACCAAGGCCACGGGCCATTTGGCCTGCAGTAGGCGAAATATCGGACGAAACGTTGTGCATCTCCTTGAGCGGCAACCAGTTACCCTGGCTGTCTATGAAAGGCGTAGCGTAGTGTGAGTTCATTTGGCGACCACCGGAGAATGGGTCATTCTCGGGGTCAGCATATAGTTGTGCGAAGAAGTCCTCAATTGTTTGTAGGCCCATCGCGAACATGAAAGTTTGGTCGCGGTAATATCCCGAGCGGAAGTCGCCTTTCTTGAAAGCTTTGGCCATGGCTACCTGCGGAACTTCCTTACCATCGCCGAAGATACCAAACTTGGCTTTACCCGTCAGCACTTCTTTACGGCCAAGGAGGCTACATTCCCGGCTGATGCAACAAATGCGGTAGTCTTCAATAATTTCTTGAATATAAGTATCTTGCGTTTGCTCGGTCATGTTTGTGGCTGACATTCAAATTATAATTTGGGATGAGTCTGTAAATGCTGGGCAAATTTACATATAATTTGGTAAAACTGCCTTTTTTGGGCTGAAAAAGACAGGCGGGGATTAGTGTTTGTCCTCGATGATTTTCTTGTCGGCATGGCGTAAAACCTTGGCTTCCAAGTAGAAAATGGTCTCTTCGGCTACGTTTTTGGCCAAATCACCAATACGTTCAATTTTACGCATGATAGAGAAGAGGTACAGGTAGTCTTCAATGCGGTCAGGGTTTGCTTTACAGTATTCTACGATGACTGGACCCACGTCGTTGTTGATTTTGTTCAAGGTCGCATCTTTGCCAAATACCCAGCGGGCCAAGTTCGTGTCCTCGAAGTTGAAAGAGTGTATGGCATCGTCAATCATCGAGATGGCGGTGTCGAACATCTCGCGGAACCTGATTTTTTGGAGTAGTTCTTCTTCAAAGGGGTGTTCTAGGTACAAAACGTACTTGGCTACGCCGTAAGCATGGTCGCCAATGCGTTCCAAGTGCCCGTTGATGCGGATGGTGGCCAGCACGAAACGCAGGTCGATGGCTACAGGGCGATACAGCGCCAATAGTTTCTCGCAATCGCGGTCAATGCTTAGCTCGGTAGCGTTTACACGGTTTTCATAGTGTATGATTTCGCGTGCCAGCGAGCGGTCGAGGTTGATGTAGCAGTCTTTGGCTCGGGCCAATTGGCTGCGCACCAAGTGCATGGTGTCTATGGTTTGGTCTTTAAGCTCTTGGAGCTTAAGCTCTAGTTGGTTCATGTTGTATTATTTGCTTACGGTGCGTTGTTCAATGCGCTTCTCGTAGTTGCTGCCTTGGAAAATCCTTTGTACGTAAACACCTGGCGTGTGGATATAGTTTGGATCCAAAGCGCCGGGTTCAACCAATTCTTCTACTTCAACGATGGTTATTTTACCGGCCATGGCCATCATGGGGTTAAAATTGCGCGCGGTACCTTTGAAGATGAGGTTACCCTGGGTATCGCCTTTCCAAGCTTTTACCAGGGCAAAATCGGCATGCAGGGCTGTTTCCATCACGTACATCCGACCGCCAAAATCCCGTACTTCCTTGCCGTTGGCAATCTCGGTGCCGTAGCCGGTTGGGGTAAAAAACGCGGGAATCCCAGCGCCACCGGCACGGATACGCTCGGCAAGCGTACCTTGTGGCACGAGGTCAACTTCTAGCTCGCCACTGAGGAGTTGGCGTTCAAACTCGGCATTTTCACCCACGTACGACGAGATCATCTTTTTCACCTGGCGGGTTTTGAGCATCAGGCCGATACCAAAATCATCAACACCGGCATTGTTGGATATACAGGTCAATCCTTTTACACCCTTGGCAATCAGCGCGGTAATACAATTTTCAGGGATGCCGCAGAGGCCAAAGCCGCCCAGCATGAGGGTCATATTGTCTTGGATATCAAAAATAGCAGATTCGGCGTTTTGATAAACTTTGTTCATGTTGATATTGGTTAAGGTGGGTGTTTGTTGCGTGCTGTCGGGGCCTGAATCCCGCCCCTTCGTTGCGCAAAACTACAAAAAGCCCTGTAAATAAAAACGATTTAATCTTTCATCGTTTTCCCAAGGCAGCTTTGCGGCCTTGGTGCGTTAGGCATGCGTAGGGCAGCCGCCATAGGCGGCTGGTGCGCAGCACCGAGCGAACAGCGAGCCCGGAGCACGCCGGCGACGCGCAAGCGGCGCAACGCCCAAAAAAAATTACTTATCTCCCGCTGCCAAACGAGCCAGCAGCATAGAATCTGTGAGCATCAGCTCGGGGCGGTATTCAAAATGCATGGTGTCGTAGTGGTACCAGCGGCCACCCCAGATGAAACCGTGTTTTTCAAAAACCTTCACGATTTTTTCAGGGATATTGTTCATGTACGGCACGTCTGTACCAGCGGTTATATCTACGTTTTTGTGTTTCCAGCGCCAATAATGCGATTCCTTCACGTTGATGTCGATCGCGATGCCGAAACTGTGCATGCTCACGTTGTTGGTGCCCGCAATTTGGCGCCAGTTAAAGGTGCCGCCCATGTTCTCGAGGTACTTGTGCACCTCTGGCATAGACTCCAGTTCTTTGGCTACAGCCATTAGTTTTTTGTCCACCTCGTTCACGGTGGTCACCTTGAACCTAACTTCCTGTACCTCTGGTAAAAAGTCGATTTGAACCAAGCGTTCCACTACTTCCTCTTTGGTATTACCGTACATTTTGCGGAAAAACGGCTCGTAGCGGATAATGCCCGGGTCCTCGTTTTTCTTGGGTTTGTACAAAGGTTTATCGACAGGGTAGGGGATTTTAAAATGATCCTCGAGGTCGGCATTTTTCATCCAACCGTAGTAATCCTTGGTTGAATCTCCGTCGTCAAAGCGCATCTCGGTGCCATCGTTCCACACGAGGCAGCTATCGTTACCACCCCTGAAATGATCAGGATAAGCGAGTATAAAACGCTGCATGGCCGGGCTCAGCGAGTCGAATGGCAGCAGCACGGGTTCTGGTTTATTGTTGAACAAACCACTGCTTGAACCGCCCCACCAAGCGACAGAAACAACAAAGGCCGATAAAATGATACGGTAAATCATGTTTTTTGTCGGGGTATGAATAGGTCTAAAAACTAAACGAGCGGAAAGATAGATAAATTTTGCAATATGCCAAACTAGGTCTTTTACCCTATTTTATTCTATGTATATCTCCACGCGGCGCTGTTGGTCCAGGCTGACGGCTTCATCTTGCGCAATGCCTTTGCCAATGGCAAATATTTGGCTTTGCGGAACACCTGCAGCAATAAAGATAGTGGCCAGTTTATCTGCCCGTTCTTTGCTCAGTTTTTGGTTCATTTCCTGGTTGCCTTTCTCGTCGGCAAAGCCTACTAGTTTTACGTTCAGCAGGGATTTGTCGGGGTATTGGTCCAAAAGCGCTTTGACGCGTTTAACTTGGTCGTCCTTAAGTATCGTGCTACCAGATTCAAAATACACGGTAGTTGTGCCTGCTGCCACGGTTTTGGTTTTTAGTTCCTCGTACATATAGTTCTTGTACAGCACCACGTCCACATGAACCGATGGTTTCGTGCGGCTCGATTTAAATCGCTCGGCGTTAACGTAGGTTTCGTAACCGTTGTGGTCAATCACCATGGAGTATAGCTGGTCGTCGGGCAAGCAGTAGAAAAACTTACCGTTGGCATCGGCTTGGCCTTGTGCAATGGTTTGGCCCGACTTATTGATTTTGATCTTGGCCGCTAGGGCTTGACCGTCCTCACCGTAAACCGTTCCGCTTAGCAGTACGATAGCCTTGGCTGGGGCGGTTTGCAGTGGTATTCCTACTTTGTAAATGTCTAGTCCACCGTAATTATCCTTTGGTTTAGAGGATGCAAAAAACGCTTCCGATCCATCGTGATTGAGGGTAAAGCCAACTTCGCGCCAAGGCGAATTGATAGAGCGACCCATGTTTTCTGGCTTTGTCCAGGCACCGTCGCGCAGTACCGTTCGGAAGATATCTGCATCGCCATAGCCTGGCAAACCGGCAGAGGCAAAGTAGAGGGTTACGCCATCGGTCGCGATAAAGGGCGACTCCTCGTCTTGGTCTGTATTAATCGTTGGGCCAAGGTTTTCGGGGTTGCTCCAGCTTCCGTTGGCTTGCTTGCGCGACACCCAGATATCGGTACCGCCAAAACCGCCGGGGCGGTTAGAGGCAAAGTACATGACGGAGCCGCTACAATCAATGCCTGGTTGTGAGTCCCAACTTTTATCGTTGAGGCTGCCTTTGAGGTTGCGCAGGTTTTCAAAGCCAATACCGTTGAGGTCCATCGAGTATAAATCGCAGCCGCCGTTACCTTCGGGGCGGTTGCAGAGCGTGAGGTACAGGGTGCGGCCACAAGGACTCAGTCGGCCCATACCTTCGTTCCCGTCGGAGTTGATTTCTTTCATGGCTTCACCAGCGGTCCAGTTGCCATTGTTTTTGCGTTTGCTGATGAACAGGTTTTCATCTAGGTTTCGGCTGGTGTACACCATCAGCTCGCCATCATAGCTTAGGCCGGGCATGTATTCATCGGCAGGCGAGTTGATGTTGGGGCCAAGGTTGACTGCTTTTTCAACCATGGCATCAAAGTTTTGGGTCATGCAAAACTTGCTGTTGCGGATGCAGGCATCCACGCTCTTGCGGTAAATTTCAACCGATTTAGGGTCGTCGGAGCTAAAATCTTGCACATTCCCCATCTTGAAAAGCTCGTAATACTCAACCGCTTCCAGGTGTTTGCCGCCTTTGTGGTAGGCTTCGGCACATTCAAAATACGAGCAGAGCGACAGTTTGGGATTAAGTTCAAAGCTTTTTTGGTAAGCCTCTATGGCTTTGTCAAAATTGTTCTGGCGCAACTGCACCAAGCCCAACAATTTGTAAGCCGTCGAGTAATCATCCTTGGTGGCTATGGCGGCTTGAAGCTCGCCCACGGCCGCTGCATAATTACCGTTATTGATCAGTAATTCAGCGTTTTTTACATAATTTGCGGCAATCTTGGCCTTTTGGGCCCAAGCGGAATTTGCCAATAGCAACACGATGACAATCAACAACTGTTTCATGTTACAAAGGTACGTTAAAATGGCCTTTTGGTTGCAAGTTAGCCTATGATTAGACGATTGTTTTGGGCGGTTCCCTTGGCTTTCAGCCTCGGGTCGCTACGTTACGCGGCTCGCTACTCGCTCGGCCCTTCGCCGCCTTTTTTATAAGAAGACGTTCCACGGAACGTCTCTACAGGCGGCTTGGTCTGGCGCGTTGCGCCACCGCTCCACATCGCTACCGCAGCAGGACAGCGCTGTCGCCTTGGCTAAATTCCCAACATCCACTTAGTATTTACATAATTTTTTGTCATCTTTACAGCCTCAAAGCCATAACCTTCAAAACCAACTCATGAAAAGAATTCTACTTCTAGTTGCTGTCAGTTTATTGACGAATGCCTTGTTGCAAGCCCAAACCTACACCGATATCGAGGCTGTTGAATACGATTACACCCAAAACCGGTATTTTGTCTCGAACAATACCTCCATCATTGCTCGGGCTAGCGATGGCACGCTTAGCTTTTTTGGCAGTGCCCAAGCGGCCTACGGCATGGAAGTAGGCGATGGCCATTTGTTTGCCATCAAAGGTTCAGCGGTGCGTGCGTACGACCTCAACACGGCCGCTCTAGTTATGACTGCCACAGTCCCCGGCGCTGGATTTTTGAACGGCATGGCTATCGACACGGCCCGTAATCACGTTTATGTAACTGATTTCTCGACCAAGAAAATCATCAAGATTGATTATAGCAACTTCACAGCACCAGTTATCACCACCTTCGTGAACAATACCGTACAAACGCCTAACGGTATCACTTACGAGGAGTTGAATGACCGTTTGGTGTATGTTACCTGGGGCTCAAGCGCCAAGGTAAAAGGCGTGAATATCACTACGGCTGCCCAAACCGATTTGTACACCACCACCTTGTCCAATATCGACGGTATTGATAACGACGGTCAAGGTAACTTTTATGTGGCTTCATGGTCGCCAGCCCGCATCTCAAAGTTCGACAACAACTTTAGTAGCGCTCCTGTAACCGTTACAAGTCCTGCATTGAGTTCGCCTGCGGATATTTCATATGCCCGCCAGACAGATACCTTGGCCATTGCCAACTCGGGCAACAATACCGTGGTATTTATTGGTTTTCAATCGACAGTGGGTACCGTAGAGCTGGCCAATGCTATTTCGTTGGAGGCTTACCCCAACCCTGTTTCAGCTGCATCGCAATTGCGTTTCAACCTGACTGAAGATGCGCAAGTACAAATTGTATGCAGCGATATGACTGGAAAACAAAGTTTTGAAATTTTGAATACTACCCTCATGGCCGGCGAGCAGTTGGTACAGTTGCAAGGCTTGAACCTTCCTGCTGGAAGCTATGTTTGTAGCTTGGTGGTAAATGGTCAGCTGGTGGCTGCCCAAAAATTAATTGTTGAGTAAGATCTTGATTTGAGTGCCTAATCTATGAGTAAGAAAACCGAACCAGTTCGCATCAAAGAAATCTACCGAAAGGATAATTTCAAGTTGTATCTGTCATTTACCAATGACGAATACAGGGTTGTGGATTTTGAGCCGCTTTTAGAAACATGGCAAGTGCAAGAATCTAGTGTTGAATACAAACTCACAAAACCAGCAGAATTTCAGCAGGTTGAGCTAGTAGATGGCACCCTTTCCTGGCCTAATATTACTATGGAGATTGAATTGTCGGCGGATAATATAATGGAAGTTCCTTATGAGATTGACCCCATTGTTTTATACGAAAACAGCATCATAGATGTTGATCGTTTGTGGGATGATGTTGGCTCAGTCATTAAAGGCGAACGCATCAAATCAGGCTTAACGATTAAGCAGCTTGCCAAGAAAACGGGTATGCCAGCATCTTACATCGAACAACTAGAAAACGAAAAGTCTGTCATTGAATTACTGATGATTAGAGACATTTTTAAACGAGGCTTTGGTAAAAACCTAGAAATCAGCTTGAAATAAATCATGAACGATCTTCAAATTGCACGCAGCGTTAGCTTGCAGCACATTAACCACATTGCAGCTAAACTAAACCTCGACCCGGAGCAACTAGAGCTGTACGGCAAGTACAAAGCCAAGCTACCCTTGGATCTCATTGATGAGGAAAAGGTGAAGCGCTCGAAGCTTATCTTGGTTTCGGCTATTTCGCCAACCCCGGCGGGTGAAGGGAAAACCACCATGTCGATTGGTCTGGTACAAGGCATGAACCGTATTGGCAAAAAAGCCACGGCGGTACTACGTGAACCTTCGCTAGGACCCGTTTTCGGCATAAAAGGTGGTGCTGCTGGTGGTGGTTGGAGCCAAGTGCTGCCCATGGAAGATATCAATCTGCATTTTACTGGCGATTTCTCGGCCATTGAAAAAGCACACAACTTGTTGGCGGCTTTAATCGACAACAACATTCAAAATAAGAAGTACAGCCTGAATATCGACCCAAGGACCATCGCCTGGAAACGCGTGATGGACATGAACGACCGGGCTTTACGCCAGGTCATCGTAGGCCTGGGTGGTACAACCATGGGCGTACCCCGCGAGACTGGTTTCGATATTACAGCCGCTTCTGAAATTATGGCCATCTTGTGCTTGTCGAAAGACTTGAACGACCTCAAGGAGCGCATGGGTAATATCTTCGTGGGTTATACCTATGATAAAAAGCCAGTTTATGCCCGCGATTTGAAAGCCAACGGCGCCATGGCGGTATTGATGAAAGATGCCATTAAGCCAAATTTAGTTCAAACCATTGAAGGCAACCCAGCCATTTTGCATGGCGGGCCTTTTGCCAATATTGCCCAAGGTACCAATTCGGTTATCGCTACCAAGATGGGCATGTCATTATCGGATTATGTGGTAACCGAAGCTGGCTTTGGCTTTGACCTTGGCGCCGAGAAATTCCTCAACATCAAGTGCCAGAGCGCAGGTTTAAGCCCAAGTGCTATCGTGTTGGTAGCCACTATCCGTGCCTTGAAATACCACGGTGGCAAAGACCTTAAAACCTTAACCGAGCCCGATGTGGCCAGTCTGGAAAAAGGCTTGGTCAACTTGGGTAAACACCTTGAAAACAGCAGATTATACAACCTGCCCGTAGTGGTAGCCATCAACCGGTTTACCACCGACAGCGAGGCCGAAATAGCTGCAGTACAGGCTTATTGCAAAAGCATGGGCGTTGAAGCTATCCCTTCAGATGTTTGGGCAAAGGGTGGTGCAGGGGCCACCGATTTAGCCGAGGCCGTTACCCGTTTGGCCGATGCACAACAAACGCCTTTTACGCCTTTGTATCAATGGAGTGATAGCATTGAGGCTAAAATCAATACCATCGCGACCAAGATTTACGGCGCGGCAGAGGTAGAATTCCAAGGACAAGCCAAGGCCGACCTCAAGCGGATCAAGGATTTAGGCTTGGAAGGCTTACCCGTTTGCATGGCTAAAACCCAGAAATCGCTGTCGGATAACCCTGACTTAATTGGTCGACCGGAAGGTTTTACCTTAACCGTTCGGGAGATTGAAATTGCCGTGGGTGCAGGTTTCGTGGTACCTATTACCGGCGATATGATGCGCATGCCTGGCTTGCCCAACATTCCGGCAGCAGAGCACATGGATATCGACGCTTTCGGCAATATCGAAGGTTTATTCTAGGCAAGCCAGGACACTATTCGCACCAGCGATGCGAAACGGTGGCCCGCAGGGCCAGACCGAGCCCGTAGGGCGAAGGGCCGAGCGAACAGCGAGCCGTGTAGCGTAGCGGCGGCGAGGCCGAAGGCCGAGCCGAGGTGCCCCAAAAAAATAACTAAAACAATTACACCCAACATCATTATGTTCCAGCAAATAGACAACTTCCTGATTGCACAGTTTATGTTCAAGGACTTTAAACAAGCCTTTGCCTTTATGACTGAGGTGGCTTTTGAAGCCGAAGCACATGGGCACCACCCCAACTGGGAAAACGTGTACAACAAGGTGCTGATTAAGTTAACCACGCACGACGCCGGGAACATCGTGACCGAGAAAGACCACAGCCTTGCGGTGCTTATTCAGGACATCTATGCAAAATACGAAAAGAGA
Organism: uncultured Saprospiraceae bacterium; assembly: GCA_964508975.1. GTDB lineage: Bacteria > Bacteroidota > Bacteroidia > Chitinophagales > Saprospiraceae > CAZDVQ01. The sequence goes on from CAZDVQ010000055.1 coordinate 11,357, forward strand.
TAGGAGAGCAGAGAGCAGAGAGCAGAGAGCTGAGTGAAGAGAGCAGCGTGATTGTTTAATTTAGCATAATCTTGCTCTGCTCTCTGCCCTCATAACTCATAACTTTTCATATATTTACGCTTTAAATCAATCGTTTGCCATGTTGAGAAAATTATTGGTGCTCGCGAGTTTGGCTTTGCTTGTTGTTGGAGCCGCTTTTGTATGGGATATTAAGCCCAAGTACGATGAAGATCCTTATGCCGCTGCGGCTAAGTTTTGGAAACAACACAACCAGTGGGCTTTGGATACCAATGCTTACTTTGCCTTGTCGCATACCTGCGCGGGTTGCCACGGCTACGATAGTACGGGTAGGGCCAGCGTGGATGGTGCAGGTAACGATATCAACGTGTACGACGATTGGAGCTCGAGCATGATGGCACAATCGGCTAAAGACCCTTTCTGGCGGGCTAAAGTGAGCCATGAGTTGCTCATGATACCTGGGCATGGCGATGAAATACAAACCAAATGTACCTCGTGCCACGCGCCGCTTGGGCACTACAATGCCATGTATCGCGGGCAACAATATTATACCATCCACGATATGTTGTTGGATAGTTTTGGCTTAGATGGCGTATCATGTGCGGCCTGTCACCAGCAAGCCGACGACCAGTTTTTGGGCAACCAACACTCTGGTTTATTGAGCTTTGATACCACCAACAGGGCACTTTACGGTCCCTACACCAATCCCTTCGTTGCACCGATGAACTTGTACGTTGGTTTTGAACCCGTGTATAGCGAGCACATTAACGATGCGGGTGTTTGTGCATCATGCCATACCTTGGTTACCAATACCTTTGACCTCAACGGCGTTGCAACCGGCGATACCTACATTGAACAAGCCACTTACCACGAGTGGTTAAACTCAAGCTATGCTGTTGACGATGTAAGTTGCCAAGGTTGCCATATGCCACGGTTGGAAGATGATGTGGTTATCTCGGCCAATTACTTGTTCTTAAATCCTCGGACACCATTTGCATTACATGATTTGGTTGGTGGCAATGCCTTTATGCTCAGGCTAATGCGCGATAATCGCCAGGCTCTAGATATCAATGCAAGCGTGGCCAATTACGATGAAACCATTGGTAAAACCATTGATTTGTTGCAATCGCAAACCTTAGACTTGGAACTGACTAACAGCTCCATAGGCAACGATACCGCTAAATTTGATGTGAAACTCATCAACAAAGCTGGGCATAAGTTCCCGTCGGGTTATCCATCGCGCCGGGCGATTGTAGAGTTTGAAGTGACTGACCAAAACGGCAACATCATTTTTGAATCGGGTAAATTTGACGCAAACTACCGCACCATTAACGAGGATGCCCAGGTAGAACCGCACTACAACGTGATTACCAGCAGTTTGCAAGCCCAGATTTACGAATTGGTTTCAGGCGATGTAAACGGTAACTTTACCACCGTGTTGGAACGCGCGGCCTCAACCTTGAAAGATAACCGCTTGGCTCCCGCAGGCTTTACCACTACGCATGGCGTTTACGATACCACCAAAATTTATGGTTCGGCCTTGACCGACCCTAACTTTAACCTCGACATCAACGGCAACCAAGGTACCGGAGCAGATATTGTACATTACCATGTACCCTTGAACGGCTACAATGGCACCATCAGTGTAAGGGCTAAAGTTTGGTATCAGAGTATTCCGCCCAAGTGGTTGGATGAAATGTTCGCCTTGTCGACCCCTGAAATCGACTTGTTCGAGATGATGTTCAATGCAGCCGATAAGAGCCCCGTGTTGGTGGCTTCTGCCCAAATCAATAACTTGGTGGTAGCCACCCAACAGGCTAGCATGGGTACGCTCAACATTTTCCCGAACCCAACGCTCGACCATACTTTTGTCGTTCAAACCATCGACGACATCGTGGCGATTAACATTTACGACATGCAAGGCCGCTTGCTCGAATCGAAAGCGGGTAACCGCACACGCCGTCAAGCGTACACGGCCACAACTGGCCAAGGCGTACGTATCGTAGAGGTTAAAACCACCAAAGGCGTTCAACGACAACGAATTATAATTCAGTAACCAGTTCTTTTTTTTCTCAAACACTCTATGCAAATGCGTAAAATCTCTACACTTTTCGTAGCTTTTGCTGCTATGGCTAGCCATGCAAACGCTCAAATCACCGTGACCAACAGCACTTTTGTGCAAGCTGGCGATAACCTAAAAACCTTCGTGGCGGCCGATCCATCTATCGTGAATATTACCCCGGGTGCTGGTACAGCACAAACTTGGGACTTTACGGCATTGACCGACGATGGCATCAACGAAGACTCTATTTTAACGGCTGCTGGTGATCCTATCGCATCGGTTAGCTTCCCATCTGCCGATATCATTGTTCCGCTTTTCGGCGTAGGTACAGGTTATGCAGATATCACCAACACGCAAGTACGTGTTATTGGTGGTGCTGCAAGTTTGTTCGGCAATGATTTTATCATTCCGGTTAATGGCAACATTGTTCGTCAATATGCACCTATCAATTTTGGCTCAACCACCAACTTTACGGGTAGTTTCTCCTTGACTACTGGCGACACGGCCATTATGAACTTGGTAAACCAGTTCATCACTCAAGTACCTTTGATTACAGGAGCCGACTCGGTACGGGTTACCTTCCAGCAAACCAGCTCCAACAATGTTGATGCTTATGGTACATGTATCGTTCCAACTGGAACTTTTGACGTTTTGCGTATACACCAGACCAACACCACCAACACTATAGTAGAGGCGCGTGTAATCCCTATTTTTGGCGGTGCACTTTGGTTTGATATTACTCCATTCATCGAGGGTGCTGTAGGTGGTCAATTGCCTATTCAATTGGGTCAAGATACTACAGAGACCTACATTTTCCGCGATGCCAACTCTAAAGAAGCTATCGTTGAAGCAACTATGGCGCCAAACGGTGATGTAGCTCGTGCCTTGTACAAATTTGGCCCAATCGTGAACACTGGTTTGGTTCAAAACACTTTGAACGGCCAAGTATCGGTATTCCCTAACCCGAGCAGCGATGTATTCACCGTTAAAATGGGCGAAATGGAAGCTGCTGAATACACGGTTCAATTGTTCGACCAAACAGGCCGCAGCATTAGCCAAAGCGTCATGAATTTGCAAGCCAACAGCCAATTTGAAGTGCCTGCTAAGCAGCTTGCTACAGGTGTTTACTTCTTACGTTTGAGCAATGGCACGCAAAGTGCTATGATTCAATTGGTTAAGTTGTAGTCAATCCATTCGCCTAACGAGAAAAGGTCAAGCACGCTAGCGTGCTTGACCTTTTTTTATAACTATGAAGTATGCTATTCCGCAACTTTAAATTCAAATAGCTTTTTCGTTTCAGGCTTGATAATCACCTGATTGTAAGTTCCATCAACCGGTAATTCCGATGCCCAATCGCCTTGCGTAAATTTAAATTGAGCAGGACTTTGCAGTTTCAAGGTTATTGATCTTTCTAAATCAGATATAGCTTTCATTTTAATTTTACCTGGATTCCAGTCACCCAAGCTAGCTTGATTACCTGTGATGTAAACAACATCTTCTTTCTGGGCTACTTTAATCTTTATAGTCACTTCATAGGTTTCAGGGCTCAATATATTGGCTTGCTTTCCCTGAACCTGGTTAAAGTAAAACGCTAAGGCATGATTCAAGCTAGGAGGAAATGTATTCCAATGGTTATTATTCGGGAATTCAGCGATTTCAACCAACGCGTTTGGGGCTTTTAAAGCATCTTTATAAAATGCATAAAGGCTTTCTCTTGCGGGTTTCCATTCCTTCCAATAGTCAATGCCTTCATTGGCATGGCTCAAATAAATAAAAGTCGGACTTTTAATCTGGCTGTAATCAAAACTAGCTAATCTCTTGCTCAACATCTCCTCGTCGTATGCAAGGTTGGGCGATATAGCGATATAGTTTTGGAATAAGCTGCTCCGCTCCAGTAAAGCATACAAAATAAAAGAGGCACCCAACGAATGCCCAACAGCCATGTTTTGGTTTAATGTTCTGTAGTTGGTATTGATATAAGCCATAAGCTCAGATTCGATAAAATTCAAAAAGTTATCGGCATTGCCATAATATGGGCCACATTGCTTTTTGTAGGCTTCAGATTTGATGTCCGGTAAAAAATCGTTCCTCCGAGAATAATCTAACTTTTCGTTGTACGGGGATGTAATACCAACAACAATAAATGCTTGATTATCATCTGTTAAAAAAGAAATAATAGCGCTAGTATAATCAAAAAACGAGCGCTCATGGCTGTCAAAAACATAAATCACATTGAAATATTCATGTGTTCTGTAGTCATAATCTTTAGGGGTATAAACCAGTATTTCCCTTTCCTGATTCAACGCTTTTGATTGAATTTTTACTCGTTTAACATCTGCCATTTCCTGGGCAAAAGATGGGATGAAAAACATCATCCAGCAAAAGAAGAATCCAATTTTTAATTTCATAGTTATCGTTTTATGCATCAGAGCAATTATAACCTTGCTTTGCGAAGGTATAAAAAAAACAAAAATCAAAAACCTGAATGTGTTTATTTTCCCATGTTCCGCATTCCCATGGATGGTAAATTATGTATGGATGTTTTTTTGTGGGCGTTGCGCCGCGGTGCGTCGCCGCTGTCTTGCGGGGTTCGCTATTCGCTCCGTGCTACGCACCAGCGCCTACGGCGCTGCCCTCCAGCCAGCTAACGCGAGAACGGCGGCGAAGCCGCCGTTAGTAGAGCAGAGCGCTGGGTGCTGAGAGCAGAGTGGAAGATGAACGGGCAGTTGTTGAACCACTCTGCTCTCTGCACTCTGCTCTTTGCACTCATAAAAAAATCCTTGCCCGAATAAACGAACAAGGATTTTTAAGGCATATTGTGCTGTGAAGCCTAGTGGTGAACACCACCGTCGCCGTGTACGTGGCCGTGCTCCAACTCTTCTTGGCTAGCGTCGCGAATGGTTACGATCTCGCCGATGAAGTACAAGTTTTTACCAGCCATCGGGTGGTTAAAGTCCATTTGTACGCCACCTTCAAACACGTCAACGATAGTACCGCGGATGATGCCACCTTGTGGGTCGCGCATCGGGATAACGTTTCCAACTTTCATCAAGTCTTCGTTGCCCGTAAAGGTTTCAGCAGGGATTTCAACTACGGCTGTCTCGTCGATTGGACCGTAAGCATCGTCGCTGGTTAGGCCGAATTCGAAAGCGTCACCCACTTTCAAACCTTCAATATTCGATTCGAACACCGGCAACATCATACCGATGCCGTGGATAAATGTCAATGGATTCTCGTTGTCAGTTTGCTCAACAAACTCACCTTGCGCATTGTCGATGTGCAACTTGTAGGTAAGTTGAACAACTTTGTTTTGGGAAATAGTCATGAAAAATTTCTTTGATGTGATGATTTCGGGCACAAAGGTACAAAAAGTGTAAACATGTTCGTGTAATCGCGGTTTAGTTTTCCTAAATTACCGATTATGTTTGGATTGTTTAAAAAGAAAACTGAACTTGAATTGCTCCGCGAACAGTACAAGAAACTGTTGGAAGAAGCTTATCAATTATCGCGCACCAACCGCGCTGCCGCCGACAAAAAATCCGCCGAAGCAGCTGAGCTACTCCGGCGGATTGAATCTTTGCAATAACCGGTAACTCTCCGTTACTCTACGTTAACGCGGATGCCTTGCGTGTGCGTGCTGAACTCGGGTGCGTACATGCACTGCGTGGTGGTGATACCATTCGAGAAATTGCCTTTTTGGGTAGCAAATAGCTCGTATTCAAGTACATAGCTTCCTTTTGGCAAGTAGCCGATGAAGAAGTTGGTGCTCAGGTCACGGGTATTTTGGAAGTAACCCAAACCGCCTTGGTACTGGTACGAGCTGATGGTATTCAACGGCTCGAAAGCACTGGCACGCATGTCCTTGAGGTGTACGTACTCCATGTCGCGGTCAACCACCAACTCGATGCGCACCGTTACACGGTCGCCTGTTTTGAGTGGTGTTTGCTCGGTGATGGACTGCAACACAGGACCACGGTCTGAATTCACCTTCTTGAAGAGTTTTTTCGACACTTTCAAAGGTGTTTCCTTGAAGGAGGTAATCTTGTCGAGTTGCTCGAAGTACTGCCAGTACAAAGCGCCCCAAGCTGGGTTCTTGTTCGGGTTCTCGATTTTGATTTGACCCATTTCAGGTTTGATTTCGGCTTTGTCCCAAGAAATTTTGAAATAACCTGTTCCGGCTTCCTTGGCAATTTTCGACTGGTCGAGCTTGTTTTTACCCATGGTAATTTCAACTTCCTTGTCTTCGAGCAACCAGTTGTCGCCGCTCAGCAACAAGGAGTAACAAGCCGCAGCTGTAGCCTTGCTGGTAGCCCAGTGGTTGGTTTGTTTGTTTTTAATCAACCAAGTTTTGAGGTCGTCAACGGCCTTTTCATCCTTGGCTACTTCTTCAAACACTTCAATCATCAAGGCGTGGGTTTCAATGGGTAGCTCATACCAGAAATAACCCGAGGTGTATTTCCAGTACATGCCCATTTCCTCGCTGTTCAAGCTGCGCGATTTGAGCGACTTCACGATGGCATCGGCCAAGGTTTTGTTGTCGCTGCGTTGTGCAGCCAGCGCCAACATGCCTTGCATGTACAAGCCTTTGCTAGTCCAGTACTTGTTGGCCTGGGTCATGTAGTAATCAAACATCACTTTAACTCGAGGCTCAAGGGCCAGGCCACGCTCAAAGTAGAAACTGCGGGCATAGAGGTAATGGATAGCCATGTAGCTCAAGTTGTCGTTGCCACGGTCTTTCTCTTTGATCTTGTTGAAAATTTCCAGTGCACGCTCATCTACGTAGCTAACGGCACGGTTCATCATGTCTTGAACTTCATCGTTTTCAGATAGAATTTTCAAGCCTAAACGGTCCATATGGCCCATGCCTTCTACAATGTACTGTGTAATGTAATAATCGTCGGGTCCACCGGTAAACCAAGAGAAACCACCATTGCTCAGTTGGCGTTGGCGTAACTTGGCCACAGCACGGTTGGTCTCGTCGCCCATGCGGTTCAAGTCGAAGAGGAGACCAACGTTTTTCTTTTGTTGTTCTTCGCTCTGTGCTTGTAAAACCCAAGGTGTTTCTTCCAACAAGGCTGTTTTAAGCTCTTGGTTTTTCGACAAGTTGCTCAGCAAGGCTTCAGGTTGATTTTTCCAAGCATCAAACACCCTTTTGATTTTGGGGTTTGAGTTGGCGATATGTGCACCTAAGCTATTGGCATACAAACGGTTAAAGGTTTGTTCGGTACACTCGTAAGGGTATTCAAACAAGTAGGGTAGGGCTTGAATCGCGTACCAAGCAGGGTTCGGCGTAAACTCTAGCGTGAGCTTGTGCGAGCGCAAGGTGCTTGATGAGCTCAACTCGGTCATCCGTTTGAAGTTGAAGGTCTTGGTCTGACCACCCCGCACAGGAAGCGGCATGGTTTCAGTCACCAACATGGTATTGGTTAAAAGCGGCAAGGTGCTTTCTTCGCCATCGGAGAAGTCGCCGGCCTTGGCAACCACGCGCCAGGTTATTGGACTGGTAAAGCCGTACGGGATTTTCAAATTCCAGTTGAGCAAGTCTGACTGGCCTGCTTTGGCACTGAAGGTAACGATATACTTGCTGTTGCCCAATTCAGCGTCAACAGGCTTCATGGTCAAGGCATCAAACAGCAAGAGCTGTGCGCTGCCCGTCATATCGGCTTTGGTCAAGTTGCTCACCTTGGCGGCAAAGGTAAAGTTGTCGCCCTCGCGCATAAAACGCGGTGGGTTAGGCATTACCATTAAGTCTTTTTGGGTTTGTACAAAACGACTATCGCTTACGGTTTGCAAGGATTTGGTATGGCCAAAGCTCAAGAATTTCCACTTGGTCAAGGCTTCGTTCATCTTGAACTTGATGGTTATGTTGCCTTCCTCATCGGTGTTCATTTCTGGGAAGAAGAACACGGTTTCGTTTAGGTTGGTGCGAACCTTCACCTCGCCTAAACCGGGATCTGGGCTTGCGTCTTTCTTATCGTTTATGGCCACCTGTTCTATGGATTTTTCAGTAGCACCCGTGGTCATACTACTTGCTGAAACTTCCAATTGTTCCATAGCAGCAGCAGGAGCTGGTGGAGGTGGCGGCGGCGAAGATTTAACCATGCGATCTTCCATCCGGCTTCGGGGTGCTTCTTCTTCTGAAACGGCCATGTCATATACAACACCTGGCATAGCGCCAGCATTTTCGTAATAACCATAGAGCTCGCCCAGGCTGAACCAACGCAGGTAAGTTTCGCCACGGTACAGGGCATTGATATACATGTTCCAATCTTCGCCCAGCATTTGGCTGCTCACGCTGTTGATGGCGTAGTAGCTGTTCATGCTCAGGTACGCATTACTGCTCGGCCACAAGTACATGCCCCAGTCGTTGCTGGCAAATACATCCAGCGAGGCATCGTACATGGCAAATACGAACTCAGCGGCCACTTTGTCGCCTTTTGGACCAGAGATTTTCAGTTGCCATTCTTCGTTTTGGCCTGGGTACAGTTTGTCGCGGAAGGTACCGTATTCAATTTTAAGCTCTTTGTTCGACCATGGCACGAGCACGGTTTCATTCAGGTTGTAAGCCCGTCTATCGGCCACGCTGCTCAAGTGGTAGTGCACATTGCCGCGCCATTCTTCCAGGGCGGTAATTTTAAGTTGCTGCGCATCTTCTACCTTCAACCAGCGGCGTTCAACCGATTTTCCGTTGTGTTCTAATTCATACAGAACCCAAGCGGTTTTCATGCTGCTCGCCACGTTGATGGTTGCCGTTTCGCCAGGTTCTAGTTTCGAATTATCGATACGGCTGTTCAAGGCTACCGGCACAGCAGGTTTTTTGCTGGCGGCATCGTACAGGGTAAAGAATTTAACCACTTCGATATCTTCGCCCGAGGCATCTTTGGCCATGAGGGTCAGTTTGTATGCCCCCGGTGCCCAGGCTTTGGTCGCAAGGTTCAGGTATTTGAAGTTCTCGGTGTTGAAGTCACCTTCCATAGCTACTTTAGAAACAGGCCATTTGGTCATCTGGTCCTCGTCCTTGTAGGGATAGTTGGGGAATTGCTTGGCAAAATCGGCAGCACTAATGAGTTGGTGTTCAGTTTGGCCCCAGAAACGCTTGCGGAAAACTTTGTTGGGCACGCTGAGCGCTTCAACTTTAACGCGGCCTTTCAGTGGCACAAATTCACCGTTTAGGTTGGTTGTACTTAGGGTAGGTTTATTTTCCTTGTTACGGTCTAATTCGCCAGCAAGGTCAACATCAAGGTTGATGCTGACGTAACCTACGGTCAAGGAAGTACTGGAGGCGTGTGTTTCACCGGTCATGTCGCTCACGTCGGCATATACGGTGTAGTAAAACTGCGGTTTATTTTTGGCTGGGATTGATTTATCGGCAGACGCTTCAAACTCGATGGTAAATGTGCCATCGTCTTCTGTATCGATAACGCCGTTGGTCATTTCCGTTTCGTTGGTGTTGAACGGAATATACCAGCCCCACATCCACCAGCGCCAGTATGGGAAGCTAGCCCTACGTGTTACGCGGTATGTAACTTTAGCACCGTCTAGGTTGCTACCGGCGTATGTTTTGGCTAGGCCTTTCACCTTCACCTTGTCGCCAAGTTTGTAGCTTTCTTTGATAGGGTCAAAGCTTACCTCAAATTTAGGGCGTTTGTATTCTTCTACTTGGAAGTACTTGGTACTACCATTTTGGGTACCCAAGGTCATGGTACCGGTCATGCCAGTCATGGGCACGGTAAACGAACCGTTGAAAGTACCAAACTCGTTGGTTTTCACGTCGAGGAAGGCCACTTCCTGCCAGTTGGCATCTTTAAACGATACCCGTTCGGTGCGGTTTGGTACTATAGATGGTTTGCCCTCGCGGTCTTTCACGTACACCATACCTTTAAAGTACACGGTCTGGCCCGGGCGGTAAATACCCCGGTCAAGGAAGAACTCGGTCACCGAGTTGGTATTGTAATAATCGCTTGTGCGGTAATTGTAGAAACCATCGCCGGTAAAGAGTTGATCTTTACCGTTTGTCATTTTGGTATACAAGGTCTTGTTTTGAGCATTGGTGCTAGCAAAGCCATCTTTATCGGTTACAGCACTACCAGCTTTCACGATTTCGTAAGTACGGGTATTGGGCCTGTATTCTTGGCTGTAAAAATCAACGGTAGCGCCGCTCAGGGGCTGACCCGTGTTTTGGTCCACCACGAAGAACTCAGATGCGCCTTTGTTCTGGCGCTGCATGTAGGCAATGTTGCTACTGTGGAAGTTGGTGTAGAACACTGCGTTGTTCTGGTAGCTAAACTCGGGATTAGCCGATGCAATCAACACGTACGCACCGTTTTTCAAAGCTGGCAGGGCAAATTCAGCACTGTGTGCGTTATAATCGCCATCTTGGGGCAGCGTGAGTGACCAACTTTTAACCAGGGGTAATTTGAGCATAGCGCCCAGTTTAGGATCCCCCCACAGGCTGTTTATTTTCCAGTAGCTGTCAAAATCAAGTTGCATGACTTTGAAGTGTATTTCCGAGATGTTTTTGTAGTCCACCTTGGCCAGCGATTCCTTGTCGGGCTGTGCTACTTTCTCGATGGTCACCGTCAACTCCTTGAACTTGATTTGGTTTTCCAGCGAGGCACACATCGAGGCACCGACAGAGCCTGGGAACAACTTGTTGGCTTCTTGGCACAGCTCTACGGCTTTTTTGCGGTAGCCTTTTTCGGCTTGTTCTATGCCGCTAGGGTTAGGCTTGTATTCGCCTCCTTTTTCGTTGTACCAAACGGCCAAGTAGTACATGGCCTCGGCCACGGCGGCTTCCTTGGGGTATTGTTTGATTAATTGCTCCAAGGCTTGTTTGTGCAGCAAGTCTTTATCAGGGTGTACCGAGTTTTCCTTGACAAAGTTCAAGCGGTTCAGCTCTAGCTCAACCAATGGACCACGGCTATCCAAACGCAAGCGGTGCTTGGTCAACTCTTGGTATAACTGCACGGCCCTTAACTTCGACGATGTAGCGTCTTGTGATTCAAATTTGTAGTTGGTAAACTGTGCGGCTGAGCCAAACGCTTCGGCTTGCTCTAGGTAAAAAGCATACACGGGTTGCGTCATGTACATGGCCTCGTTGCTATAGTAAGCCAAGGCGCGATTGGCCAGCAGGTCGTATAGGGTAGGGAGGTCGTAAGCGTTTTCGCCGGGTTCAATCACATCGGCAAAAACCTTGAGTTCAATGCGTTTCGCATCTTCGTAAGCCAGGGCGGCCTCATGGTAGCCACGGGCTTTTTCCATGAATTTCTGCTCGTCCCAGAACTTAAAATCATCGGGGTCGTCGCCACTGCCACCTGCGGTGCGTTCTGATATTTCCCAGCGGTTTTGTTCGTAATAGCGGTAGTACAGCTCGCCGGTCATGGATTGTAGCATGGCCTTAACGGGCTGTTTTTGCGCCGCGATTTCGCTTTCAAAGTAGCGGATGGCATTGAAAAAGCCTTCTTCTTCTAGTTCAATTTTGTACTTGGCCTTGTAGGTGATAACCTTCACAATTTGGGCTGGGCTCGGGTTAGGCTCGGCCTTGATGCTGGCATATAGGGCGTCTACGGCCTCTAGGGCTTCTTTGAAAAGCCCTTGGTTTTCGAGCGAGTCGATTTTTTTCCAGGCTTCCTCGTAGTTATCGAAGTTGTCAAATACAATCATTTTCAGTTTGGGTTGGTTTACATTCAGGGCAAACAACGCTGTGAAAGCCAGCAAGGTTCCCAGTAAAACGGCAGTTTGTTTCTTCATATAGTTTTTGGTTTGGATAAATTCTGGTGAAAAGGTTTGGGTCACATCTTGTTCAGAAGATGCAAGAACACCCGCTTTTGGCGTATCCACAAAATTACGAATTATTTTCCTTATTTGGGCGCTGCGCCGCGTTGCGTCGCCGGCGTGCTACGCGCTCGCTGGTCGCTCGGTGCCTACGGCACTGGCCGCTACGCGGCCACGCTTCGCATGCCTAGCGCAGAAGGTTTAGCATTTAGGGTTTTGGGTTTTTAGGGGCGCACCTACGTATGCGCCCAGGCATAACCCATTTGTAGAGACGTTCCGCGGAACGTCTCCCACCGCGATAAATCGCGGTGGCGGTAAAAGACGAAATGGTAAAATACATGGCCTCCAATGGACGGAAATGCGATGAAACCGACGGTTTTCAATATTGCAATAGGTGGCAAACGTCATGGCCTTTATACCAACGTGATGAATTACGTTGGGGAGACGTTCCGCGGAACGTCTCTACCGAGTGCTATGCTTGGCGGCTAAGGCCTAAATTAAGCCTGTGCATACGGTTTAATCCATCAAAGAATGTATAGGATTTATGCCGTGTTTATTTTTGCCTTCCCGTTCAATATAATACCAAGGAATGTTGAATAGCCCTTTTTTGTAATCAATTTTAACGGTCTGTCCTATTTCAACTTCGCCATAATGACCAGCTGAAACGACGATTTCTTCCGTGTCATGGTGGTGCCCCCAGGGTGTCACTTCCACATAGAATGTAGAGGCCCCTTTTCGGCTTTTGGAATATCTTTTACCAATTACTTTTGCGTCGTAAACCAGTGGTTCAGATGTATCGTAAACGCAATTTGCCCCGTAAGTAGCAGCAAAACTGTACATAAAAACGCTAAAAATGAGTGATGCATAAATCCACACTTTGTTTTTGGTAGACTTTGCAATCAATTTATGCGTTGTGAACAGGATAAGTAATACAACAACAAAGCCTATCACACCGGGAATAATCAAGCTATAATAACTTTCAAATTCAATATCAACAATGACCCTAAACAGAATGGCCCAGGCTGAGAAATCGATAAAATCAGCTACATCGTATTTGTCTTTGCCATCTTCATTGACCGATATATGAACTAGACTTGCAATACTTGGCCTGCCGTTTATCCCGTTCAGGATTAAGCCAAGTATAGGTATAATCAAAAGCGCTGTAAACAAAAGCTCGTATGGTTTTGGGTAAAACATAAACCAACAGCATAGTACTATGGTAATACCCTCTAACCAATCCAGTTTGTGGAATGTTAGTTTTTCTATAGGTATTCTGGTCTTTATAATAACCGGATTGTATTTTTTTTCGGTCATGCAAAGCTTGTTTTGGAAGGCTTAAAGATATACTATTCTTGTCTCCTCGCCGGCAGAGAGATAATCATTTGACCTTATTCAGAACCCTTGGGCTCGTCTTTAATCAGATAGCTAGCAATGGCTTTGGCGTAGGTAACTGTAATCCCGCCGATAAGGATTTTCAAACCTGACAAAATAAGGAAATTAACCTCGTTTTCGTTGCGTGGAAAATCGCTTTGGACTTTGTAGATATGATCTTTCAACTTGAGGAGAAAATCTGGTAGCCCCCAAACGATTAACACTAGCCCCGTAACCAACAAGGCAATTTCGAAAATGACCTTTTTATCCATGGAGAAAGATACCGTTTCTTCAAAGTCAGTAGCACTGCATATGTACTGTACGATGGTCTTTGTTTTGAGCGTCAAAAATGCGCCGAATAGTGCAACCAAAACAAAGTGCATAACAACTAAAATAAAAAGTTTGGTATTTATAGATTTTATTTGCTCTCCTCCTGAGGAATATTTCAAAATACCATAACTCTCTATAACTTCGTGTAGCAAACTGGTACAGGTAAAGAGTAGTACATAAAGGCCTAGTATTTTAATGGCCACTTCGTAGATGTCTGATTTTTTCATGGGGGACGTTAAGGTTAATGTTTAGTATATTTGGCAATTACAATGAACACAAGCTTATTTTAATTTCCTTATTTAGTTGTTATTTATCGAGGATTGAACAAAATTTGTTGTCACTTACACCTCTTTACCGCACTAAATCATGTGCAATTACTTTAATTTCGTTGTGCATGCCTGAGCAGCCTGAACACGTATTGATTGTTCCATTTTTATTGCAGACGAACCGTATCATTTCCATTTCTTCTTGGGTTAATTGCATGCCAGATGCTTTCAATTGGTATAGCCCATCAACGGCGTAAATTTGTTTCTCGGTGTTGGTTGATTTTAACCATTGGATGAGGGCTTTTTTATTTTTGACCTTTACCCAATAGTTTATGATTTGTCTTCCTCTGGGGTCGGTGCCAGCAATACCGCAATGGGAACCGTAGACAAAATCCGTTACAAACAACTCGCTTTCAACGAGGTCTGACTTGAAAATGCGTTTGAAGGATAATTTTAAATTTTCAAAGGCAAGCTCGTCTTTATACTTATCTAAAACTACATAATAGGGTTCCCACCTATCCATAACTTTTTTGTTTTTCTCTTCACTTAATTCATAAGAGATTATGCTTGTGTTTGTGGTTATTAAAATTACCCTGAAAGTATAAATCGTTCCAATTCTCGGATTTTCCTTATGCTGCACAGATCGCTCAAAAAAGAAGACACCTTCTTGGTATTCTGGCGTTAAGTCACGAAAGCACTCCCTGGAACAACTGACTCCTTTTGCCTTATTCGATAAAGTACTTACAAATTTCTCGAAAGCGACAAAATCCTTAGAAGCGAGTACTTTTTGCACATCACGCTGAACCTGGCCGAGTAGATTACCTAGGCAGCCAAGGAAAAGTAAAAGGGTGAATATGGATTGATTCATGGTATTTTTGTTGTACTTAAGGGGGCTTTAAATTGTGTTGTAAGCTATCTAAGCGACAGAAAAAGGGCAGTAACCGTTTATGGGACTTCAATATTTTAAATTTACAGTTATCGTATCAATAAATACTTTTAGGTTTTTAATGATTTCATTTTCTGTTTTGCCACCATTATGGATTTTTGTTGTCTGTACTTGTCGAACAGTATATGCTTTATCATTAAGCTGTACCAAAGTACATTCTAAAATGTGTTCCACCGTGTCTCCTGGTGTAAATATTTCGAAATCATCACGACCACAGTCTAGAAAGGAAATTGAGCGTGCCTTAAAAAGGTAATTTTGCTCACCACCTTTAAAGTTAAAAATAGTGTAATTTTCACTGTATTCGCCCATCCAAATCCGACCTGAATTACAAATTATTTCTTTTATACCATCTCCGTTCAAATCAATAATGTTTGATGTATCTATATCACCTATTTGACCAGACCAAAGTATTGATAATGTGTCAGCACAGGAAAATAGTATAAGCAGGTTATCTGCGTTTCCAGACGACATACCTGCGTTGCCACCCACTAGAACCAATCTGTTTTTTGTCCTGGGATTGGTAAAATAATCTTCTGTAGTAAAGAAGTCACTAGTATCAACTTCTTCGCCAAGGTTCCAAATCTCTTTATTGTCATGTTTTCCAATGATAGACTTTGCAATGGTATAAATCACTTGTTTATCCGTAAGTGAACTACAATCAAATTGATTCTCTTTGTTGGCCGTTTGGTTGCAAGCAAATAGCCCCAATACCACAATGGTAGTTAATATGATGGGAATTAGTTTCATAGGGAATAAGCCACTAATTTTGAAATTATTCTTACACAATATAGGATTTATTTTTAATGTAATTAAAGGGCCTACCACAAAACTAATAACCAACTCCCACAAATTCAAACATTCGTTATATTTTGTTGTAAATAATTTTTGTCATGATTTAACCCCACCAGAACACTACTCGGCCTAGCAGCCTGGAGGGCAGCCGCATCGCGGCTGGTGCGTAGCACGGAGCATCGCGAACCCCGGAAGGGTGCGGCGGCGACCATCGGGAGCCGAAGGCCCCCAATAAATAGCCCTTATTGGCATAAGGCTATTTTGGGTTAAGATTGGTGAAGATGGGTAAAAATGGGTGAAGGGCCTTTTGGGGTAAAGGGCTTTTATGGGTAAAAATTGGTAAAAGCTAAAGGTGGGTAAAATGAGCTAGAATGAAACCCACCAAACAAATCCCCCAAAACTCAAGCGCTGATTCATTGTTCATAATTTATTGTTCATCGTTCATCCTTCATCGTTCATAATTATATTAAATTTACCGCAAATTATACTACATGTGGTTTAAAGACTTGATCATATACACGCTGCCCGTACGCTCGTACTACGATAGCAACGCCGATGGCATTGGCGATATCAAGGGCCTGGTACAACGCCTAGATTACCTGGAAGACCTGGGTGTCAACGCGTTATCGTTGCTGCCTTTTTACGTCTCGCCCCTGAAAGATGATGGTTATGATGTAGCCGATTTTTGCGCCATTAATCCGGATATCGGCACACTCGATGACTTTAAATTGCTGCTGGAGGAAGCCCACAAAAGGCAAATCAAGATTTTTTTGGAGCTGATCCTCAACCATACATCTAAGGAACACGCTTGGTTTAAACGTGCCCGTAAAGCCGCGCCCGGTAGTCCGGAACGCGATTTTTACATCTGGAGCGATACACCTGACAAGTTCCAGGAAACCCGCATCTTGTTTGGCGATTACGAAGCCTCGAACTGGACCTGGGACACGGAAGCCAAAGCTTACTATTTCCACCGCTTTTTTGATAATCAACCCGACCTGAACTACGATAACCGCCTGGTGCAAGATGAAATGCAACGGGTCGTGGACTTTTGGTTCGGCCTGGGTGTGGATGGCATGCGCATGACCTCGGCTGCCTTCCTCTACAAACGCGAAGGGACCAACTGCGAAAACCTGCCCGAGAACCACGAGTTCCTGCGCAAGGTGCGCCGCTACGTGGATAAACATTATCCCGGTAAACTGCTCATCGGGGAGGCGAACATGTGGCCCGAAGATGCCGCCTCGTATTTTGGCAACAACGATGAGGTGTCTATCAACTACCACTTCCCGCTGATGCCCCGCCTGTACATGGCCCTCCAAAGCGAGAACAATTTCCCGATTATCGACATCATCGAGCAGACGCCACCCATCCCCGATGCGTGTACCTGGGCATTGTTCCTGCGCAACCACGACGACTTGACCCTGCAAATGGTGACAGAGGAGGAACGCGACTATTTGTACAAGGTTTTTGCACAAGATTACGGTGCTCGCCTGAACTTGGGCATCCGCCGCCGTTTGGCGCCGCTGCTGGGCAACGACCGCCGCAAGATTGAACTGATGAACATCCTGCTGTTCTCGCTGCCCGGCGTGCCGGTATTGTACTACGGCGACGAGATTGGCATGGGCGATAATATTTACCTCGGTGACCGCAAGGGTATCCGTACACCTATGCAGTGGAATGCCGACCGCAACGCGGGCTTCTCGGATGCCAACCCGCAACGCTTGTTTCTACCCGTGATTCGCGATCCGCAGTACCGCTACGAATCGGTGAACGTGGAAACACAATCCTCGAACCCGAACTCCTTGCTGTGGTGGATGAAAAACATCCTGGCCATGCGCAAACGCTTGAAGGTGTTTGGGCACGGTAGCTTGAAGTTTGTAGAGGTATCGAACAGTAAAATCATCGCGTTTACCCGCGAGCACGAGAACGAGACCGTGCTGGTGGTGGTGAACCTCAGTAAATACTCGCAGGCTTGCTCGCTGCATGTGGCTGATTTCGCGGGCATCGAGCCGGTGGAGATTATCAGTCAGAACAAGTTCCCGAGCATTGAGGCCGAGCCTTACGTGCTGACCATGAGTCCGTACGGCTACTATTGGTTCAGCTTGGAAAAAACTGAAACGGCCTCCGACAGTGCACATTACCAAATTCCTAGCTTGGAGATTGACGAGCCACTGGAAGTGCTGATGGATAACTTCTCGTTCCGCAACCGCCTCGAAAAACGCGTGTTGCCCGCCTACATGAAAACTTGTAGATGGTTTGGCGGTAAGGCCAAGAGCATTGTCAACGTGTCGATAAACCAGTACCCTAGCGTTAGAATGGGCACGGATAAGGCTTTTCTCGGCATTATACAACTCCGCTACACCGACGGTTTGCCCGAGGAATACCAACTGCCCATGTGTTTTATATCGGGCGCAGAACTCGTGGAATACCAAGCCAAACAAGCCAACGCTATCATTTGTAAGCTGGAAGATAAATCAGGCAAAACCTACGGCCTGATTGACGCCATTTACCACGAGGCATTCCGCAAGCGCCTGTTTGATGCCATGTACCACCAGGAACAAAGCGTAGAACAAGATACTACCATCGACTACCTGCGGGGCAACATGCTGCGCGAGTGGAAAGGTGATGCCGAAAATGTGAAAGCGGAGGTGCTCAAAGCCGAGCAAAGCAACACCTCGGTCATTTATGACGGTAACTTCTTCTTTAAAATTTACCGCAAGCTAGACGACGATGTGAACCCCGACTTGGAGTTGGTCAGGTTCCTGTCGGACAAGAGTGATTTCAAGAATGCACCGCGTTTCGGTGGGGGTATATCCTTGAAAGACAACCAAGAGCGCAAGTACAAAATATTGGGTTTGCTGCAAAACCGCATTCCCAACCAAGGCGAAGCCTGGACCGCCACGCTGGATGCCTTGACTCGTTATTACGAGAAAGTGCTGATTAAAACCGGCAAAGAAAGTGCGCCGCCACCGCTGGTTGAAAAAGAATACATGCACTTCAGCGACTTCCCCGAGCAAATGCAAATCCTCATCGGCTCGGTGATGTACGAACGCACCGTGTTGCTGGCCAAACGCACCGCGGAGATGCATATCGCGCTCGCTTCAGACCATGAAGACCCAGATTTCAGGCCAGAGCCATTTAACCCGCATTACCAGCGCTCGATTTACTCGGGCCAACGCAAGCTCATCAACGATAAAATAGGCGCCTTGGCCAAACGTGCCGAGACCTTGCCCGAGCACATCAAGCACGAGGCATTGGCCATCGTGGCTTTAGAACCGCGTATCGACCAGTTGTTCGCCGAGATTTTTGCCGAGCCTATCAAGGCTGTCAAAACCCGGGTACACGGCGATTACCACTTGGGCCAGGTCCTGTTTGACGGTAAGGACTTCTTCATCATCGACTTTGAGGGCGAGCCCGCGTATTCTATCGGGGAGCGCCGCCTGAAGAAAACGCCGTTCAAGGACGTGGCGGGTATGGTTCGTTCCTTCCATTACGCGGCATTTGGTCAGTTGGTACTCAACCAGAACTACCGCAAGGAAGACATCCCGAGGCTAGAAGAATGGGCAGGACAGTGGTTTTACTACATCCGCAAGGCATTCCTGACCACTTATTACGAACATACCAAAGGTTGTAGCTTTATCCCCGAGGATACGAAGCATCGCGACCTGCTTTTGCGCAACTACACCCTGGAAAAAGCCATCTACGAAGTCGGCTACGAGATGAATTCTCGACCAGAATGGTTGCGGATACCTATCCGCGGCGTGCTGGATAGCGTTAATGAGATATGAACGATGAACGATGAACTATGAACGATGAACTTCCCGGGCGAGCTTTGCTCGACCTAACCCCCGCTACCAGCAGCCGCGCAGCGGCCTGCGCAGTGGAGGGGGTCGACGCGCAGCGGCGGGGGGAGGCGCAAATTAGA
>CAZDVQ010000056.1:0-10189 GCA_964508975.1 uncultured Saprospiraceae bacterium
CTTTGGCCGAAAATGCTGAAAAACAAACAAAATAATTAACGCTTAATGGCATTGACCTCGCGCATTAAGCGTTGTGATACGGCTCGTTGTTTAGAATAGCAAAAGCCCTGTAAATTTGCTCCACGACAAACAGCCGTATCATCTGGTGTGAAAAAGTCATTTTCGACAGAGAGAGCTTGGCATCTGCACGTGCGTAAACAGCCTCCGAGAATCCGTATGCCCCGCCAACAACGAGTACAATCTTCTTTTTCGACAACATCAGCAGGCTTTGCACATATGCAGCAAAAGCCTCGGAATCGTACGTTTTACCGCGTTCATCCAAGAGGATTAAATAGTCATCAGGGGCGACACGTTTGAGAATAAGTTCCCCTTCCTTCAACTTGACGGTTTCCGGTGGTAAATTTTGGGTTTGCTTAAGGTGTGGGATGATATGAAGTTCAAAAGGATTATAACGCCTAATCCTAGGCTCATACACCGCTAGTCCCGACTCGATATAAGGGTAGGTATGTTTGCCTACCAAAACTAACTCAATTTTCAAACTTGGGGAATTTAACTTTCTTGCCAGATTTGATAGACACTACCTCAGCAACCTGATCGGGGTAACCGTTTTGGTAAATGGTGTTGCGCAACATGATACCATGGTTAGCCGTGTACAAGAGGGATATACCGGGGATGCTCACTTGGCGGGTAGATAAAAGTTGTACAAAACCAAGCAATTGCTGTAGGTTTTCTATCTGTTTGGCTTTCAACTTGGCTTTTTTGTAGGGCATGAAAACCAACTCGGCCATGCGGCTATCATTGCTCTTATCAAAGAAAGAAAGTGTTTGACCATCGTAGCTTTTTACTTTTTGGGCATCGCCGCTACGGGTTTCATAGTATTCGCTAGCTGACCAGATCAGGTTAGGGTTGCGGTTTTGCAACATCTGCACCATTTCGAGGCGTTGTTCTTGGCTCATGTTGAGCATTTGGTCGTCGAGCGATTTGCGGTATTGCTCCGCTGCGGTGCGAATACCTTCCAAATCATTTTGTTTGTAGCTTATGGTTTGATTTTTAGCGGCATCGAATGCGCTGAAACTAGCATCATTTGCATTGTAATCAAACTTGGCCAGTGTATTTCCGTCTGTATCTTGTACCAACAATAAAGCGGCATCAGCATTAGCATATAGTTGGTATTTCAAGGGTTTGATAGCCCTATCGCCGCTGGGCGATACCAAATTGGCTTCGAGCAAAAATACCTGAGCTTTTGCTGAAAAGCTAACGAGTACAAATAGAAGGAGGATGTGTAATTTCTTGAACATAGCAGTAGTTTTCGAGTACTTACAACGCAACAAATGGGCAGTACGTTGCCTGAGCTGTAAAAATACAAAAATGCTTTGGTTATGTAAGCTTGTTTTTGTGATTTAAGTACATCCACCTGAGCGTATCAATGACATAGGCCTGTTGTTGTTTATCGCGGAATGCAAACCATTGGTCTTTATATTCACCGGAGCGGTCGATAATATACTTGAATTCTTGGAAAGGCTTTCTCTTTTCAAGTGCGTCAAAAAGTTGATTTTGGAGTTTAGGGTTTGAGTTCAACTGCCGTGCAAAGTCGGCCATGAACTCGAAGGCTTCTCTTGAACTCCATTTTTCGATGTAGCTAAAAAGTTTAAGATCTATTTGATCTGGCCCGATAGCGTTTTCATCATCTTCATCATCAAACGAATCTTCAAATTCCATTTCCGTGATGTATTGCACTTCGCCTGTATCCAAGCGGAGGTAAACGCCAAGGCCTGCGGCGAGATAGTCCGTAATATCCTTAATTTTTTCCTTGGGTAAGGGCACTATGATTTCATCCGTAAAATGTTCGATATGTGGTTCTTGGCTGAATTTCTCAGCATTGTAGGCCTGAGAATTTCCTTTGGGAATGGAAAGCGATTGCCAACCACCCTGGCAGAGCATTTTACCCAAGAATACCAGTTGCCCAATATGGTATGGATAATGCGCCAACTGGCGGTTAATGGCTTCTGTAACGGTATGCCCTTGATTTCGGATATAGACAATTTTGTCTAAATCTGCCTCGGTAAGGGGGTTTAATGCATTGAACAAGCAAGCCCAGCCTTCTTCCCAGCGCTGAAGCAAAGCTTCGCGAGTTTGTATTGTGTTTTCGAACTCGGCATCGCGGTTGCGCCAGTCTTTTTCGCCATCGCTAGTGAGGAAATCTGTCCAGCGCGACAACATGTTGCCTGCTACGTGATATACAATGGTGGCGATGCTATTGCTATCATCATTGTACTGCCAGAACAAATGCTCGTCAGATACTTGGGCAAAAGTTTTATCGCCAAGCGATTTGTAGTACTCAAACTGCTTGATGACCGATGATAGGTAAGATTGCTCCATGAGATTCAAGTAATTTATACAGTATTATGCAAGGCAGCATGCGTTAGCTGGCCGGAGGGCGCCCGCGCAGCGGGCGGTGCGAAGCACGGAGCAACGCGAACCCCGTAGGACAGCGACGGCGCAACGCGCCGGAACGCCCAAAAAAATCAACTAGAACAGCATCCCAGCAATAGCGGCCGTCATCAAACAGGCCAGGGTACCGCCGATTAGCGACAAAATACCCAAGCTGGCCAAGTTAGGACGTTGCTTCGGCGACAAAGCCCCAATACCGCCAATTTGAATACCGATAGACGCAAAGTTGGAGAAACCACACAAGGCGTAGGTAATGATGACAATTGATTTTTCATGGACAAACAAAGCCTTTTTACCCGCCAAGGTGGCATAGGCAAAAAACTCGTTGATAGCTGTTTTCTGGCCGAGTAACTGTCCGCTCAGCAAAATATCTTCGTTGGGGATACCAATCACCCAAGCGATTGGGGCGAAGATTATACCCAAGATGTAATCCAAACTTAAACCCGTGTAGCGTTGATTTGTCATCTCCGCAATATATCCGTTTAGGTTACCAATTGAACCCACACCCAACATAATCCAATTGAGCATGGCCACTAGGGCCGTGAACACCAACAACATAGCACCAACGTTAACCGCTAATTTCAAACCATCGGTTGTACCTATGGAAATGGCATCGAGTACGTTCGAACCCAGTTTTTCTTTCGGGATTTCAAGGTGTTTGTTTATCTCTTCAACTTCGGGGTACAACAATTTAGCACAAACGATGGCTGCTGGTGCCGAAATTACACTGGCCGTGAGTAAGTGCTTGGCAAAAATGGCTTGTTGCACGGGATCGTCTCCACCCAAAAAGCCTACATAAGCTGCAAAAACACCACCCGCGATAGTGGCCATACCACCCGTCATCAAACACATGATTTCAGACTTAGTCATGTTGTCGATATAGGGTTTAATGACCAATGGAGCCTCAGTTTGACCAATAAACACATTGGCGGCAGCAGCCAAACTCTCGGCACCGGAAACGCCCATCGTCTTATTCATCACGAAGGCAAAGCCTTTGATAATGATTTGCAAAATACCCAAGTAATACAATAAAGATGATAAAGCCGAGAAAAACACTACCGTGGGCAAAACCTTGAACGCAAAAATATAACCCACGTTAAAAGGCTTGAACTCAGTTGCGTTTTCGGTTCCTACAACAGTATTGTTGGGCCACTTACCAAACAAAAACTCAGCGCCAGCTTCTGTAAAACCAAGCACTTCAACAAAGCCACGCGAAATACTATCGAAAAATTGGCTCACCAAATCAACCCGTAGGATGAGCAATGCCAATACAATCTGTAATGCTACACCGATACCAACCTGTTTCCAGTTGATGGCCCTACGGTTGCGGCTAAATACAAAACCTAGTGCTACCAATATAATAAGACCTAGTATACCACGTAAAATATCCATTTGTTTGTGTTTGTGCGTTGTGTGTAGTGTAGTTTGAAACGGGGGCTAAAAATAGATAATTTGATTGGTCGCGTGACTACATTTTTAAAAAAAGCTTACTTTTGACCAATTAACACCAAACATTAAAGTTTACCTTATGAAATTTAAAGCCTTACTATGTTTAGTATTTTTGGCATGCTCGCTCAGCCAAGTACAGCTGAATGCCCAATGTAACTGCACTATCGACCTTACCTGCCCGCTCACGAACCCTGCCGGTGGTATCTGCCCAGATACCTTCCCCAATGCAACCATCGGCCAATTGTTCGACGAGGATATTACTTTCTATATGCCACAAACCGTGACCGACCCAGGCACCGGTACCGTGGTTGACCTTCAACGTATCCAAATTACCAGTATCGCCGGCTTACCTGACGGCCTAAACTGGAGTTGTAGCTCGCCCAACTGCGAGTACTTGCCGCAAAGCAATCCACCCAGCTCTGAGTTGGGCTGTATCGGTGTTTGTGGAACCCCTACCCCATTCAACGCTCCGGGTATCTACAACGTGACTGTTTACCTATTGGCCGACGTGTTTGTTCCATCTTTTGGTATTACCTTGACCAACCAGCCACAAACCTATCAGGCCGAGTTGTTGCTTATCTCCTTAGGTGGTAATAGCGGTTACAGCTTTGCACCAGCATCTGGTTGTGAGCCCGTTACCGTTGATTTTGAAGCATTGATCGACCAAGCCCCTAACAGCCCAACCACTTGGGCTTGGGATTTTGGCGACGGTACTACCAGCACTTCTAAAACAGTTTCGCACACATTTGTAGCCGATGGTAACTACGCCGTTACGCTCAACACCACCGTGAACAACTATAAAATCACGAACCTTTGTATCAACTCGGTAAACCAAGGTTGGTGTAATGATGTAGAAGAACTACAATGTAACTGTGGTACACCTATTATCGGTGCTTGTCCTGATATCTACTTCCAAATTGTGAATGCCAACGGCGATGTGCTTTTCTCATCTGGCGTGGCCAACAATGCTACATCTAACTGCTGGAGCAACCTGAACGTCGAGTTGAGCAATCCACCCTACTCGCTCCGTATTTTTGACGAGGATGCCATCACTGCCGATGATGACTTGGGTCAATTTGCCTTTAACGTGACCTCAACAGGCAACAAAACCTACAGCGGCGCTGGTGGCACCGCAGGTACTTACGCCATTGGTTTAGCCGTTGACACGGTGATTACCAACGTTGATACCGTGCGTGTTTTCCCAATCGTTAACCCCACCATTAGCGTTTCAGGTTTAACCGATTTGTGCCCAGGCCAATTCACCCTCTTGATTTCAAGCCAGGCGGACGGCAACCAATGGTACCGCAACGGTAACCCTGTAAGCTGGGGCCTTGACGATACTTTACAAGTAAGTTCAGTTGAAACGGGTACATACACCCTCGAGTACACCAGTCCAAGCAACTGCGTGGGCACCTCACAACCACAAGTAATTACCTACTGCCTCAGCAACACCGAAGTATTGAACAATGCACTCAACATCAGCATTTTACCAAACCCCAACAACGGCCAATTCGTAATCAAGGCCGAGCTTGGCGAGGATGCAGGCAACTGTCAATTCGCCTTGACCAACTTGTTGGGCCAGGAATTGTACCAGTCGAGCTTCGAGTTGAGCAACGGCGGCAGCTTGAACCAAAGCGTAAACTTGAGCCACTTGCCAAGCGGCATTTACATGGCTGTAGTGCGCCAAGGTGCTAAAACCAGCGTTCAAAAAGTTATCATCGAGTAGATTTTTGGGGGCCTCCCCTCGCTGGAGCTCGGGGCGTACCCTTCCGGGGTTCGCGTTGCTCCGTGCTTCGCACCAGCCGCTACGCGGCTGCCCTCCAGGCTACTAGGCCGGGCTGCTTGGCTTTCAAATTATCCTTTACCGCCCATGTAGAGATGTTGTATTCGCAATGTCGCTGCATGGGCGGTTTGGTATGGTGCGTTGCGCCACCAGCCATTTGCAGGAGTAAGCACGGTCACTTCGTGATTCGCTCGCAACAAATGTATCGAAATAAAATTCACCTTTATGAAACAAGCATTTAAACATTTCAGCCTTGCCCTTTTGGCTATAGTTGCTCTTACATACTTATCGTCCTGTCAGTTAGGACGATTTGTGTTCTACAACTTTGCAGATATAAAAGACTATAAAAAATTTGAGTCGAGGCCTTTAAGCGCCAATAATAGTGCGTTTAATTTTCAAACAACCAGTGCAGGGAAAGTCCCAAAGACCCTAAACAACATCCCGTTTGAAAAATATCTTGAAGACCATAAAACGGTAGCCTTTTTAATCATTAAAAATGATACCATACAGTATGAAAAATACTTCAAGGGTTATGACGAGCAAAGTATAGTCCCTTCTTTTTCCATGGCCAAATCTGTTACATCCATTTTAATTGGTTGTGCCATCGACGAAGGTTTGATCAAGTCAGTTGACGAACCGGTGACCAACTACATACCTGAATTAGCCCAAGAAGGCTTCGACAAGGTAACCATTAAACATTTGTTGCAGATGACCTCGGGCATTAAATTTAACGAAAGCTACGTGAACCCTTTTGGCGATGCTGCTTCATTTTACTACGGCATTAACCTGAGAAAAGCCATTGGCCGTATGAAACTAAAAACGGAACCAGGTACTAAGTTTGAATACGTGAGTGGCAATACACAGCTACTTGGTTTAGTGCTCGAACGAGCGTTAAAAGGAAAAACGATAACCGCCTACCTCCAAGAAAAACTATGGACACCCATGGGTATGGAATATGACGCTTCCTGGAGTATAGACCGTAAAAATAACGGCTTGGAAAAGACTTTCTGTTGTTTAAACGCAAGGGCTAGGGACTTTGCCAAAATTGGCCGGCTATACAAAAACAAAGGCAATTGGAATGGAAAACAGCTTGTTTCTGAAGCTTGGGTTGAAGCATCCACCAAACTTGAAACTACGGAGGGTAGCGCCAGCTATTACCAATACCAATGGTGGCTACCTACACCAAACGAAGACTTTATGGCCGAAGGTATTTTAGGTCAGTTCGTTTATGTGCACCCAGCCAAGGATTTAATCATCGTAAGACTTGGGAAAACCTTAGGCAAAGCTGACTGGTGGACTATCTTTACCTCATTGGCTGAAGCATATTAGATACGCCCCTGGCTCCCCCAAAGATAGTGTACCGCTTCTAACGGAGTGGATAAAGCCTGGCAAATCGTTCATCATTCATCGTTCATAGCTCATCGTTCTTAGCTATCCCTAGGCCGTTATACGGCCTAGGGAGCGTTAGCTGGCCGGAGGGCGCGGCGCAAGCCGCGGTGCGCAGCACGGAGCAAAGCGAACCCCGTAGGACAGCGGCGGTGCTGCAAAGCAGCACCGCAACGCCCAAAAAATTACGCTCCGTAACGCAACACTAGGCTAAAGTTGGTCAACTCGCCGCCGTAGTTCATCTTGTAGGTCAATTTTACAGGTAAACCTTCATCGTTAAGCTCGGCAGTAACCGATAGCTCGCCCATCTCGTCCCACATTTTAAGCTTAACGGGAATATCGGTAAAAGTGCTGTGGTAGTCAATTTTAGTCTGCTCGCCAGTTGCGCTGTTTGTTGCACCCAAGGCTTTGAAGGTCTCGGGTTCAACGTTCCATTTAACCTGGCTCAAGATATACTTATCGCGGATGTAAAGCGGTGCGGTATCCTCGAACATTTCGTCGGCAAGCTCTTCCTCTGGGAAATCGTACACGGTGTAAAGCATATCGTTTGCCGCTTCATCGTAGTAATACTCGCGGATTTGTATACCGGCCAAGGTTGAATGATTGGCCAAATAACGGTACAAAATTTTGCCTTCAATGTACATGGGCTCGAAGTAAACAAAGGCACCGACGATACTTTCCAGGCCTTCGGCATCCGAAATCGTGATATCGTTGGGCAGGGGTAGATCTTGCATATAGGTTACCGACCAGGTGTCGCCACCCATCGATTCTTGCTCTTGCTCAATCAAGCCTTCCTCGTCGAAATAAGCCGTTGACACCAACATGTCGCCGCCTTCCTCAAAAATTTGAACCTGTTTGTAGCCTGCTTCCACGATAAGATCCGCATGGACCTGCTCGTTGAACGGATTGATGAACCAGCTTAGCAAGGGCGATGGGTAGTCCATATTCTGCGCTGGCAACAATGCAGGCAGGAAGGCTAAAAGGAAAAGAAGTTTCTTCATGAGATGTAAGTTGTGAGATGTAAGTTGTGAGCGGTAAGATGTGAGTTGTAAGCGGTAAGTTGTGAGATGTAAGCTATAGCACTAATCCCTAATACCTAACACCTAAAACCTAAACATTTATCTTGCCAATAATTTTTTGCTCCAGAGCATCCGCTTCTTTCGCAAGGGCATCAGCTTGGGCGAGTATATCGGCCACGAAAGCTTTATCGTCGAGGCCTGCTGCATTGATGCGCACGTTCAACCAAGCACCGTGTACAGCCGTGCGGGCGCACAAGGCACCAACGCCAGCATCTGTTATCGAGTTGGGGTTCCCCTCGTCTACCATCGCTTGAATGATATCAAATGAAGAAAAAGCTAGTTGCATCACCTTGAAAGGCACTTCGGTAGCATATTTCGTCGCATCTTGGATCGCTTGCTTACGGGCTTTTTTCTCGGCATCTGTAGCTTTGGGCAAACGGAAAGCCTCCATGATTAGGTTAAAAGAGCGCGTATCTTCATCTACCAGTCTGATTAATTCATCCTTGATGGCCTGGCCTTTTTCAGCCCAATCAGAGAAGTATGCCCAACGATCGTCCCAACCGCGTTTGTGTGAAGACAAGTTGGCTACCATCACGGCCAGTGATACGCCTAAAGCACCTACGTATGCCGAAACAGAGCCACCACCTGGGGCTGGACTTTCAGAAGCCGTTTCATCGGCAAAATCGTTGAGTTTCATGTTGACCAGCGGTGCGCTAAATGCATCGCGTAGGCTATACTCGATAACTTTTTGCTGCGGGTCGAATGGGCCGAGTTCGTCGAGGCCCATGGTGCGTACGGCTATTTTAATCAACTCGGCCTCTGATACACCTGTGGAGCGTTCTTGTTTGCGGAGGAAATGTTTGCCTGCATCGGTCAAAACTTTCAGCGGCACCATGCCCACCAGCTCAGAGCCCGTAACGTATAATCCACGGCTTTGGGCCGATTCAACACATGCTTCAAATGCCTCGTGCAGCGGGGTGATGCTGATATTGGTCAGGTTCATACTCACCTGTGCTATGCCATACTCGGCAATATACCAGCCAATACCTTTAACGGCTTTACATTTTCCGGGGATTCGGATAGGTTCGCCAGTTTCGTCTTTTACAACCTCGCCAGTCACGGGATCACCGATGCGTTTTACGCGGCCTTGTTCGCGCACGTCAAAAGCCACGGAATTAGCCCTGCGTTCAGATGTAGTGTTGAGGTTAACGTTGTATGCTACCAGGAAGTCGCGGGCACCAATAGCCGATACGCCTGCTTTCTCGTTAAGGCTACGGGGGCCAAAATCGGGGATAAAATCGTTGCTTGAAAGTTTTTCGGCCATCTTTTCATATTCGCCAGACCGGATGGTGGCCAAGTTTTTCCAGCGGGGGTCGGTTGCGGCCGATTCGTACAGGAACACGCTAATACCTAGTTCCTCCCCTACCCTTTTGCCTAGTTGAGTGGCATATTGGGCACATTCCTCCATGCTAATACCCGAAATAGGAATAAGCGGACAAACATCAGTAGCGCCCATGCGGGGGTGTTCGCCCTTGTGGCGGCGCATATCTATCAACTCGGCAGCTTTTTGAATACCGCGGAAAGCAGCTTCGATGACGGGCTTAGGCTCGCCTACAAAAGTAACCACGGTACGATTAGTTGCTTTACCCGGGTCAACATCGAGTAGTTTTACACCTTCAACAGATTCGATAGCATCAGTAATTTGCTTGATGATGCCCATGTCGCGACCTTCGCTAAAATTCGGAACACACTCGATGAGTTGCATATGATTTCGTTTGTTTAATGGTTAGGGCACAAAGATAAGAAGAGATAGGAGATAGGAACGATGAATTATGAACGATGAACTATGAACGATGAACTATGAACTATGAACGATGAACAATGAACGATGAACAATGAACGATGAACCGGTCGAGCGAAGCTCGGCCCAACCCCCGCTACCAACAGACGCGCAGCGTCAGTGCAGTGGAGGGGGTCGGCGCAACGCGCCGGGGGGAGGCGCTTCTTTAAACAATGAACGATGAACCGATCGAGCGAAGCTCGGCTCAACCCCCGCTACCAACAGACGCGCAGCGTCAGTGCAGTGGAGGGGGTCGGCGCA
>CAZDVQ010000056.1:10289-29221 GCA_964508975.1 uncultured Saprospiraceae bacterium
ACGCGACGGGGGGAGGCGCAAAAATAGTTAAGAGTGCAGAAGGCAGAGAGCAGAGTAGCCCGGTGCTTTTTTGAACTATGAATACTTAGGTATGTTTAACCGTTGGGGATCAGGTATAAATTACTAGCCTCGAAAAAAATATTTGCCTTTGTGACAAATGTAACCAAGTCGATAGTAAAGCTACCCTATTTTTGCATCATCAATCACGTAAAAAACAACTTATCATATGAAAATCGAACAGATTTACACAGGATGTTTGGCACAAGGCGCCTACTACATCGAAAGCAATGGCGAAGTTGCCATCATTGACCCACTACGCGAAGTTCAGCCTTACCTCGATATGGCCGAAAAAAACAACGCCAAAATCAAGTACGTTTTTGAAACGCACTTCCACGCCGACTTCGTTTCAGGCCACGTTGACTTAGCTAAAGCCAGCGGTGCTAAAATCGTATACGGTCCAACCACCATGCAAACTGGTTTCGAGATGATCGTTGCCGAAGACAACCAAGTGTTTGAACTGGGTGCCCTTAAAATTAAAGTGTTGCACACGCCTGGCCACACCATGGAAAGTAGCTGTTACCTCTTGAGCGACGAAAATGGTAAAGATGTAGCCATCTTCACCGGAGATACCTTGTTTATCGGTGATGTTGGTCGACCAGACCTCGCGCAAAAAGTAATTGCCGACTTAACCCAGGAAAAACTGGCCTCATACATGTTCGACTCATTGCGCAACAAAATCATGCCTTTGAGCGATGACCTCATCGTTTACCCCGCACACGGCGCTGGTTCTGCTTGTGGTAAAAAAATGAGCAAAGAAACCTCTGATACCCTCGGTAACCAGAAAAAAACCAACTATGCACTCGACTTGAGCTTGAGCCGCGAGGACTTCATCGCTGCTCTCCTCAACGGTTTAACGCCTCCTCCGGCATATTTCCCACAAAACGTGTTGATGAATATCCAAGGATACGACAGCATTAACGCCGTGTTGGAACGTGGTACCCGTGCCCTTAGCCCTGCTGAGTTTGACGTGGTGGCCAACGAAACCAGTGCTGTAGTTATCGACGCCCGTGCTGCACAAGAATTTGCCAAAGCATTTGTACCCAACTCTATCAATATCGGTATCGATGGTAGCTTTGCCGTTTGGGTAGGTACTTTAGTGCCAGACCTGAAACAAGAAATCCTCTTGGTTTGTGAAACTGGCCGCGAGGAAGAAATCATCACCCGTTTGGCTCGCGTGGGTTACGATCATTGTATCGGCTACCTTGCTGGTGGTATCGAAGCCTGGAAAAACGACGGTCGTGAAGTCGATTCAATCCAAAGCGTTAGCGTGGATGAATTCGCCGAC
The DNA here is from genome assembly GCA_964508975.1 of uncultured Saprospiraceae bacterium. Classification (GTDB taxonomy): domain Bacteria; phylum Bacteroidota; class Bacteroidia; order Chitinophagales; family Saprospiraceae; genus CAZDVQ01. The sequence goes on from CAZDVQ010000056.1 coordinate 11,635, forward strand.
TTAAACGCTGCCGGCGATATCAATATCCTCGACGTGCGCAAGGCCAGCGAGTTCCGCAGTGAGCACATCATCGGTGCTGAAAATGCCCCACTCGACTATATCAACGATAGCATGGCTTCTATCAACAAAGATAAAACCTACTACGTACACTGTGCCGGTGGATACCGCTCTATGGTGTTTGCTTCTATCCTCAAAGCCCGTGGCTATGATAAGCTCATCGACGTGGCTGGTGGTTTCTCTGCTATCAAGAAAAGTGAAAAATTTGAAATCAGCGATTACGTTTGCCCAACAACGGAATTGTAATTTATAAGTTGGTAGTTGATAGTTGGTAGTTTATAGAAATCACACTCCACGCTATTAACTATCAACTTTTAACCATCAACTATCAACTAAATTGGTTTTCCTCGCTAAATACAAGCTAACCATACTGGGCATCCTGCTTGGTGCTGTAGCGGGCTATGCCTACTATTATTTTATAGGTTGTTCTAGCGGCTCGTGTTCTATCACCTCCAGCCCGGTCAACAGCACCTTGTACGGAGCCCTCATGGGCGCACTGCTTCTCAATATTTTTGAATAAAAGTGCGTATCAAATTTAACTATTAACTTTTAACTTTAAACTCATAACTCTATCATGTCGATTCTCGATAAAGTAGCCATCATCGATGTACGCACACCTGCTGAATTCCAAGGTGGTCACGTAGTAGGTTCCGTAAACATTCCGCTGAACGAAATTCCGGAGCGTGTAGCCGAGCTGAAAAACATCAGCAAGAAAGTCATCTTCTGCTGTGCCTCTGGCGGCCGTAGTGGTCAAGCCACTGCTTTCATGCGCCAACAAGGCCTAGATTGCGAGAATGGTGGTTCTTGGTTGGATGTAAATTACGCCATCCAGCAAGCATAATTTAAAGCGCTTCAACGTTTCCTGTAAACGTTCCAACAACATTACCAGGAGAGGCGCAGCGATGTGCCTCTCCTTTTTCATGCCCATACCGGAGCAAAACACCTCTTTTTACCATGGAAATCAACGCTAAATCCATCATATTTTCCATATTGGCCTTGTCCACCTTAACACCTTGGATTGATCCGCCTATCGCTTTGCTCATGGGTTTAATCGTGGCATTCACCCTCGGAAACCCGTTCCAAGCGTACAATTCAAAAGCGACAAAGTACTTGTTGCAATACTCTATCGTGGGACTAGGTTTCGGCATGAATGCTTATGCTGCGGCCAAAGCAGGCCAAGTGGGCGTAATGTTTACCTTTGCCAGCATTGCATTTACCTTGGGCATGGGCCTAATTTTGTACAAGACCTTAAAGCTCGAGCAAAAATCATCCGTACTCATTTCGTCCGGTACGGCTATTTGTGGCGGTAGCGCTATTGCTGCGGTCTCCCCGATTATCAAGGCCGATCAAGCGCAGATTTCGGTAGCGCTTATCACGGTTTTCGTGCTGAATGCTGTTGCGTTATTTGCATTCCCAGCCATTGGCCACTATTTTGACATGAGCCAAACCGATTTCGGGCTTTGGGCGGCCATAGCCATCCACGATACCAGCTCGGTGGTAGGAGCAGCAGCCAAGTACGGCGAGGAAGCTTTACAAGTAGCCACCACGGTCAAACTTCAGCGCGCCTTGTGGATTATCCCCATATCCTTATTGTTTGCCTACGTGTTCAAAAACAAAGATCAAAAATTCAGCTTCCCATATTTCATTTTGTTCTTCATTGCGGCCATGTTAATCAGCACCTTCGTGCCAGGATTTGCCGCTTTTGGTAAAGACATTGCGATGGCGGCCAAAAAAGGCCTTACCTTAACGCTGTTCCTCATCGGCGCGGGCTTATCCCGCAGCGCCATCCAGCAAGTTGGGGCCATGCCCATGTTGCTCGGTGTATTACTATGGATAGCCATCTCGGTATTGAGCTTCATGGTTATCGCATCCCCCATGCTGTAGATTTTAATGATTTGGGCGTGCCCCCGCGGATATGCCGCGGGGTCGTGCCCTTCCGGGGTTCGCTGTCGCTCCGTGCTACGCACCGCAGCTTGCGCCGCGCCCTCCAGGCCACTCACGCTAACCCCAGTAGCTTCGCTACTGGGGTTAGATAGGAGTGAGGAGATAGGAGTGAGGAGATAAGAGAAAAATGAACAAATTTGCCCCGCTCCGCTAGGAGCGGTATGTTAATAGAATAAGTGATTTATAGGCATTGTAGCTCCACTAGGAGCGACACCCATTCGGCTGTTAGGCAGCTTTGCGGTGTGCTGATTTTTTAATGTGCTGATTAGGGTATTTTTTTTAACAAAATTCGGTAAAATACCTGTATAGAAATTAAAAGTTGTATTTTTTTCATTTAAAACCACCTACTTAATCAAGTAGGTTACCTCCCGAACAAAACTCTATTCTCATCGGTAAATCCGAGAAATCCACTTGATATTCGACAAAAAAATTACCCTCAGCATTAATATTGAAAGTTTCGTCGTGTTCGATAAGTACTCCATCATTTAAAAATTTACCCCAAACAATCAATACCCCCTTCTCGTTCTCAGGAAAATCAATTCGCTCTCCATCGTAGATTAAATACCTAGGCTGCTGCAATAGCCTTAGCCTAGCCCGCCCTTTATGATTTGTTTTGACTACATCATATCCGTTTTTGTAATAGATTTTCAGCTCTAAACCTATTTGAAGGAATTCACCTCCCCTGAAGTAGAGTTTGTTTTTCCTGCCCATTATGAAAGTGTCAACATACAAAATTTTCTCTAGCTTAATGTTTAATTTATCGCCCTGCCTTTCATAGGTGCCTTCTTTCTCATAATACAATTTGTTGGTTGCCCTATCAAGTTCTATGTATTTAACTCGGCCATCCGTAAAAAAAATATATTTCCTTGGAGTCCATGTTTTGGAACCGTTTCGGCAGCCTTCGTACACGCCCTCCATACGCTCTTGGGCGTGTATTTCGCATGGGAACATGGATAACCATATCCACAAAAAACTAAACCAATGTTTCATACTCATTTTGGGATTATAAAACTTAATATACGTCATGTTTTTTAAGGTCAATTCCATTGATTCGTTGCGTTGTTGCATGGCTCACATCCATTAAATCCATGGGCATAAATAATACAAGATACTTTTGAGTACTTGAATTTGGATCCAATACGGGCAAATGCACAATACAAAAGTATCAAAATATTACATAACAGCAAAACCTCTGGTTAAAACCTACCAGTTCAGCATTTTTAGGGAAGCTACCTTGGTAGGCTTGGAGACGCCTGGGTTGGGCGTCTCTACAGGGTTGTTTACCTGCTGGGGTTATTCTGGGCGCGAACGTAGGTACGCCTCTACATTTTTGTTTGAACCATGCTTACCTTGACTAATTTGAATTTTGAGATGGCACAAACCAAGTTTGCCTTTCACATGAATCAAAAAATCACATAAATCAAGGTTCAGACAAGATACGGCGGCCGCAGGCCGCCGTGCGTTAGCTGCTTGGAGCGTGCCGCCAAAGGCGGCAGTGCGTAGCACCGAGGCGAACAGCCGAGCGCGGAAAGGAGCGGCGACGCAAAGCGGCGCAACGCCCAAAAAACAAACACGCAGAACCATTTGAAAAAAAATATAAACAAATTAGTTAAATAATTTGGCAATATGAAACAATATGTTTTATATTTGCGTTGTCAATTTAAACAATTGAATCAAATCGTTTACAATTTAAATCGCCACACATGAAAAATGTATTCCGCAACGCATCAGCTAATTACACCATTGATAGCGCAGGGTTAATCCGCCCGAAACAAACCCATACCGAGGCTAAACGCCTGCGCCTCCGTGCTTGGTACGAGGCATTTTGCCACACCTTTGTTGCCCGCATGCGTAATTACTGGACACAATTCAACAATTACCCCTTGGTGAAAAATCATTTTTACAAGTTAAGCCTTGCCATCGTGGCCGTGTTGTTTTTACTCAAAAGCAACGTATCGGTACAGCTGAGTAAAGCAAACGGGACTGAATCTACCAAACAAACTGTTGCAGTAGATGCACAACAAGGCTCCATGTTGAGTGGAAGCCTTGCACAACGCCCCGTGCCTACCGAAATCAATCCAACCAACACCGCACAGCGCAGCGATATGCCCTTTATGAAAGATGCCGAAGTGCGCTCCTACATCAAACGCTTTGATAAAATTGCCCGGGAGGAGGAAGCAAAATACGGTATTCCACGCGCCATTACGCTAGGTTGTGCCATCGTGATGAGCCACGCCGGCACCTTGTACCACGTGAAGGATACCTACAACCATTTTGCCCGTGCCTGTGGCCAAGCGACCAACTACCCTGGCATCATAGGTGAAGAAAACTACGACGGACTTTGTCTGTACAAGTTCGAAAATGCCTGGGCTAGCTTCCGTTTGAACTCCATGCAACTAAGCAAAGGTGTGTACCAAGTACTTGCTGGTGCGCACATCGACAACACCCACATTTGGCTACTCCAGATGCAGATGAATGGCTATTTTAAACATTATGGTTCAGCCTCAGCTGTACAAACGGTGATTGATACCTACGGTTTGGCACAAGACAAAATATAGCCTAGGCTTCTTTAGGGGCATCGGGATATTCAACCCGCACATGGTGAATGCTTTTCATCACCTTCTTGAAAATGCTCTTGACCGTTTCCAATTCTTGGAACGATAGCTCAGAAGCCTTTAGCTGGCCGTGCGCAATTTTTTCTTGTGTGATTTTATTAACCAGGTCGTCAATATCTTGTTCTGATGGGTTTTTCAAGCTTTTTGAAGTAGCCTCGATGGCATCGGCCAGCATCAGGATAGTTTGCTCCTTGGTGCTAGGGCGTGGGCCCGGGTATCGGAACTGTTTTTCGTTAACCTCGAACAACTCGTTCTCCATCAACTTTTTACGATAGAAGTACTCAACCCTTGTTGTACCGTGGTGGGTCAAGATAAAGTCGATTAGTACTTGTGGCAAACCTGCTTTTTTGGCCATTTTCTCCCCTTCTGGAACATGCGAGATGATGATGCTAGCGCTTTGTTCATAGCTCAGTTCGTCGTGGGGGTTGATTTGCTCTTGGTTCTCGATGAAGTACTTGGGCGCAATCATTTTCCCAATGTCGTGGTACAAAGCACCTACCTTGACAAGGAGTGCATTGGCGCCGATTTCACTAGCAGCAGCTTCCGCTAAATTACCTACCTGTAAAGAGTGTTGAAAGGTGCCGGGGGCTTCTATCGACAGTCGTTTGAGCAATGGATTGTTTAAGTCAGATAGTTCCGCCAGGGTTACACCAGAGGTAAATCCGACCAAGCGCTCCAGCAAGGGCACGATTGGATATGCAAGCAAACTCATGAACATACTCACGATAATGAGCCCAACCACCGACCAACGGATGATATCCGTGCTAATCCACTGTTTTTGTTCCAGCAAAAGGTGGCCGTTCAACGCAATTTCAAAACCGATGAACGCTAAGGTGTAAGCGAGTAATATGTACATGACCGCCAAGGCAAATACCTTGAGGAAACGTGTTTTGACCTTTGTAACGATAACAGCCATACCCACTACGAACATCACGGACATGAACTGGAAATTCATGTGGTGGTAGAACGACACGATGGTGATGAGTATGAGGTGAATCAGCAAGGCTAAACGCCAGTTGTAGAAGTTGCGCAGCACGATGGCCAAGAAACACCACGGAATAGCATAGAGGTAATCCTTATCAATTTTACCTACGATTAAGCCCAGATAGGCAAATAATAGCATCATCAAGGAGATGAACAGCAGCTGGCGTAAATCGCCCAAAGCCTTTGGTTCATATCCCTTGAGGTAGATAAAAAACACGCCAAGGATTGAGCCGAATAATAAAATCCGGCCTAGGAATACCGTCCACCAGTTATTCTCGCCACCAATGCCCTTGAGGTATTGCTCGCGATAGGTAATCAACTTGCGGTAGGTCATGGTATCAATGAGGGCATCTTTGCTCACGATGATTTCGCCGGTATTCACCACGCCGTTGGTGCTAAGTAACTTGGCTATTTTTTGATCGCGTAGCACTACCGTTAAGGCGCTATCAAATACAATATTAGGTTCGCTGACAGCGGCACTTAGGGTATTGAACATCCACTTAGAGTCGGCTACACTTTTGATATGCGACAGCGTATCATAAACGAAAGCAAGCGCTTCGCGTTGGTTGTAAAAACTATCGACTTTAACTTTACGGCTTACTTGATTCCGAACAACTTCTACCATGGCATAATTGCTAAACTTACTTGGAATATTAGCCATGCCTTTGTTGTACACACTCTTGATGATTGATTTACCGAGGTTGATTTGTACTGAATCTCTGCTGTTCAATCGTGTAGTATCTTTTAGCGCACCAGTTTTGTATTTTTTGTACTGGGTAACGAAAAGCTGTGTTTGTCTAATCTGAACCGAGTCGTTGAGCTGGAAAATAGGCAACATTTGCGCGTTGAGGGCCTCGCGTTCCCGTTCTATTTCTTCCGGAAATTTTTGGATAGGGAAAGTAAATGGCGCCACGATGTTGTTGCCTTGCCATACACGGCCCAGGCCGAAGTCAATGTCTAACCAGCGGTCGTCAGGGTACATAAACGCCAGCAAAAGGGCCGTAATCGCCAGTAATATAAACTGGGCGAAGAACTTAATTTTGCCAAGGTAAGCGATAATGTTTTGCCACACGGTTCGATGTATTTAAAGCGCTAAAGTAATACAATTTTACCGAGCGATTAGCGTTTTCTATGGCAGACCTATTATTTAATGCGACAAAGAAAGTACCTTTGTTGCTGAAATCCATCATCATGCGTCCGATTGTAGTATTTGTTTTTACTTGCTTTACATACCTTGCCTTGCAAGCTCAGCCTCAAACTGGTTTGCTGGCTTATTATACTTTTGATAATTGCTCGCTCGACGACAACTCGCCCGGCGGTACTGGTTTTCCACTCCAGGTTAACGGCAATCCTACTTGCGATTGTGGCGTGAAAGGCGACGCACTATATTTTGACGGGGTAGATGATGATGCTACCGTTTTTGGTGCTGTAAACGATATCGTGAATTACCCATCGTTCAGTATTGCCTTTTACTTTAAACCAGTTGACAACAGCGGCGTGCAATACCTTTTGAGTAAGCAAGAAGTTTGTACCGAAGTAAACGCGGTGAGTATTCAAATCCAAAATGGTAGTCGTAGGATAAATACCTTATTGAGTGAAAACCCTAGCAAACAATTTGACCTGAACACGCTGGCAGGTCGTTCCTCTTGTTGGTACCACTACGTGATGGTTAAGCAACAAAATACCCTACGTGTATATATCAATGGCCAGCTAGTATCAACACAAAACATTACGGCGGCACCAATCTTAAATAATATTGCCCAGATTGTGTTGGGCTCTGGTCCATGTGTAGCCACTGGTGGTGTTGGCCGTTTCCACGGCTTGATGGACGAGGTACATTTGTACAGCAGACCATTATCTGAAACAGAAGTAGAAACATTCTACAGCAAGGATGAAAAACCAGACGCTATCTTAAATTTTATCAACAGGATTTACCAAGGCCAAACCATCGACGCAGATGTGAGCAACAGCTGTGCTATCGCTTACGAATGGACTCCTTCAACGGGTGTTTCTGACCCATACATTGCGGAGCCGGTACTTTCTCCTTTAGATACCACCATTTACGTGCTGGGCATGACTGATGCATTCGGCTGTATTACGTATGATACCTTCCCGGTTTACGTGATTGACCCAGCCGATTTTGACTGTTCAGGTGTGATGTTGCCTTCGGCCTTCACCCCAAATGATGACGGATTAAACGATTTATTCGGGATTAGCAATTATCCAACGATCGACGAGTTGAAAAGCTTTGAGGTTTATAACCGTTGGGGCAACCGTATATTCGTTACCACCGATAGGCAAGGTAAATGGGATGCAACAGCCGATGGCGTAAAAGTAAACCCTGGCACCTATATGTATCGGGTGGTATACATTTGCAACAATAAGGAGAATGTGGTCATGGGCGAGGTAACTGTAATTCGATAATTCATGTTTACGGTTCAGCCAGGCGCAGGATGGGAGTCGGTGGCAGCCGATTTATTGGCCCAATACCCTACAACACGTTGCTTTTTGTTTCAAGGTGAAATGGGGGCCGGTAAAACTACCCTCATCAAAGCGCTGTGCTCGCAGCTAGAGGTACAAGATGATGTGGCTAGTCCGACATACAGCATTGTCAATGAATACATAGCTGCCAACGGCAACATGGTTCGACATGCAGATTTGTTCCGACTCAACAGCATGGAAGAAGCCCTAGACATCGGTATCGAAGATATGCTCTACGATACCGATGCTTACTTTTTTATCGAATGGCCAGGCGTCATAGAAGATTTATTACCGCCACACTATGCCAGTATACATATAGCCCGATTAGACGATGAAACGCGGCAAGTGGTGGTACTCCAGAATACCTTAAATCACCCCTAGGATTATTTTCAAATGCCCTAAATGGTGCTTACCATGCCAAGCGTACAAGGCCAAAACCTGATCAATACTGAAGGTTTGCATATATTGAGGGTGAATGTACGTTCGGTTAAAATCACTTGGGCTCATGTGGGTCAAAAGCAGGTGGATTTTCTGGTGAACTGCTTTGATAATTTGCATGGAGACTTCAACAGGCAATACCTGTGTGTCGGCCAATTCGGCCCATTTAGCCTCCAAGTAAGGTTTAATAGTGGGCTCATCCTCGGTTAGCGCTAACTTGATCCGGATTAAGCAATTCATGTGGCTATCGGAGCAATGGTGGATGACCTGACGAGCAGTCCAGCCACCAGGCCGATATGTTTTATGTAACATCAGGTCGTCAAAACGAGGCAAGAGTGCTTCCAGTAATTCCGGAAATTGTTTGATATCGTTGATGTATGCATTGCGTTGGTCCTGGCTTAGGGTTTCAGGCTTTTCAAATGGCCCGATGGGAAATCGAAGTTGTTCAATGTTTGCTGTACTCATGTGTTTGGTATTGGGTGTTTATCTGGTAAATAATTTACAACATTAAGACAAAATTAAAATTAAACAAAATAAACTGTGAATGAATTAAATACCTACCTTTGTTGATGAAATCATGAATTGATCTAGTTTTAGTGTCACTGGTTAACCATCCTTCGGCTACATCATTAAGTTATTTCAGCGTATCATTTTTCTTTTTTAATTTTTTTTAGCATGAACATTTTCGTAGCAAAATTGAACTACCGGACAACTAGCGACACACTCCGGACACTTTTCGAAACTTATGGCACAGTAGATTACGCCAAAGTTATTATTGATCGTGAAACAGGCCGTTCAAAAGGCTTTGCTTTCGTTGAAATGCCTAACGCAGACGAAGCAAATCGCGCCATCTCTACTTTGAACGAAACAGAATTCGACGGTAGCACAATCGTTGTAAAAGAAGCACAACCACGTGAAGAACGCGGCGGTGGCGGTGACCGTGGTGGTTACAGCGGCGGCGGCGGTGGCGGTGGTTTCAAAAAACCATACAAAACCTATTCTGGCGGTGGTAACAACAACGGCGGCGGCGGCGGTGGCTTCCGTAAAGACCGTAATCGTTACGACGACTAGTTTCTAGTAAGATATTCGGTAAAGCCCTCATCATTTCCTGATGAGGGCTTTTTTTATATACACTGGTGTTGATTAATTCTACTCAAGTGCTTACTTTTGCCTTCCTTTTTCGAATACCTATAAGCTCCTGATTATCATGATCCTTTCCGATAAAAAAATCCTCGATGCCATTGAATCTCGCGACATCGTTATTGAACCATACAATCGGGATTGCCTAGGTACCAACTCCTACGATGTTCACCTCGGGAAATATCTCGCCCGCTATAAGGATGAAATCCTAGACGCCCGGAAGCACAACCCAATTGAAGTGTTCGAAATACCCGAGGAAGGTTTCGTTCTCCTCCCCGGTAAATTATACCTCGGCGTTACACATGAATACACCGAGACACATAGTGCTGTTCCTTTCCTGGAAGGCAAAAGCTCTGTTGGTCGCCTCGGCATCGATATACACGCTACGGCAGGCAAAGGCGATGTTGGCTTTTGCAACCACTGGACCCTCGAAATCTCCGTGTCTCAGCCCGTTCGTGTGTATTTCGGCATGCCTATCGGTCAGCTCATCTACTTCGCGGTGGATGGCGATATCGAGAACTATTACAACCGTAAGCCAGGGGCTAAATACAACCAACGCGGCGATAAACCCGTTGAGTCCATGATGTGGAAGAATAAGTTTTAAGCCTTACGACGACCTATACGCAATCTCGTGGTATGCCTTGTGATGCGGCCCCATGAAAATACGCGCGTAAATCCGAATAATCGCCAAGCCGTCGATGATGAAACTCATGGCCGTGAAACTAGCCAGTGCATACTGGTCTTCATGTATATGGCTGAAAATCAAGTCCTCACCCACAAATGTAGGGCTAATCGGGAATCCAGCTAAACCTAAACAGGCCAGCAAAAACACAAAGGCCAACCTCGGGTGCTCATAAGTATGCCCCTGGAAACGGTTCAGGCTAATACCACGTTCCGATTTTTGCAGTTTAAGCAACAACAAATACCCCGCAAGACCAGCTACCACTACGCCACTCAAGTATAGAATAAGATGGTCGTAGCTAAAATGCTCGTTAAAAGATATCGCCACAGCAATCCAAAAATGGTTCATCATCACCAAGAGCCAAGCTAACTTCACGTTGCGGCGCTCGGTAAAGGCTTTCAACACCGTAACTAAGCCTATAAAGGCCAGTACGCCCGGTAAATTATGTCGAACACCTTCGGGCAAATGATCAACATAAGTCAAGGCTATTAACCCTAGGCTTATCAATATCGCAAAAAGTACAAGTACAACCCTGAATGTCAAGAAGTTAAGTTTTTGACCCAATCGCTTCAGCGGATTCCAAAAATACTGGTATGCTATGGTATCCAAATTCCACTCCTTCAAACTTAAAATATACAGGGTGTTCTCTAATTTTGAAGGCAAATAGTCCTCCAAGGTTTTGTCATGTGGTTTGAAACTGTAAAACTGCTCCCGAATCAAATACGTTACCACCGATGGCGAAACAAGCAATTGGTAGGTCCGTAAAAAGGCATTCCCGGCAAAGTGCACCAAGGCCAAATTATGCCAACCCGCTGCCACTTCAATGAAAATCAAGCCGATCTGTGCAATAGAACCATAGGCAATCTGGCTTTTTACCGACGATTGTACCCGGCCTATTCCTGTGGCAATAAAAGCCGTGCTCAAGCCCATAAAGCCTGTTAATACCCGCACTAGTATTTGATGCTCCCAAAATGGATAAGTGCGCAACATGATAAACACGCCAATGTGCACCGATAAAGAGCCATAAAAAATAGCACTCGATGGCGTTGGCCCTTCCATGGCTCTGGGGAGCCAGGAGGAGAATGGCAACTGCGCCGACTTGGCAGCAGCCGCTATCAATATCATCAACGATATGAAAAAACCTGTATTGGAATGGCTTTGTAAATGTTCGTGCACCAGGTTATAATCACCTAATTCCCAGAAAGTTATATTCTTGTGCCACAGGTGATGGCTCATCCACATAGCCAATATCAAACCGATATCGCCAACGCGGTAAATCGAGAATACTTTCACAGCGTTTTTTACAGGTAAATAACGGTCGCGGTAAAACGCAATCAACAAAAACGAAGATATACCCAAAACTTCCCAGCCAATGAACAACGTTTCAATGTTACCCGCAAAAATGGTGATATTATACCCTACAAAAAAGAACAGAATAGTATTGAAAAAACGCTTGTAACCGCGTTCTCGGTGCATGTAAAACCTGCTGTAAATGGCTACCATAAACGAGAGTAGCGCACCAACAAAAAGGTATGTAGCGGTAATTTTGTCAAAATACAAGTCAATGAAAAAACGGTAGTCTACAGAGCTGTACAGCACCCATTTTTCTGCATTGAGCGTTTCTGCACCATCAAAAATCCAAAGTAGACTAAACCCCATCGCTGCAAAAAGCTGCAAGCCCATCGTTCCAAAAGCCGCCCATGAAATCAGGGCTTCTTTACGTTCTGGAATCAACAAACTGATGACAAAGCCCAATAAGGGAAGAAATATAAATATAAGCAGTAAGTCGTTCATAATGATTGTTTTAGAACAATTTTATTCGTTGTTTTTTTGGGGCGTGTCCCTCGTTTATGGGGCATATTGCATACGCCCCATTGCACTCGGGTCGGTCCCCTACGGGTGCGCTAATCGCTTAGTGCGCGTTGCGCACCGCCCGCTGCGCGGTCGCCCTCCGGGCACCTCACGCGAGGATAGACCCTAATTGATCAAGTAAACCGGGAAGTTCTCTTGATCAGTAGCCAGCAGTTTATCCAAGTCCTTGATGGTTTCAACCTGCGCGGTAACTGGCTCGTACAATTCAAAGGCACCGGCCTTAAATCGGTAAATAGCCTTGGTTTCGGGCTCGACGGCTACAAGCATCACCCATTCTTTCAGGAACCAGTCATACGTTCTAGTGTCACGCTGTAAGGCATCCAGTATCATTTGGGGGAACTGCTCCACCACCACCAATAAACGAAGTGGATCGTGTACTTCAATCATCTGACTGGGTAAGCCTGGGCGCAAATCACCGTCAATCCCATTGGCTACACCAAACAAGCCCATCACGTTGTGTGGTAGTTTTGACCCTGCACCAAGCTTTTGGTTATCCACTCGCGAGAAGTAATACTCTAGGTTAATCCCCCCGCACACGGGCGCCACGGCCTTCATAATATTTAGCAGTATACTCCCATCTGGGTCGATGGTGTAGTCGTAAGAGTTCAAGAAAGAGCGTCGGTCCAGGAATACGCCTTTAGAGATACCTCGCCTACCAACAATGCACAAGGCGTTGGTCGCGTGGTTCAACTCGGGCCTCGGCTCAAAGAGCGACACGGAACGTGTTCTTACTTTTTCATGTATCTTCTCTGCGCTTAAATTGGTGTCAATGGATTCAAAACGGCGAGAACGTTCTTTGGCGTTTAAGTCCAATGCCTTGTTAAAGGTCTCCACATGTTTAGCGTGGGCCGCTTTTTGCGCCTCTGAAAGCGATGCTTCATCATAAAATACAATGTCGTCGCGGGTTGTATCGTGCAGTGCACCCACAAATCGGGTTGTTTCAGGAATCACGATACCGCGCTCGGCAAGGATAGCCCTAACCTCTGGGTGATTACCCATATAGCTGATAGCACGGGCATTTACAGAACCAGCACGGCCCGAGCATGCCCCACAGTCGTAAGCGGCATAATGCGGGTTGTTCACACTACTCGCTCCGTGACTCACTACATAAATAATGGGCGCAAATTTATCCACCAGCCCGATACTCCTTAACTGGCCTTCTACGCGTTGGGCCATTTCAGGTATGGTGAAACCAACTTGTAGCCCCTCTTCTTGGTTGTTCAGGTCAGTATTCTCAATGGTCAAGTCCGAGTAGCGGTCCATATGCTTCAATGAGCTTGCCGTTGATGGGCTCATGCTCGGCCTGAACAGGTTGATGAACAATTTCAGGGCCGACCAGAAGCCCAAGGTATGCGAAATCAAATAGCCCCCAAAAAACGATTGCGTTTCTTTGTGAAAGTGTACATCAATCTCTTTCTTTTTCTTGGCGTTATACTCCTTGATGACGTATTTAGGGAACACTGGTGCTGGACAAACCTTGGTTAAAAACTTGCCGTCTTGGGGTTTAAAATAGAACTCCACGTTGAAAAAGCCAGGCGTGCCATAGGTTTCACACTTTTCATCCAATTGTTCTAAGTATCGCCTAAAGGAGCAGATACGGTCATCAATACAGAAAAAGCCTTGAAAAGAGATATCCTCGTGCTTATACTTGAACGGTTTTGCCTGACGGATACCGGCCAGTACTTGATCGTAAAAGGACCACTCGTACGCTTCCTGCCAAATTTCGAGTAATTCGTGTAGTTCTGATTTATTGGCCGGAGCATATAAGTCAATGGGTTTTACCTCGACTACTTGGTCGATGGGGCTCCATTTACCGTTTTGGTGATAATCTAGGGCATCAATTTCAAGCAACAGCTCGAAGATGATTAAATCATGTAGGCTAATTTTTCGCGTATCGAGTAAGGATTCAGGTTGCTGTTCAATGACTGAAACCATACCAGACCAACCCTGGTGCGCAAACTGCTGATCGAAAAGATATTGCTCGTAAAGGGCGCTGTTTTCACCAACGATGATGCGCAACAAGCCTGTAATACTAGGGTTATCAAGCAATAGTTGCTTGGCTCGTTTCCCTTTAAACATACTGGCCAGCGAGTTACGCTCCATGGCTTGCAAAGCAGCTAAAAAGCCTTGCCTAGTGTCAGGGAAATTCCAGATGGCAATACCTTGGTCTAGATAACTACACAACAATCTAAACAGCAAGGGGTGTACCATCGAGTCGAGGTCGATGGTGTAATGTTTTTTGAGTGCAGCACGCAAACGGCCAACCCTTGGGTTGTGGTGGTAAGGGTAAAGCTTTTCGGTAGCCTTAATGTACCAGCTATCAAGATGATCGTGCCCTTTAGCTCGGACAATACTTTGGCGTAGCAAGGCATCGCTGATGCGGCCAGCCTTGTATAGCTTACGGAACTCGCTCAAGGTTAAGCTAACCTTATAGCCAAACATGGCAGCCGCTTTGCGCAGGCCATCATGGAAGGAATCGCCTTGAAAAGCGTGGAGGGTATTGTGGTGTATAAAGTCCTTGAGCGGGGCTTGAGCGGGGAGATAATGCTGCAACTCGTGGATGACATGGTGTTCATCAAACGGATGTATATGGGATTCCATGTTTTGAAATTAGTATGTTTTACCGCTTGTTGGCGGGGACGCCACCAAGGGCAAGGGAGTTAAACTATCAATTCTGGTACTGAAAAAAGGCGCCCAGTGCAATGCAAATTATTAATAATTAACCATTTACAATTAACCATAGAAACGACGGCTTCGCCGCCGTTTGACGCGTTAGCTGGCCGGAGGGCGCGGCGTAGCCGCGGTGCGCAGCACGGAGCGTTTAGCGCCCCCCGGAGGACAGCGACCCCGAAGGGGGAACGCCCAAATCAACAATCAATGAATTTCAACAACGCTTTCTTTGGTCTTGGCCATCTTCCTGGCCGCCAATTCATGTTTTGAAACGCATTTGTGCTTGTCAAGCCCGAGAATATGGACCTTGCCCCCCTGGTGCTCGTACTCGTGTTTGAAGTGGTACAAACTTTCCATCACCGAGTGGTCAACCACGCGGGTTTCAGCCAAGTTTATCGACACTTCGAAGCCCGGCGGAATAGATTCTAGCTTGCGTTTAATACCTATAAAATTGCAAAACAAGGCTGATTTGCTGATTTCCACCAGGTAGTTACCATCGTTAAATGAAACCTGGGCGGGCGTTTTGAACAAGCTCTTCACCGGCGCACCGTTGAACAAATGGATGATAATTTCGAGCAATATACCAGCTGCAATACCGATGAGCAAATCCTCGTACATGGTGAAGAAAATGGTAACCAGGAAAATGGCTAACTGCTCTGGGCCTATCCTAAAGGTGTTGATAAACTCCTTAGGGTGAGCCAACTTAATACCTACTGATATAAGCATGGCGGCCAATGCCGTGTTGGGAATCAACTCGATAAGGTGCACGGCGAAGAGGAGAAAAATGAGCAAAAATGCGCCGTGAAAGAAGTTGGCCCAACGTGTTTTGGCCCCGTTCATCACGTTGGAAGAACTACGGGCTACTTCTGAAATCATCGGCATACCACCAAAAATGGCGGCCAAGGTGTTGCCGATACCCACAGCAATAAGATCCTTGTTGGCATCTGATTTACGGCGGAAGGGGTCCATCATGTCGATAGCCTTAACCGTGAGCAACGACTCTAAGGTGCCTACCAAGGCAAACATCACCACATATTTGATGAAGATTCCGGTCATGGCTATGCCACTAAAATCAACGTTAACCCTTACATTATCCATCAAGTTACCGATGTGCACCAAAGCGTAAGGCGGCTCGGTGGTCTGGAAGTCCATCCATAGTTCCGCAGGTATGGCTATCAATAAAACCACCAGCGGGGCAGGTATCATTTTGATGTACTTGTTCTTGATGTAGGGCCAGCCCAACATAATGGCCAAGCTTACGAGGCCAATACCCGTGGCACGAGGATCAAGATTAGCAATTAGATTGGGAATAGCGGCAAAAAGCTCCAGTGGATCCATGCCTTTCGTCAGGCTTGGATTATCGTTGAGCAGTACCGGAATTTGTTTCGCGATTATGATGAGGCCTATAGCGGCCAACATGCCGTGGATAGCCGTCAGCGGGAAGAAATCGACCAGTTTGCCCAGTTTGAATACACCGAACAATATTTGAACGATACCCGCAACCACCATGGCACCAAGGGCTAAGCGCCATCCAATTTCGCCGCCACCAAAATCGGCTACAGCGCCGGCCACGATGACTATTAAACCAGCTGCGGGGCCTTTGATGGTAAGCCGTGAACCCATGAAAATACTGACCACCATACCACCTATAATGGCGGTTAATAAGCCCATAATTGGTGGGAAATCAGAAGCCTTGGCAATGCCTAAACTCAAGGGCAAGGCTAATAAAAACACCACGAAGCCAGAAAGCGCATCGGCGCTAAAGTTCTCTTTCAGACCAGCAAGCCCATCTTGCGGGATGCTCTGTTTGATTTGTTTTTCCATGAAAGAACAAGCGTTGCACATGCCAAACACTGGGTTTGGACATACGATTAAGAAATTAAATACCACAACACAAGGCTTTTATATCAAGCCAAGTGTTGAGCACCCAATGGGTACATGTAGCGTTATATCTTAGTCGCTGTATCTAACTTCCAAGCGTGGAAAAGCTCGTATAATGGGCAAGAGATGGCATACTCAAAATATGCCTCGTTGCGTTTTTTGAGGATACACCAAGTGGTTTCCGCTGCAAAATTTTCAGCAAAAACAGTGGATGTATGCCTATCAAATGATTCCGTTTCGCCTTCTTTTTCCTCTGTTTCTTTCTCGGAAAAAGGAAGTTCTGAACCGTTATGGTGTGTGTCGTTTAACTCAAACGGAATCAAGTAGTCGCTCGAAGGTGCGTCTTTATCCTTTTTACCTTCTATGACCACATGCAGGTTGCTCAGCGCGGTTAGCGCTTGCAACTGTTGGCCCACCAACGAAAACAACACGCTGCTCAGGACCAAAAAGGCCAAGCCACGCATTTTTACGCTTCGATTGATGGATATAAGGGTCATTACTACATGATTTGCCAGCAAAGGTAGCTGTATATGAATTAATGTAGCATTAAAATTAACGATGAACGATGAATGATGAACGATGAACCTGGCGAGCATCGCTCGCCCAACCCCCGCTACCAACAGACGCGTAGCGGCTGTGCAGTGGAGGGGGTTGGCGCAATGCACCGGGGGGAGGCGCTAAAGGAACGATGAACGATGAAACTGGCGAGCATCGCTCGCCTAACCCCCGCTACCAGCGGGCACGTAGTGCCGCGCAGTGGAGGGGGTCGGCGCAATGCACCGGGGGGAGGCGCTAAAGGAACGATGAACGATGAAACTGGCGA
>CAZDVQ010000057.1:0-28881 GCA_964508975.1 uncultured Saprospiraceae bacterium
AAGGCTAATTTGTACCTTTGTACAGGCTCTTAAAAAATGTGTCCTAATCGTAGCCATGCAAAGGAGGGGTGAATGCGCAGGTGGCGTTTTACGCCACGTAGCGCAGACGGGGTGGTAAAATCCGAATACAGGGTGGACAGCATATCCGTCGCGCTAGGCATGCGGAGGGCAGCGCCGTAGGCGCTGGTGCGAAGCACGGAGCGCAGCGAACCCCGTAGCACGCCGGCGACGCGTAGCGGCGCAGCGCCCAAAAAATCTACAATCGCACAAAGGTCAAGCCCGGCATAGTTTTTAGGCCAGCTGGTATTTTACCGTCGTCATGGATGATGATGGTGTAGCCTTTTTGCATTAAATCAGTCAACAACGCGGGCTCGGGTAGCTGCGGGTATGCCGTGAACTTGGTATAAAACATGGCCTCTATAGGCTTGTCAAAGTTGAATAAGAGGCCATTTTTGATGGGACGCTGGTTCAGTTCGCGCAGGTTTTGCACCCATTCCGGATGCCTGTTGGTCATGTTGAATGGTTTTACCCGCTCTATCATGTAGCGAATGGGCAAGGCCACCAGCAAGACGAGTATCAAGGTATAAAACCATTTAAAACGCGCGGGTTTGGGACGGTCAAGCAGCATGAAAAAGAACTCGGCGGTCATCAAGAACAAGGCCGGGGCAGTGAACAGGATGTAGGCCTGCATCTTGGTTTTGGCAATGGAGAAAAATAGCAGCGGCACCAGTGCCCAAATGATAATAGCCCATCGTTTTAGGTTGATGGGGCGTTGTATGGCCATCCAAATGTACCAGCCGAGGGGCAGGTACATGAGCTCGCCGTAGTTGATGCGAATTTGGTTGAGGAAGTAATACGGCGGCCCGGTTTGCTCGTCGAGTACCTCGGTAATATGCTTGAGGTTGAAGCTGGCCTCCCAGGCGGCCTCTACCGGGAAGGCCGTGTTAATATAGATTTGCCAGGGCAAGGCCACTGCGATGGCCGTTAGAAGAACTAACCCTAGTTGAGTGGCTATTTGCACGGGTTTAAACTTGCCTGAATCTACGAGCAGCAGGAACCAAACCGGTAATACAATCAAGGCGGGCAGCCATTTGGATAATATGGCCGCACCAAGGCTAAGCCCAACAAAGAGGTTGAAATATGCCCGCTGCTGTTGAACAAACAGTATGCTAAACACTACCGCCAATTGCACAAAAAACAGGAAAAATATATCTACATGGTCGGTAGCGACACGCCCTGCCGCCAGCTCGATAATCAAACCGTTGATGGAATACAGAAAGGCAGTGAAAAGCCCCGCGCGTTTATCTACAAAATAACTTGCCATGTAATACGACAAGCCAATACCCAAGGTAGTGAAGAGGATGGATGGCAGTCGGAGCGCTATTTCGTTTACCCCGAAAAGGTACATGCTACCGGCAATCGTCCACAGCGGTAAGGGCTGCTTATGCACCCAAATATGGTTGGCCGACCAGTTGGTGTAATCAAAAGGGAGTACCGGGTTGTTGTATAAGGTGGGCGTAAGGGGGTGTTGCAGGAGATTTTTGGCCACAAGCGCATGGTAGCGCTCGTCCCAGGCGTGTAGAAAAAAATCGGCAGAGGTGTACACGCGGAGTATCAGCCCACAAAGCATGAGCAGGGCCAAGGCAGCAGCGTAGTTACCCTTGGTGTAGAGCCGCCAAGCGCCATAGTAACCGATGAGAGATGCCACGATGCTCGGCACCGAGAAATATAAATCATTCATAGTTCTTCGTTCTTTGTGCGCCTCCTCCCGCCGCGTTGCGGCGCCCCCCTCCACTGCACAGACGCTGCGCGTCAGTTGGTAGCGGGGGTTGGGCCGAGCTTCGCTCGACCGGTGCTCTCTGCTCTCTGCCCTCTGCTCTAATTAGGCGCCTCCCCCCGCCGCGTTGCGGCGACCCCCTCCACTGCACAGACGCTACGTGTCAGTTGGTAGCGGGGGTTGGGCCGAGCTTCGCTCGACCGGGGCACTCCTAACTCCTAACTCCTCACTCCTATCTCCTCTCTCAAACCACCGTTTCTTGCTCGAACAAATCGGCGTAAACGCCTTTGCGGGCCAAGAGCTCTTCATGGGTACCCGACTCTACCACGGAACCGTCATCGAGCACGAGTATTTTATCGAACTTCAACGCGGCGTATATGCGGTGCGTGATGACGATAGTAGTTTTATCAGATAGTGCCTCGTTGAGGTAGCTAGCAATTTTCTGCTCGGTTGCAGCATCTACCGCCGAGAGGCAGTCGTCCAGAATGACTATCTCGGGTTGTTTGAGCAGGGCCCTTGCGATGGATACGCGCTGTTTTTGCCCGCCTGAAAGCGTAACGCCACGCTCGCCAACCAAGGTTTCGTAGCCTTTGGGCAATTCCTCAATGTCTTCAGCCACGGCAGCGTGCTTGGCATAACTGCGGATAGCCTCCAACTCGGGCTCTTTAACGCCAAAAGCGATATTATTGGCCACGGTATCGGAGAACAAGAATACATCCTGCGGTACATAGCCAATGCTCTGGCGCAGTTGGGCGAGGTTGTGCTCGCGGATATCGTGGCTATCTAGGAAAATTTGGCCCTCGCTCACGTCGTACATGCGCAGGAGGAGGTCGGCCACGGTTGATTTACCCGAGCCCGTACGACCAACCAGTGCTATTTTCTCGCCCGGGTTAACCTCAAAATTCAAGTTTTTCAAGGCCACGATGCCCGTGTCGGGGTAGGTAAAGGTAACGTTTTTAAATCGGATATGCCCTTCGATAGGCTTGCTTTCGTCCACCTGATTCACAATTTCAGGCTGCGTTTTCAAGAACTCGTTGATCCGTTTCTGCGATGCCTCGGCCTGCTGCACGATGGAGGCAATCCAACCTATCGCCGTGAACGGCCAAGTAAGCATGTTGATGTAAATGATAAACTCGGCGATGTTACCCACCGATATCGTGCCCGCCATAACCTGCTTGCCGCCCACGAAAATCACGAGCAAGGTGCTGGCGCCAATCATCAACAACATCAAGGGGAAGAAGAAGGCGTTTACTTTGGCCAGGTGCATCGATTTATCCTTGAAGGCATCGCTGGCCTCACCGAAGTACTTGCCCATTTCCTGCTCTTGCCCATATGATTTAACCACGCGGATACCGCTATAAATCTCCTGCGCGATGGTACTCAGGCGCGAGGTTTGCTGCTGTATAGCCGTAGCCCTATTATTAATCATATTGCTGATGTAATATATAGAGAACGATAGTAAAGGCAGCGGCAACAAGGCGTAAAAGGTCAGGGTAGCATTCACCTGCAACATCGAGTACAAGACCAGGATAAACATACCCACCAGGTTGATGCCATATAAAAAGGCAGGGCCCAAGTACATGCGCACCTTGTTTACGTCCTCGGTAATACGGGCCATGAGGTCGCCGGTGTTGCTCTTGCGGTAAAAACCCTGGTGTAGTTTCTGGTAGTGGGCGTAAATCTCGTTGCGCAGGTCTTCCTCAATCAATCGCGACATCACGATGATGGTCTGGCGCATGTAGTACATAAACACGCCCATGAGCAGGGCGAACAGCAGTACCAAGCCTGTAAACTTGAGAATTTCCATGCCAAGGTCGGCTTTCATCGTATCGATGAGCGCCTGGTCGGTCATGGTTTTCAAGGTTTTCACACTAGCCGACACCTTGTCAATGGCCTCGCGGATGATTTGGGGCTGCAAAACCCTAAACCAGTTGGAGAGCAACACGAACAAGGCGCCGAGTAAAAGCCGTAATCTATATTTGTACAGGTATTTGTTTAACCAGAGCAGTTCTTTCATGGGAAGTATTTGACGGGATATAAGCACTCGCTCACCATTGATGCAACATTAACGATGACAGAGTACTTCAACCAATTACCTAGGGCCTTGGTTCATTTTCCTGCAAATGTAAGAAACTTACCCGGCTTGTAAGGTCGCCTTCTTTTACAATTAAGGTGTATAAACCGCTGGGGAGTTTGCTCAAATCTAGTTGCTGGCTGCTCATCTGGCCTTTTTTCAAGGTCAAAACGTCGCTTTGCAAGTTGTAGCTTAAGTTATTTTGCAGGGTATAGCCTACAAATTTATCGCCAGAGCCAGGGATGGTAAAAGTAAAGGTATCGCCAACCGGACTGCCATGCACGCTGTTGTTGCCTGGGGTTATACCTACCACGCCTGATGATAAAAATTGCGTGGCCTTCACCATATCGGGAATACCGTAACCAAATGATGAGTCGGGCTGCATGGCCGTTGAGCCCGCTTTTTGCAAGGCTTCAAATACTTCCATGTTGCTGGCATTGGGTGCCGAGCTCCACAAAGAAGTAGCCATACCCGCCATGATGGGCGAGGAGAAAGATGTTCCGTTAGCGTTGGTAATATCAAAATCGGAGAGCGATGCCACCACGGTACTTTGTCCACGGGCAGTCACGTTAGGTTTCACCCGACCGTCGACGGTGGGGCCCCAAGAACTGAAATAGGCTCGTTTACCGTTGCGGTCAACAGCTCCGATGGCCAGTACGCTATCCGCATCAGCGGGTGCACCGATGTAGTGCCAATCCGCCGAGCCTTCGTTACCGGCGCTGTTCACCACCAAGATGCCCTTGCTGGCTGCCCAGTCGGCAGCACGGGTAATCACGGCTTTATCGCCGTTCAGGTCTTCATACTCGTGGTTCATTTCGGCGTAGTCAAAGTGGGTATACCCCAGGGATGAGTTGATGACATCCACACCCAGGCTATCGGCATACTCGGCGGCGGCCAGCCAGTTGTATTCTTCAATCAGGGTCTCGGTGGCCACATCTTCCGTTTTGAACAAGAAAACGCTGGTTTCAGGGGCGGTGCCCATCACCAAGTACGGTAGTTTAGCGGCAATACACGACAATACGTTGGTGCCGTGCGTGCTCGATTCGTACACATAATCGTCGCCTTCCACAAA
Organism: uncultured Saprospiraceae bacterium; assembly: GCA_964508975.1. Classification (GTDB taxonomy): domain Bacteria; phylum Bacteroidota; class Bacteroidia; order Chitinophagales; family Saprospiraceae; genus CAZDVQ01. Next base: position 4,924 of record CAZDVQ010000057.1, read on the forward strand.
GTCTCGGGTGCCCAGGATGCGATTTTTCTCCCGCAGGTAGATAAAGGCTGGCATGGTGTGCACATTCTTGAAACCACCGTCGAAAATAGCGAGCCACTTGCCATCGCCGGCATAACCTGCTTCAATTAAATAGTGGCCGTTGAGCATTTCAACCTGGTTTTGGGCATAGCCGTACAGGTTGTCGGTCTTTTTATAATCATCGCGATATTCCACAGGGGCCTGCATTTTAGCAGGACCAACCTTGGCCAGCTCGCCTACGCCAATGCCTTTCACATTGCTTACAAAGGGTAGTTTTTTAACCTGTACCATCAGGGCAGAGTCGCCGTAAACAACCACGCCATTCAACCATTTTGATGGGTAAAGTACTTTGGCACCGGTTTTAGCCACGCCTTGCACGTACGCAGGCGTGACCGGGATATCCAAGTGGTTGATGGCTATGCCCATGGCGCTACGGCGTTCGAGCGCACGGGGCGAGAGGTATTCCTGCGGTTTTAAGTAGCTGTAATTACTACCGGCTTTATCTTTAAATTGAACCCAAAACTTGGTATACTCGGGGCTTTGGGCCAATACTTGACCCAATAGGGTGCTTACAAATACAATACTTAGAAGAAATCTCATGGCTGATTTTTAAATAGGTCAAATCGGTATGCTATATAGACTCCTCATCGGGTTAAATCGTTGCCTAGTCTGTAGCGCGAGCACAAATATACAGGCTTTTTCCGAGCTTAGTGGCCGAATATATACATTCGCTCTTGTTTGAATTTATGTGGAGCAACCTGCCAAAGCAAAAAATCTTTTCCTCATTTCATCTTTTCATCATTTCTTCATTTTGGGCGCTGCGCCCGCGTTGCGGTCGCCGGTCCCTTCCAGGGTTCGCTGTTCGCTCCGTGCGCTACGCGCACCCGCGCCTGTGGCGCGGCCTTCCAGGCACCTAGCGCAGATACAAGCTCCCCATGGTGCATCCAAACTATATCTCCTGAGCCGTTTTCGCTTTAATCACTTCAAGGTGCTTTTTATTTATACCATCAATGAGTTGTTGAATTTCTGACTCGGACAATAACTCGTCGTAGAATTTTTTCAAAACCACATCGACGTTATTAGACACGGTATATCGGGTTGTTTGAAACTCAAAAACGACTACAGACTCGTAATTAAATGCATCGATATCCTTATGTTTGTATGCAAAATGGTTGTATTCCAACTGTAGCTTGTACGTATGCTCCGACAAATTTGTCTTGTGCCCATTGAGGTTGTCTGGACTAGATGTCCAGGCAGAGCCTGTACCGTCCAACAGTAAAAAGGTATCCTTTTTGGTGTAGAAAGCATCATATATATGGCATTTTTCCACCAACTTTTGCATGACTTGGACAACTGAATTATCGAAAATATGCCTTAAACTTTCCAAGCTTTTGGTTGTACTTAAAAGCTTCCCAGCCTGGCTTAATTGCTGTTGCAGCAATAGTACTTCTTTCTCGTAGTCGTTTTGCTCTTCTATCGATTCACCATTGGCGGCCCTAATCATCAAATCTAGCACCTTGACAACATTTTCAGCAATATACTCGACGAAAGGTCCTAGGTTACCAGAATCAGCCTGCATCAGCGCCGAAAGATACTGCTCTTTATCCGTCGACTTGATAATGGCAGGCGCATAACCACGCTGCATCAAGATAAAATTCATCAATAGCCTTGCAGTACGACCATTTCCGTCGTCAAACGGGTGAATCCGTATGAATTTATAATGAAATTCTGCTGCCAACAGTACTGGGTTGTAAGCCTCGTCACTTGATTGCTGTGTATACCACTGCATGAGGTCGTCCATCTTTGCAGGGGTTTCCTCTGGCGTAGCAAACCAAAACATCTCACCTGTTGCCGTCCGCACGTGGTTTGGCATTGATTTATAAGCACCGACGGTAATTTTTTTCTTACTGGGCAAACCATCGGGAGTAATGGTATCGACTTCGTATGGTTCTTTTAAGATTAAAGTGTGCAATTCACGGATGAAATGCTCGGTAATCGATCTTTCTTGTTTAACGATTTCCAAGATATAGGTAATAGCTTCATTGTGCCCCGTAATTTCAAAGTGGTCTTTTAGGGGTTTGCCTTGAGCCGTTAATCCATGCAATATCAGCGCCTTTGTCTCGCCATAGGTCAGCGCATTGCCCTCTAGTTTATTGGAGTGAAAATTCCAATCAAGCCTAATTTTTTGAAAAACCCTTTGCTCGGCTTCCTCGTTGAGGGGCCGAAGTAAATCCAGTTCTTTTTTCAAAAGACTAGCCTTTTCAATATTTTTCATCTTTGAATCTTCAATATTTTGCTTGCAATCAAGAGGGATGACAAGTGCAAATTTAAGTAAATAAATTGAGTACTTAATTTAATTGATAATTTTGCGTTTCCAAAATCAATCAATACATGCAACAGAGAGTTATCATTGAAAATGTACGCCCTGTGGTAGATGCAGGTCGATACATGGCCAAACGCGTGGTAGGCGAACGTGTACTCGTCACCGCCGACATCCTGGCCGATGGCCACGACGTTATCCGGGCCGAAGTTTTATACCAGCAAAAAGGCGATAAAACCTGGCAAATCATTCCCATGAGCAGCCTCGTCAACGATGCTTGGGAAGCTAGCTTTACCCCCGAAAAACAAGGCGTTTACCTGTTTAAGGTGCAGGCTTGGATCGACCATTTTTCAACTTGGTACAAAGGTTTCTTGAAAAAACATGAAGCCGGCCAAGATATGCAAGTTGAATTGCAGATTGGTGTAGCATTTTTAGAAACCCTGGCCAAGGCCGACAAGAAAAATGCAAAGGTAATCCTCGGTCATGCAGCCAGCTTATCAGCAGATTATGCCAAAGCCCTTGCCCATGTATGCGGTGATGATTTTGCCTTGTTCATGTCTAATCATCCTTTAAGGCAGCATATCACGGAAATGCCAGAAGCCCTGCGCATTAAAGTAGAACGCCCCAAAGCCTTGTTTTCAACCTGGTACGAGTTTTTCCCAAGGTCAATCTCGGCGATGGACGGCCAACATGGTACTTTCAAGGAGTGTGAGGCTCTATTGCCCCGCATTGCTGAAATGGGCTTTGATACCCTGTATTTCCCGCCCATACACCCCGTTGGTGAAATTAACCGCAAGGGCAAAAACAATACCCTAGACCCTGGCCCTGAGGATGTTGGCTCACCTTGGGCCATCGGTAGCCAACACGGTGGCCACGATGCCGTGAACCCACTGTTGGGCACCATGAAAGACTATGAAAGCTTAATCAAAAAGGCAGCCTCTTTGGGTATTGAAATTGCCTTGGACTTGGCTTTGCAGTGTGCCCCCGACCATCCTTACATCAAACAGTACCCGCAATGGTTCGTTTGGCGACCAGATGGCTCCATCGCTTATGCTGAAAACCCACCTAAAAAATACCAGGACATCGTACCGATTAACTTTGAATGCGAGGACTGGCAAAACTTGTGGAACGAGTTGAAGCGTGTGGTGTTGTTCTGGGTAAAAAAAGGTATCAAGGTGTTTAGGGTTGATAACCCACATACTAAACCTATCCCGTTCTGGGAATGGCTTATCGCCGAGGTACATGCAGTTGACCCGGATATTATATTCTTGTCGGAAGCGTTTACCCGACCTAAAATCATGGATTCCCTGGCTAAGGTTGGTTTTACACAATCATATACCTACTTTACCTGGCGCAACAACGCCGCCGAGTTGAAGGAGTACATGACCGAGTTGACCCAAGGGCCGCAACGCGATTTCTTCCGTCCCAACTTCTGGCCGAATACCCCCGATATCCTACCCTACTTCTTGCAAAACAGCGGCCCCAATGGTTTCCACCTGCGTTACGCATTGGCCGCTACCCTATCGGCCAGCGCCGGTGTTTACGGTGGTGCCTACGACTACTACTGGGACGAACCCATCCCAGGCAAGGAAGAATACTGGATGTCGGAAAAATTTGAGCTCAAACATTACGATTGGTCTATCAAAAACCGGATGACCGACTTGATGACGCAGCTCAATGCCATACGCAAGGCGAACCCAGCCCTGCAAACCACCTGGAACATTGAGTTTACGGCTACCAGCAACGAAAAATTGTTGAGCTTTGTAAAATATACCGACGATAAAAGCCAACTGATTTGGTGCATCGTGAACCTTGACCCACATCATGTGCACAGTGGCTACGTGGAAGTGCCCCGCAAACTGCTGGGTATGGAACGTGGCCCAATTCAACTGAAGGTTAAAGACCTGATGACTGGCGAGCAATACCTCTGGGGTTCAGATTGGAACTACGTGAGCCTGAATCCTGAAAAACACTGTTTGCACGTGATGGCCTTGGAGTTGTAGGTCATCGCGCGAGGTGCGTGGAGGGCGGCGGCAAAGCCGCCGGTGCGTAGCACGGAGCAAAGCGAACCCCGTAACGGACCGACCCGAGCGTTTGGGGCGTATATATTACGCCCCAAACGTGCAGGGACGCGCCCAAAAAATGATTAATTAATGGCCAGTAGCCATGTTGATGAGTATGGCCGCCGTGAAACCGATGAGCACGGCTAGGAATTTACCCCATTTGAAGCTGTGGTGCTTGTCGCCCGCCTCGAATATAATAGTGGTAGAAATATGTAAAAACGAGCCTACTACCATGGCGATGAGCCAGAGCAGGGCACGTGTATCGACAAATAAACCAGAGCTGCCCAAGACTTTGGTGGTGAGCAAACCCAGCGGCGACATACAGGCGAAAATAATTAAACTGCCGATGATAAGCGGGCGTTTTAGCCCTGTGGCTATCATGACCATGACCAAGGCAAATGCCTCAGGAATTTTGTGGATGAGTACGCCCATCAAGAGTTGGTGGCCAAGGTTAATGTGGCCATGCTCATCGTGGCCTTCGTGACCATGATCGTGGTGCGCATGCAAGAGTGAAGAGAACTGCTCGGAAGCCCATGCTGAAATAGGCATACCCTCGAGGAATGCATGTAGGGAAAGCCCGAACAAAATAGAAACCGCAAAGCTGAGCGGACGCTGCATATCGGCCTGTTCAACATGGATATGACCGTGTTCAACGCCTTTGGACAGGTGGTCGAGCAAAGATTGAATCATGAAGCCTAGGAGGACAAAAATACCCGTGTAAGGGCCACCTGAAGCATATACATCGGGCAACAAATGCGAAATGGTGAGCGCAAAAATAAAGGCGCCGCTAAAGGACAAAACGATGCTCAGCAGCTTGGGGTTATAGGATCTAAACCACCAAGCGGCGAGTCCCCCAAGCATGGCGGCGGTAAAAAGCGCAATGACACTAATGAATTCCATGCTGCAAAAGTAAGTTCTTTTTGCATCATTGTTTCATTTAGCTTAAACTATGGGCGAAAAAAGCTTGTAGGAGGCTAATTTGGCTGTAAAAAAAAGACCGACCCCTATCCATGCACCGAGAAATGCCCCAACGAGCACATCGCTGGGATAATGAACGCCTACATAAATTTGGGCAAAGCCTATTGATGCGGCCCAGATAAGCCAGGGCCAAGTATGGCGGTAGCCCCAATGCCGGAATAGTAGGCTCAGGAAGATAGCCAAGCCGAAGTGGTTGGTGGCGTGTGCAGAAGGCATACTGTAGCCTGAGCCGCAGTTAACGAGGAGGTGTAGGTGGCGGAGTAGCTCGGCATCGTGACAGGGCCGAGGGCGCTCCAAGAGTGGCTTGATGAGGTGGCTACTGAGTTGATCGGTAACTAAAAAACAAAGCAAGATGCCAGCAATCCAGACCAAAGCTTGCCAACGTGCTTTATAAACTAGGAAAGCGGCCAGGGCGAAGTAAAGCGGAATCCAGGTTTCTTTATTGCGGAGCAGCACGACAAAAGCATCGAGCCATGCGGTACTCGGCAAAGCGTGGATAGCTTGAATCAGCTGCTGATCGATATAGTTGAGCCACTGGAACATGTGGGATTACTTTTGGGCCACGATGATGAGGCGATCGGCGCTATCAGGCAGAAAGGCATCGAGTGCATAATTACCGAACACAGCTTTAATGGTAAAACCACAATGTTGAAGCATGGATTCAAAATCGGATAAGGTAAATGCCCTGACCATTTCCTCAAACTGGAAGGCTTGGCCTTGGTCTTCAAAAGCGATTTGTTTGCAGATATAGCCATCGCGAACAAAGCGTTTGAGCTGAAATGGAATGCCATCAACCGTTTTGGACTCTTGCGCCACGAGGGTTTGAATAACCTTTACGGCGTTGAGGAAATCGATAACTACAACACCGCCGGGTTTTAGGCCACGGTACATTTGAGTGAGGGTATTTTGGTGTTCGCGGTCGGAGTTAAAATAACCAAAGCTAGTAAAGAGGTTGAAAACAGCATCGAAGTAGGCCAAGCGAAAGGGTCGGCGCATATCGTGTACATAAAATTCAATTTGCCCTTGGCTTGCTTCGATAGCTGATTGGATGGAGGCAGGAGCGAGGTCGAGCCCCACCACCTTGTAGCCTTTAGAAGCTAGTTGCATGGCGTGGCGACCTTTGCCACAGGCCAGGTCGAGCACACGAGCGCCTTGGGGCAGTGCTAGGTGTTGACAGATATTATCGATGAATAGCCTGGCTTCATCGTGGTTGCGATGTTGATAGAGGAGGTGGTAGTAATGCGAGTCGAACCAGTTACCAAACCAAGAATCAGAAGCATTTTCCATGAAGAAAGATAATTTAATAGAGCTGCGAAGATAGGCACAAAAAAAGAGTGGTCTGTATAAAGACCACTCTTTTCAATGTGTTTGGTATTGCAATTGTTTGTTTTGCGGGGAACTATTGCTCTATACCGTTCAAACGCTTAAGCTCCATGGCTTCTTCGTAAGTCAAGTACATTTTTTTACGACGAGGAGAACGGCGTTTTACATTGTCGTTGTAATTAGCTTTTGATTTGCGTTTTTTCTCTTCGGCGATGTTTGGTTTACCAACAACATTAAGGGTAGCTTCTTTACCAAAGAGTTCTGCTGCTTTAACGTTGTAAGCTTCAGCGGCCTCGTCGGCAGTTTTGAATTGGCCTAAGTTAATCGGTTTGCGGTCGATGTAAATCATGGCTTTGTAATAGTTGGGGTATTTGTATACACCACGGTAGCCAGTAATGCCAAATGCCTTGCTCTTGCGAGCGATGCGAGACATGGTAGCGTATTCAAGGTTCTCGATGCGGCAGTCCAGTTTGTTGTCGTTTTTCAGGCGAACAGACATCTTGTCGTTTTCACGGCCAGTAGGTTTAGGTAAAAACTTGGCAGCGATGTACTTGTGCAGGTAGATGGTCTCAACCTTGTAAGATTTGTCAGCGGTTCTCCAAGATTTTTGGAAAACAGCGTAACCAGCAGAATGCAAGCGGAGATTTCCTAAAAAGTCAATTTTTTGGAAGTACTCGTTCTGCTCAATGTGTTCATACACCTCCGAGTCGATAATCGCGGCGGCATCTGAATTTTTCAGTTTTAGCTTAAATAACATTAGTACGTTGGTTTGATTAATAAATAGGTGGAGTGGAAATATCAAACAAAGATAATAGTTATATTTTAAATACCATAGCAACTTAGTTATATTAATATATCAAAATTCTAGGCAGATTTACAATACGGGGCAATTATACATTTGTTATACAGTATTTAAAATAATTTAAGTTTTTGTTTTAGGAAATAAACACCAGTAAAACAGCACTTTGCTTGAAGCGGTGTTATGTACGAGGATGATTTTATTTGGTTGCCATAGACGCTTATCTGTTCGATTAAAATAACATTAAAATATATAAATGGTAAGCCCAAAAAAAAACGAGCCCCTCGGACGAGGGGCTCGTTTTAGTAATCTGCTGTGTTGTATTCCAAAGGTGGAGGGATTAATTCAAAATCAATACCTTTGCTCTTGGCGCTCGTTTTAAACGTTTCTATGATTTCTAGTACATCGTAATCTATGGTAAAAGATTTGCTTGCATCTATAACCAAGCTAGTATTGTTGGGTATTTCGTCGAGGGTCTTCATGAGTTTACCTTTGTTCAAGAAAGTAGTCTCCTCGCTCAAGGTAATATGGTAACAGGGCTTGTCATTTTTTGGGCGTTCATCCAACTTGTAGGAGTTCTGGTAATTGTTCATCAAGATTTTAAATACAGCTACAACCATACCCACGGCAATACCTTTCAAAAGGTCGGTAGCGACCACGGCTACAATCGTCACGATAAAGGGCAGAAACTGCGCCCAACCCAAATGGTACATCTTGATAAAAATAGAGGGTTTAGCCAGCTTGTAACCTACCAACAACAATACAGCAGCTAACGCAGCATAAGGTATCATATTTAATATGCCTGGAATCAGTAGCACGCTAAACAAAAGCAAAAAGCCATGCAAGACGGCACTCATTTTGCTCATTCCTCCGCTTTGTACATTAGCCGAGCTGCGTAAAATAACTTGCGTTACGGGCAAACCACCCAGCATGCCCGATATAATATTACCTACACCTTGTGCTTTTAGCTCTTGGTTGGTCGGCGTGTTGCGTTTCAGCGGATCAAGTTTATCAATCGCTTCAACCGATAGCAAGGTTTCAAGGCTTGCGATCAAAGCCAAGGAAAAGGCTACAACCCAAAATTTACTTTGATTCAGTATACTAAAATCGGGAAAAGCCAGCATACCGGCCAAGTCGCCAGCCGAGTCAAACTTAGGCAGGGTAACCATGTGCTCTTGGATAACTTCGTAAGGTGTACCTTGGAAGCCAATCACCATGAAAATACCTGCTAGTACAGCCACGATTGGCCCTTGCACCAACTGGAAAAACTTAAATTTTTTCAAAAAAGGTCGCTCCCACAGGAGCATGATAGCCAAGGCCACTAGGGTAATGATAATAGGCCCCATAGATGGATGCTGAAATGCGTTCAACAACTCTGTAAAGGTGTTCTCTCCATCTGGCTGTATAAAGTTTTCATCGCCTTCAAAGTCTTTGTCATAGCCTAAAGCATGTGGGATTTGCTTCAAAATAATAATAATCCCGATGGCACTCAGCATGCCTTTAATCACCGACGATGGAAAATAATACCCAATGATGCCCGCTTTCAAAAAGCCAAGTATCAATTGTATTACACCTGCTACGACTACGGCTGCCAGCATCGCTTCAAAGGCGCCCAAATCTGTAATCGCATCCAACACGATGACGGTCAAACCGGCTGCTGGACCACTGACACCCAATGGTGAACCACTCAGGCTACCCACCACAATACCGCCAACAATCCCCGAAATAAGCCCGGCCATCAAGGGGGCTCCCGAGGCCAATGCTATACCCAAACACAGGGGCAAGGCCACAAAAAACACGATGATAGCAGCCGGAAAGTCTTTCTGGATATGTTTAAACATCTTTTTCTATTTTTGTGAAGTTATACTTATATATAGGCTTAATCATGCTAGTATCATGCATGGTTACCACTTCTTTCAACCTGCCGTCTCCTAAGCCATAAACACAGCCATGAATCATCAAGGGCTGGCCTGTCTCCCAAGCGCGCTGTACGATTGTAGTCTTGGCTAGGTTTTTTACCTGCTCCAACACGTTCAACTCAACCAAGCGGTTGGTCCTGGCTTCTTCATCGTCAATAGCATCCAGTTCTTCATTGTGGAAACGGTAAACGTCCTTGATATTGCGGAGCCATTTGTTCAGGAGGCCAAATTCTTCATTGCTCATGGCAGCCTTTACGCCACCGCAGCCATAATGGCCACACACGATGATATGCTTTACCTTCAAGTAAAATACAGCATATTTCAACACGCTGAGCAGGTTCAAATCCGTGTTAACCACTAGGTTGGCAATATTGCGGTGGACAAATATCTCACCAGGTTGTGTATCCGTCACCTCATTGGCGGGTACACGGCTGTCACTACAGCCAATCCAAAGGAACTCAGGTCTTTGTATATTACTTAACCTTTGAAAAAATTCAGGGTCGGCAGCTACTTTAGCTGCAGCCCATGACTGATTCTTTTCAAGAATTTTCTTGAATGCATCCATGGTTAGCGTTGTTTTTAGTCGTAAAAAAGAGTCGCAGTTTTGATTATGCGCATGTGTGTCGCTTACACAGCGCATAACCTGAACAAAGATATTAAAATAGCATTAAAGAAAGAAGGTTCAATCAAAGCATTACTATTATTTTAAAAAGGAAAGTATATTTTACTAAAAGACTTACACTTTTCCTGCTATTATATAGCTGATTATCAGACTATTAAAATCAAATTGGCCAATATTTGCCTAGCTGTTAAATATTTCTTAATGTTGCGTATTGATTCGTTTTATTTGGGCGCCCCGGCGCGTTGCGCCGTCGGCGTGCTCCGGGGATCGCGGTGCTCCGTGCTACGCACCAGCGCCTACGGCGCTGCCCTACGCATGCCTGGCGCGGAATGCCATTAAGCGTTAATTATTTTGTTTGTTTTTCAGCTTTTTCCGGCCTTTGTAACCACCCCGTCTGCTGCGCTGCACGCTTTGCGTTCCGCTTGCATCCACCCCTCCTTGAAAAGGAGGGGAGCTCATGCCTTGCTATAAATATTTGATTTACAGCTATTTGAAATAAAAAGCCAGTTCCCCTCCTTTTCAAGGAGGGGTGGATGCGCACAGGGTATTTAACACCCTGTAGCGCAGACGGGGTGGTTATAAAACCCTGAAAAAATTAACGCTTAATGGCATTGCGCTGGCGCGTAAACGGCGTTTACCATATTGCAAAATGTACTTATACGTGCAGCCGTTAAACCGTCCGAGGTTTTTGCAATCTGGTAACCAACGTGTTTGCGCCAGGTGCCCGGCGGGCGCGGCTGAAAGCCGCGGTGCGAAGCACGGAGCGAATAGCGAACCCCAAAGGGGACCGACGGCGCATCGCGCCGGGGCGCCCAAATTTTATAAACATCAGGTCGTATTAATCAAACAAAAAAGCCCAACCTATTAGGCTGGGCTTTTTCGTGAATCGTGTATGTGCAGGTTTCTCTACTCTGCATCAAGGCTATCTGGTAAAGTTTCTTCTTCACCAAGGTCAAGTGAGTCTAGGTCTCCCATGCCTTTGAACAACTCGCCCATATCCATGCAGCCCATAGCCAAGGTGGCGGCTTCTGATTCACTTAAATCGTCCGCATCGTTAGGGTCTGGGTATTTTTCCATGACTTTTACCATCATGCAATCGCAAATTTTAGTCATTTGTTCTTTACCGAAAAATGCGTTGGCTTCCGTTTCTCCCGTACAGCCATCCATGAATTTTTTCTTGTGCGAATCTGTCCAGCCTGTATTGCAAGCAGCTAAAAATAAAGCGGCAAAGGCCAATGCGAATAATTGTTTCATTGTATAATAGGGTTTTAAGGGTTTATCATCGTACTACGGTAACCGTTCCTCTTTCCTCGTAACGCTCTCCCCTGCCTCCAACAATTTCCACCGTGAAAACATACACGCCAGCGGGAACAGTCTCGCCGTCATTGTTTATTCTACCGTTCCAGGCATCATTGGGGTTTGTAGTCTGGTAAATCAAATTGCCCCAGCGGTTCCAAATCGTTAGGTTAAAGGTACTGATTTTGTCCAGCACTCCAACGCCTTTAAAGATGTCGTTAACGCCGTCCTCGTTAGGTGTCAATGCATTAGGCAAGAAGTACGTAAACCTTGGTATCACGTCAAGTACCCGAACTGCGGTATCCCGACAACCGTAAACGTTAAACACAATCAACTCTACCTCGAACAAACCAGTGTCTTGGTATACATGCACTGGGTTACGCAAAGGTGATGTTGCCCCGTCTCCAAAATCCCAGGTCCAATCTACCGCATCGATAGAAATATCGCTGAAGCTTACCTGTGGTTCTAGGTTGCTCGGCACGTTGGGTAAATATACAAAGCTAGCTTGTGGCAAGGGTTGAGCAAATGCCTCAAAACCGAAGGTATCGGTACAACCACCATAGGGGGCGTTGACCACCAGGGTCACTGGATACTGCCCGGTTATGGGGTAAGTATGATCAGCGGGCGTTGCGTCTAGCGATCCATTGCCATCACCAAAATCCCAAATAGTACTGTAGCCTGTTATAGGGTAAACGTTGTCTTCAAAACTTAAAACGAATGGAATACAGCCTCTTACGTCTTCCAAGGCTACTGGATAAATCGGGCGAGGCTGCCAATCTACCGGTAAAGTAATGCTGTCTTGACAACCATTGCTATCGGTAATGTATAAACTAACGTTGTATAACCCAATGGTATCATATTGGTAAGTTGGATTTTGAATAGTATCGGTGTCTGAATTTTCAAACAACCAGGTCCAAGTACTAATGGCCCCATCAATCGTTTGGGTTGAGTCGGTAAAGATAACCTCCCCTAAAGTACAGGTATCATAATTGTAACCAAAATTGGGCGCGGGGAGATGGTATACCCGAACCGAGTCGACATTGGTTTGGGTACATCCAGTCGGCGTCGATAAAACTAAGTTCACAATCTGCAAGCCAGGTAAGGTGTACGTCACGTTTGGTGGGATTTGCGTATTGGCACTGGTGCCATTCCCAAAGCTCCAGTTAAAGCTGTAACCTGAGATATCAAAGCCTCCTGCATCAATGGTAAATCCAGTGGTATGCGGAACACAACCTGCAGGGTTTTGTACAATGATGTCGATAGGCGGTGCCGGGAACCAATCAATGGTAATATCAGTGCTATCGCTACAACCTGCTGTATCAGTCACCACCAACTCGATGGTATAAGTGCCTGGGTTAGCATACTGGTAGGTCACATTTTGCAAACTTGAAGTATTGCCATCGCCAAATCTCCAGTCCCACTGGTTTATTGGAGCCAAGTATGGCGCTGTGTTGACTATCGATGAGTCTCGGAACGGAATCGGCCCTAGCACACAACCCGCAGCGCCCGTAAACAAAGCCGTTGGGTTACCAAACACTACAACGGTATCCTCAAAGGTAGCAATACATAAACCATTGGGCGAGGTGATAGTTAAGTCAACCGGATACACACCCGGTGCTGTATACAAATGGGTAGGACTGGCTTGAAGGGAAGTTGTGCCATCCCCAAAATTCCACACCGTGGTGTAGCCAGTAATTGGATAAGAGTTATTCTGGAACAATAGCGATTGCCCTAGGCAAGCCTGTAGATCTTCAATATCCACGCTCACCAAAGGCTGAGGATACCATTGTACCAATCGGGTTGTATCGTCAGTACAACCATTCAAATCAGTTACGGTCAAGTTCACCTGAAAATCGCCAGAGTTGCTTGGCAAGTGTGTAAACGTACTAGGATTGAAGCGGGTGGTATCGCTCCCATCGTCAAAATCCCAGTACCAGGTGCTAATGGGCGTACCCAAGCTGTTTGGAGTACTAGTACTGGTAAACGATACCGGTACAAGGTTACAGTTATCTACAAAGAAATTGAAATTAGCCGTTGGCAGCGGGTTAATGGTGACCGAAACGAAAGAAGTGTCACGGCAAAAACCATTGGGCGAAATCATAATCAACCTAACCTGGTAGGTTCCCGCTGTAGCATACAAGTGTGCCGGTGCAGCAAGGTTGGATGTATTACCATCCCCAAAGTTCCAATCGAATATATAACCGTTAATCGGGAATGAGTTGTTGACGAACTGTATCGAATCCCCAAGACACAGAGCGCTCCCCAATGTTCCAATGGCCAAAATTGGCTCAGGGAACCAAGCAACTGTTTGTGTAATAGAGTCGCTACAACCGTTAGCATCAACCACTACTTGCTCTACGCTAAAGCTACCAGAGTTGACAAACTGATACACGTTAGATGGCGTAGTAGATGTACTGCCGTCACCAAAATCCCAGAACCAACTTACAATTGGAACACCGGCTTGGTTATTCGTAGCAGTATTGGTAAAGGTAACTGGAGCAATAGCACAGGTATCGTAGGTAAAATTAAAGCCAGCGTTAGGGTTCTCGTTCACGGTAATGACGGTGGTGAAACTATCGACACAGATTCCATTAGGCGAAGTAATAATGAGCAATACATTATATACACCATGCGTGGTATAGGTATGCGTCGGCGAGGCTTGATTACTGGTATTGCCATCACCAAATTGCCAGAAAGTAGTGTAACCATTGATGGGATATGAACTATTGACAAAGCTTACATCAAAAGGTACACAACCAACACTAGCACCAAAGTTGACCTGAATAATGGGTTCAGGGAACCAACTCACCGTACGGGTTTCAGTATCTGAACAGCCGTTAATGTCGGTTACGGTTAAGCTTACATCATAGTTACCTGCTTGAGTAGAGTCAAATTGGTGTACTGGATTGGGCAGAATACTGAGGCCACCATCGTCGAAATCCCAGTCCCAGTTGCTGAGTGCGTCACCTGCGGTGTTGGTTGTAGAAGTACTGACAAAGGTAACAGGGCCTAAATCGCAGGTATCAAAACTCACGTTGAAATTGGCGTTGGGCAGCTCGTAAACTTCAATCAACTCCGTTTGGGTAAGTGTGCTGGTACAGCCCCAAGGAGATATCTCCGTGAGGGAAACATCGTACAAACCCGGATTAGGATAATTCTGTATAGGCGGTTGATACACCGATGACACTGCCCCTTGACCAAATGACCAACTGGTCGTATAACTTGGCACATACGGGAACGAACTGTTGGTAAAGGTTACCGAATGTGGTTCACAACCATCCGGGTCATCCGGGGTAAATGCTACGTTTGCTGCAGGGTACCAATCAGACGACGATGTTCGTGTTGCTGTACAACCATTAGCATCCGTTATCGTTAAGCGGTAATTATATGTACCTGCGTTGGGTGGAAGAAACTGTGGGTTGGCAACCGTGTAAGTTTGTCCTCCTATATTCCAGTTGTATTGCGCAACAAAGTTACCCGTGCCAAAGGCTTGTGAGCTATCGCTAAAAATAATTGGGGCTGCATTATTACAGCTGTCTATAGTTATACCATAATTGGCCACCCGCGGCGGGAATATCCTGACCAAGAAACTGGTAGAATCCGTACAACCTACAAAACCAGGGTTAATCACGATACGCCCGTTATACAAACCTGGGGCAGGAAACTGTACGGTTGTTGTGGCTGTGGTAGCCGTAAAGAAGAAACCGTTGGCATCCCAGAAAGTCCAGCGCCGACCTTGGATAAGGTTGGCAGGGGTGCCACTAGGTAACGTATATGTAAAGTTGACACTATTGTCGCACGATCGGCCTTCAATTACGTTTTGGCCACCCTGGTTTACCGTTACACTGGTATCCGGTCGAGGGGTAGGCGTTACGGCAATGATACAGTTCACCACGTTGAACTGGAAATCCCGGCGGGTTATGCTGAGTACAACACCATTCCTGACTTCTTCCATACAAACCCCTACCACGAATTGACCAAATTGGTTCGGGGTGCCACTAATCAAGCCGGTCACTGGGTCAATACTGACTTGGGGGGTTCCGCCCATGGGATTAGTAGCACTGTATGGGGCCAAAAAGTTTACGTTCTGCTGATTGCCCGGCGCTGTAGCCTGGGTTGGATAAGGGTTACCTTGTGACGCACCAAGTTCTGGAGAACAGAAGTAATAATTCAACTGATCACCATTAATATCTGTGCCCGAGTGGTCAAAGGCCAAGGGTTCGTTACGGCATACCAAAGGCGGAGGGAATGCATTAAAACTAGGGCTAGAGTTGCACAACTGCTGACCCGCGGCCGTTAAAAATA
Source organism: uncultured Saprospiraceae bacterium (assembly GCA_964508975.1). Lineage (GTDB taxonomy): Bacteria > Bacteroidota > Bacteroidia > Chitinophagales > Saprospiraceae > CAZDVQ01. The sequence continues at coordinate 20,567 of CAZDVQ010000057.1, forward strand.
TCTCGAATGTAGCCCCCGATTGCCCTGGCGCTTGGAGATTACTAATCGTACCATTCCGGCAACAGCGGGAGTAAGCAATGGTGTAACCGTTTGCGTTAAAGGGCAAACTCACCGTTGTAGCATACTGGTAGCTTTCGACACACACATTATTCGGGGGTATCAAACATGGGTTACCCGTTTGCAATGGTATATTGTTGGATGGCCCGGTAAAAAATACAGGGTAAACATCGTATAAATTATTGGAGGTTCCATTGTAAACCGTGATGTAAGCAGGGTCGTCGTATGGTGCTTGCCCACCAAAACAGTCGCGATAGACGTTAAGCGTGATGCGATAAGTTCCCTCGTTAGTTACGGGGTCAATGCCCAGGCATTCGTAGCTCATTTCACCGCCCACGATATGCGTGGCAGACACTTGAGTCCAATACCCTAAGAGCCCAAAAATCAATAGATAAAGTTTGTTCATAGTTTTCTTCAGCGTTAACGTCAAAACAAAAGTATAATTAATCTACTGGATTTCAATAGATAAATACAAAGAAACATACTAGTGCAATACTTGTTGTCTTTTTCATAACGCAAAAACTTGCCGCTTTGGTGGTCGAGTGATAAATTATTCCATTATTTGGTCATTTTCGTACTAACGAGCCCTTTTATTAGCTTTCTAGATTTTTGGGGCTTTTAGCCATTTTGTTGTTTCGTAAAGTCAACCATGCACAAATTTAGCCTTTAGCGATCTTTATTAAAAAAATTTGGGCGGTCCCCTCGGCCTTCGGCCTCGGGTCAATGAGCCATTTGCAGGAGCAAATGGTGCACTTGCTACAAATGTACATCAAGTACATTTGTTTTTGCTTCGCAAAACCGCTACGTTTATGTTTCGCGGCTCGCTGTTCGTACAGTCGCTTCGCTCCTTTACGGTGCCCTTCGGGATTCGCTCGGCCCTTCGCCCGATGGGCTCGGTCTGGCGGCTACGCCGCCACCGCTCCACATCGCTACCGCAGCAAGTAATACATCATTTCAAACTATCTAAACGGATAATTTCACAATCGCCTTCATAGAAACTGTGCACCAGCTGGCAGTGAAATTTGTTGCGCAGGGCTTGGAGGTCGCGCACTTGGCACGACATGATATAGCTGCCCAACTCGAAGTGATACTCGCGCCTAAACTTGATATCCATACCTTCAACCTTGCGGTTATACATCTCTTTATAGAAATAGGCTGTTGTCCCAAAATCCGTATCCACAATGGTGTAAGATTTGATCTCAGGGTGCTTTTCTAATGCCTCCGGTATGAACAACCCATATTTATCGTTCCAGCTGATGGCTTTAGGGTGGTAATTTTGTTGCATAACCGCCCAATAAAGATTTCCGTAAGCCAAAGCAAACAGCGCCAACAGTCCCCATTTAGCCACAACTGGCCATCGCTTTATATATTGATGGTACCAATGCCACATGCCGATAGCGCTAACCATGGCTGCCAGCGGGTAAATCGGCGTGGCATACCAGGCGGTTTGGGTCTTCGATTGAGAGATGATAAAAAGGTAACTCAGTGCACCTAAGGCCATTATCCACAGCAAGTTACGTTGTGCTTGCGGCATTTTTTTATCAAACGAAAAGCCAAGGGCTACCGGAAAAAAATAAACAAACAAGTTGATGCCATCCAATGTAAGCATCTGGAAGTAATACCAAGGCCCAAAATAATGGTTCTCTATGGTTTTGTTGTACCGGCCACCCAGCTCGTAGTTCCACATCTGCTGCACAAAGCCCGGGAAACGATATTCCAAATATGCCAAAAGTGCCACATAAAGTCCTATAATACAAGCCAATGCAAGGTAAATCCTATAATCTTTGAGGGTTTGAATAAATTTGCCCTGCATCAGCAAGTACAAGACCAGTGCCGGTCCAATAGTCCCTACCATCAGGTTTTTAGTAAATAGGGCTGCAAGTATCCAGATGGTAAAATAGGCCAGGTGCTTGGTCTGCTGGCTCTCTACAAAACGATAGAATTGATATAAAGCCAGTATCAAGTACATGGCCAGGGGTGCATCTTGGTCGCCAGTACGCAACATATGCGGCCCTACAAATTTAGTACTGCTCAAGAGTAATAGTGCAAACAAGAGCCCAACATTCTCACTGCCTAAACGCTTGGCACCTTCACGGATAAAAAACCAAACGGCACCAATAAATATACCTATGACCGGGAGCCGAAGCCCCAACTCATTGATGCCAAATAGCTTTAAACCAACAACTTGCAAGATAGTGGTGGCCGGCAGTTTGGTATTCCGGTGCTCAATCACGTATGGCCAAGCACTAAAATCAGGCATGTAATCCCAGTTATCATACATGTACAATGCCCGGAGCGCAAATAAAGATTCATCCCACAAAACAATGGGCATGGAGTGGAGGTGCAGGAATAGTGGGAAGTACATCAATACAATGAAAATACCCCACTTGATGTAGCGTTCTTTATTGACCTTCCTTATATAACGTTCAATCTCCATAATGCTCTAGACAAATTTGCGCTCAAAAGCATAACGCTTCATGTAAAAATTGTAGAAAAACACGATGCCCGTTACCACGGCCTTGGCGATGTACTGGTGCCGGGCAAAAAAGATGAGCTGGCTCATGCCGTACAACATGCTGGTTCCTATACCGATACCTATAAGCGAGCTGGCCAACGATATGACGAAAGCCAACTTGATATTGCGCTCCAACTTGAAGATGAATTTCTTCTGGAGGAAAAAATTAACTAGCATCCCCAATCCCGATGCTATCAGGTTGGAAGGAATTACACCCAACGATGTGCTTACTAAATACAAATACATGCTATAGTCTAACGCTGTAGCAGCAAATGATGAACCCGCAAATTTAAGCTTCAATCTTAGTAAGTCTCTTGTTTGTCTGTCTAACACTACTCTTGCTTTCTTGGGCCGGGCAACGCCTCGGTTTCTAATCTTATTTTAATGCGCTGCAAGATATGTAAATTAATTGTAAACATGAGGAATTAATCTCTGGGGCTTCCGGCTGTGCCCTGCGTTAGCTGGCCGGAGGGCAGCCGCGCTAGCGGCTGGTGCGTAGCACGGAGCGAATAGCGAACCCCGTAGGACAGCGACCCCGAAGGGGGAACGCCCAAATAAAAAAACTCGCTGTAATAAACATATTACAGCGAGCTTTAAAATATACAGTGGAATCTAATCTTTACTTTTTAACCAACTGCTTGGTCACATAAAACTTGTGGTCAAAAACAAAAGATAGCTGTAGGACCTGACTCGGTATGTTGCGGTCAAGCTTGATGCTATACTGCATTAAACCCGTTTGGTCCATGTAGGTGCTGGCCTGCGCAATGATATCACCTTTCATATCGGTGATATAATAGGCTAAGTGTGTTGGTTTTTCAAGGCTGAAACGCAGGTTTACCGTTTCTTCCAGCGGGTTTGGGAACACCTCGATGCTATATGGGTTGGAGCCGTCAATCAGGATGTTGCCCACCAGGTTCTGGCGCACAAACTTAACGCTGTAAATGATGTTGCTGGCACTGGTCGTGCTGGTTTGGTTGCTGCTAAATGGGTTTAGCGTTGGACTAGAAATACCGCCGTAGATATAGCCCGCTAAAAATGTATCAGCTTGTATATCAGCTAGTTTTATAATTTCAGATTTGTATTGGGGCAAAGCTCTATTGGGTATAAACTCAGCACTGGCCCCATGTAATGCAGGCATCTCGATGGGTAGTTGTACTTCTTCCAAGTTGCCGTTGGCCAGGCGGGTTAAACGACTGATGGTTTTCACGAAAGGCACTTGGTTATCTTGCACTAGGTTTCCGTTTTGGTAATAGTATTGGCTCATACCGCCAAAGAAAATGTTGTGCATACGGTTGTTCAAACTGTCGTACAAAAAGGTTTTGGCGCTGTGGTAATTGCTCAGATATTGGTTAAAACCTGTTTGAGGGGTATAACCACCGGGCTTGATATCGACTGGATACAAAAATGGAGCATCCACACCCGCCTGGAATACACCAGATGAAATCGTGAAACCCTCCGTGCCATCGGGAAAAACCTGTGGCAGCAAGTTATAGTCGCGGCGGCGGAGGTGAACGGCATCGGTAATGGTGCTGTAATTGTTGATACTCAGCTGGGTACCGCTATTATCGACCCTAAATTTCCGGATTTGGTTGCTGTAGGTTTGGGTGTATGTCGGGTTGCCCATAGGGTTGTACCGACCGTCAAAACGGTGGCCACCTACCACGTAAAAGGTATCGCCTACCATGCCCATTTGTGCACCACAAAGCGCAAAATTAGCACTGCTGATTTGTTTGAAATTGCCTTGAATTGGGTCGCCGTTGATGATATCGTCCATGAGACTAGATACCTGGATTGTCGTCAACTTATCGAAGGTAATATGGTCGTTAGCGCTAGCGGAAAATGCGTAACCACCTAGGATATAAAGGGTATCGCCATCCTGGTGAAAATTCATGTTGGTGGATTGTAACTGCTCGGCAATGCTGGTGGGCAAACTCGTTACCGATGCCGACCAAAACTGCTGGCCCTCCACGTCAATCACGTATATATTGGTGTTGTTCTGCGCTGCTGGGAACGCATTAAATGGCTGCCGAGCATGTAGGCCATCTTTCCGGCCACCCAAAACCAACCACTTGCCATCATGCTGGCCAAAAGCGTAAGAGTGCAACCCAGGCAGGTTCGGGAAGCTCACGGGCTCTAGTAATAAATCGTATTCAAAATTACTTTGGGCACTTAGGGTAAGCTGCATCAAAAAGGCAGCTAGTAGGATAAACGTTCTCATGGATGATACTATTTAGGTGAACAAAAGTAGTTCACCCTAAAGGTTAAACAGGTGATATAAGTCACATTGCTATTTATCCCCTACCTAAAAGTATCAAAGCGAGGCATATCCTCTCCCCTACCCTAGTTCCAAGTGTTCCACGGCATGTTCATACAAAGCAGGGTAAAACTGCTGGAATACATCGTTGAAAAAATCAAAGTCCTTGTACAGGTCATCTACGGCAAACTCAACCCGGGAGTCAAATTTTAGTCGGCGTTTCAACAACCTAAAACTCTCGTGTAAACCTGCGGGCGTTTGAAACGACATGAGCCAATCGTGCTCTATCATTACTTGTATCCGTTCCCACAACTTGGGTGGCATAGGCTCTTCCCCATAGTTTAAAAATTGCTCATAAGCGATTTGCGAGAACGCACGTAAATCCTTGGCGTTATAGCGCTCCCAGTTCAAGGCCAACAAATGGTCGAATAAAATATCCAATACTACCGGGGCATATTTTCCCTGGGTATCGTATAAGCTACGCTTGGCTTGTATCACCAGCGGGTGCGCGTCGGTAAACGTATCTATAGCACGGTGCAGCACAATACCACGTTGCACCGCTGGATGTAATGATGTTGGAATGGAGGTGCCCTTAATATGGTCGGCCATGAAATTGCCGATCATGACCAGTGGCTGCTCAAACGATAGATGAATGTGGGCTAGATGGTTCAGGGAGCCGTATTAAGGTACGAAATTAAAGGTATTTTTCTCTTCCGTCTTGATTACAGCCGTGGCTACACCACCTTTCTCGTTGTAAGGGATTGACTCCATCACGGTAATCAAAGAGTCGCGATGGCGGAAGAAATCGTTCACGTAAATACCCGTCATCGGCTGTGGCCGTGGTAGTTTTTCTTTCAAGAAGTCTACTTGTTGGCCATTTTTCCAGAAACGGAAACACACGTGCGGGCCTGTAGCCAATCCGGTGCTGCCTACATAACCAATCACTTGGCCTTGCTTCACCGGTACACCCGGGCGCATTCCCGAGGCGTGTTTCGACATGTGTAGGTATTGTGAGGTAAACACCTTGTCGTGCTTGATTTTGACAAAGATACCGTTACCACCACGGCGGGTCGCTTCTTCTACTACACCATCCGCGATGGCGAAGATAGGCGTACCATGCGGTGCGGCATAATCTGTACCCAAGTGTGGCTTAACCCTTTTCAACACTGGGTGAAAACGGTTGAGGTTGTATTTAGAAGATATACGGGTAAATTCAACAGGGGCTTTCAAGTAGGCTTTTTTCATCGGGCGGGCTTTCTCGTCGAAAAAGTCTTCGATGCCGCCAAGCTCGTTTTTGTAGAAGAAAGCGTAGTAGTCTTCCTCTTTGTAGTTGAAGTAAGCGGCCGACAATTGACCGATACCCACTGATTTGCCCTCGATAAACTTCTCGGTGTACAAAACCTTGAATTTATCGCCGGCGCGGATGTGGAAGAAATCGACAGAGTTTTTCAAAGCTTTTTCCATCTCAACGGCTAGGGCCCAATCCAATTTGCTTTCTACCATGGCATCCCAGAGGGAGGTTACCACCACGCCAGATGCGGTTTTATGCAAAACAGTCACGTCGCGTTCTACCATTTGGGCTTTGGGTTTGCCTTGGGTAAAATCATATACCACGTAGCGGTACGCATCGATGTCGTAGATGAAGAATTGTAATTTACCCGTGTACTTATCGGCCAATGCAAGATATTCGCGGCCTATTTTCATTTTGCGGGTATCGAAGGTTGCTTTGGTTGAGTCAACCATTTCAACCACCTGGCTAAAAGATATGCCCTGGGCCGTGAGTATTTCCGACAAGGACTCCCCAGGCCTAAGTTGATCGGTCTTGTGTTGGAAACTGTCCAGCACGAAACCGTACTTAACCTCAGATATTCTTTTTACCGTCTCGGTTTCAGGCTCAACCAACGAGGCGGCTGAGAAGGCGTCAGGGCTTACCAATAATAATACTGTAGAACCCATCAAAACCAAGGTGGAGACTATGCCTCCTATAGCTAAAAGTACGCGGTACTTGTTGACTTTCACGAAGTTGAAATTTGGTGGTGTTAGCTTGCGAAACCACAAATATAGACAAGAATTGAAAGTTGCTATACTTTTAGGTACTTTTCGGGCACTTTTTATGCAATTTTAAGCGAATTTTAACGTCTACAACACCAACAAATCTCGTAAATTACGTTTACCAACCATGTTGGCACGCTTTTCCGTTATATAGGCTGTGCTTCTAATTTGCAAACATTTATCAAATTTAAAGCATCGCAAACATAAATTCTCTGATTTTCTACAATGATTTGGCACAAAAACTGTTTAATAGATATTCAACACTCAAAAATTCTGCGTGACCTTTCCCAAAAGTAACGTATTAACCAAAACAAAAAAACATGCGTAACGCAATTTTCATATTGTTTTTACTCCCGCTAGGCCTGATGGCCCAAGCTGATTTGAAACCTATCGCCAGCGCATTGCAAACGGGTAATGCAAGCGCACTCGCCGCCTATTTCGACCGCCAGGTTGAAATAACGCTGCTCAGCCAAGACGACTTTTACGACAAGGCCTCGGCCACCGCTCAAATGCAGACCTTCTTCGCGGGCAACCGCCCTTCTGCCTGTAGCTTGTCGCACAAAAGTACATCCGACGACAAAACCTCCGGTTACGCCGTTGGTACCTTGACCGCCGGTGGCAAAAATTATCGCGTGTCGGTCTACACCCGTACCGTAGACGGCAAGGCTTTGATCCGGGAACTCCGCATCGAGCTTTAATTTGGCTTTTTACCACTAAAAGCCCCGCAAGGGACATAGCGGCAACACTCTCGGGTGTTGCCGTTTTTTTATTTGTTGGAGTTGATAGTTCGGAGTTGATAGTTGATAGTTTTTTGGGCATTGGTTTCCCCTGGTTTGCCCTTTAGCCATTTTTACCCATATTCATCCTTTTTACCTTTTTTTGGGCGCCCCGGCTTCGCCGTCGGCGTGCTCCGGGGTTCGCTAATCGCTCCGTGCTACGCACCAGCCGCTACGCGGCTGCCCTACGCATGCCTGGCGCGATGCTCGGCAGTTGAACTGCCTCGCGGGCGGGGGCAAGCCCCGCCCCTACACCTTACGCAATATTTTGCGTCTCCTAACACCCTAGCTTTATTTACCGGGTGTATGGCCTTGAACACGCCTGGCGGCTAAAATGAAAACCGTACGACAAATAATGCACGGCAGCAATAGAGCCGACCAATCTGGGCGGCTCCGCATCAGAAAACGGAGCTAAAACTGAAATTATTTACCCTACCTCCCAGGTTTGATTGGTTCTAGGTCACTGCTCACAGTATTTTTTTACCACCCCGTCTGCTGCACTACACGCGTTGAGTTCCGTTTGCATCCACCCCTCCTTTGCATGGAGGAGAATTTAGCTTGTCTTATATTTAATTGATTATCAATAATATAAAACAAGACCTAGACTCCCCTCCATGCAAAGGCTACGATTAGGACACATTTTCCTCAAACAGAAAAAGCA
>CAZDVQ010000058.1:0-27873 GCA_964508975.1 uncultured Saprospiraceae bacterium
TGTTCCACCTACCGACCTACAACGTGGTGGTGAACGACACGGTCTGCGATAACCAACCCTTCACCTTGCCCAACGGCACGGTGGTAAACGCCTCTGGCACATACCCTGTCATGTTGAGCACGATTAACGGCTGTGACTCCTTGGTAACCACCAACTTGTTCCACTTACCGACCTACAACGTGGTGGTAAACGACACGGTCTGCGATAACCAACCTTTCACCTTACCCAACGGCACGGTGGTAAATGCTGCAGGCACTTACCCTGTGGTGCTGAATACCATCAACGGCTGCGACTCGCTGGTAACCACCAACTTGTTCCACTTGCCTACCTACAACGTTGTAGTTAACGACACGGTCTGCGATAACCAGCCGTTTACCCTGCCGAACGGCACGGTGGTAAATGCTGCAGGCACATACCCTGTTATGTTGAGCACGATTAACGGCTGCGACTCGCTGGTAACCACCAACTTGTTCCACCTGCCTACATACAACGTGGTTGTGAACGACACGGTCTGCGATAACCAGCCGTTTACCCTGCCGAACGGCACGGTGGTAAATACTGCCGGTACATACACTGTCATGTTGAGCACCATCAACGGCTGTGACTCCTTGGTAACCACCAACTTGTTCCACCTGCCTACATACAACGTGGTTGTGAACGACACGGTCTGCGATAACCAGCCGTTTACCCTGCCGAACGGCACGGTGGTAAACGCCTCTGGCACATACCCTGTCATGTTGAGCACGATTAACGGCTGTGACTCGCTGGTGACCACCAACTTGTTCCACCTGCCAACTTATAACGTTGTAGTGAATGACACGGTCTGCGATAACCAACCCTTCACCTTGCCTAACGGCACGGTGGTGAATGCCGCGGGTACGTACCCAGTTACCCTTAGCACTATAAACGGCTGCGACTCCTTGGTAACCACCAACTTGTTCCACCTTCCTACCTATAGCGTAGTGTTGAACGACACAGTCTGCGATAATCAATCCTACACCTTGCCTAACGGTACAGTGGTAAACGCCGCGGGCACATACCCTGTCATGTTGAGCACGATTAACGGCTGTGACTCGCTGGTAACCACCAATTTATTCCATACGCCAACCTACAATACTTACATCAATCCTACTATTTGCGAGGGGTCTAGTTATCCTTCACCATTGGGTGTAGCGCTAACGGTTTCAGGCGTTTATGTATTTAACTTGAGCTCTGTAGTAGGTTGTGATTCTATACTTACTATAGATTTGGATGTGCGGCCAACCACTTATACCACCGCTACAGATACCATTTGTCTAGGTGAAGTATACACCCTGCCTACCGGACAACAAGTGAGTCTTCAAGGAAATTATCCCCTGAATTTAAGTTCGCAATTCGGATGTGATTCTATTGTACAGTTCTTATTGATTACCCGGCCATTGCCGCAGGCAGCTATTAGCGCAAGTACCGTATTGTGCCCTGGCGATACCCTCTTCTTGTCGGTTAACGGACTAGGTACATACAATTGGTCAGGACCAGCTAGCTTTAGCAGCAATGTCGCCAATCCTATTATCTACCCAGCATTGCCTAATAATTCAGGGCTGTACACGGTCACGGTTACAGATATTCACGGATGCTCTGCAAGTAGTACCGTATCTGTATCCATCCCTATACCAGTGGTCAATACCATCAATGCTAGTATCTGTTCAAACGAGTTGTATACATTACCAGGTGGACTTCAAGTTGGCCCTGGTAGCTACTGGGTTACTATTCCTGGTAGCAGCGGTTGCGATAGCCTCTATAACTTCGTTGTACTTGGCTTTACCGCTTACGAAATTTACGATACCTTGACTATCTGCGAGGATGAAACCGTATTCCTAGGTGGCGCATGGACCAATACCCCCGGCGACTACATTGACGGAAACTTCAGTATCGATGGTTGTGACAGTATCGTTTACACGCACCTCCAGGTTCAATACAACCCTGTTTTCTCGGTTACCGGTGGCGAAATGTGCTACGGTGATCTTGTACAAATCCAAGCATCTACCTTAGGTACCTTCAACTGGTCTCCCAATCAGACCCTCAGCTGTAACCAATGTGCCGAACCAGAGGCTAGACCTGAACAAACTACTGTTTATACAGCATGGATAACTGGCTGTAACGGCGAAATTATTCAGGATACAGCCATCGTTGTTGTGCATGATATTCCACAAGTGTTTGCTGGGTCTAATAGCTCCGTGGTGCTCGGCGATACCATTACGGTTAACGGGCAAAGTACCGATCCCGTTACCTTTAGCTGGTCATATGCCGGTAGTACCTTGTGCGATGATTGCCCAAGCTACACCATTACACCAGAAGAATCGCTCACCTTGACCTTGACCGGTGTAGACGATTTTGGTTGCGTAAACACTGATGATGTAACCATAACCGTCAACACCGCATGTAAGTACAGCAACATCGAGGTGCCCAACATGATTTCGCCAAACGGTGATGGTTATAACGACGAACTTACCATCCGTTTCGAAGGGGTGGCTCAGGTAACCCTCATCCGGGTGTTCAACCGCTGGGGTGAGCTTATCTTTGAATCTACTGACCCTAGCCAGGCTTGGGATGGTTCTTTCAGGGGCCAAACCGTTAACCCAGGCGTGTATACGTATTACATCCAAGGCCTTTGCCTCGATTTGGAAGATTTCATTTACACCGGCAACGTCACTGTTCTGAAATAGTTGATTTGGGGCCTCCCAGGGCTTCGCCCTGGGCGCTACGTTACGCGGCTCGCTGTTCGCTCGGCCCGCGTTGCGGTCTGGCCCTGCGGGCCACCGCTCCACATCGCTAGGCCAGAGCGGATTTGAGGATTTGAGGGTCGTTCATAGTTCATTGTTCATAGTTTTTTTAGCGCCTCCCCCCCGGCGCGTTGCGCCGACCCCCTCCACTGCACAGCCGCTGCGCGTCTCTTGGTAGCGGGGGTTGGGCGAGCAAAGCTCGCCAGGTTCATCGTTCATCGTTCAAAATAACTGCTTTATGCATAGATTTATATACTTGACCATCCTACTGGTCGCATTTCATACGGGGTTATTGGCGCAGGATATCCATTCCTCGCACTTGCACTCTAACCCTATATTGCTCAACCCGGCCATGACGGGTCAGTTTGGTGGCGACTTCCGCTTTATTGCCGACTTTAGGAGCCAATACCGCGCCGTAACCACCAACTACCGTACCTTTTATGGCTCGGTTGATATGCGTACCCGTACCCTTGGCAATGGCAACGCCGCATTAGGCCTTGGTCTAGAGCTTTTTGCCGATCGTGCTGGCGACCTCGATTTTAGCACCCAAGGGGCACAGCTCAGTATGTCAGGCTTACTGTTGGTAGGGGAGTACGGCGGTAAAAAAATGATTAGCGCAGGTTTAAAACTCGGCATGGTTAACCAATCGGTTGACTTCTCCAAAATTGATGCTTTCGATCCAGAACCCATGGTGCTGAGTGGCCTTGGCAGCAACCGCTTTTACCCCGATGTGTCGATGGGCATTGCTTGGTCGCAAGAGCTAAGCCGCAATAAAGACCGTAGCTCGTACTATATTGGCTACTCCCTTTCGCATGTAAACCGCCCTGTAGTAGCATTTGGCCTAGACGGTGGACGACCAACCGATGAGCTTTACATCCGACATGTCCTACACGGCGGAGGTGATTTTAAACTCGGCGAACAATCTCGCCTATTACCAGCCGTATTGTTTATGGATCAAGGCCCGCACCGTCAAATTACAGTGGGTTCTTTCTGGAAATATCACTCTAAAAGAATCAAACAGAAAAAAGGCTACTTGCCTACTACCGCCATTTATCTAGGGGCATGGGCCAGGTGGTATGCCGTAAGCCAAGCCTCAGGCTTCGACGCCATGATTTTTGCCATACGCTTAATGCGCATGAACAGTATTTTTACTATATCATACGATATCAACATGTCGAAATTGAGCCTAGCATCAGCGGGTAGGGGAGGGATAGAGTTCTCGGTAACCCAAATCGTTGACAACCAACGCCAACGTAGCCGTAAAATGAAATGCCCTAGCTTTGATTATTGATAATCAATACTTTGTATATCTTTGTGAAACGAAATAAAAACCAATCATCATGGCTTACAATATCGGATCCAAAGAAACCCCAATGGTACTAAAAACACCACCATTGACGAGCGAATACACCATGCATGTTGACCAAAAAGACGGTAAAGACGTATTAGTTTGTACCGTTGGGTAAACAGTGTTGTTGTACAATATAGACATTTTAAATGACTTGCACGATATGCTTAAAGCTCATGGCGACTGGATGGAGCTTGGTAGTGCTGACGAGCAGAAACCAGCTAAAGATGGTACAGTTGAAGCTTGGGGCCGTGCAGAAAACAATCCTGTAGGCGGTTGGTACGGCCTGAAAAAAGGCCTTCGTGGCCGTGTCGGGATGTATATTCCACCACTCATGGAGGCACTTGGCCTGGCCGAAGTGACCCACGATGCCAAAGACAATAAAATGAAAGCTAAATAACTAGAACATTATTGTTTTGGGCTTCGCTGGCAGCAGTGTGACCAATGGACACATTACTGCCGTTTTGGGCATAGCTTTATAATTACTGTATTTTTTAAATCACCAAAAATGCTCATAATTGAGCTTATATATATACTTTCTCTATAAATTAGTAATATGAAACTTGTATTATTGACTTTAATACTCACCTTGTTTTCTATCTTATTTTTGGGCTGTGTAAAACAAAACAAAAATAGTAAACAAATCAAGGATGACAACCTAGGGGAATTCAGCCTTCCGCTGCCTCAAAACTGGCTAGATAAATCAGATTTGAATTTGAAAAAAAATCTATCGAAATATAATTTTGATGATGACGAACTGAAGGCTATTTTAAAATCCAACCGTGGTAGCATCCCTGTTCTGGTTTATTTGAAATACGACCCTAGTACCTATAGTGGGCCTATCCCTACCATTCAAGTCAATCTACGACCAAATCAGCAGCTTGACTTTGCTAGGTTTAAAAATGACATGAAAGTTAGCATGGAAAAAATGGGGGCAAATTTCAACAATTATAGGGTACTTGAGCCTTTAGAAGAAATTACTGTAGATAATGTAAAAGGTCTAAAATTTAAAGTTCAATTTGATTTGGAATCTCAAGAAGGTGAGGCTTGGACAATCAGAAGTTGGTCATACGTTTTTCCTATAGGAAGATACTTTTACCAAATCAATTTTTCTGATAATGAAGGGGAAAATTGTGAAGCCCTGTATGAAGAATTAATCAAAAAGGTAAAAATCAAATAATAAAATTTTAGCCTAAAATAATTGTACTGCCTCCGCGCTAGGTGCCTGGAAGGCTGCGCCGAAGGCGCAGGTGCGCGTAGCGCACGGAGCGAATAGCGAACCCTGGAAGGGACCGGCGACGCAACGCGGCGCAGCGCCCAAAAGAAAAAATGATTTTTAGGAATAACCGAATAAACGACCAATGGTTTTGCCGTTTTAGCGTTTTTGATTTTTTGGGTATTGGTACTTTAATACGCGAAGCCTTGCGTATCCGACCTATCAAAAAGTTTATTTCCCCACCACCGAGCGTATATACGCGTGCAGCACCGGTAGTGCCCGGCTAAAGTCAGTATGGTTGTTGATGACGATGTCCGACTCGTCCATGAGCGGTTTAATATGGCGCTCGAAAGTTGGCATCACGTGGTTTTCGTAGCGGTAGAGCACGTCGTCGAGCGGGTAGTTGCGCTCTATCTGGTCGCGCTTAATGCGGCGGATCAGCGATATATTCTCCTTGGTATGCAGGAATATTTTGAGGTCGAGCAACTGTGCTACCTCGGGGTAGTAAAACACGAAAAGACCCTCAACTAAGATGATAGGCGCTGGTTTGAACGTCAGCGTTTGGGCCGAGGCCTTCTCGTTGTTGAAGGTATACTCTTGAATTTGTACCGTTTCACCCCGAAGGAGTTGCTTTAAGTCCTTTACCAGGTTGTGATGGTTGATAGACTCTGGTAAATCAAAATTTCGAACACCTTGGCTATCAAGTACTTGTTCTTCTCGGGGCTTGTAATAGTTGTCCTGTGAGATGATGCAGATTTGGCTATCGTCAAAGCCTTCCACCAGTTTGCGGAGGAAATATGTTTTACCAGAACCGCTGGCGCCGGTAATGCCGATTAACAAGGGTTTCGCTTGCATGCGTTGGCGATTATCGGGTAGAACTTAACTTGATTTTTTTCTCGATGCTGCTCACGATGTCGCGGAAGGTATCGTCGGTATCCAACTGGTCTTGAACGGCTTTGCAGGAGTAAATCACGGTGCTGTGGTCGCGTCCGCCAAAGTAATCACCGATGGTTTTAAGCGAGCTGGTGGTCAAGTTTTTGGCCATGAACATAGCCAACTGGCGCGCCATCACGATGTCGCGTTTGCGGGTTTGACCCTTGATTTTCTCCAACGGCACGTTGAAATGCTCAGCGATGGTCTTTTCAATGGAGTCAATGGTAATCTCTTTGGTGATATTATCCACAAAGTGACGAATCACCTCCTTGGCCAACTCGATGTCGATCTCGCGATCGTTCAAAGCGGCTTGCGCGATAAGCGAAATCAATACACCTTCCAGTTCGCGGATGTTCGTCTTGATGTTGTACGAGATGAACTCCGATACAGCATATGGAATCTCCCAGCCCTCGTTGGTAAGCTTTTTCTCGATGATGGCGATGCGCGTTTCGAGGTCGGGCATCGACAAATCGGCGGATAAACCCCATTTGAAACGAGAAATAAGGCGTTCTTCCATGTCTTGCAACTCGCGCGGCGCACGGTCGGACGTTAGGATGAGCTGCTTGCCGTTTTGGTGCAAGTGGTTAAAGATGTAGAAAAACATGTCCTGCATCTTTTGCTTGCCGGCAAAAAACTGGATATCGTCGATGATGAGTACGTCAATCTGTTGGTAAAAATTGACAAAATCATTGACGGCGTTATTCTTGAGTGCCTCGATAAACTGGTTGCCGAAGCGCTCAGAAGGCACGTAGATGACATTTTTATCGTCGAAACGGCGAAGTACATCGTTCCCGATGGCTTGTGCCAAGTGCGTTTTACCTAAACCTACGCTACCGAATATAAATAGCGGGTTAAACGCTGTTTCGCCAGGTTTTTTGGCCACGGCCAAGCCTGCGGAGCGAGCTAAACGGTTGCAATCACCCTCAATGTAGTTGGTAAAGGTATAGTCTTCGCGTAACTGCGACTCGATGCGCTGCTTCTTGATACCTGGGATAACGAAAGGGTTCTTAATTTCGCTACTGGCAATAGGCGTGATAGGAACTTCGGTCTCGTTTATATTAGAGGTATAAGCTCCATCAGCATTGACAAAGTTGGCGTTCGGCTTGTTCACCGAGTTGGTTTCAACCCGGCGTGGAATCAAATACTCGAGTTTGGCTACCTCGCCAAGCTCTTTCTGGATGGCTTTTTTGAGCACACCCACGTAGTGCTCTTCCAACCACTCATAAAAGAATTTGTTGGGTACCTGCAACGTCATTACTGACCCGTCAACCTTTACAGGCCGGATTGGTTCAAACCAAGTTTTGAAGCTTTGCTGAGGAACATACTGCTGAATGGTTAGCAGACAATTCCCCCATACTGCTTTTGGATCAGTATTCATGATGAGGTCCTAAAAATGTCTAAAAAGTGGGGTGACAAAACCGCGTCTAGACTACGTCGGCTTGGGCTACAAAGTTGATACTTTTTTATCAAACCGCGCTATCTTTTTTTTAAGTTTTTTTAGTGTCCGCGAGCTATCTTTGTCATCAAATAAAGTATAAACCTTCGTAAATAATTGTAATTCAATTAAATATAAGTTAAATAATATTTTAATATGATTAAATATATTTATATATTATATATGTTTATTTATAATATATAATAGTCCGAATACCGCTTGTATCAAGATTTTTGCGGATACGTAAGTGCATGATTTTCAGCACTTCAAGTAAGTTGCTAATTAGTGTTATGCGGGGTCGATTTTGCTCCGGAATTAACCCTCGCTTAACCTTAGCTTTATATTTTACAGGGCTTTAGCCCTGAATGGTACTGCTCAAATCGCGGTGAGATTTACGCCCTTTGGTTCGGTCAAATTCGAGCTCAATTCTGCCCAGCAAAACACCTGCCCAGCCGGCCTGTGTAACCAAAATCTTTTCGTTGTTTTGGTTCAGCAGCTCGGTGGGTTTATCCAAAAAGGTATGGGTATGCCCCCCGATGATCAAATCGATGGATTTAGTTTGCGGTGCCAGGCGTAAATCGGAGATTTTGTCGGTCTCGTATTTATACCCCAGGTGCGAAAGCAGTATCACGTAATCACAACCCGCTTTATCTTTCAGCCAATCGGCTTGTTGGTTAGCGGCTTGCACGGGGTCGGTATACTGCACACCTTCAAATAGCTTGGGGGGTACCAGCCCTTCTAAGTCGATACCCACACCGGTTACACCGACCTTGAAACCATCGTACTTGAATATTTTATAAGGCAGCACTTTGCCTGCTAGGGCACTTTGGCTAAAGTCGTAATTGCAGTTGATGAAATCAAACCTAGCATGCGGCCATTGTTTCAATAGGCCATCAATACCTGCGTCAAAATCGTGGTTGCCCAGGGTCGCGGCGTCGTAACCCATTTCCGACATGAGTTTGAACTCCAGTTCGCCACCATAATAATTAAAGTAAGGTGTGCCCTGGAATATATCACCGGCATCTAGCAGGAGTACATGTTCCTCGGTAGCCCTAATTTGCTTGATCAAGGCCGCCCGGCGGGCAGCGCCACCGAGCCCGGCCAATTTGCCACTATCCATCGGGAACGGATCGATGCGGCTGTGTTGATCGTTGGTATGTAGTATGGTTAGTCGTAGTTTCCGGGATGAAGTATTTGAAGTGGCAAAACCTTCTGGAAGACCAATACCAAGTGCCATGGCAGCCAGGCTGGCCTGCCGTATAAATTTCCTGCGGTTCATGTTGTGGGCTTGTGTAAACTACAAAGATACTATGCTCCGTCCAATATGTGCACCGGGTCAATAAGCAAGTTTTATGGGGAAGCACTTAAAATGCAAAAGGCGCCAGATATGCATCTGAGCGCCTTTTTCCTACTCTCTCTAAAATAGAAGTTTATGATGAATCGCGGAGGCGATCTTTCAAGTCGTTTGATAGTATAATATACCTGCTTTGCTGGTAAAGGTTTCATGGGATGCCTTATTTTATTAGGATTTTGTAAACTTTTTTTAAGTTTTATCTCTATGTATGATTTCAAGGCTGTATTTAGCCAATAGGTTTTACTTGTCCTTAGGTCTTATGTATGGATAATATATGCTTTACAAATATGAATAATCGTAATTTAAATATGTGGGTATCTTTCCTTTCTTTTTGTGTTTACCTTTGTACTACAAATCAAATTCACCCATGAAGCAGTTTTTGTTGTTTTTATGTCTCCTTCCTGTAGGGTTTACCCATGCCCAGGAACAATCTAAGATTAACGGTACGGCTTTCGGGCTCAAATCGGGATTGACCATAGCTACCCAAAACTGGAATGGTCAGGAACGAGAGGCCATGTTTACCTACAATGTCTCGGCTTTGATAGAGGTGCTCAACGGCCGTCGAACCTCTTTTTTATTCGGTTTGGGCTACACACCCAAGGGCTCGGCTTTTATTATACCTACTTATTTCGATCCCAACCTTAACCAGATGGTGCAGCGCCGCCGTGAAAATATCGTGTTCAACAATCTAGGCATGCTCCTAGCAGCCAAGAGTGTTTACGATGTTGGCGGCAAACTGGGCTTATATTACCTAGCGGGCTTGCGAGCTGAATACACCCTCAACTACAATCTAGGCATGTACCGGGGCTCTGGCTTTGAAAACGGCGTACGTCGCTTTAATTATGGCTTCACGGTTGGTGGTGGCGCCCAAATGCAATTGGGTAAAAAGTTTCAAACCTTCCTCGAGTTCACCATCAACCCTGATTTGAGCCGACAGGTTTTCCTGGCTCCAGGGCTGTATTACAATATCTATACAGGTCAAAATCAAGGTTTTGCAGAGCAATCCATACGAAACCTTTCCATCGAAATAACCCTTGGCTTCAAGTTTATCAAGTACAAAGAAGTGTATGAAGACGAGGACAACGATTTGTATTAATTTTTGGGCGCCCCGGCGCTGACGCGCCGTCGCTACGCTACGCAGCTCGCTATTCGCTCGGCCCGCGTTGCGGTCTGGCCCTGCGGGCCACTGCTTCGCATCGCTGGCGCTTTAACTTAAAAGTATAGCCCCAAATTGGCTTCAACCAACTCGGCTAAACCAAAGTTGGCCCGTACATGCAAGCCTATACAGGCGTTAAACTTATGGCGGCTATACGGGTTAAGCAAGTAGTAGTTAAATCCAATCCTGGTCCCGATGATACTGCTCTGGGCGTAATATTTATTCAGGTAAATTCCACCTTCCGTTAAAAAGGCTAAGCGACCAAAAAACAGCTCGTGCCCTGCAATCAACTGCCAACGCTGGGCATACCTGCGTTCCTGTCCTGGGTTTTCGCCCACGTGTTGCTGAAACTTTAACGCCGCTTCACTAAAAGCATACTCCAAGCCAAAACTAAGCCTGCTCTTGTAGCTCAAGAATTTCTGCGCCATGATGCTGCCCGAGTAAAACAGGTACCGAGGGCCATCATAGGCCCTTTCTGAGCTGCCGATACCAAGTCTTACACCAATTCTTAGCTTTTTGTAAGGTATTATTTCTAAGGTACGCTCTATCGGGTCGAGTATACGTTCCGCAGGTTTGCCTACACTTAAGCCCAAGCTGGCAAAGTATATGTTTATGCCCAAGTTGGGTGTTGCAAAATTTCCGTTTGAATAGTGATGCATACCTACCGATAGCACTGGACTATAACCTTGCGATACCGGGTATTGTATGTAAGTGGTCGCCATCCCATAGGCGTTTATTGGTGTCCCTAAAACTTGGTTTTCTGGGTTGTCCTTATGGTAGTATTGGCTCACGTAGCCCAGCCCTAAACCTAGCTTGGCTCCCCAACGCCAGCCTTGCCCGGTTATAATAGGCAGGTCAATCTGTGGCGCTAGGCCGTAGCACTGCCCCAGCACCTTGGCATTGCCACTGAGCTGCATGCTTGCTGAAAGCCAGAAACTTGTTTTTTTATACAGCAATGGCCAACTTTTGGAACTTTGTTCCAAGGGCAAACGCCAAGCAAATTCAAATTGTGGAGCAGGTTTTACCTCAGGGAAACTTGGTGCGTTCCGTACGGCTTGCCCCAGCCCAGCCGAAAGCCTGAATACTTGTTGCGCTTGTACTTGCAAGCCCAAGCATAAAACCAGCGCTACTAAAATGCTATTCCGCATCTTCGATGGCTTTGGCCAGTTCGTTTACGTCCCAGGCATCGGCAATGCTGAATTTGCCAGATGCAGTACGCCTCAATGCACTCAGATAAGCGCCACAGCCCAATGCCTGGCCCATGTCGTGCGCCAAGGAGCGAATGTACGTACCCTTGCTGCATTGCACCAGGAATTCAACTACTTGCCCTTCGTAGCGCAAAATTTCAAAACGCATGATTTCAATTTGGCGGGCTTCCAACTCAACGGTTTCGCCTTGGCGGGCTAGATCGTACATTTTTTTGCCGTCTTTCTTGATGGCAGAAAACATGGGCGGGTATTGTCCAATTTTACCGATAAACTGCTGGCTCGCCGTCACGATATCCGCTAGTTGGATGTGCTCCGTAGGCTTTATGTTTTCAGGCTCGGTCTCGGTATCGTATGATGGGGTAGTGGCACCCAGGGTGAAGGTGCCTGTATACTCCTTGTGCTCGCTTTGCAGGCTATCTAGTATCTTGGTGAAGCTGCCTGTGCAAATGACCAACAAGCCGGTGGCCTTAGGGTCGAGGGTGCCAGCATGGCCTACCTTGAATTTTTTGTCTTTGAATTTGGCTTTTAACTTGAAGCGCAGCTTGTTTACTACGTCAAAGCTTGTCCAGTCTAAAGGTTTGTCAACCAGTAATGTATAGCCGCTTTTTAATTGATCGGCGTTTAGGGATTTGTTCATGATTGTTTGAGTGCTTCAACTTCTTTTTCCAAGATGGGGATATACTTTGTAACGATTAGCCAGATGATATCATCAGAAATGGAATCGTATCCGTGAATGATACGATTTCGGGTATCTACTATTTTACGTGAATTTGTAATCGGAATGTTTGGGTTCGCATACAGTATTCGGTTCATCGCTTCCCCAATAATTTCAATATTCCGTTCAACTGCTCGTTTCGTTTTCTTGTCTTTTTGAAATTCAAGGAAGTTGTATGGCGGAGGAACAAAATCGTGGAGTTCTTTGATGGCCTGTTCTATGTCTTCAAGCCAAACCTTGATTTCGTCTTGCATAAACGAGCCTTTTATGTTGATTGATTATGCTTTCTAATGCTTTGTTCCTAATCGCTTTCTGTTCAAGTAAGTCAATTTTCCTTTTGAAAATAGTTTCTAGCTCAAACTTTAGTTCAAAATAATTTTCAGCATATTCTATAGGGTCTTCCGACAAGATAGAAACAATGAAATCTATATCGCTTTCAGGGGCAAACTTGTCAGTGAGTATAGAGCCAAATGCATACAGCTCGTTTACCTTGTACAAAGTACAGGCTTGAGTCAGTTCCTTTTGGTGTTGTAAGATCAAGTCCATTTGTCAGCTATTGAAGCGGTTTGTATGCAAAAATAAACAATTTTGCTAGTTTATTATATTCTTGTAGGCCCTTCGGGTAGCGGTGCCGTTTGCCCTTGACTTACCAAGGCTGTTCAAATTGCTTTTTTTCAAAAGGCTTTTCTACGTTTTTGAATAGGCTATCCGTATTGTTTTTCAACTGTAAAGGGTCACTGGCACCAAATAACCTCGAGAGCCAAGCAATGGGTGTCAAAATGAGGTAAAACACCAACGACAACAGCACGTTCGGCATAATGAGGCTTAACACCCAGGCGAGTTTCATCCACAGCCACTCGATTTTGGCGGCGAGATAACTTGACATGCTGGCTGCAACGCCTACACCAAGCGAGGTGTACAAGGCCCAAGGCTGCTTGCTGATGAGATAAATCACCAGGAAGCCCAATGTAATGACCAAGGCTGTTTGGCTTGGGTTGCTTTGTTGTTTGGCCTCCATGACTAAAACAAGCTATAGATAAACGGCGCTACGGTACTGCCTCCGCCATAAACAATCAGTAGCCCAAGCAACAACAACACGATGATGATGGGTGCCAGCCAAAATTTCTTGCGTTCCCGCATGAATTGCCATAAGTCCTTTAAAAATTCCATATAATTAAGGTTGTGTAGTTCGTGTAAGGTAATCTGCGGTAGCGATGCGCAGCAGTGGCGCGTAGCGCCAGACCGAGCCGCCCCAATGTAGAGCCGTTTCAGGAAATGTCTCCGCTGCCAGGCGGGGCGGCGAAGGGCCGAGCGAACAGCGAGCTGCGAAGCGTAGCGCCGACCGCGTAGCGGGCGGACCGCCCCCTAATCCTTTTTAAAATCGACCAGCCAAGCTTCGCGGTTGCTGTGCGCTGGCTGCTCGGTTTTGCGAAAGATGTAATCTCCGATGACGAGGTAGTCCATCTCGGTGCTCATGAAACAACGATAGGCATCAAAAGGCGTGCACACGATGGGTTCACCGCGTACATTAAAGCTGGTGTTAACCAGTAAACCATAGCTCGTGAGCTGCTCAAAGGCTTGAATGAGCGCGTGGTAACGTGGGTTGGTATCGGCGCTGACGGTTTGCACCCGGGCCGAATAATCGAGGTGCGTTACCGATTGTATGTCGCTCCTGGCTTGGTATAAACGCTCCCAGAGGCCCAGAGTTGCGTAATTTTCGGGCAGTGGCTTACGCCTGCTCGCACGTACGGGCGCCACGAGGAGCATGTAAGGCGAGGGCTGCTCCAGCTCGAAGTATGTGCTGCATTTTTCGGCCAGCACCGAAGGGGCAAAGGGCCTAAAACTCTCGCGGTATTTGATTTTGAGGTTTAGCTTTTGCTGCATCTCGGGGTTGCGGGCATCGCCGATAATACTGCGGTTGCCTAAAGCCCTGGGGCCAAATTCCATGCGGCCTTGGAACCAACCGATGACCTTGCCATCGGCAATGTAACTGGCTACGGTTTGGCATAATTGCGCCAGGTTAGGCTCGTGTTGATAGACCGCTTTAACCTTTCGGCTCATCCGCTCGATGTCCATGTCGGAGTAGGCTGGGCCCAGGTACGAGCCTTGCATCTGGTCGTTTAGTCCATCGGTTGTACGCACTTCATCAAAGTACATGTAGCTGGCCGCCAGTGCCGCGCCCAAGGAGCCGCCTGCATCGCCGGCAGCAGGTTGAATGTACAAGGATTTGAAAATACCTGCCTGCAACAATTTGCCATTGGCCACGCAGTTCAGGGCTACGCCACCTGCCAGGCAAAGAAAATCGGCCCCGGTGAGCCGCTTGGCTTCTTGAGCCATTTTCAGCACAATTTCCTCGGTAACCGTTTGAATGGCCAAGGCTAGGTTGCAATGTGCTTGCACGATTTCGGCTTCAGCATCCCGGCGTACAAGGCCAAAGAGCGCTGCCCAGCGTTTGTCGTTGACCATGCGCAGGCCTGTGGCATAGCTGAAATATTGTTGGTCGAGCCAAATAGAGCCATCAGCCTTGATGTCAACGAGTTTGGTTTTAATCAAGTCGATGAAACGGGCTGTTTCCTCGGCATCGGGATTGCCGTAAGGGGCCAGGCCCATCAGTTTGTACTCGCCAGAGTTGACCGTAAAACCCAAGTAATAGGTAAAGGCGCTGTACAGCAAGCCGACGGAGTGTGGGAACTCCATCTCGCGCAACATCTTGATGCTGTTCCCTTCGCCCAAGGCGATGGAGGCCGTGCTCCATTCACCCACGCCATCAATGGTTAAAATGGCGGCTTTATCATATGGGCATGGAAAAAATGCACTTGCTGCGTGCGATAAGTGATGGCTTGGAAAAAGCAGTTTTAGTTGCTTTTTATCGTAGGGCCCCACTTGTTTGAGTCCGTCAAAAATTTGCTTTTTCAGGAACATTTTCTCGTTGAGCCAAACGGGTATAGCCTTTAAAAACGAAACCAAGCCCCTGGGTGCAAAAGCGTAATAGGTTTGCAACAAGCGCTCGAACTTGAGCAGTGGTTTATCGTAAAACACCACGGCATCTAGCTCGTCGATACTCAGGCCGCTTTCTTCCAGGCAGTAGCGTATGGCATGCAGCGGAAAATCAGCGCTGTGTTTCTCCCGCGTGAAGCGTTCTTCCTGGGCAGCGGCCACCACCTTGCCGCCAACGGTAATAGCCGCTGCCGAGTCGTGGTAAAATGCCGATATGCCGAGTATTTTTTTCATGTATAGCTGTAAACCGCGAATATAGCTAGATAAAGCTTGGGTTAAAAATCAAATTGCAAGGCCAGTACTGGAATCAATCCGCCGCCACGGTATTGCACGTAGGTTGTGTTGCTCGTGGCGTCATAGGCCACCCCGGTAGCGTTGATGCGGTTAAACACGTTTTGTATGTCGAGGCTGATGCTGCCCGCCAGTTTCTTGGTGTTGTAGCGGTACTGCAAACGCATGTCCATGCGGAAATACAAGGGCAAAAACGCACTGTTGTCGGCATCCGCCAAAGGTACATAGGTGCCTTGTTGCTGCGATAGGGTAGGGTCGTAGGGGGTGTAAGGTGCATTACCGTTAAAGAGTACCCGACCGCCAACTTGTAATACTTGATCTTTCTTGAAGTTAAACTCTTTGCCAAAGGTCAAGGAGCTCGAAAAAATTGAAGCCCATCGCGAGTTGTAGGTCTTGCCGTTAAAAGGCCTAAACTTGGCTTCATATAATGATGCCGTGGCCAAGATAAAATACGATTTGGCAAACATTTTTTCCACGGCAATGTCAACACCATAGTTTTCGCCGGTACCTTGGCTCAATACTTTCGTCAAAGGATACCCGTTGGTATTGTTCAGCATCCAGTAGTTGTCGTTTACATCGGGCCTTACGGGCACGTTTAAGAGTTTTTGGTAGTACAACTCCATGCTGATTTTCATCTTACCTTTGGTATACAGGTGATATGCCAGTACGAAGTGGTGGGCCTTCAGCAAGTCGAGGTCTCGGTTGATATACTGCTGGGTACTGTCCTTGAGGTAGTAGGTCATCAAGGGTAATACCTGGCTTTGCAAGCCATAGGCAAAACTAATTTTCTGATTTACCGTTGGCGAATATTGCATTGAAACCCTGGGGTCAACAGAGTAGCTCTTGTTGGCGTTCAGGTACAACAAGTGATAGCCCACATTGGCGCTTAAACGCGGTAGAATATTAAAACTAGCCTGGGTAAATTGTTGTATCTGTTGGGTGTTCCCCTCGCCTTGCACCGAGCCGCCACGCTCTATATTACTGATGTTGTTGATGCTTGATAATTGCTCCACATCCCGGGCAAAGTTGAAGAATATCTGGTGGGCGATTAAACCTGATTTCAGCGAAATCTTCTCGTTGAACTTCATGGAGTAGGTCAAGGACGTAGACAAGCGCAGGTCGGTAAACCGCTCGTTATGATATCGGTAGGGATTATCCGCTAGGTCTAGCGTGTCAAATTGCCGGCGGATATCCGAGCCCATCAGGGCCACCACGGCCTTGAGGTACGATTTTGGATTCAGCAGGAAGGTCATGGTGCTGCCTACGGCGCCCATTTTGCCGGGCCTGTATTGGTATTCCCGATTATTGAACACGGCCGTATCGCGCTCCACGGGGTTTTCTACCGGGAAATATTGCTCTAGGCTCAATCCGCCAATGCCAAACACCGTACTGCGTATATTCCCCGATTTATTTTTAAAACTCAGGTTAAAGGATAGGTCCTGGAAGTCGTTGCTCACCCGCTCGCCAATTGGGTTAAAGCCAATTTTGTTCAACAAGCCTAAGGTCGAGTAACGGTAGTTGACCAAATAAGAGGACTTCCCTTTCTTGAAATAGCCCTCCGTGGCAAAGTCGAGGCCAATGATACCAACTTTCACCCGGTGTTCCCGCCGCTCATTGTTGCCTTGCCTAAAGTGCATGTCAAAGGCCCCTGAAATCGCGTTGCCATACTCTGCGGCCATGCCCCCGCTCGAAAAATCAGAACGGGAAAGCAACTGTGCGCTAAACACGTTTACCCCGCCCACCGATGAACCAATTAGGGCAAAGTGGTTCGGGTTGGGCACGTCGATGCCTTCTACCCGCCACAAAATACCCACGGGCGAATTCCCCCGCACGATGATGGCGTTTTCGTTTTCATCAGGGCCTTGCTTTACGCCGGGGAACGATAAGGCCACCCGGCCGGGGTCGTTGATGCCTGCCGCTACCCGGTCGGTTTCTTCTGCGGTAAAGGAGCGGGCACTCACCACCGATAAAGTATTCACCGCTTCATATGCGTTACGGGTGGCGCTCACCACAACTTCGCCTACCTCTACCGAGCTTGAAACTAAGCCGATTTCAAGGTATACTTCACGGGTTGAGCTCAGCAAAATATCGTCTTGAACATAGCTGGCATAGCCTATGTATTGGCATTGTATACTTACCCGGCCCAGCGGCACGCGTTCTAGCACAAATTGCCCATTCAGGTCGGTCGTGGTGCCAATCGTGGTGCCTGTTACCTGAATGGTAGCACCAACAAGGGCTTCCTTGGTTTGTTTATCTTGCACAATTCCCCTGATGGTCTGGGTGCTTTGGGCTAAAGCCGTACTACAAAACAGCAATAAAAAGTATACAATTGGGAGTCTCATGGGTCATACTTTTGGGTGGTGTATGAGCAAAGATATACTTTTTTGATGTATTGGGGCGCCTGCCCGCACGTTGTGGGGCGTATGCTATACGCCCCACAACGGTGTGGGCACCAGGCTGTGCGCGGCTGCGCGTTGCTTGTCCCTTCGGGAGCGGCTTCGCCGCCCGCTACCATCCTTGGCGCGGAGGAGTGGATAGTTGGTAGTTCGTAGTTGATTGTTTGGGAGGCACATCTTGTATGTCAAGGACAAACAAAACCCCTTGCAAGATGACTCCTGCAAGGGGTGATGCATATCATTGTCTGGCAACCTAGTTTTTGACAAACACCTTTCGAATTAACCCTGTGTCAGACTGTAATACCACATGATACATACCACTGCTCAGCGTGCTACAATCAATACTGTTGCGGTATACCTCATCGCTGATGATTGCGCCTTGACTGTTGTATAGCAGGATTCTGTCAAAACTCAGTCCGCTGAAATTCTGGATGTTGAGCACATGGCTGGTTGGGTTGGGGTACAGCTGTACCAAGGGGCTGTAGTCAATTACTTCCGTGCTGCTGACGAGGGTATCGATGAACAGGCTGTTTTCGCGGGTGCTGACGCCCATCTCGTTGCCGTTTTGGTCAATCATGCGGATGTTGTTGAAGCTGGTGGCCATTTCTACCAGCGTCGGGCCGCTGTCGATATTGTCCTCGATGATGAAGTTGACCCGGAGCACCTCGCCCGAGTACGAGGCGAAGGATTGCTGGTCGGTACGGCTCACGGCAAGGTCAAGTGTGCCCGTGTTGGGGTGATAGCGGTACAGGTCGAGCGTTAAACCAGCCTGGTTGAACAGCGACTGGCTGAAGTCGGCGTGCATAGAGCCCGGCACAATGTTGTCAGGATCAGCAAAAACAATACTGAAGGCCAAACCATAAACATCGGTGGCGGGTAGGCCCTGCGTCCCAAGACTCACGATGGCGCTGGCCGGGCTGTTCGGTGTAACGATGCTTGGCTGGAAATCAATGGCCAATGTAGCACCGCCGCTGTTGTTCCTGCCAAACATGGGGTGTGCCGGGGCGTTGTAGTTTTGCACTACTGCGAGGGTATCGTTAAAGTCAACCAGGCCGCTGCCGTCACAGTCGGCGTGCTTGTGGTTGAGTCCCGAGAGAAAGGCGTTGGGCCAATCGGCAGGGGCAGCATGCCCATACCATCCGATGCTGTTGTCGGTTCGTGTTGGGCCAGTTTGGTTGTATGCCAGGCCAATTTCTAGTATGTCCTGGTTGTTGGCCGTACCATCGTAGTTGGCATCGCCGGGCCAGATACACTCGGTTTCTAGTACCTCGGCCTGGGCGGTGGCGGTGCAGCCGGTGGAAAGTTGCGTCACCGACAAGGTGTAAACCCCGGCACTATCCACCGTGATGGAATCATCTTGGCTACCGTTGGACCACGTAAATTGATAGTCGGGGTTATGCTGCACCAATAAAATACTGCTGTCGAGGCCGCACAGTTGAGGGCTACTGATTTGTATGCTTGGTAGTATGGCTGTAGGGATGTTGACCATAAAACTGTCTTGGTCCACGCATGCCGATGTAAAGTCACCAGCTTGCACGATAAATAAACCTCCGCCTTGTATATTGTTTAGGTTAATGCACGGAGTCGTCTCGCCTGTCGACCAAGTATATTGCAATGTGTAATTGCTGTTGGATGTGTCCTGGTAGCATAGCTGTAATTGCCCGCCTTGCCACGGATCTCCATTGCATAAATCGCCAGAGACCAAGATGTGGCCAGAAGGAGGCTCCATTACGCTAATATAAATTGAATCCGACGTATGGCAGCCTTGCTCGTCAAACACGTTAACCCTGTAAAATCCTGATTGTTGGATGCTGCTAAAAGGTATTATGCTGTCAGTTGAACTCCACCAAAAAGCTGTGGTATAATTTCCAGGGCTGTACCACTCCGATAAAAAGCCGGAATTGATACCTAGTTGTAGCGTATCTCCCCTACATATTGTTGTGGTCGATGTGCTCAAGTTCACAGGCTGGCTGGGCACACAGTTAGCGCTATCAACTACGTTTACATACACCCAGAAAGAGTCCGCCTGGTAGTAGTTATTATAGACGATGTACATTCCTGAATCGAGGCCCGTCCAGTTTGGGTTTGGTAAATACATTACAAATCCAGCTGGGTGTTGTAACATTTCTACTCCGTTGGTAAAATAGTGTGCAGGAACGTGCCCTATCATTAATGGCAGATTTCCATGGGAGATGTCGTTGGCCAACATATCCACATGAACAGGAGTATTTTTAATTGTAAAGCTATAATCGTCCACCGCAATGGGCTGACAACTAGGGGTTGTACAATATCCTAGCGGTACTATTAATGGAGCACTTGTAATGTTGACTACCCAGGGTTCGGTTGGGCTATTATACATCTCGCTACTCAGCCTTTCTAACTTCAAACTATCTGTAAGGCTGGCATTGGGATTTATATCAAAGCTCAGGCTCATCAAAGGGGTCGGCAAAAATCCATATTGAATCATAAAACCATAAGGAAGGTTGAAGTTGTTTTCAATCAAGGCAATTGTATCTCCTTGGTAAACAGGCTCACTAACTACTACATTACTCATATTAGGGCTTGGGCTATAATGCAAAACAGGGTTCGACAATACATCCCGGTTAAAACGCACTCGCAGGTTAAAATGGTCAACCTGCTGGTATGTTGCACCCGACATTGTTCGAGCATACACAGAAACATATGCTTTTCGGCTACTCAAGTTAATGGAGTCTAGACCAATACCTACGATTAGGTTATTGCTCTGGGCAGCCATTGAATTGCACATGGCCAACGCTATGAGTAAACTGAGAATCTGCTTCATAGTATTCATTTTTCCGATTGATATAATTGCACGGTACAAACATCTTGTTTTTAATACAGCCATGAAAGTACATTATTTGACGTTTGTTTATTAGTTTTGAATATAAATATGATTAAATTTATTTATAAAATGCTTATTTATAATAATATATGATTATATTTATGCACTAAAAATTCAGTTTTGTTTATGGAAAATACAATCCTTCAGCTATTAAACAGCCTAGATAAAAGCGAAAAAAAACATTTTTTGCACAAAATGGAACTCCTTGACAAGCCGGGCAAGGGCTTGAAGATATTACATTTTATCGAAAAAGTATCAGGCCAAGTGGATAAAATTGCCCTGTTTGCCCACTTGTACGGGCAACGCAGCTATCAAGATGTAGTGCTCCGGCAGGATTTATTCCAACTCAAAGTAAAACTCGAGCAGTTTATCGTCGAGCTACAGCTCAAGGCCGATAAAGCTCAACATCAACTTATCCTCGCGCAGGCCCTGCAACAACGCAAACTCCCCAGGCTAGCCGAGCAAGTGCTAAACAAGCTTGAACCTCAAACACCCATGCAGCAACTGACTCTGGCGCTGGACCAACAAGCGCTCTTGGCCACACACATACAGCGCGGCGAAGCCGTACAGCACCAGGCCGTCGAACACGCGCTGGATAGTTTTTACCTAATCGAAAAACTCAAGCTAGAGGCCATGACCCGCATGAACAACCGCTTGTCG
Organism: uncultured Saprospiraceae bacterium; assembly: GCA_964508975.1. Taxonomy (GTDB): domain Bacteria; phylum Bacteroidota; class Bacteroidia; order Chitinophagales; family Saprospiraceae; genus CAZDVQ01. The sequence goes on from CAZDVQ010000058.1 coordinate 21,335, forward strand.
GGACAGTCATCCACGGGCCGTTTCATGGATGTACTGCTGGCCGATACGGCCCAACTCTCCTTTAATCCCTTGTTACAGGCTTTTGTAGATAGTGTCCAATTGTACGACAAACATTGCACCGATGCTTTTTTCCAGCAAACCAAAACACGTTACCTGGAACTGCTCCCAACGCTGAACCGTACCGATAAACACCACTTGTTCACCTGTTTGCTCAACTATGCTATCCATCAAATTAACCATGGCCAACAGGCTTTCATGGTAGAGGCTTTCAGCTTGTACCAAACCATGGCGGACCAGGATTTTCTCTACCAGGGCGAATATCTCTCGCAGTTTACCTTCAAAAATATTGTAACGCTGGGTCTCCGTAGCAAGGCTTTTGACTGGACCAAGCAGTTCATGGATAAATATATTGCACACCTCGACCCCGCACAGCAAGCCAACGCCATGCATTACAACTTGGCACATTGGCATTTTAGCCAAGGCCAACACCGCAAGGCGCAATCGCAGTTGCTCGCGGTGGTGTATGACGATGTATTCTATGGCCTCGATTCCCGTAGCCTGTTACTCAAGATATACTATGAACTCGACCAGGCCGAGGCTGCCTACAACTTGATCGAATCGTTCCGGCTGTTTCTCCGCCGCAAACGCGACTTGTCGGTACAGCGCCGCTTAACCTACCTGAACCTATTGAAAATAGTCAAGGCATTACTCGACCTACAGCCCCGCGATACCAAATCGCTCAAAAAGCTGCACCAAAGGTTCCAAGGGATACAAGCCATTGCCGATAAAACCTGGGTACAAGCTTGTTTTGATAAAAAAGGCCTCGTTTGATGTTTTGTTTTTTGGGCGCCTGCCCGCACGTTGTGGGGCGTATGCTATACGCCCCTACACCGGTGTGGGCACCAGGCTGTGTGCGGCTGCGCGTTGCTTGTCCCTGCGGGAGCGGCTTCGCCGCCCGCTACCATCCTTGGAGCAGGGGGCTGCGTTAGCTGGCCGGAGGGCAGCCGCACAGCGGCTGGTGCGCAGCACGGAGCGAATAGCGAACCCCGTAGGACAGCGGCGGCGCGCATGCGACGCAACGCCCAAAAAATTAGTTTTTTTGTGTTTTTGATTGGCAAGCACATCTTGTATATCATACAAACAAAACCCCTTGCAAGATGACTCCTGCAAGGGGTAATACATATCATTGTCTGGCAACCTAGTTTTTGACAAACACCTTTCGAATTAACCCTGTGTCAGACTGTAATACCACATGATACATACCACTGCTCAGCGTGCTACAATCAATACTGTTGCGGTATACCTCATCGCTGATGATTGCGCCTTGACTGTTGTATAGCAGGATTCTGTCAAAACTCAGTCCGCTGAAATTCTGGATGTTGAGCACATGGCTGGTTGGGTTGGGGTACAGCTGTACCAAGGGGCTGTAGTCAATTACTTCCGTGCTGCTGACGAGGGTATCGGGGAGTACATTTATATAAATCCACGAAGTGTCCATTTGGAAGAATGGGTTGGAAATGAGCACAGACTGGTAGGCATAGCCTACAAAATTTGGTGTTGGAGCAAAATACACGGTACCATTAGGATTAATGGCAGAGCTGCCGGAACTCATATAGCTTATGGGTATGACGCTAAGGGGCAATGAGCCTGGGGAAGTATCATTATCGAAAATACTACCAAAGCTTATTGATTGACCGTTGCTCACGGTATAGGCGGTATCGTTTACTGCAAATGGAGCACACCTGGGATCAGGACAAAAACCAAGTATGGTATGTGGCATATTTACACGAGTTGTAATCCAGGGCTGTGTAGGGCTCTGGTGTACCTGCGCAAATGGTAGCTCTAATATCAGGCTATCGGTAGGGCTCACTGAGGGGTTAATATCAAGACGTACACTCAATAAATGCTTTGGGCCTTGGGGTACGGTCGTCACGCCGTAGGATTGGGTAAAATCGTTTTCTATCAATGCATAGGTGGTCCCACCGTTTTGAATTTCATTGACAAAAAGATTGGAAGGGCTAGGGCTGATGTGCAATACAGGGTTTGATAATATTGCAGGGTTGTAACCTAGGTGTATGGTAAAGTGGTTAAGCCCTGTATAGCTTGTCATGTATTGTTTGGTAGCCCAGATACTGACATATGCCTTCCTTGTCGTCAAATTGATTGAATCTATGCCAATGTTGAGGGTTAGCATGTTGGGTTGTGCCGCCATGGAACATGTAATGGCTAATGCAACGAGCAAGGTGAAGCACTTTTTCATAGTTACTGTTTTTTATGCCAAAATTATTGTTACACAAATTTAAGTGTAATAATTGATTGTTTGAATAAAGTCTTCACTTTATATTAGAGCAAAACGAAGCATAATAAGCAATGGTTAGATTTTGCCATGAAAACGCAGTAAATGCCCCTCCGACTGCTCATTATATAGCTTCACAATCAAGGTGTTGCGCTGGCTGCTGTGCTGGTGAAACAATATTTTCACCGGGTTATGGATATAGCCGTTCTCATCGAACATCTGCATTTGGCCAGCCTTGCGTTTGAACTTTTTGAGCTCCTCGGCATCCTTGGGGTAGGGTAAATCGGCATAGCCTTCTTCTTTCAGGAATGCCAACACCATGTCGTACGCCTTCTGGAGCGTGGAACTGCGGAAAGCAATGCTGTAAACATCACCATCGCAGGAACCGCCCAGGTACGATGGCTCGCCAGGCGGCGGGAATTCATGTCGTAGTGGCATAGTTTATCGTTTGGTCTTGGCTAATTTTTGGCGCAGGGCCTCGTATAACACGATGGCCGCCGATACCGATACATTCATGGAATCTACCTTCCCGAACATAGGGATGATAATACGCTGGGTGGCAAATTGCGTCCAGGTGTCGCGGGCACCCGCCGACTCAGAGCCCATCACCACCGCCGAACGGCCTTCGAAGGCTATCTCGTACAAAGGCTTGCTGGCTTCCAGGTGTGTCAGGTAGGTCTGGAACTGGTGCTTCAATAACCAAGCCTGCGCTGCTTCATCGCTGCAAACCACCACGGGCACGGTAAACAAACAGCCCACGCTCGAGCGCACAGTGTTCGGGTTGTAGAGGTCGGTCATGGGGTCGCACACAATAACCAACTCGGCCCCGGCGGCATCGGCAGTGCGGAGCATGGCGCCCAGGTTTCCGGGTTTTTCAACCACGTCTAGCACTAGTACCAAAGCATCAGCGCTAGGGTTAAAATCGTCGAGACTGTACTCCGGCATCGAGCCCAACAGCAACACGTTGGGTATGCTGGTGCGGTAGGCCACCTTTTCAAATATGGCGGTAGAGACTTCTATTAACTCGGGCTGATGTTTGCCCAGTAACTCTTCCACTTGCGCCATGCTGGTCATTTGCGGGTCGAACACGGCTAGTTCGGGCACAAAGCCGTTGTCGAGGGCTAGGCCACACTCGCGCAGGCCTTCCACCAAGAATTTACCTTCCTGCTTGCGGTTGCGCGATTTTTCCTTCAAGCCCACCAGGCGGTTAATCAAGGGGTTTGAGCTGCTGGTTATTTTTTTGACGTACATATGATTAGTTAAGAGAGCAGAGTGGGTTTAGTTTACTGGAATTCAATATACTCGTCCTCGCCCCCGTCGTATTCCTCTATTTTACCATCCGAGCCGTACTCGGGTATATCTTCTAGTTCTAATGGTTCTTGTACAATTTGTATGCCGTCGAACTCCATGCGTAAGGTGTTTTGCACCGATTGGAACTGCCGTTTTTCATCTTCTTCCAAGGCTTGTTTCACCGTTTTCTTCGAGCGTTTTACCTCGTACTTACCATCCAGGTTGCCTACAATCTGGAAGTACATGTTGATGAAACCGTTCTTACGGGCTTTTTTGGGTTTATAGCTTGGGTCAAATTTCTTCAACTTCTCGCCCATGATTTGCCCGGCGTTGACCTTTATCTTGTAGTCGATGTCGCCGTTGAAGCCGTGTTTGCCCGCCACCACCAGGTTCAGGGCATTGCTCTGGATGAACATGGCCGGCATGATAAACTGCCGGTCTTTGATTTCAAACTGGTTGCGCAGGTCCGAGAACACGATGCGTTCTAGGTCTTTCACCTTTACAAAGCTAGAGAACTCACGCAACATGTCGAATTCAATCAATTCGCCATCTTTGAGTACCACGTCGGCAAGTACATACAGGTTTTTGTCCATGAACTTACCCTGCACGTCCCAGAATGCCCGCACCAAAATCAGGGCATCTAGCTTGCCTTTCAGGTTTTTGCTGGTCATGGTATTCTGGTCGAATTCTTCCATTTCGAACAGCAATCGGCTTACATCTACGGTTTTGGTCTCCACGTAAGCTTCTAGGTTGGGGGCTTTGGTGCGGTAGTCGTAGCGGGCGTCCACGCGCAGGGTACCGCCCATGGCCTCGCACTGCGTGCCTTTCAGGTTAAATACTTTGTCTTTGATGATAATATCGGAGCGGAAGCGTTTGCCTTTCACGCGTTTGTACTCGAATTCATCAACCATGATGGTAAAACTACCGTTCAACAGGTCGAGGAAGCTTACAGAGTTGTCGTCGCTCTTGGCTGTACTGCCGGCGGTTTCGCTTGCAGCCTCGTTGTTGGCCTCTCCAGCGGTAACGCTGCTAGGGTTGGAGAAGAAGTTTACAATGCGCCTGAAATCCATTTTACGCGAGCTCATGGCCCCGCTAAAATCTAGGCTAATGTTGTTTGAATTCAGCGAGTCCACCAGCAAGGCCGGTATCAAATTCTCGATACTGGCTTGCAGTTTAAAGTCGGAGCCAGCGCCTTCAAAGGTGAAGTTCGAGAGGTTTACTTTATTATCGCTAAACGCTAGGCGGCCAGTGGGGATACTCACTTCCTCGTCGTTGCGTTCCAGTTCAATATCAATAAAATTCACCGTACCCGATGCGTCCACCTTGCCGATACCGTTGGATGATAGCATGTCCTCAAACTTACCTTTCACGCGGAATTCCTCCATGTCCAACATGCCGTCGCCCTCCGTAAAGCCTTCGCCCAGGAAGCCGTAGGCTGTGGCCATGCTAATTTTACCGTTGAAACCGAAGTCCACGTAGGGCTCGTTCAAGTTGTTTACATCTAGTTTCAGGTTGATGGGGTGACCATCTAGCTCGGCGTTGAATTGGGTCAAGTTGAGGGTCGCGTCATCGCCATTGCCTTTGCGGCCGGTGTTGAATTCCAGCGCGAACGACACGTCTTTCAGCGGTTTAGCTAAGCGTGGGTGTTCAACCTTGCCATCTTCCAGGCTTAGTTTCGCATCAATACGTGGGATTTTATCTTTGCTGTATTCGCCTTTTATGGTAGCATCCACTTCGAGGGTGGCTTTACTGTCAAAGCCCGCAAGTCCCTCGGTGGTAGTACTGGGCAGTAGGCCGAGCAAAGAGCCAAGGCGGCAGTTAATGCCTTGTGCTTTGAGGTCGAAATCGGTGATGTCGTCTTTAGATTTGACCGAGCCATCCAGTTTAAACTTGTTGCGGTCGATGGTCAGGGTCACATCGTCAAAGCCGTAAACGCCTTGGTCGGAGTCGATATTCACGTAGGCATCAAAGCTGATGTCCTTGTTAACCAGGTATTTATCCTCGCCGATTTCTATTTTTTTGCTTTGGAGTTCGGCGTAGCTATCTAGGTCGAACTTCTTGGCTGAAAAATTACCCGAGAACGAGGCATCTTTCACGAGCATGGCCATGTCCTGTTCCGAGCGTTGGTCTACATATTCCAGGTCCACATTCATCAGGTAAGCCTTCCGGATGGAGAAGCTAATATCAGATGATTCGGGTTCGTCGTAGGCGCTATCATCGTTCTCTTTTTTCTTGGCGATATCAAAGTTCGAGCGGCCTTTACGGTCGGTATGTAGGCGAATTTTAGCGTTTTTGACGAGGAAAGAATTGACAACATATTTACCTCGGATGAGGCTCATGAGCCCGATGCGGAAGGAGAGTTTATCGGCGCTCAGCAGCACATCTTTGTTCGAGGCATCTTTCAACACCACTTGGTTCAGGTCAACGGACGCGTTGGGGAAAGTCCAGAGCAGGTTCAGGCTCAGGTCGCCCACTTCTAGGTCGCTCACAATTTGTTTGCGTACCTCGGTGAGGATGAGTTGCCCTACTTTATCGCCAAAAAAACCTGCGATAACGAAGGTAGAGACCACGAAAACGCCAATCAGCACCAGTAGGCTGATGAAAAGGCGTTTAAAAAACTTTTTAGGACTGGGCATGGGCTAGGCTTATTTTAGGGAACACAAAAGTAATAATTTTTTTGTGTTTTTTGGGGCCTTCGGCTCCCGTTGGTCGCCGCCGCTACGTTGCGCGGCTCGCTGACGCTCGGCCCCTTTGGGTCTGGCGCTACGCGCCACCGCTCCACATCGCTAGGCCGGGGGGATTGATTGGTTCTAGTTTAATGTTTAAATCATTTTTTTACCACCCCGTCTGCTGCACTACACGCGTTGCGTTCCGTTTGCATCCACCCCTCCTTTGCATGGCTACGATTAGGACACATTTTTGGCTAGAGGTACTTGAAAAGAATTTTTACAAA
>CAZDVQ010000059.1:0-27436 GCA_964508975.1 uncultured Saprospiraceae bacterium
TACCGTTACGACTAACGGTGGCACGCCAAGCTATAGCTACAACCTAGGCAACGGCACTCAAGCCTCGCCCGTATTGACCAACTTAGTTGCAGGCAACTACACCATCACTGTGACCGACCTCAACGGCTGTACAGCTACCACCAGCGTTACGGTGTTGCAACCTACCCTCCTAACGGCCACATCCGTACAAGATAGCGTCAACTGCTTCGGTGGCAATGATGGTTCAATTACCGTTACGACTAACGGTGGCACGCCAAGCTATAGCTACAACTTGGGCAGCGGGGCACAGGCATCGCCAATATTCCCGAACTTAACTGTAGGCAATTACACCATAATTGTAACCGACCTCAACGGTTGTACTGCGACTACCAGCGTGACCGTTTTACAACCTACCCTACTAACGGCCACATCCGTACAAGATAGCGTGAACTGTTTTGGAGGCAGTGATGGTTCAATTACCGTTACGACTAACGGTGGTACACCAGGCTATAGCTACAACATTGGCAACGGGGCACAGGCCTCGCCAATATTGACCAACTTGCCCGCAGGAAACTACACCATCACTGTGACCGACTTTAACGGATGCACGGCAACCTCCAGCGTGACCGTGTTGCAACCAAACCAACTCACGGCCACATCTGTACAAGATAGCGTGAACTGTTTCGGTGGTACGGACGGCTCGATTACTGTAACCACCACCGGTGGCACACCTGGCTATAGCTATAACCTCGGCAATGGTATACAAGCATCACCTATCTTTACCAACTTGGCCTCTGGAAATTACACCATAACTGTAACCGACCTTAACGGTTGCACGGCTAGCACAATTGTAACCGTGTTGCAACCTACCCAACTCTCGGCCACATCAGTACAGGACAGCGTCAACTGCTTCGGTGGAACCGACGGCTCGATTACAGTTACGGCCAACGGCGGCACGCCTAGCTACAGCTACAACATCGGCAGTGGTGCTCAAGCATCGCCCGTATTGACAAACTTAGTTGCAGGTAACTACACCATCACCGTGACTGACCTCAACGGCTGTACAGCTACCACCAGCGTTGCCGTGTTGCAAACAACCCAACTCACAGCCACATCCGTACAAGATAGCGTCAACTGCTTCGGTGGAACCAACGGTTCAATTACCGTTACGGCCAGCGGTGGCACGCCAAGCTATAGCTACAACCTAGGCAACGGCGCTCAAGCCTCGCCCGTATTGACCAACTTAGTTGCAGGAAACTACACCATCACAGTAACCGACCTGAACGGCTGTACTGCTACTACCAGCGTGACCGTTTTACAACCTACCCCACTCACGGCGTCTTTGGTGCAGGATAGCGTGAACTGTTTTGGAGGCAGTGATGGTTCAATTACCGTTACGACTAACGGTGGTACACCAGGCTATAGCTATAACCTCGGCAATGGTATACAAGCATCACCTGTCTTTACCAACTTGTCCGCTGGAAACTACACCATCACCGTGACTGACCTCAACGGCTGTACAGCTACCACCAGCGTTACCGTGTTGCAACCAACCCAACTCACAGCCACATCCGTACAAGATAGCGTGAACTGCTTTGGAGGAACCGATGGCTCAATTACCGTAACCACCAACGGTGGTACACCTGGCTATAGCTTCAACCTAGGCTATGGTATACAAGCATCACCTATCTTTACCAACTTGGCCTCTGGAAACTACACCATCACCGTGACTGACTTCAACGGATGCACGGCAACCACCAGCGTGACCGTGTTGCAACCAACCCTACTAACGGCCACCTCCGTACAAGATAGCGTAAACTGCTTCGGTGGCAATGATGGTTCTACAACAATTATAGCATCAGGCGGTATACCAACATACACTTACAACATCGGCGGAGGAGCACAGGCATCACCTACATTCACAGGTCTTGTTGCTGGAACCTATACAGTGATAATTACCGATTTACAGGGGTGCACTGCAACATTGAGCTTGAGTATTTTCCAACCCCAGCAACTTGTAGCCATTGCCGCAACACAGGCAGCTTTGTGTAATGGTAGTGCAACAGGCTCCATCACCGTCAATACAAGTAATTCAACGGCTCCATTTGCTTACAATATTGGTTCTGGATTTCAATCGTCAAACATTTTTACTGGCCTAAATGCTGGTACATATACCATAACCGTAAGCGATGGAAATGCGTGCACAACTAGCGTTAGTGCAAGTATCACAGAACCCACACCGTTGAACATGGTTCTCGGCAGCACTAACGTAACCTGCAATGGCGGATCAAACGGTATTATTTCCGTTGCCGCAACAGGTGGTACCGCACCTTATTCATATACCATTGGTTCTGGCATTCAAACGTCGAACCAGTTTACGGGTTTAATTGCAGGCACATATACCATTACGGTCACCGATGCCAATGGTTGTACAATCTCGCAAAGTGTAACCATACAAGAACCTGCCCCACTAAGTGCTAGCCTCGTAACCAGCAACGCTTCATGCTATGGCCAAGCCGACGGTGCGGCACAAATCAATTTGGTTACCGGCGGTACAGCACCATACCAAATCTCTTGGAGCAATACCGCTGTAGGCAACCTTACAACAAACCTTTCGGCAGGAGCATATACTGTCAGTATTGTTGATGCCAATAACTGTTTGTTGGAATTACCATTTAATATTCTATCGCCGGCTCCAATTCAAATTTTCACCTCGGCCTTATCTAACGTAACATGCTCGGGTGCAGGTAATGGATTTATTTCGGTCAATCCGCAAGGCGGACAAGCGCCTTATGTTTACAACTGGAGCAATGGCGCTTCTACCGCTACCGCCCAACAGCTCATACCAGGCTTGTATTTCGTAACTGTTACCGATGCTCAAGGCTGTAGTGCAAGCAACGCCATTGGTTTTGCCATTTCGGAACCAACACCGCTTTCTTTAAATGTTTTGGTTGTCGATACCGTAACTTGTTTTGGATATACCGATGCAGCACTCGAGGCAGTAGCAACAGGCTCAACCGCCCCGTATAGCTTTAGCTGGTCAAATGCTGTAAACACGGCAATTAACCTCAATCTTAGCGTCGGAACATATACCGTTACCGTTACCGATGCTCAAAATTGTACTGCCGTTGCAAGCGCTACCTTAACGCAACCAGTTCCATTACAAGCTTCTTTTGAGCTTACAAACCCCATTTGTTCGTATGATTTTGGCAGTATTAGTATCTTAGTCGATAGCACTTCTGGCCCAGCACCTTATATCTACTCAACCGATGGCGGTCTGCTCTTCGGTTCTGGAAATGTAGCTTTGGGCCTAAGCGGTGGTACTTACAATATCGTGGTGCAGGACTTGAACGGTTGTAGCTTCACTACCCAAGCAACGGTTACAACACCAGCCCCAATTCAGGTCAATATCACCCCGGCTAGCTCGGTCATGGAGCTAGGCACCTCCGTTGAGCTTACAGTCAACACGGTATCGCAAGGCAGTTTACAGTATCTATGGACGCCAAGCACGGGCTTGTCTTGCAACGACTGTAATAATCCTGTGGCGAATCCTACAGAGACTAGCACCTACAGCCTCTTGGTTACCGATGCCGATGGCTGTACCGCTACAGCTACTGCAGTTGTACAAGTTGACCCAGTCCGAAACGTGTATATCCCAACGGCATTTACACCCAATGGCGATGGCAATAACGATATGTTTACCGTGTTTGCGTCTAATGGCGTGGTACGCGTGGAGCGCCTAATTATTGCCGACCGCTGGGGTAATATCGTTTTTGATCGTTCGGAGTTTGCACCTAACGACCCTACATTGGGCTGGGATGGCACCTATAAAGGCCTGATGCTGAATGCCTCTACCCTCGTTTATTATGTTGAAGTGCTCTTCGAGGACGGCAAAACACTGCCCTACAAAGGCGATGTGACCTTGATTAGATAATTATTGTGGGCGTTACCTCCAGCCGCGTTGCGGCTGGAGGTCGCTACGCTCCGCAGTAACGGCGGTAAACCGCCGTATCGATTATGGATGATGAATTATGGATAGGCCCAACATGTACTGCTAGGCGTGGAGCAACACTGAAGTATGTATAAATGATGAACGATGAATTAGGGCAGCATATGCGCCAGCGATGTGGAGCGGTGGCCCGCAGGGCCAGACCGCAGTAGAGCCGCCCAACCTGGGCGGCTAACAAGGGCCGAGCGAACAGCGAGCCGCGCAACGTAGCGACGGCGAAGCCGGGGCGCCCTACAATCCTTTATCTTTTACAAAATCTTTCCAGCCGTTGAATTTTTTACCCGTACTAGTCATTTTTGAACTTTGTACATGATGGCAAACCGCAACGGCCAAGGCATCGGTTGCATCTATAAAATCGGCATTAATTTCACCCTCGATGAGGTATTTCAACATGGCAGCGACTTGCTCCTTGGAGGAGTTGCCCTTGCCCGTCACCGCTTGTTTAACCAACCTCGGCGAATATTCCTCGATCGGCAAGCCGCTATCAAGGGCGGCCAACATGGCCACGCCTTGCGCCCGCCCCAACTTTAGCATAGCCTGAACATCCTTGCCGAAGAAAGGCGCCTCCAGGGCTACCTCTGCCGGGCGATACAGTGCAATGAGCCGTTTTAGCTCCGTGAAAATATGCAGGAGCTTGTCGGCATGGGTATCAAGTTTGCGCATATCCAGTGTGCCCAGGCTAAGTAACCTGGGCTTTTTATCGTTGGTCTGGATAAATGCGTAGCCCAGAAGGTTAGTACCGGGGTCGATACCCATCAATATCTTGGGGCTTTTTTTGACAATGGCCATGATTAGCGCAACTGGAAAGTATCGCCCAAGGCAGGTATTTCAATATGGTCGAAACCTTTTTCGGTCAGGTAGTCTTGGAAGGCCAGTTGCGTCTCGTACTCGCCGTGCACTAGGAATAGCGTTTTAAGGCGACGCATATGATTTTTGATAAAATCAAACATCTCGTCCTGGTCGCCGTGTGCCGAGAAGGAATGCATCGTGTGCACCTGCATCAAAAGCTGTTTATGCTCACCAAAGAGGGTCAGCGACTCGGCACCGGCCCTAATCCTGCCGCCAGGGGTATTAGGCGAGCAGTAACCTACCATGAGCAAGCCGTTGCGGCTATTTTCCATGGAGTTGAACAGGTGGTGCCTAATCCTGCCGGCGTTCATCATGCCAGATGCGCTGATGATGATGCAGGGTTTATCCATCTCGTTTAATTTTTTCGACATTTCAACCGAGCGCACATAGGTCAAGTTGCGGAAACCCCAGGGATCACCTTCTTCTTCCTGGTACTTAGTAAGATCGGTATCGTAACATTCGGGGTGGGCGGCAAACACTTGGGTAGCATTTACGGCCAATGGGCTATCTACATATACCGGGATATCAGGTAATTTACCCTCGCTTTCCAGTTGGTCGAGCATGTATACGATTTCTTGTGTACGGCCAACGCTAAAGGCTGGGATAAGGAGTTTGCCCCTGTTTTTCACGCATACTTCCTTCACGATTTCGAGTAGGCGATCTGTTTGCTCAGGCGTAGCCTCATGTTTTGAATCGCCGTAGGTTGATTCGCAGATGAGGAAATCGCACTCGGGCATAGGCACAGGATTGCGGAGGATAGGGCGATCGGGGCGGCCAATATCGCCAGTGAAGCCAAAGATGACCTTTTCCTTGCCGGGTTCCGTTATCTCCAAGGTAACACTGGCACTACCGAGGATGTGACCTGCGTCGCGGAACATAACCCGTACGCCATCTGCCACGTAATGCCAGCGATCGTAACTCAGGGAAGTATAATGGTGTAGCACACCCGTCACATCTTCTTTGGTATAGAGGGGTTCACTGTCTTTATAGCCTTTTTTGTTGGCATACTCGGCATCTTTTTCTTGGATGGCCGCCGAGTCCATGAGCATAATGGCGCAAAGGCTCCGGGTGGCATGGGTGCAGAACACCTCGCCACGGAAACCGTCTTTGTACAATTTAGGTACACGGCCGGTATGGTCGATATGGGCATGCGAAAGGATAAGGCAATCCAGCTGCTTGGGGTCGAATAGCCATTCGTTGTTGAAGTTTTCAAACTCATCGGCATAGCCTTGGTATAGGCCACAATCTAGGAGGATGGTATAGCCGCTATCGAGGGTAAGAAGGTGGCTGCTACCGGTTACTTCGCGGTTAGCACCACAGAATTTTATATGCATAGTTGTAAGTTATCGTTTAGAAGGGCAAGTATAAACAAAATGTTGCAATTATTGGGTTATTGGGCCTATAAAAGTTTAAAATTGTGTGTATCTATGTATTAGATTTTTTTGGGCGCCCCGCCGCTACGCGTCGGCGGTCCCCTCTGGGGTTCGCGTTGCTCCGTGCTTCGCACCGCGGCTTGCAGCCGCGCCCGCCGGGCACCTGGCGCGCGGCGGCCTTTGGCCGCCGTATGTTGTCTGAACCTTGATTTGTGTGATTTTTATGATTAATATGAAAGGCTGCTGCGCAGCCTCGGGTTAGAGGATGTGTGGATTAGGAGATTTGAGGATGTGCCAGGTAGTAAAATTTTGCAACGCATCTGCACTCTTGTCACTGCGCTGCGCGGTGACAAGGAGGCAGAACCATCAAGCATTGAGTTTGGAAGATTTAGATGTCAGGGCTACGCCCCTCGGATATAACTTTCAGGTTAGTTTATCTACGAAGATGGCAGGGCTACGCCCCTCCATGAAATTAGCCTAAAAATGGGGCGTAGCCCTGGTATCTTCGTAGCATACAAATGTTCGCCCAAACGCAAAGAGGGGCGTAGCCCTGACATCTTAATCAGCAAGCTACCCAAACAAGCGGTATAGATTCCCCAATGTAGAGCCGTTTCTAGAAAAGGCTCTACCATGCAGGCGACTCTGTCTTTCACCGTACTTGCGTAGGTGACTGGCGGCAACTCCTAACTCCTCATTCCTAACTACAATAGTTCTTGGTCGTTTGCCGTATAACGTATATATTTGTAATCACTATGAAAGCATAGTGGTATCGGCTACCGATTACTACCCCTTTGGCTGAGAGATGCCGGGGCGCTCGGTGAACAAGGCTGGGTACAAGTTTGGGTTTAATGGCAAGGAGAACGACCGAGAAGAATGGGGCCAACAACTGGTGCAGGACTACGGTTTTAGGTTGTATAACCCGGCTATTGGTAAGTTTTTGAGCGTGGACCAGCTTACTCGTAGCTACCCGATGCTAACGCCTTACCAGTTTGCGAGTAATACGCCGATTATGGCTATTGACTTGGATGGGTTGGAGGCTTATGATGGCCGAATTCAAGTTTTAGTTTAGGTTTTGCAAGAATTAAAGACACCCGGCCTCCTGCTATGGCTGGCTTTTCAATAACTGCCTTCCCATTGCTTTTGAAATGTAGTGATAATTCGATAAAGAAAAATTTTAAAGGCCAGTTTTACGGATTTGAAATAAACATAGCAATGGGTGCAGGGGTTCGTATTAAATTTGGAATTTTGTTAAGTGATCCTATTGAAAAAGTTGACAGAGAGTACACATTGTTTGAAGAAAAGGAACGGGATGCATTAAAAGATAATGGGAGACTTGGTAATAAGCCCCCCCGACTATAGTTACTGAAATTGATTTTTTAAAAATTATTTAACCCAAATCAGATGACCGATATCGCTCAAAAAATTAAAATTGTCAATGATGTTAAGAATTTCAAACTGGGATATTTTTCAATAACTATTAATGGTGTAATGGCTTTATCCTTTTTCATTTTGCATGTGGGGAATATAATTGTTCAAAAAGTATCAATTTTTAGCCTAGATGGGATGATACTCTATCTTTTCATGCCATTAATGACTGGGCTCTTTTGTTTTTTTCAATTGCATGAAATACTTCTGGCATATCGGTTGATAGAATATATTAGTATTGAACCTAGTGGAAGATTCACGTATCAAAGAAAAGGTATTTTCAAACATATGCCACGCTATGTAGACTTTGATGCAGATGACAAGATTCAAATAATAATAAATTCTCGTTCAGTCGTAGAGAAAAGTTATTGGAGAAGAGGCATTTTCCGCAAAGCAGGTACATTTAGGATAAGCATTAAAGAATCTAATTTCGACATTGGCCACAGCATTAATTCAATTCAGGAGGAAGAGTTAAAAAAACAACTGGAAAACATGTTTAGTACTTTTAGTTACACTATTAATTACAATAACAAGTATCCCATTGCTTCCTTTTAGGTAAAACCGACTATTGAATTCCTGACGAGCGAGTGTGCCAATGAAGGCCCATTATAACACTACCCGGCCTAGCGATGTATGAACGCAGCGGTTTTGCGTAGCAAAAACAAATGTACTCAATGTACATTTGTAGCAAGTGAACCACGAAGTGCTCCGCAAAGGAGCGAAGCGACTGCGCGAACCATTTGCTCCTGCAAATGGCTCACGCCGCCGCAACGCGGCGGAGGCCCCAAAAAGCATAAATGAATAAAAGAAGAAATGAGTAAATGACTTGGGGTTTCGGGGTATTTTAACCCACCGTTTTCTTTTTTCGCTTGAATTTGGCCACGTTTAAACCGATAGTTATACCATGCTTCATTTTGTAGAACTCGCGGTTGGTGAGGTTGAGCGTGTAGGAATAAAACAACCAGACTTTGCCGAAGAGGGAAGCCCCAATTTCCGGGCGGAATTTTAAGGCACCTTGACTCAATTTGGTATCAGTATAATATAAAACATTGAGCCTAGCGCCACCTAACAAGTAGTGATACTCCAATGCAAATTTGGGTGCAAGCAGGAAGTTATTTTTAAAGTCAAGCACGAGGTCAGTTCCTAGCGATGGCCCATAGCTGATATATTTATGTTTGTGGCTAAAGTCGCGGTACAAGCTGATGTCGGCTGCACCGGAACGGCTTACGTTGAAGCCCAAACGAAGGTGATAGGGATAGCTTACAGGAACCACATTGTGCCAAGGTTCTTCATCGGGTTGAGCAAAAGAAAAGGTAGTCGCCGTAACGAGCATTATCGTTAGCAGCAATTGCTTAAAAGCCATGGTGTATTATAGATTTTGGTGTAAAGTTCAACTTTTTTGCGCGCCTAAAGTACTCTAAAACAAAACTTAGCACAAATCAGTTCTGTTTTTGTAATAAATTATAACCAACTCATTATCAAAGACTAACTTAACTTTCTGGCCTAAAACAATAAACGATGGACAGCTGGAAAGATTATTTTCATTTTTCGCGGGCCGAGCGGCGTGGCCTGGTGTTACTGAGCGGTATCATGTTGGTATTATTGTGCTTACCTATGCTATTGCCGGCACCCGATGATGCGCAATTTGAGCAATTAAAAGTAAGTCCTGTACCCACATTTGAAGCGGCCACATTCAAACCTTGGTCAAATGCTGAAAAAGGAACTCACGATGCCCAAAAGACCTATTCAAAGGAAAAAAACTCCATGCAGGAGCCTTTCCCTTTTGATCCCAACACCTGTAGCAAAGCCGATTTCGTGGCCTTGGGTTTCCCAGAGTGGCTTGCGGATAGAATCTTGAAATATCGTGAAAAGGGCGGTAAATTCAGGGAGAAAGCAGATTTAAAAAAGGTATATGGTATGCCCGAGGACTTGTATAACGAGTTAGAGCCATATATACAAATTGCACCAGCCGCTAGTACTGGCCGAGGGACGTACCCCCAGAAAGAAAAAGCGGAGATTCGGAAAATTGACATCAACAAGAGTGCGGTTGAGGATTGGCAGCAATTGCCCGGTATTGGACCTGGCTATGCCAACCGGATTGTGAAATTCAGGACGGCACTGGGTGGTTTTGTACAAGTGGCGCAAGTTGCAGAAACCTTTGCCTTGCCCGACTCGGTGTTCCAGCGGATTAAGCCTTATCTTAACTTTGAAGCACATGAATTGGTGAAAATTGACCTCAACCAAGCAGACGAAGCCACCATAGATGCGCACCCTTATTTACACAAGGGCCACGCCAAGGCCATCATTAAACGTAGGACCGAAAAAGGGCCGTACAAAAGTGTGGGAGAGCTACAACTCATTGATTGGTTTGACAAAGAGCCTAGTTTATTTAAGAAAGTAGAACCTTACCTCAAAATTTAAACAATACAGCATACATATGGGTTAAATTCTAAAAATGCGGGTATATAAAACAACTGCGTCTACGAAATTTCGTATGTTTGCATCGTTAAACCCTTTATGAAAATTCTGTACCCATGATTGAGAAACGTGTAGCCAATGCCATTCGGAAAATTCCTAATTTCCCCAAAAAAGGTGTTGAATTTCAAGACATCAGCCCAATTTTTCTCGATGTAGCCTTAGTTAATGAAATGGTTGAAGCCTTTGCAGATGCAGGCCGCGAGATGCACGTTAGCGCAGTGGTGGGTATCGAAAGTCGTGGTTACCTAATGGGCCCTATGATAGCCCAACGCTTGGGTGTTCCATTCGTGATGGTACGCAAGCGCGGTGGGTTGCCCGGCAATAGCGTGGCCCATATCAATAGCGACCTAGAATATGGTTCTTCAAACGTAGAAATGAATACGTCTGACCTACCGGAGCACGCCCGTGTAATGATACACGACGACTTGCTGGCTACTGGTATAACGGCTGCAGCTAGCGCTAAAATGGTACATTCGGCAGGTTGTGAAGTAGCGATGTTTGCCTTTATTGGTCACTTAACTTATCTAGATGGAGCCGACATGCTGATGTCTTACTCCCCAGATATTTTTACCCTGGCGGAAATTGATTAATTAGATGTTCTCCCAAAAGATAAGCGCTTTTTTACTAGCATTACTTTTCACTGTAAGTGGTGCTACGGCCCTTCATGCACAATCCCAACTGAGTTTCACCGCACAGAAAGGTGATGGGATCTACGCCGTGTTGGCCAAATACCGCCTAGATAGGCACCCTTGTAACTTTGATGAATTTTTAAGGCTGAATAAGCTAAAAGCAAATAGCTACTTGGTGGTCAATAAGTCGTACTTATTACCCATTAAAGTATATACGTATAACGGAACATCTATCCGAACATCCATCGGCAATAACGATTTGGCCAAAGCCAAAAATATAGAGTTGTACAACGACAAAATGTTGGAGGAAAAACTCAAGAAAGGTGATTTCCGCAAGGATAAAGTACTGTGGGTGCCCTTTGGTGAACTCAACTGCCCCCCAGTTGAAGTGGTAGACGTTCCACAAGAAAGGACCTTTCCTATTTTCGGGAAGGACCATCAAAACGTGGTACTTAAAGACAAAGTCTTGCTCGGCGCCATATATTACCTCGTTTCGGGTCATGGCGGACCCGACCCTGGCGCTATGGGCCGCGACGGCAAACATGTATTGTGCGAGGATGAATACGCTTACGATGTGATTTTACGCCTAGCGAAAAACTTGCTCGAACACGGCGCCACCGTTTACATCATTGTACGCGACCCTAACGATGGTATACGCTCAGAACAATACCTTAAGGCCGATACAGATGAAGTTTGTTGGCCCGCAGAAGGGATGTCGGTACATCAAAAATCAAGGCTAACCCAACAATCGAACGTGATTAACGCCTTGTACGAGGAACACAAAACCAAAGGAGCTCGTTACCAAAGGGCTGTAAACATCCATGTGGATTCAAGAACCAAAGGCGAACGCATCGACTTGTTTTTCTACCACAAGGAAAACGACGAAGCTGGCCGAAAAATGGCCAATGCCATGCATAATATCATGAAGGCCAAATATGCGCAGCACCGCAAAAACGGCAATTATTACGGTACAGTAAGCGCTCGTGATTTACACATGCTTCGCGAAGTAAAACCAGTTACTGTGTTTATTGAGTTGGCCAATATTAGAAACCCTTTGGACCAGCAGCGCATAATACAAGCATCAAACCGACAAGCAGTAGCCAACTGGCTCTACGAAGGCTTGTTGAAAGATTATAAATAAGAGTATATTTGGACTTTAGCTTCCGGCGAAAAACAGCTCTTTTTGGATGATTTTTGCTTAAAAAAATAGTTACGTAGCACCACTATGCGCCCATTTTTTTAAGCAACCTCATCAAAAAATAGCTCGTTTTTCCCTCGAAACCCAAAATCCAAACATACTCTAACTAAGCTTTCCGCTGTTGGAAAAAACGTTGGAGTGCATTCACGTAAGGCTCATTAGATGGTAGCTGAACCACCGAAGCGCCACTTTTGAGGAAGCTATCCCTGAAATATTGATTTTTCTCGTCGAACTGTTTTTTAATATCTGCCCGGACATGCTTGTCGGAAAAATCGACCCATGCTGCATGACCAGTTTCAGGGTCGGTAGCATATACTAATCCGATATCTTCTGGCGCTGCTTCAAATGGATCGTAGCTGTGTATACCGATAATATCATGCCGACGAGCAGCAACGCGTAAAGCGTCATGGTAGTTAGAACCCATGAAATCGGAAATAATAAAAGTAATGCAGCGTTTTTTGACCAAGTTGTTGAAAAACTGTATAGCTGCTCCTAAGTCAGTACCTGGCTTAGTTGGCTCTGTTTCCAATAATTCCCGAATGATGCGGAGGATGTGTTGTTTGCCTTTTTTAGGCGGTACAAACTTGTCAACACCATCTGAAAAACAAATCAAGCCTACTTTATCGTTATTGTTGATGGCCGAAAAGGCCAGCACAGCTGCGATCTCGGTCATGATTTCGCGTTTGGTTTGAGCTTGCGAGCCAAAACCAGCCGAGCCGCTCAAGTCAACCATGATAAACACCGTTAACTCCCGTTCTTCCTCAAAAACCTTGACGTGCGGGTCGTTGGTCCGGGCGGTAACGTTCCAGTCGATATTGCGCACATCATCGCCGTATTGGTAACTTCTAACCTCGCTGAACGACATGCCACGGCCTTTGAATACCGTGTGGTATTCTCCCGAGAACAAGTGGTTGGACAAACCTCTTGTCTTGATCTCTATCTTGCGTACTTTACGAATTAAATCAGCGGTTTCCATAAGGTTTAGCGACTTAAAATGAATTTTCCGATAGGTGTTTCAGGGTTGGCGAACATCTTTAAACGATCAAACGGGAACAGCACCATCTGATTGCCTGCAATTGGGTGGTAGTTACTCATGAAGAGTATACCATCCTTCCGCAAACATACGATATTTGGCATATTCAAGGTTAGCCATTGATCAAAACCATCTACATGGTACCAAGGCAACTTGGAGATTTCTTTAAGCGATGTTGTTTTGACTTCTTCCTGTAGGGTAGTAAGGCTACCTTCTTTGAAGATGTCATTCATCTGGCACATTTTACCCTGTTTGATATCATACAAGAAACCAAGGGTCTTTGTTTTGGATGTATCCGTCCAGCCAAAAGTAATCCATCCACTGACGAATTCTGGCGATATGAATTCAACCTCCCACCATGAGTACAAACGGTTTGCCTGCCTGTTTTCAGGCTTGTTTACCACCGTTTGCTTCAAGGTTCTAAACTGTTTGATTTCTTCATTCACGGCGTTCACCATCCAATCGTTAAAGGCTTTGTTTGCCCCGTACTCTGGGAAAGATATACGATACAGTGCTGTATAGTCAATATATTCCATGCAGTTTTTATCCACGGTCTCGTTCAAGTACATCACGAGATTACCCGATGGAATATTACTTGTTTCTAAAAAAACATTCAGGGTATTATCATTAATCCAAGTACCATCCAAACTGCCAATAGCATCAGCCTTTTCGTCAATAATAGCCAGTTTGAACGATTTGCCTTTATCGGTCATCGAGCCCGAAACCGTGTATACCCTACTTTGCGTACCCAAGTACAGGTTACCACTTACCCTACCTTCTTCCGATTGGTTCATGATACATTCTACCAAGTAGCCCATATGGGTACCCACGTATCGGCGAACGGTCCGAGTATCGCTGCAAAACTGTGCTTTGGTTTCCAGTTGTGGGGTTTCTTCTAAACGCCAATCTTGACCTGAGGTACGGTTTGCATTAAACCACTGACCTTCGATACTCCAATCGTCATTGTTCAGCTTGGAGATCAAGTTACCCTCGAAAATACCGCAAACAAGGCCAGCATCGTCAATTTCATTCAGGCTCAGTTGACCTTCCTTGAGCAAGCCACGAAGTTCTAGCTGGAATCCACTCCTCAAATAAACAACAGCGCCCGAACAGGAATCCGCTTTGATGCTCAAGGTTATGGCTATCTCGTGTACATCATTGACCTTGCCCCTGAAATACAAGGTACCACTTACTTGGGCACGCAGTAAAACAGGGGCAAGGCATAATATGAAGAGTATTATTTTTTGCATAGCTATGCAAAGATAGTTATTTGGCCGCTATCTCGCGCACTTCGCGGCGTGGGTAAGCCACTTTTACACCAGCAATACCCATCTCCGACTTGATATTTTTGTACAAGTCAAAGTACACCGACCAGTAATCGGCAGTTTTGGCGTATGGCCTTACACACAGCACTACGCTATGATCTGTAAACCGAATGATTTCAACAACGGGTGCCGGGTCTTTCAACACTTTTTCCGTCTTGTTGATAGCGCCCATCACGATAGCTTTCACATTGTCAACATCTTCTTCGTAAGGCATTGACACTTCAAGGTCAACCCGTAGGTACTCAAATGCCGATAAATTTGTCATGATACCGCTTGTGGCAGTACCGTTAGGTATAATTACCTTTTTATTGTCGGGGGTTTTCACCACGGTGTTGAAAATCTGAATTTCTTCGACATGACCAGTCACGCCTTGTATGTCAACCAAATCACCCACTCGGTATGGTTTGAAAATCATAACCATTACACCGGAGGCAAAGTGGCCCAAAGTGCCTTGCAAGGCTAAGCCAACTGCCAAACCCGCCATACCGATCAAGGCAATGAACGAAGTAGTTTCAATACCAACCATCCCGGCCACGGTAAAAATCAGCAACACTTTCATGAGCACACCGGCAATCGAACTTAAAAATGGCACTACATCTTTGTCGAGCCCTGCTTTGTACATCCCCCTTTCAACGGTTTTGTATAAGCGATTCACAATCCAAAGCCCTACCAGCAATACGATAATAGCCCCTACTAGTTTAGGCGCCCAACGATACAGTTCTTCTACCAGTAAGCCCAGTTTTTCAGTCAGTAATTCCATCAGTTTTTTGTTTTTAAGGTTTTGACGCTGTTTTGACTTTTCTATTTGAGCTAAAAATGAGGAAAGTCTAAACAGCTTCTATAAAAAGGTTACAGGTTTCCTTACGCTACCGCACCCTTTCTGTCACATTAAATTTATTCCTCGGTCCACACTTTACAACCTTCGGTACAATTGGTACAGATATCAATTTGGTCTCGGCCTTTCAACAGCGATGTTCTAAACGCATGGTAAGCCGCACCATGCCAGATGCTTTTAAAGCTATCTTGCTTCATATCGCCCAAGCGATGCTCGGCATCCTTGTCGAAGCAGCAAGGCACTACTAGGCCATCCCAGGTTATTACGCAGGAATGCCACAGTTTCCAGCAGTGGTTCAGCAATTCATTCTTGATGCGGTACGTCCCATCGGCTTGCTTGGCATAACGCGAGTATTTATCTTGCGTCGGCATCAAGGGATTGCCTTGTTCAAAATCGTAGAGTTGGGCTGTTTTGAGTCGTACTTCATCTACGCCAATTTCCTCGGCTAATCGATAAACCTCCGGTATCTGGTGTTCGTTGGGCTGTACCACCAGGAACTGGAAAATAATATGCGGCGTTTTCGAACCCAACTTTTGCTTCCACTTTACCACGTTTTTAGCGCCTTGCAACACGTGTTCCAACTTGCCTTCCACCCGATAGCTCTCATAGGTTTCCTGGGTGGTGCCGTCAATAGATATTATCAAGCGGTCAAGGCCTGATTCTACCGTTTTGCGGGCATTATCATCGTTCAAAAAGTGTGCGTTGGTTGAGGTGGCCGTGTATATTTTCCGCTCGTGGGCATAGCGCACCATATCTAAAAACTGCGGGTTGATGTAGGGCTCCCCTTGAAAATAAAATATCAGGTAACTCAATTCACCCTGGAGTTCATCGATGATTTTCCGAAAAAAATCTTGCTTCAAATTCCCTGTTTCCCGACTAAATGCCCGCAAACCACTAGGACATTCAGGGCAACGCAAGTTACAAGCCGTGGTCGGTTCTATTGATATCGAGAAGGGCATGCCCCACTGTATTGGGCGCTTGAGCAAGCGGGTCAGGTAGTACGAGCTATAAACCTTCAGCATGTTCCAGCCCCGGCGCAAGGTCATTTTTCGCAAAAACTGGTATGCGTCCCAATAGGCAAATGCAGGCATCAGGTTAAGGCTTTAAAGTACTCGAACTTGGGTATGCTCGCCGGGTAAACCACGCGCATCCAGGCCTGTAATCAGGTTTAGGCCTGGTTGTTTACCCACCTCAATACTACCCAGTTGGGCTTCCATTCCCAGGGCCTCTGCCCCGTTGAGGGTAGCCCAGCGCAGCATGGTTTCAAACGGCACGTATGATTGATATTTGGCAATGGTTTTCAGTTCATCCAAGATGCTCAGTTTCCAGTTCGAGGTCAGGCTATCGGTCCCGACGCACACCTTTGCACCCGCGTCCATGAATATTTTGTAATTGGGCAAACGATTTTCAATGTACAGGTTGGCATTAGGGCAAGTGGCCCAAAAAGTATGCTCGCTCCAGCGCATGGCCGTGGCCAGATCTTCGGCGCTCGTCAAAGTATTATGCACAAATAAACTGCGTTGTTGGGGGTTCATCCGTGCCAGCGCATAATGTATAGAGGTTTGCCCGATGGCCTCAAAATCGTCCAGTTTCATGCCAAAACCCTCGTAAAAACGCACAAAATCGCCTGATTTGGTCATGAACAGCTCGGTTTCGGGCAGGGTTTCTTGGTTGTGGATACTAATGGTTGTCGGCCCAGATTTTACCGCCTTCAACAAACCAAACAGCTTCTCCGACACCGAGTAAGGCGCGTGTGGCACACAACTGGCCGCGTCTTTCCCGGTCTTCGGGGCTTGTTGATACACCTGGTTGTATTGATCAAAAACCTTGTCTGCATCCTGGGTTTGCAGCAGGTCAAAAAACTCAACAAAGGTAAAAAAGCGCAACTTACTGGCGGCTTTCAGCGCAAAAGTGTCGGTCTGGTTCGATATATCGCCCACGGCCACAATCCCGCCTTCCAGCATCTCTTGTTCGGCGGCCCGCATGGCCGTTTCAATCAGCTCGGGGCTGGCCGCACGGTTTTGCACCACGCTGGTAATAAACGGTATCAGTTGCGTCCCCGTGTTGATGCGCCCTTTCATGTGCGACAGTTCCAGGTGACAATGCGCGTTCACAAAACCGGGTACAATAAGGCCTTCGTAGCGTTCAACACTGGCCAAATCATGTGCTGCCAGCGGCTCAATAGCCACGATAGTACCTTGGTTATCAAGCACTAATACAGTATCCACCAGGCGCTCGCCCGATACGGTATAAATGGCATCCGCCGTAATTTTACGCATCTTATAATCCTTTTGTTCTATGTTTTTTGGGGCGCCCCGGCTACGCCGTCGGTCCCTTTCGGGGTTCGCTGTTCGCTCCGTGCGCTACGCGCACCCGCGCCTGCGGCGCGGCCCTACAGGCACCTGGCGCAGGAGCGTTTAAAACCCTAACTCAATCCCAACTCCATACCGTGGTAGTTCTGGACGGTTAAAGCTATCTTTAAATAAGTTGCTGTAACGATACCTAAACACGAAGGCAAAGTTGTTGAAACCTAGTCGACCAACAAAATCTAAGCCTAGTGGCTCTACATATGGCAAACGACTGTTGATTACTCTCTGGCGGGCACCTTCGGGCATTTTATCGGTATACTGGTGTATTTTGTTGATGTTCCAGTAACCATGCACACCGAGGTCGATATAACGGCCTAAGGTGTTACCATGCTTCGGGATTCGGAAACGGATGCTCAACTCTGAGCCCAAGGCTGTAAAGCGGTAGCTCTCCCGAAAATGTTGTAAGGTATCGGGTAAAACCTTGCTGCTTTTTTGGGCCAGTGCAAAAGAGCGGCCACTGATGCCCACACCCACTTGGAAGGCGAGCCATTCGGTAGCTTTGAGTTTGTAGCGCAAGCCAATTTGGCCTTCCCAGTTGCCGAGTACCTTGGTTGGCGCACCACTTTGGTCAACAAACATGGTTTCGACACTATAGTAGCTTCCAATATAATGCCGGCGGTTTTTCCCAAATTTAGAAGGGGCTTTATCTGCTAATTTAGTGGTATCACATACCTCATCGAGGATGATGGTTTGGGCTTGCAGGCGAATAGAGCCAAGTATCAAACAAACGAGCAACAGCAGGCGGGCGATGGGGGCAAACTTCATGGGCATATAGGAGTTGAAGGATGAGGAAGCCAGCGCGAATATCTGCGTTAGCTGCTTGGAGCGCACCGCGGCACGCGGTGGTGCCAAAGGCACCGAGCCGAAGGCGAGCGCGGCAAGGAGCGACGGCAGGCGGCTATAAAGCCACCTGCCGGAACGCCCAAAATATCTATCGAGCGTATGAAACAGCTCGTTTTTCGCGGATAACGGTCACTTTGATTTGACCAGGGTACTGCATCTCTTCTTGGATGCGGTTGGAGATGAGGAACGAGAGCTCGTCTGAACGTTCGTCGCTCACTTTTTCTGATTCTACGATAACGCGTAACTCGCGACCGGCTTGCATCGCGTATACTTTTTGCACACCATCGTACTCGAGCGCGAGTTTTTCGAGGTCGCGGATACGCTGCATGTAGCTCTCGAGGATTTCGCGGCGGGCACCGGGACGAGCACCTGAGATGGCGTCACAGGCCTGGATGAGCGGCGAAATGATGAATTTCATCTCAACCTCGTCGTGGTGAGCACCAACGGCGTTGCTGATAGCAGGGTTTTCACCATATTTTTCACACAGTTCCATACCCAGCAAAGCGTGCGAAAGTTCTGTTTCTTCTTCGCCAACTTTACCAATATCGTGGAGCAAACCAGCGCGTTTGGCCATTTTGATTTGCTGGGGGTTGAAACCAAGCTCTGAGGCCATGATGGCACACAACTTAGCGGTTTCAATAGAGTGCTTGAGCAAGTTTTGACCGTAAGAAGAACGGAAACGCATACGGCCAACCATGCGGATGAGCGCGTTGTGCATACCGTGGATATTGAGGTCGATAACGGTACGCTGACCGATTTCCATAATCTCGTCCTCGAGTTGTTTTTTGGTCTTGGCCACCACTTCCTCGATGCGGGCAGGGTGGATACGACCGTCGGCCACGAGGCGTTGCAACGAGAGGCGTGCAATTTCGCGGCGGATAGGGTCAAAGCTAGAGATAACGATAGCCTCGGGCGTATCGTCAACGATGATTTCAGCACCAGTGGCCGCTTCAAGGGCACGGATGTTACGGCCTTCACGACCGATGATTTGGCCTTTCAGATCGTCAGAATCCAAGTTGAATACCGAAACGGTGTTCTCTATGGCGTGCTCGGCACCCATACGCTGGATAGACTGGATGATGATTTTTTTAGCTTCTTTGTTGGCCGTAGCTTTAGCTTCTTCAACACGTTCTTTGACAAAAGAAAGCGCTTCGGTTTCAGCTTTATCCTTGATTTGTTTCACCAACTCGTCCTTGGCATCTTGCTGGGTCAAGCGGGCTACTTTTTCAAGGGCTTTGATGTGTTCTTCGAGGGCTTTATCCAGTTTCTCTTGTTTTTGATCCATGAGCACTTGGCGCTCGGCGATAGACTGGAGTTGCTCCTGAACGGTATCTTTTACTTTCTCGAAATCAGTTTCTTCCTTTTTGAAGTCGTTAACTTTCTGCTGGAGTTGGTCTTTTTGTTGTTTGAGGCGGTTTTCGTACTCTTTCAACTGAAGTTCGCGTTCTTTGGCGGCGAGTACCTTCTCGTTGTTTTGCTTATCAAACTCCGACTGTTTGCGGTTGAAGTGTTCTTTAGCTTCAAGGATTTTGTCTTGTTTGATAGACTCCGACTTGCGTTTAACGTCGGCCAAGATTTTTTCGGCTTCTGATTCAGCATCGGCGATTTTGCGTTCTGCATTCTTCTTCGCGTCGGCTAGAATGCGTTGAACATCGGCGTCGATTTCAGCGTGTTTCTTCGAAACGCCCTGCCTGCCTCCGTAGAAGCCAGCACCGGCGCCCAAGAGCAGCGCGACGACACCTATAATAATTTCAATACCCATTTGGATGGAAGTTTTAGGAATTTGGTCAATAAAAAAAGTTCACAATGCTTATCTGCTTTGTGTACAAGTTCCAAAACGGTGCTGAAATAGGAAATACCGAAAGGCCACAAGCGCTAAAGGCACTTTGGCTACATTTACCCCATAAATTTTCCTGCTCCGTGAGCAGAAACCAATGTGTACATTACGTGGAAGTGGTTTGTACTGGTGATATGTTGTATGGTAAAAAACCGGAAATCTACTATCTAGCCGCCTGTTTCAGCGTAACAAGTACGTGACAGACAAAACTTTATGCTGAATAACGTGTATTCACTCGGTAAAAATACGATATGTTTTTCCAATTTTAGCAATTATTCCTGAAATAAATTATAATTTTGGCACAACAAATACAATTAACCATGGGAAAATTTGTCATCACCACACGCAAAAACGGTGAATTTCAGTTCAATCTGAAGGCTGGTAACGGCCAGGTAATTTTGAGCAGCGAAGGTTATAGCACTAAAGCTGCTTGTTTGAACGGCGTTGAATCAGTTAAGAAAAACGCTTCAGACGACGCCCGCTACGAACGCAAAGTATCGGCCAGCGGCAAACCATTTTTCAGCTTGAAAGCCGGAAATGGCCAGGTGATCGGTTCAAGTGAAATGTACGAATCTGTTGCTTCACGCGACAACGGCATCGAATCGGTTAAGAAAAACGCCCCCGACGCAGACGTTGTTGAGGAATAATTCCTCCCCCCAAATGCCCCTGGGGTGGTATGTTGTTTTATAAGCAACATACTACCCTTGGGCTATCCATTTTAAAAACGTATCGAACGCCTGGAAACATGTCTCGGGCTGTTCAATCATGCCCATGTGCCCAACGCCGTCCAACACCACCAGCTGGGTCGTATCGGCCAAGTGCGCTTGTTGCAAACTCCAATTATAGGGTATAGCGCTATCCTGCTTGCCTACAATCATCAATACAGGGCATGCAAGCTCGGCCAATACCGATGACTGGTCGGGACGGGCAATCATCATTTCCAAGCTAAACAGCACGGCTGCTTCTGGTGCACATTGGCTGCAATGAGCAACATGTTGTTTTACAACAGAAGCGTTTTGTTCCACGAAATCGGGTGCAAATAAATTTGGGACCAGCTGTTTGACAAAGGCTTCTACGCCATTCCGTTGCACAAACGCGATATGTTTTTGGCGCGCTTCAATTTTTTCAGGGGCATCGGCAAAGGGGTGCGAATGGAACAAACACAATCCCTGCACAAATGCTGGATACAATCGGCAAAGGGCCAGTGCAATATAACCGCCCATCGAATGGCCGACCAGAACAGCTTGTTGAATACCCCTTTTAGTACAATCGCGATACAACAGCGCTGCCTGTTGGTCAATATCAGGCGAGGCAGGCATTGCCGAAGTGCCAAAACCCGCGAGGTCAGGTGCATAAACCGTATAGCTATTGCTCAGCCGGGATGTAATATCATCCCAAATGTGATGGTCTTCGCAAAAGCCGTGGAGTAGTATAATATGGTCAATTTGGGGCATACAAGCTTCAATTTGGGGTAAAAATAAGCTGCCTTGATGATTAAGGAGATATTTTTTATTTGGGCATACAAATCGCGCGTCTCTACGGAGGGCGTGTGGGGATTATCCTGGGTGCACACGTAGGTGCGCCCCTACATTAATTTGTCTGAACCTTGATTCCTTTAATTATTTTGATTTTTGTGATGGCACACACCTCGTTTGCCTTTCACATTAATCATTAAAATCACATAAATCAAAGTTCAGACAAAATGACGCCAAGCGGCCTTGGCCCGCGTTAGCTGACCGTAGGGCAGCCGCACCGCGGCTGGTGCCGCCAGGCACGGAGCACCGCGAACCCCGGAGGACAGCGGCGACGCGGTAGCGGCGCAACGCCCCAAAAAAGAAAAAAATAGAGCCCGTAATAAAACATCACCGAAAAATACTTTGGCCGAACTTAAGTACCATAAGCTTGTTTAACCCTAACTTATTCAATACGCTTCACTACCTTTGCAGCCAACTTTGAAAACAACTTAGCCCGATGGAGCATACCGACAAAAACCCATTTGACAACTACGACAAAGATAGTAAGGCCACCTATGCCTCCAACAAGCACTTGATTCGCCAGGCGGTCATTGTATTGGCAGCGGTTGCCCTTTTGGCATTCTTGATTTTCTCCTCCAAGAAAGCTGGTGTAAAAACCGACCCAGCCCGCAAGCCGGACGGCGGTTCGGTAGCACGCGTGGTTGAAGGGCTTAATCCACAAGCGGGTCAAGCCAAAGCCAGCATTACCATTAATGGCCGCTTAGTCGCCTACGAAAAAACAGAACTGTACGCAGAGGTTTCGGGCATGTTGCTCGAAACGGGCAAACCCTTCCGCGAAGGTGTGGTGTTCAACCAGAACGAAGTGCTGATGCGTATCGAAGACCGCGAAGCCCGCCTGCAAGTTGTAGCACAGCGCAGCGCATTGCAGGCATCCATCACGCAGTTTATGCCCGATATGAAGATTGACTTCCCAGAGAGTTTTGACGCTTGGAGCAACTATTTGCGTGGTTTTAGCCCTGAGAAAACCTTAACGCCGTTCCCCGAGCCACAATCTGACCGCCAGCGCAACTTCCTGGCGGCTAAAAATATCTACAACCAATATTACACCATCAAGAGTACCGAGGAACGCTTGGCCAAGTATACACTCGTGGCCCCGTTTACCGGTATGATTACCCTGAGCAATATCAACACTGGTACATTTATCCGTGCTGGACAAAAATTAGGCGACCTGATGAATACCAGCCGCTACGAGCTGGAAGCACCCATCCGTGTACGCGACTTGAAATTTGTAAATCTCGGCGCTACCGTAAGCTTAAGTTCGCCAGATATTGCCGGAACATGGCAAGGTAAAATTCAACGCATCGGCCAAAGTATCGACGCACAAACCCAAAGCGTGATGCTTTATGTAACGGTTAGCGGTCAAAACTTAAAGGAAAACATGTACCTCAGCGGCGAAATCGCTTCCGGTATCGTTGACGATGCCGTGGAAGTGCCCCGCAAACTAGTGGTTAACGACCAACAGTTGTGGACCGTTCAAGACAGTGTGCTTGCGCTCGTGCCAGTACAACTTATTCGCTACAACGAAAATACCGCGTTGGTTCGTGGTCTGCCCGCAGGCACCACGGTACTCAAGGAAACATTCGCCGGAATGTACGAAGGACAAAAGGTACGCCTCGCGCGATAATCCTTGATTTGCTTATCTATCAAATGTTCGCAAGATGCGTGGTATAGTACAATATTTTATTAAAAACCCAATCGCCGGGAACATCATCATGTTCCTGATCCTGATATTTGGTGCCATGAGCCTGGGTAAGCTCAAGTCAACCTTCTTCCCAGAGGTTGAAAGCCGCATCATCACCGTTACCGCCGTTTATCCTGGTTCATCCCCTGAGGAAGTGGAACGCGGTATCGTGCTCAAGGTCGAGAAACAACTCGAAGGCTTGACCGGTGTTGAACGGGTTAGCTCCGTTTCTTCTGAAAACCTAGGTCTCGTAACTGTTGAGGTAATCAAGGGTTACGACCCCGAGAAAATACTCCAAGATGTGAAAGGCGCTGTTGACCGTATCAGCGACTTCCCGGTTGGACTAGAAAAAATTGATGTCGTACTGCGGGAGAATATCAACTTTGCTATCAGCTTTGCACTCTCCGGCAGGGTTGACCTAAAACGCCTCAAGGAAGTTGCCCGAAAAGTTGAAGACGAACTCATCGCCAAGGATGGTATTTCAAAAGTTGAAATTGGCGGTTTCCCTGACGAAGAACTCGAAATCGCTTTCCGCGAAAACGACCTATTGTCCCATAACCTAACCTTGGCCGAGGCGACCCAGGCCGTCCGCAACGCCAACATCGAAGTAACGGGTGGTACCATCAAAGGTAATACCGAGGAGCTTCGCATCCGCGCCAATGCCAAGGAATATTATGCCGACGAACTCAAAGATATCATTGTAAAAACCTCTGCCGACGGCGGTGTAGTTCGCCTCGGTGAAGTAGCTGACGTACGCGATAAATGGGCCGATAACCCCAACCGCCGCTACATGAACGGCGAGCCCGCCGTTATCATCACGGTAAACAATACCCTAGAAGAAGACATGCTCAGCATAGCCGAGGAAGTACGCCAGTACATCGTGGCTTATAACGAGCGTGGCGGCGACATCAAGGCCACCATCGTACGCGATGGCTCGATTACCCTGCGCCAACGGATTGATTTACTCACCTCAAACGGTATCCAAGGCTTTTTCTTGGTGCTTATCTTCTTGGCTTTGTTCTTACACTGGCGCATTGCATTCTGGGTGGCATTATCCATTCCAATCTCTTTCGCCGGTATGTTTATCTACGCCAATTTCGCTGGCTTAACCATCAACGTAATTTCCCTCTTCGGGATGATTCTCGTGGTGGGTATCCTGGTGGACGATGGTATCGTAATCAGTGAGAATATTTACCAGCATTACGAGAAAGGCAAAGACCGCTGGCAAGCCGCCATTGATGGTACTATGGAGGTATTGCCCGCCGTTGTATCGGCAGTACTCACTACGGTAATCGCATTCTCGGCTTTCTTTTTCCTGGATGGTACCCTTGGCGAACGCTTTGCCGACCTAGCCGTGGTGGTGATACTAACCCTCGTTGTTTCGCTCATCGAGGCTATCTTTATCCTGCCTGGCCACATTGCACACTCTAAGGCACTCGACAAGGAAATCAAACCCAACAAAATCGTAGTAGCGCTCGATAAATTCCTGTTCTGGACTCGCGATACCTTCTACGCTCCGTTGTTGCGTTTCAGCTTAAAACACTACGGCAAATTAATACCCTTGGTGACCCTCATCGGTTTATTGATGCTCACCTTTGCTGGTTTTAGCGGTGGTAAAATTCGCTCAACCTTCTTCCCGAATATCAGTCGTGACGATATTACCGTAAGCCTTCGTATGCCCGCGGGCACACGGGAGCACATCACCGAGGATTGGCTCAACAAAATTGAACAAACCGCCTGGGAAGTCAATAAATCACTTTCCGCTGCCCGTACAGATGGCAACCAAACGGTCCTCAAAATTGAGAAAATCATGGGCCCAAGTACTTACGAGGGCTCGCTCAACATCACCTTGCTCGATGGCGAGACCCGTAAACTCAGCGATTTGATTATCGCCGACTCTATCCGCAGCCGCGTGGGCCCCGTGCCAGGTTCAGAATCCCTCACCTACGGCTCGCGTTCGTTCTTCGGCAAACCCGTTTCCATCTCGCTCTTGGGCAACGACTTCGACCAGCTCAACAAAGCAACCGCCGAAATTAAAGCGGCCGTTTCTGCCATCGAAGGCCTGAAAGACGTGGTCGACAATAACCAGGAAGGTCTGCGCGAAATCGACATCAGCCTGAAGGAAAAAGCCCGAATCCTCGGTGTTAGCCTGCAAGATATTATCGGCCAAGTGCGCCAGGGCTTCTTCGGTGCCGAGGTTCAACGCTTGCAACGCGGCGAAGATGAAGTAAAAGTTTGGGTACGTTACACCGAGGCCGAGCGCAACAATATCGGTCAACTGGAGAATATGCGCATCCGTTTAGCGGGCGGACAAGTGTACCAACTCTCCGAATTGGCTACGCTCACACAAGGCAAAGGCGTTATCGCGATCAACCACATCGACGGTAAGCGCGAGGTAAAAATCGAGGCCGATATTGCCAACAAGGAAGTATCAACCACCGATATTACCACCTTGATTAAAACGAAAATCGTACCCGAGGTTTTAGCCAAATACCCCAACGTCAGCGTGTTGTACGAAGGCCAAAACCGCGAGCAGATGAAAACTTCCCGTTCCTTGATGGCGGCACTCCCGGTTATCTTCCTCATCATGTTCTTTGTCATCGCGTTAACCTTTGGTTCATGGGGGCAAGCTGTTGTGGTCATGCTCATGATTCCATTTGGATTTATCGGCGTGGGCTTCGGGCATTACATCATGGATGCGCAGTTCAGCCTTTTCTCCGTTTTGGGCGTGGTGGCTTTGGTCGGCGTTTTGGTCAACGATGCCTTGGTTTACGTATCTACTTACAACGATTATATAAAAGGCGGCATGCCGCACATGTCGGCCTTGTACGAAACCGGTTTATCGCGTTATCGAGCCATTTTGCTCACCTCGGTAACCACCATTGCGGGTCTTGGGCCAATCATGTTCAGCACAAGTTTCCAGGCGCAATTCCTCATACCCATGGCCATTTCAATCGCCTACGGTTTGTTTGCCACTACCCTCATCACCTTGTTCCTGATTCCGGTGAGCTTGGCCATCCAGAACCGCATCAAGCGGCTCATGGTATGGGCTTGGTATGGTAAAAAACCAAGCTACGAGGAAGTGGAAGTACATAGCTCCAACAAACTGGATTACAACTTTATTTACATCTTCGTGATTTTACTTATCGTTGTATTTGCCTGGACCAAGCTGATGTAGTTAGCAGGAATTGGCGAATGATTGCTGAAAAGGGCTAAAGATGGGTTAAGAGTATGTTTGGATTTTAGCTTCCGGCGAAAAACAGCTCTTTTCCGATGAGGTTGCTTTAAAAAATAGTTACGTAGCACCACTATGCGCCCATTTTTTAATGCAACCTCATCAAAAAATAGCTCGTTTTTCCCTCGAAACCCAAAATCCAAACATACTCTAAGAGACAAAAAACTTTTACCCATCTTTAGCCTTTCTCCATTTTTACCCATTTTTTGGGGGCCTCCGCCGCTGCGCGGCGGCGCACCCTTCCGGGCTCGGCTATTCGCCTCGGTGCTTCGCACCAGCCGCTACGCGGCTGCCCTCCAGGCTGCTAGGCCGAACAGTGTTCTGGCATGCCTTAATTGGCTCCCTTTTCATGGAGATTTACCACCCCGTCTGCGCTAAGTGGCGTAAAACGCCACCTGCGCATCCACCCCTCCTTTTCATGGAGGGGAGTCCAGGTCTTACTATATATCATTGATAATCAATTAAATATAAGATAAGTTAAATTCCCCTCCATGCAAAGGAGGGGTAGATGCAAGCGCAACGCAACGCGTGTAGCGCAGCAGACGGGGTGGTAAAAAATAATGCTTTAAACATCAACCTATAACCAATCAGGGCGACCACATGGGCCGCCCCGCACATCATTAACCCTTAACAATCAATCATTTACCATTATCTTCGAGCTATACTGTATGCCCTCCAAATCGCGGCAATTTACGAGGTACAGCCCGGCGGGCAAATGCTGCGTTGATATTTGCCAAGCGCCCGTGGCGCCATCCAAGCGCTGGCGGTGTACCAAACGACCTTGTGCATCGAGCATGTCGAGT
>CAZDVQ010000060.1:0-27282 GCA_964508975.1 uncultured Saprospiraceae bacterium
TCAACGCAAACCTACTTTTTTTTGTCATATACTGATTAACGCTTAATGGCATTGCCCTTGCGCGGCGGGGCAATGTCTAGGCCCATTTTTAACGTTTACCGCCGCGCCTGGGCTTGGGTTGCCATCGCGTTTCTTTCCCCGGGTTGCGCTGCGCTTAACCCGCGGCTAGGATAAGGGTCTGCCCTCGCGGGCAGATTAAGGGCGGTTTGTAAGCTTTCGTGCAAGCGCTGGAAAATGTGTCCTAATCGTAGCCATGCAAAGGAGGGGTGGATGCGCAGGTGGCGTTTTACGCCACGTAGCGCAGACTGGGTGGTAAATCACAACAAACAAAATAGAACCAATAAATCCTGGGCAGCGGGGGTAAGTACCAGGGCAAGAAAAGCTGGCGGCCAAAGTCGATAGTTGAAATTTTAGGGCTAAAAAATAGCGTACTTGAACGTTTTGTACCTAATTTTGATTTTATCTTTGAACACCTATCCAAAGACCTGCAAAAAAAATTGGCCAGGTACAAGCTTTAACTAACCCGTTATGCCATCCTGACCCTAGGTGCCGTAAACGAGCCCGACTACGAGGAGCAGATGCTTGGGAAAATGGCTCAGGTGCATGAAGTG
Organism: uncultured Saprospiraceae bacterium; assembly: GCA_964508975.1. Lineage (GTDB taxonomy): Bacteria > Bacteroidota > Bacteroidia > Chitinophagales > Saprospiraceae > CAZDVQ01. Next base: position 612 of record CAZDVQ010000060.1, read on the forward strand.
CTCCAGCAAAACGAACAGCTTTTCGCACAATCGTTGAGCTACCTTTTCCGCACCTCACGGGTGGATAAGGCTCAGTTTGAACTAAATTTCAAGGAACTAATTAACCAGGTTGATATGAAAAAGACCCCCTACACGCTGAAAGAACAATACGCGGCTGCTGGCTATGTGAAAGGAGTCGAGGACGGTATTGGAAAAGGTATTGAACTCGGAGAGCAAAAAGGCATTGAAAAAGGCATCGAGCTGGGAGAGGGGAAAGGTGTAGAAAAAGGCATTTTCAACTCTTTTGAAGTCATTAAGCAATACAAGGAAGGCATTAGCTTAAAAGAAATAGCCAAAAACTTACAACTAAAATATCAACTGGTCAAAAACGCCATCACCGAGGCTAAGAAAATGGGCTTGATTTAGGTAGGCCAGAAAAAGCATCGGCCTAGCGATGTGAAGCGGTGGCGCAACGCGCCAGACCCGCAGGGGCCGAGCGATAGCGAACCCCGAAGGGCTCCGCAAAGGAGCATCGCGACTGCGCGAACCGCGAAACGTAGCGCCGCCGCAACGCGGCGGAGGCCCCAAAAGCATAAATGATAAAAGGAATAAACGAGTAAACGACGGGCTTTTTGCGTTTTTGATTTTTTGCGTTTTTTGTTTGCAGGGGTGAATCGTCATTCGTCCCAAAAAACGACAGTAGAGACGCCCAAGCTGGGCGTCTCCTGGCTTTGTGTCCTAAAACCGATTTGTGGTTTAGCTGTTTTGTTTCTACAGGTGAATGCCAATTCGCTCAAAAACTGTTGTATTTTAGCACCCAAATCCTAGAAAAAGATGAGCCATAACCCACGTGTAGCCGTAATTGGGGCCGGTTGTTCAGGCCTGACCAGTGTAAAAAACCTGATTCAAGCTGGCGTTAAAGACCTGGTTTGCTACGAGCAGAACGATGATATTGGCGGAAATTGGTACTACTCGGCCAATAATAGCCACTCTAGCGTGTGCGAAACCACGCATATTATCTCCTCCAAGAAATTGTCGGAGTATGTTGACTTCCCTATGCCGGAGCATTACCCCGACTACCCCTCGCACCAGCAAGTGTTCGAGTATTTTAAAAGCTATGCCGAGCATTTTAAATTGTATCCCTACATTAAATTCAATACCTCGGTAGAAAAGGCGGAAAAACTGGCCGACGAGCGCTGGCAACTCCGCCTATCCAACGGCGATGTTGAAGTTTTTGACTACCTGGTGGTGGCTAATGGGCATCATAATAAACCGCGACACCCGAATTACCCCGGCCAATTTGAGGGCGATTATCTGCACGCCCACGATTATAAACACAACCGCGACGAACGCTTTATCGACAAAAAAGTACTGGTTGTTGGGGCCGGTAACTCTGGCTGCGACTGTGCCGTTGAAATTAGTCGGGTAGCCGCGCAAACGGCCATCAGCATGCGCAAGGGTTATTACATTATTCCTAAATTCATGCTGGGCAAACCTACCGATACGTTTAACGAGACTCTGCTCAAAATGCCCAAGTTTATACAAGGGCCTTTGCGCAAAGTGGGCCTATGGTTGCAGGTGGGCGATTACCGCGATTACGGCCTGGAAAAGCCCGATTACTCGATATTGAAATCGCACCCGGTGGTTAACTCGGAGCTGTTGTACAAAATTAGGCACGGTAGAGTACAACCCAAGAAGGACATTTTGCGTTTTGAAGGGAAGCAGGTACATTTTGCCGACGGCAGCGTTGACACTTTTGATACCGTGTTGGCTGCCACGGGTTACCACATCAGTTTCCCGTTTTTTGACCCTGATTTTATCAATTTTGACTTTGATGTAACCGACCGCGTGCCGCTGTACCTGCGTATGTTCCATCCTACACACAAAACCTTGATATTTGTAGGCTTGTTCCAACCGCAAGGGGCTATTTGGCCGTTATCCGACCTGCAGGCCAAGCTAGCCGGTAACTACATCATGGGCCGCTACCAACTGCCTAGCCAGCTCAAACAACTGGCCGAAGCCGATGCCGACCGAATTTCGAGAGATTTTATCCGGGCAGCAAGGCATACGATTGAGGTACATTATCATTCGTTCAGAAAAGACTTATTGAAAGCCATTCCGGCAAACGCACCTTCTTAACCGCAAACCATGCCATTGAAATATTGGGGCAGCCTTGCCTTTTATAGTGTCCTTGTACTGTTGACCGCTTGCCGAGAACAAGCCGGTTCACTTAGTGATAATACCGTGGTTGACAGCGCACAGTACATCACATCACGGGGAACCGATATGGTGCTCGATACGCCACCCAGCCAGCTCAGTATTCCGGTGGATACAACGGCGAACCCAAATGTCATTCAATCGGATGCTGTAGAGCGTGTTGACCCAACTCGAAAAGAAGTGCCTCAGCGGGCCAAGTTAATCCCAGGCTCAGTGTTCAGGGAAGACGATAAAAAATTTAGCAATATCCCTCCGCCATCGGAGGTACAGCTACAACCCGTAACAGCGCCAGTAGCACCACCGGTCAAATTAGCAGATCAACCCGTGGCAGCCAAGCCAGAACGCTACTCACATGAAATATGGGACGGCCTGCTGGGTAAACACGTTGATGCGGATGGACTGGTAGATTACAAAGGCTTTATGGCCGATCGCAACTTGTTGGAGGCTTATATTTCATTGTTGTCGAGGCACGAGCCCAGCGCCAAAAGCAAGGCCGAGCAGTTGGCCTACTGGATTAACCTTTACAATGCGCAAACGGTAAAGGTGATTATAGACCATTATCCTCTGAAGCAAATTTTGGATATTGAAGGCGGCAAGGTTTGGTCGAAAAAAGATATACTAGTAGGCAAGCAATACCTTAGCCTAGAGCAAATTGAAAAAGAAAAACTCATTCGCGACCTAGCCGAGGTACGGGTACATTTTGCATTGGTTTGCGCGGCAAAATCTTGTCCGCCACTACACAACAAGGCCTATACCGCCCAAAATGTTCAAAGCTTGCTAGATAGCAGGACGGCGTCGTTTGTCAACAATACAAAGTTTAACCGATTGGAGGGCAAATCGGCAGAGCTATCGAAAATATTTGAATGGTATGCCCAAGATTTTGGCGATGTGATTGCCTTTATCAACAAATATGCAACTAAGCCGCTAGATAAAAAGGCCAAGCTCAAGTACCTTAATTACGATTGGAGCTTGAACCAGCAGTAAGCATACCCTAAATTTCAACCAGTGTACCGATAGGTTCACCGAGTACTACATTTCTGAGGTTTTGGTCCTTGTTGATATCGAACACGATGATTGGGATATTATTCTCGCGGCACATGGTAAATGCGGTCATATCCATCACGTTGAGGCCTTGGGCGATAACTTGGTCGAAGCTCACTTTATCGTAGCGCACCGCAGTTTTGTCCTTCTCGGGGTCGGCGGTGTAAATACCATCAACACGGGTACCCTTGAGGATGATATTGGCTTCAATTTCGGTAGCGCGGAGTGCAGCGGCTGTATCAGTCGTAAAGTATGGGCTACCTGTTCCTCCACCAAAAATAACGACGCGGCCTTTTTCCAAGTGGCGTGTGGCACGGCGGCGGATAAAAGGCTCAGCAATTTGGTCCATCTTGATAGAAGTCATCAAGCGTGTGTACACCTTTTCGCGTTCGAGGGCGTTTTGAAGTGCTAGGCCGTTGATGACGGTGGCCAACATGCCCATGTAATCACCGGTAACGCGGTCGATACCTGTTTCGCTAGCACCTAGGCCACGGAAAATATTGCCGCCGCCAATCACCACGGCGACTTCAACGCCTAGTTCGGTAATCTGCTTGATTTCTTTCGCGTAGTGTTCGAGCATTTCAGGAGAGATGCCAAATTCTTTGGCACCCATGAGTGATTCGCCACTCAATTTCAGGAGAACTCGTTTGTACTTTACCGACATGATTTGGAGCTTGCTGTTTGGAAGGATTATTTCGTTGCGCAAAGGTAACGAACGGCGGGTAAAAATTAATCATTCCGAATTATTTTTGGGCACCCATACGTTTATTCCTTGCTCAAGCAGGTTAAAATTTAGGCTTTTATTCGTTTAGGGATGAGGGCAAGGGTTATCTTTGCCTCAAATACCATCATATTTAATCGACCCCGTATGTACAGCCCCGATATACAACGTGAACTGCTAGCATTATCGAAACAATTGCTCGAAGAGACTAGCATCAGCAATTTTGATGAAGCCACCCAAAAGGCTGAAAACCTGCGTAGCGCTATCAGTTTTCATGAATGGCGGTATTATGTACAAAACGATCCTGTTTTAAGCGATTATGAATTTGACCGCTTATTCCAACAATTAAAACAAATAGAATCGGATTTCCCCGAACTAATTCTACCTGATTCTCCTACCCAACGGGTATCTGCCGACCTCACCGAAAACCTGCCCACCGTAGCACACCTTACCCCCATGCTCTCGTTGGAAAACTCGTACAACGCCGAGGATCTCAGCGATTTTGACGAGCGGGTGCGCAAGGTAGCCAACCTAGGCCCGGATGTCGAAATTGCCTATACTGTTGAGCCTAAATTCGACGGTGGAACCATCACGCTGGTGTATGAAAACGACCAGTTGCTCCGTGCAGCTACCCGCGGTGATGGCGTGATGGGCGAGGAAATGACCAACAATGCCAAGGCCATGCGCTCCATACCGGTTAAAGCGGCCTTCTCCCAGTTCGGTATCGTGAAGGTTGAACTGCGTGGTGAGGCCCTTATCCGCAAAGACGTTTTTGACAAGGTTAATGCCGAACGCGGCAAACAAGGCGAAGCCTTGTTTGCCAACCCGCGCAATGCTGCTACAGGTGGCCTTCGCATGAAAGACCCCGCCGAGGTAGCCAAACGCGGCCTCGAAGCCTTCGTGTACCAAATCAGCTATGCCGTAGATGCCGAAGGCAAAGACATGCTGCCCGAACTGCTTTCGCACCACGAAAGCATAGAGCTGCTGGGAAAGCTAGGCTTTAAAATACCCGTGAGCGAACGTAAACTCTGCGCCAACATACAAGCCGTAGCCGAATTTTGCGCCTATTGGGAAGCCCAACGTGAAGGCTACGCCTACGAAATCGACGGCATGGTGGTAAAAGTTGACGATTTTAAACTGCAACAGCGCTGTGGCTATACCAGCCATCACCCCCGTTGGGCTATTGCCTATAAATTCAAAGCCAAACAAGCTACCACCAAGCTGCTAGACGTTGAGTTCCAGGTAGGCCGCACCGGGGCCATCACGCCTGTGGGTAAATTACAGCCCGTGGCACTGGCCGGTGTTACCATATCTAATGTGTCTTTGCACAACGAGGATATGATTAAAGAAAAAGACATCCGCATTGGCGACCAGGTGCTAGTAGAACGCGCCGGTGATGTGATTCCTTATGTGGTAAAATCCATGCAAGACCTCCGCGACGGGACCGAACGCCCTGTGCAATTCCCTACCGACTGCCCAGTTTGCCAGGCAGAACTTGCACGCCCCGAGGGCGAGGCCGTTTGGCGTTGCTACAACCCGCTTTGCGAAGCCCAGCAACTAGAACGCTTGGTTCATTTCGTGTCGAAAGACGCTATGGACATGGAAGGACTTGGCCGTAGCAACGTGGAGAAATTTTACGCTGAAGGTTTGTTGAGGCATATCCCAGATGTGTTCAAGTTGGACTATGAAGCTATTGCAAAGCGCGAAGGTTTTGGCCGAAAATCGGCCGATAACCTACAAGCAGCTGTTGAAAAAGCCAAGCAAAACCCGATACACCGATTGCTCAATGCTTTTGGTATACGGTTCTTGGGCGTAACCTCGTCTAAAACCTTGGCGGCGGCGGTAGAAAATGTCAAACTGCTCTGCGACTGGTCGCTGGATGATTACATGCGCCTCAACGATTTTGGCCCTAAGGTAGCAGGCTCGGCACACGAGTTTTTTAGTCAGGATAGTACCCGCCAACTGCTAGATGAACTTGAAACGCTGGGACTAAACCTCAAACAGCTAGAGGCCGATATACCTAAATCGCAGGACGGTTCACTGCCTTTCTCGGGTAAAACCATCTTGTTTACGGGCACCCTCAGCACTATGACTCGTGATGAAGCCGAAGCTTTGGCCGAGGCCGCTGGTGCTAAGTTGTTGGGTAGCGTGAGCAAAAATTTAGGCTACCTGGTTGCTGGCGAGAAAGCAGGCTCTAAACTGGAGAAAGCCGCCAAGTTGGGCATTCCCGTGCTAAGTGAAGCTGAATTTTTGGAAATGGTAAGTCCGAAGGAATTGGATACAGTGTAGATGCGCCAGCGATGTGGAGCGGTGGCCCGCAGGGCCAGACCAAGCCCGTAGGGCGCAGGGCCGAGCGAACAGCGAGCCGCGCAACGTAGCGACCCGCAGCCGCAGCATGCGGCGGCGGGAGGCGCCCCAAAAAAAATAAAACTTTTTTTTAAAATCGCTGTTAGGTGTTGGCTCGACTATTGCCAGTCCCAGCAATAAGCTATCTTTGCACCAATAATTACCAATTCGGCGACTATGAATCCAATAACTGGGTTTTCCAAGCTCTCGAAAAGAGAGAAACTCATGTGGTTAGCGAAAAACTTTTTCACCAACCCTGAAGATGTAGCCAAAGAACTCAAGAGCTTTTGGCATCAAGACGAAAGCAAACAGAAAATATTCGACGAGTTCAGCGAGAACACGCTGAGCAACTATTTCCTCCCCTTCGGCGTGGTACCCAACATGCTGATCGACGACCGTATGTACTGCGTGCCTATGGTTATCGAGGAGAGCTCGGTGGTAGCAGCGGCTTCTAGCGCTGCCAAATTTTGGCTCGACCGCGGCGGTATAACCACCACCATCGTCGAGACCCGCAAGGTAGGCCAGGTGCACTTCATGTGGCACGGTCCTGCCCGCACCTTGATCAACGCCTTCCCCACTTTACAGAAAGATTTAATTGAAGGTACAGCCTTTATCACCACCAACATGCAGAAACGTGGCGGTGGCGTACTGGGCGTTGAACTGGTGGATATGACCCACCTGGATCAGGGGTATTACCAACTCAAAGCCGAGTTTGAAACCTGCGACTCGATGGGCGCCAACTTCATCAACTCGGTACTCGAGGAGTTTGCACGCATCCTAACCAACTTTATACAAACTAGCCCGCTGATCCATCACGATGACCGCAAAGTGCAGGTCATCATGTCAATCCTATCGAACTACACCCCCGACTGTATCGTTCGGGCCATGGTGGAGTGCCCCATTAAAGAAATGGGCTCGTTCGATGGTATGGATGCCCATACTTTTGCCTACAAATTTGAGAAAGCGGTACACATTGCACACCTTGATGTGCACCGCGCCACTACCCACAACAAGGGTATTTACAACGGGGTTGACGCGGTAGCCTTGGCCACGGGCAACGACTTCCGCGCCATTGAGGCTTGCGGTCACACCTACGCCGCGCGCGATGGCCAGTACCGCAGCTTGTCATACTGCGAGGTCAAAGACGGTATGTTCCGTTTTTGGCTCGACCTGCCGCTGGCGGTGGGTACCGTGGGTGGCCTGACCACCTTGCACCCCTTGGCACGCCGTGCGATGGAATTGCTGGGCCAGCCTAGCGCCCGCGAGCTGATGTCGGTTATTGCCTCAACGGGTCTTTGCCAAAACTTTGCCGCATTGCGCTCTTTGGTTACTACCGGTATCCAAAAAGGCCACATGAAAATGCACTTGATGAACATTTTGAACCACTTGGAAGCCACCGAGAAAGAGGTGAGCGTGGCCGTGAACCACTTCAGCGACAAGCTCGTTTCCTTCACGGCCGTTCGCGATTACCTCGACATACTCCGCCAACAACCCCAATTATAATACATGAACCAGCCTTTGCACCTGCTATCAGCCATTGTAGCAGTGGATGACAATTTTGCGATCGGGAAGAACAACAGCATTCCTTGGCAACTACCCGCGGATTTAAAATATTTCAAACAAACCACCCTCGGGCACCATATCATCATGGGCCGCAAGTCGTTTGAAAGCATCGGAAAGGCGCTGCCTGGCCGTGTGAACATCGTTATCAGCCGGAATGCTGATTTTTCGGCACCGGGCTGCATGGTGGTCACTGCCTTGAAAGATGCCTTGGACATTGCGTTCAATGCCAATGATTTTCAACCTTTTATCATCGGTGGCGCTCAAATATACGAGCAAGCCATGCCTTTGATCAAGCGCCTGTACATCACCTACGTGAACACGGAAGTGGATGATGCCGATACGTTTTTCCCCGACATCAAGATGAAAGACTGGCGCGAGTTGGCCCGTGAAGATCATTCGGCTGACGAGAAAAATCCTTACGATTATAGCTTCGTGGTATTGGAGCGTAAGTAATTTAGTTTTTATTGGGGCGCCCCGGCGCGTTGCGCCGTCGGCGTGCTACGGGGTTCGCTGTTCGCTCCGTGCGCGTTGCGCACCCGCGCCTACGGCGCGGCCCTCCGCATGCCTGGCGCAGGAAACGGCTGCGGAGCAGCCGTTTTTAATGATGAATGATAAATGGTTAATTATTAATGGATTAATTGCAAACCGAGACATCTCTTGGTCGATAATATGCTTCTGGTGGCAACCCGGTCGAGCGCAGTTCGGCCCAACCCCCGCTACCAACGGACGCACAGCGTCTGTGCAGTGGAGGGGGGAGGCGCCGCAGGCCCCACAATAATTCATAAAAATATGTGGTTAAAAAGCTATTTTTGCTCCTTTAATACAATTCATCAACGAAGTAACATATGTCTCGATTTGAGAATACCTCAAAAAGAAATGAATCGCTCATTCGCTTGGCCCTTTGGCTAGGTATTTTGGTTGCCTTCAACGTGCTGGCCGGTTTGTTCGTTTTTCAGCTCGACTTGACGCAAGACAAGCGATATACGCTAACGCCAGCCACCAAAAAGCTCCTTAAAAGCCTTGATCGTGAGGTAGTTATAGAAATTTACCTAGAAGGTGAATACCCTGCCCTGTTTAAACGCTTGCAAACAGCTACCCGCGAAAAACTACAGGAGTACCGCGGTATTTCTAGCAATATTGAGTTTAACTTTATCAATCCACTAGAAGGGAAGCCCGAGGCCATCCAGGAAAAACAAAAACAACTCAACGAGTTGGGCATGTACCCCGTGAACCTCAACATGGGTACCAGCAGCGAGGTGAAACGCCAATTGATTTACCCTTACGCCTTGGTAACGTACGGTACTCGGCCACCATTTGTGATTAACCTGCTTGAAAACCAAATAGCCGGTGCTAGTCAGGAGCAAATCATCAACAACTCGATTAACCTGCTCGAATATAAGTTCTCGAATGCTATCCAAAAGCTGTTATTTAACCGCAAACCAATTGTAGCGTTTACAACCGGTCATGGCGAGTTAGACTCTCTCTCGACGGTTGAATTTAAACGGGCCTTGCTAGAGTTTGCCCAGGTTGGCGACATCAACATCAACGCTCGGCCAAGTATTAACTACTACGGCAAGGAAGATACCGTTGAGGTTGACGTGCTCGTCATTGCGAAACCTCGTGCTCCTTTCAGCGAGCAAGAGAAATTTAAAATCGACCAGTTTGTCATGAACGGCGGTAAAGTACTGTGGCTCTTGGATAAAACTAACGCAGCGATGGACTCGCTGGCTGGTGGTACTCGGGCATTTGTAGCCATGGAAACCTTTCAAAACCTGGACGACCAATTATTTAAATACGGCGCAAGGGTAAACCCCGATTTGATACTAGACTTGCAGGCCAGCAAAATTCCCGTGGTGGTAGGTATGCTCGATAACCAACCACAGATTGAATTAAAGCCTTGGTTTTACTTCTCCTTGTTGTTTGCACAGAACTCGAACCACCCGATTGTAAAAAGCCTAGATGGTGTGGATACCCGTTTCCCAACTACCATTGATACCATTAAGACTAAAACGCCGGTGACTAAAACTGTGCTGCTGTCAAGCTCGCAATACAGTCGTATCCAGCGCCCACCCGTGCGCTTGAGCATGGATTTTTCGGAAATCGATATCAAGCCGGAGAAGTTCAACAAGCCATTCTTGCCCGTGGCAGTATTGCTAGAAGGTACGTTCCCATCCTTGTTCCAAAACCGTGTGCCACCCGAAATGCGCGAGCAGTTGGAAAAAGAACTGGGCATGACTTTCCAAGAATTTAGCAAGCCTACCAAGATGATTGTTGTAGCGGATGGCGACATAGCCCGCAACGACGTTGACCCACGCTCGATGACACCGCTGCCACTCGGTTTTAACCGATTTGAAAATTACACCTACGGCAACAAGGACTTCTTGTTGAACTGCGTGGAGTACTTGCTAGACCAAAACGGTGTGGTGGCTGCCCGATCTAAAGATTTCAAGCTGCGCTTGCTCAACAAGGTAAAAGCCAATGATGAAAAAGTGAAGTGGCAAATCATCAACATTGTGCTTCCTTTGGTATTTTTAGCTATTTTCGGGCTAGTATTCAGTTACATCCGCAAGCGCAAGTACGCTAAATAAGCTATATGTTTATCTTCCGCATCTTTAAAGAAACCTATCTGACCCCTCGTTTTTTTACGGCGGCAGGGCTAGTTATTGCGGTATTTGTACTTTCTTTTTTGATGCGGGCAGGCTTGCTTTCCTTCTTGGGGGCTAGCTTACAAACCCTTGGCCCGCTGTTTTTTATTGGGGCAAAAGTATGTTTTGCCTTGCTGATTTTAATCGTGTTGGTTGACCTCGTATTGCTCAATTTGCCCAGTATGCAGATAGAGGCCAGCCGAGAAGTTCCCAAGATGTTCTCCCTGTCGGATGAAAACAGTGTGAAAATTAATTTAAGGAGCTCCTTTAACCTAAACCTCAAGCTGAACTTGATTGATGAACTCCCGGAGCAATTCCAAATGCGGGACTTCAGCATGGACGTGGAGCTTGAACCAGGCAATGCTATCAGTGTAGCTTATACTTTGCGCCCGCTTACCCGTGGTGCGTACGAGTTTCATAACCTAAATATATTTGTCAGCTCGTTTTATGGTTTAATTCAACGCCGCTTGAAAAAAGACCTGCGCCAGATGGTGCCGGTTTACCCGTCGATTGTCCAGATGAAGCAATACGAGTTGAAAACCATCAACCGGATTTCGACCTCCCAAGGGATTAAAAAAATGCGCCGCATTGGTAATAGCTACGAATTTGAACAAATCCGCAACTACGTTAAGGGCGATGACTACCGCAGTATCAACTGGAAAGCAACTAGCCGCCGGAACGAGTTGATGGTTAACCAGTACGAAGACGAACGCTCGCAACAGATTTACTGTATCATCGACAAAAGCCGTTCGATGAAGATGCCATTCAATGGTTTAAGCTTGATGGACTATGCCATCAACTCCAGTTTGGTTATCAGTAATATTGCCTTGAAAAAGCACGACAAAGCGGGTCTGCTCACCTTCTCCGATAAGCTTGGAAAAGTACTGAACGCCGATAATAGCCCCATGCAATTACGGGCCATACTCGAAGCGCTGTATCGCGAAGAAGAGCGCAAAAACGACGCTAACTACGAGCTTTTATACGCCGCGACCAAACGCCTTATCCGTCGGCGTAGCCTGCTGATGTTGTACACCAACTTTGAAAGTTTTTACGCCTTGCAGCGGGTGCTACCCCTTTTGCGCAAGATTAATATGACACACCTGCTGGTGGTTATTTTCTTCGAAAATACAGAGATTTCAAGCATGGTGGAGCAAGATGTGACCAACGTGGAAGGTATTTATACCGAAACCGTGGCCAGGCATTTCTTGTCGGAAAAAGCCCGCATCGCCCAAGAGTTGCAGCAATATGGTATCCAGACCATACTGAGCCGCCCCGAGGATTTGTCGATAAACACCATCAACAAATATCTAGAGCTCAAGGCCAAGAGGCTTATTTAGCCCATTTGTATTATTGGGTATTTATACACAACCCGTAAAGATTTAGCCCGTATATTTATACCTTGTCGGCGTTGTTTACGACTAATACCCAGAACCAACCCAAAATAAGTATTTATGGCAGTTTACGAAGCCTTGTGGGATTGTACCTACTGCGGGCATAAAGCTAACCCAGGCCCCATGCTCAAGTGCACGAAATGTAGTGCCGCCCGGCCTGCAGATGTGATTTTTTACTTGCCGGAAGATGCCATCGAAGTACAGGACGAAAAAGCACTGGAAGAAGCAGAAAGCGGCGCAGACTGGATTTGCAGCAACTGTAAAAGCCACAATAAAATGACCAGCGATAAATGCCACTCCTGTGGTAGCTTTTATCGCCCAGAAGACCGGGATAAAATCATCGACGAACGCGAGTACGATGAAAATAACGTACCACGTGATGGCAAAATAGTGCGCGACCGTGGGGTTGTTGTTGAGCCTAAGAAGAAGCGCAGCCCAGGTAAGGCCATTGGTATATTTGGTTTGTTGGCCGCTGGCGTGGCCGCTGTGCTGGGTATGTTCAAATCTACCATCGAGGTTGAAGTGGTAGGCTTTGAATGGGAACGTGAAGTCAAAATTGAGCAACGTGTACTTGTTGAACAGGAAGACTGGAGTTTACCTCCAGGCACGCAAGCCATCAAAACATATCGAGCGGTACACCATACCGATAAGATATCGAAAGGGTTTGAGACTAAAACAAAGACAGAAAAAGTAGCCGTTGGCGAAGAACAGTATGTGTGTGGTAAACGCGACTTGGGCAATGGTTACTTCGAGGATAAGTTTTGTACCCGCACCGTGTACGAAGACCAAGAAAAAACCTACAAGGAAGAAATTTTCGAAGAGCGACCCGTGTACCAAACCAAGTACGTGTTTATGGCTTATACTTGGAAGCCCGACGAGGCTTTAAAAACCTCAGGCCGAGACCAAAACCCTAAATGGGGGACCAAACCTGGGCTTGATGACCCACAACGATTCCGCATTGTGGAGCAAACAGGCCGTTATTACGCCTTTGTTGCTGAGCCTAAAGGAGGCGAGCAACACCGCGAGGAATTTGGGCTAGAAGCCTGGATGAAATTACAAAAAGGCGAAAAGCTCAAGGCCAAGAAATCGACTGTTTACGGTAAGTACAAAGGGTTGGTAAAGTAGTCAAGATAACTACAAGCTCTTTGTCCGGCCTCCGTCAACGGGTACATTGATACCGTTGATATAGGCCGCAGCAGGGCTAGCCAGGAATGCTACGGCGGCGGCTATCTCGTGTGCTTCGCCAACTCTACCGGCGGGTATTTCGCTGACCATCTCGGCTTCAACGTCATCGGGGCTGATACCTTTTTGGGCGGCCCCCCTTGTAATTAAACCCTCGAGCCTAGCGGTTCGGGTGGCACCGGGTAGCACGTTATTTACGGTAATGCCAAAACCGGCCAACTCGCCAGCTAGGGTTTTAGCCCAGTTGGCTACAGCTCCCCGTACCGTGTTGGACACGCCTAGGTTATGCAAGGGCTGTTTAACCGAGGTAGATATAATATTGATGATACGACCATAACCTGCCGACTTCATGCCGGGAGCCAGGCTTTGTACCAAGAAATGATTACACATCAGGTGGTTGTTGAGGGCGGCCCAGAACGAAGCCTCCGTTGCATCGATGAGTGGACCAGCGGGAGGGCCACCAGTATTGTTGACCAAGATATGGTAGATATTGCTGCTGCAAAGATTTTCGGCTACCGCCTTAACGGTGTGAGGGTCGGTAAAATCGGCAAGGGCGATGGCGTGTACTTGTCCTTGGCTGGTGTCAAGTGATTGTCGAACAGCCTCCAAACTTTCAGGGTTACGTGCAAAAAGGGTTACATTGGCACCAAGCATGGCCAATTCAATGGCAGATGCTTTTCCGATGCCTTGGCTGCTGCCACAAACGAGTGCATTTTTTCCACGTAGATCGAGGTTCATATCAAAGGGTATTAGGCTGCAAAAGTAAGCTATTCGGGTAATAAGTACCACTACGCCTTATTTTTTAAGTCATAACTGCCAGCGCTCTGCGGTGTTTTTACCTAGTAAAATGCTACATGGGTACTTAAAGCTAAATTTTGGATAAAAATCAAGTTAGATGCATACACTTTGTAATGGGCAAAACTATATCTTTGCAATCCCAAACTTCGGGGCGTAGCTCAGTTGGTTTAGAGCACTGCCTTGACAGGGCAGGGGTCACTGGTTCGAGTCCAGTCGTCTCGACCACAAATGGAACTTTTCCCAGGTTTGGGCGGTTCAAGAAAACACCTATCGGGGTGTAGCTCAGTTGGTAGAGTACACGCCTGGGGGGCGTGAAGTCGCAGGTTCAAGTCCTGTCACCCCGACCAATAAAATCAAGGGTTTTCAAGCTTTCGGCTTGGAAGCCCCTTTTTTTTAGATATGAGATATGAACGATGAACGATGAGCCGAAATGGTGCACGCCAGAACACTATTCGGCCTAGCTTGTTGATGTGCTGATTGTTGATGTGCTGATGTGCTGATTATTGATTAGGAGATGTGGGGATTAGAGTATGTGAGCAGCTCCGTATCTGCTCTGCTCTCAGCTCTCATCACTATCCATCGGCCTAGCAGCCTGGAGGGCAGCCGCGTTAGCGGCTGGTGCCGTAGGCACCGACCGTTCAGGGAGCCCGGAAGGGTGCGCCGCCGCAACGCGGCGGAGGCCCCAAAAAAATCAAAAATTAAGTTTGTACGATACCGTGGGTAAAATCATGAAAGGCGAAATCAAATTGGCACTACCCGTGAAACTAAAACGCTCTAAATCGCGCTCGTTCACATTTTTTTTAACGAACAAGGCAAATATATTAAACTGATTATAAGCATTATATATATCCATCCGGAGCTCATGCGAAAAACGACCCTTCTTTTTTCCTTTCCACTGGTAGGCGGCGCTCAAATCTAAACGGTGGTACATCGGCAAGCGGATGTTGTTGCGTTTGCCGTAGATGAAATTGCGGCTCACGGGGTTGAAACCCACCGGCAAACTCATGTTTTGCCCGTTGTACATGGTCCATGCCGCCGAGAACGACCAGCGCTCGCTTAGTTTATACGAGCTGCTGACGGCCAACACGTGCCGCCTGTCGTAGGTGAATGGGTAGGGCAGCCCCTTGTCGATTTGGTCAAATTGGCGCTGGTTCCACGACAGGGTGTAGGCCACCAACGCGTTGAAACGCCCTAGGTACTTGCTGGCAAAAAACTCGATCCCCATGATGTCGCCCCGGCCACCGGAGTACACATTTTGCTCCCAAGGCAGCAGGGTGTTGGGGTTAAATTTCATTTCAAGCATGTTGCGCATCCATTTTCGGTAAGCCTCCACGCTGAATTTTAAACCAAGTTCTTTGAATTCTGCCACAACGCCAAGCTCTATTTGTTGAGCCACCATGGGCGGGATACTGTCCTTTGACAGCACAAAATCGTCGAAACCATTGAAGCCTAAACCGTATTGTGTAATCAAGTGCAAGTCTTGCCGCATCATGGAATAGCTAGCTTTTAGGCTATAAACCGGGCTGAAATCATATTGCAAGGCCAGCCGTGGCTCAGGCATTATGAACCAAGCACCGTCGTTGCTGCGGTGGCTCGATAACCTGAATCCGGGCTGTATTTTTAAGCCACCCCATTGTAGGTTGGCCTCAACAAAGGCATCGAGCCTGCTGATATGCTGCTCGCTGAACATGCTGTCGGCGCTAGGGTACAACATGTTTTCGCGGGAGCTGAAATAGCTTTCCCGTTTTTGCTTGGGCAACAACCACATGCGGCCAAGTTCAAGCCCGGCATTGATATGGATGTTTTTTGACAGGAAGTAATCGCTGCGCAATTGCCCGGCTACATCGCGTATGCCCGTGCCGTAATCGGAGCCCCAACGCCCGCCGTTACCCTCGTACTGCACGTACTCGGGTAAGGGCTCGTAATGGCTCCATATTTTGATGCGGTGTTTATAATCTGATACGTGTACTTGCCCGGTTATGCGCCAACGGCTGTTTAACCACTGCTCGTAATTGGCCGAGGCCAGCCAATTGCCCCAGCGCATCACGTTATAGGAGTAATCGGTGCTGTAATCAGAGGTGCTCCTGAACACTATTTGCCCGTCGTCGTTGCCCCGGTAAAATGAAAGGCTAAACCGCGACTTGTCGCTAATTTTATGGGCGTACTTGAGGTTGATATCGTAAAACCAGTAGTTGGGGTAGCTGTCGCGCTTGCCTTTTTCAAAATCGCTTTTCAGGAATTGCATCAGCGGGCCGACAAAAGAACTGCGGACGGAGGCTAGCAGGCTGCTTTTGCCTTTCAACACGGGGCCATGTGCCGTTAATTTTACGCTCAAAGGCCCGGCGCTGAAGCTGCCCCGCCATTTATCGGTACTGCCCGACATGGTTTCAAGGTCGAGCACACCTGATAATCGGCCACCGTACCGCGCGGGGAAACTGCCCTTGTACAGCTCGGCTTTGTTGATTAGGTCGCCGTCAAAAATCGAGAGGAAACCACCCAGGTGCACCATGTTGAACACAGGTGTAGCGTTGTACAGCGCCAAGGTTTGGTCGTAACTCCCGCCGCGAATCATGATGCGGGCATCGCCCTCGTTGCCCATGCTCACACCGGGTAAAAACGCCAAGGCTTTGAGCAAGTCACGCTCGCCGCCAATAATGGGCAATGCTTTCTGGATGATATTGGGCACCTCGCCGGGGCCAAGCATATTTTGCTGTCGGGTAGCCGTCACCACAATTTCTTCGGTGGCAATTTCAGGACGCAAAAACAACGTAAACCCGGCACAAGCCTCGGCCCGCAGTAGCGCTTTCGTTTGATAGCCTACATATGACACCAATAGGCTATCGTAGCCTGCGGGCAGGTCGAAACTAACTTGACCATTGGCATCACTGGTGGTACCGTATTGAAAATCAGGTGTATAGATGTTGGCCCCAATCAAGGCTTCGCGGTTCGAGGCATCGAGGATAGTGCCTTGTACCGTACAGTTTTGGGCCAAGGATAGGCTAAGGCTAGCCAGCCAACAGCAGAGACTTATGTAAATTTTGGGCATCATGGGTTTACAAGTATACTGTCGGCGGTAGTCCTGTACAACAAGAAACGTCCATAGCCGTTGGTGATTAAATCGCTGCTCATATCGTCTTGTGGGTCTCTGTAATCGCGTAGGCACTCGTTGGCGTACACCCGGAGGCTAGCCCTTAACTTATAAACGGGTTTGGATAAAATTTGTCCGCTTGAGTCTTGATACAACAGGGCGTTCAAAGCGCTGAAATTGACTTTAACTTGTTGTATATCAGGTGTTAAGCAGGCTTCTTCGTATGCGTTGTAATTCCACATGCAGTACTCGGCGTTTTCTGCAATGACCGACGTTTGATAACCGTACACTTCATCAATGGGCCGTTGCTGTACAATCCAGACAAAAAATTGTAGCCCAGCCGGGTTGTCGTGCCATATGCTGTACGATGAAATTGAACTATCTCGCAAGGTCTCGGCCAGGCCCCAGATATTGGCTTTCCCGGGCGCGCGCACGGGCCCACAAAACACCTCGGGATAGCCCTCGGCAAACACGGTGAGGGTATAAACCGAGCCTTCGCGCATATTGCCGTTCATGCTGCGCTGGTATTGGCCGGGGGCAGTTTCGTTAAGGGTAAACAGCAAGGAATCATCCCGGAAAAGCTTGATGGTGGCACCAGACACCAGCACCGAGCCTTCCCAGCTACCATCGGGCGGTATGGTCCGGGCCAGCGATACGCGGCAAGTCCCGTCGGTAACCGTCACCCGTGGTATCAGCCTGGGCCCTTCGTAGGGCAGGGGGTAATCCACAAATGCCTCGCGGCAAGCGGAAATGCCGAGTATCAGCAGCAGTGCTAGAGTAATTTTCCAGTTCATTTTTTTGCGGTATGCTAAACTTAAAATATGCGAAAAACAATGGTCATTTTATCGTTTAGTCCATTGTCGTTTTATCTTTTTTGGGGCGCTGCGCCGCGTTGCGTCGCCGCTGTCCTCCGCGCTCCCTGAACGGTCGGTGCCTGCGGCACCCGCGGCTACGCCGCGGCGCTACGGCCAGCTAGCGCGAATATTGAACGGTTTGTACCATGGTTTTACGGTAAGCAAAGCTTAGGGTTCTAGCAGTTTGTTCAAGGTATTCAAGGTAACTTGTTGAGCCTTGTCGCGTTCCACGATGCTCGGTGCAGCGGCCCGTTCATGGCAATCGGTAGCTGGACAACGTTCACAAGTTTGGTTTACCATGCGCAATGGAATGGCATGGTCGTCGATAAACTTGATAATTTGCCTGCTATGCTCGTTGATGGCCAGTCCAATAGAAACGCTTACATTGGTATTTGGGGTTGGTTGCCCTGAACGGGCTAGGGTAATGACCAGGTATTCATCTTCCGTTCCGATATATCGGCTGCGTTGAATGCCTAATATGGCTTCGCGGCTATCGGCGTTTTGTTGGAGCTTGTGCAAGTCTTTCAACAACCATATGGTAGCCCAACGCCTACAATAATGCTCGTGTGTCTCGTTGCCGTAAGGTAAGTGTTGCCTGCTGAGGTGTAACTCTTTGGTCAGGTAAAAGTGCTCGGTACCGGGGGTATGGTTAAAGCGCAGGAAGAACATATCGTTCAGGCCAAAATACTTGGGCAAAATATTGCTCAAGCGTTGAAAAAACATTTCTGGGCTAGCCTGGAAATGTAGCATAATGTCGAGGAAGGCATCGGGGCTCCACTTGCTGCGGTTAAACAAGCCCTTGAGCTGGGTTACCAGCCGTTCGCGGTTGATCAACAAGGCCACGGCGAAGTAAGAACTCTTAAAGTTGTTGAGCACTTGTTCAAAGTTACTTACTTGCAAGAGGTTTGAGGTATAAACCCTTTCTTTGATTTTCATGAAGCTATAACCCAGTTCTTTGCTGAGCACAAACTTTTCTTGCATTGGGCTTAGGTCGCTGTACAACAACAAGCGTTTTTTCTGCGGTATCAACACCGAGCGTACGCCGCGTAGCTCGGGGTAATGATCCAGCATTTGCTTATCGATCTTGTATTTAAAATCCTCGCGGAGTATTTGGTACAGGCGGTCGGTACCGATAGGTCTATCGGTTGGGAGACCGAAGGTTTTTACAAAGGTATCTACCTGTATTTCAAGGTCTTCGAAGTAGTTGTCGTACAGTTTTTGGTACGAGCGCAAGGCGGCAAAGTAAAAGTTTTCTTCGTGTACCTCGTACTTGCGGCTAATTTCCATGAGTGCCGAGATGAAAGCACTCACCCGGCCAGGATTATCGGAGATAATATCAACCACTTTTGAAATATCAATATCGAAGATGTCCAAGGATAGGTCATCGAGGAGTTGCGAGCGTAGCAAATCTGCCAGCGGTTGCAAGTGCTTGGGCAAACGGGTCGACGACAAGGCTTCGGGTTCTACTTCTAGTGCCTTAGCGATATCGAGGATTTTATCTTCCTTGGGGTATTTTTTACCTTTTTCAATTTCGTTCAGGTAGGAGACCGACAGGCCGCAGCGCTCGGCAAAATCGGCAAAGGATAGCTGCCGTTCCTGACGGAGCAGTTTTACCTTGATACCAAAGACGAGACGAGTATATTGAGCGGCTGCCATGGATTATTATAACCAGTTAGGGTGAATAGAAACGCTAACTTTAAATTTGGTAATCAAGCCTAAATCGAAAACAGCCGATGGATTGCCGTTTTTGGCCAATTCTTCTTGGGCTCTTTGGACGCCGTAATTGAATCGGTTTACATAGCCTAGCGTTTTCATGGTCTCGGCCAGTACAACATTGCGGTAGTCACTTGCGTAGGGGAAATTATGCACATTAACGTCGCCATACAAAGCTCCAGGATTGATGATTTCAATCCGATTGCTAAATTCATAGATGTAGATAGGCGCATTCGACTCGTAACTCCGGTGCATAATAGCATTCATGGTCAATTCGCGCAAGGCCCAATATGGGTAATTGGCTAGGTTATGCTCTTGGAATGAATTGCCGCGAACAGGCCTTTCTTTCACGATATTTGACTTGATAAAATCATCTATCAATCGTAAATCGGTAACGAGCGGTCCGCTGAACACTTTTTCAAACATTAGCGGGCTAGTTAAACTATCTCCGTCAAATTTCAGGTATTGAATGTAGCAGCCCGGTATAAAATGTTTAGGATTAAATGCTAAAGCAATAATACCAGCATGGGTAGGACAATTGCGTTGAATATCAAAAAAGCGCAATGATGCGAGTTGTTGCTGCACGGGACGGCCATTTTCGTCCAAGGTTTCTTTGTCGATGGCCGCAGGTAAATAGCTAAACTTAAAATACTCGACATTGAGGTCGTCAAGGCTTGCAGCCAATGCTGGTACGAGGTCAAAAGTCTTCGCGTATGCCGAACGGCGCTCGATGAGTATAGCTTCTTCGTTAACACTAGCCTTGTCACGTCGAGGACCAATTCTAATCCAGCAGCGGCCATCATAGCGCACTGGTGGGTAAGGTGAAGGCAGCACTTGTACAACCACTACTTCTCCTTGCTCGAATTTGAAGACTTCGCTCACGGTAATGGAAGGCTGCGGCAGCACGTTACCGTTATTTTTTATGTTGCCGATTTTTTGTAAATCCTCGTCAGTCCAGGTATTACCTGCTATTTCGCCATTATCTTTTACGCCAAGTAATATATATCCGGCTTGTTTGGTGTTGGCAAAATCGTTGGCAAAGGCACACACTGCGGGTCCCAACTTGTCTTCTCGGACAGAGGTAGTCCGTTCAATACGGTCGGATTCCATATCAGCTAGCAGCGATTGTACAAAAGCAAAGTCGAGCACTTGTCAAAAATTATTTATACAAAGGTACAACATACAACTCTATGAGCAGGTGTTTACTCGGGAGTCACCGTAAAAATAAGTCGTTCACACAATTAATTCCTAAATTTGTCCCCCTATTGCAATCACTTCATATTACACATGTCGAAACGAACCAGCCCCCCTGCGTTAAAAATACCCCAGGATGTTAAACTCCCGGATATTGAAAGGCGCAAACTTTCTAACGGTATACCCCTGTACAACATCCGTATGGGTACGCAGCCCGTGGTGCGGGTCGACCTGGTTTTTGGTGCAGGCCGATGGTACGAAAGCAAACAACTCGTGGCCCGGGCTTGCTCTATGTTGCTACGCGAAGGGACCAAGCGTTACAGTGCGGCACAAATTGCAGAACTGAGCGATTACTACGGTGCAGCTATCAAGGTGCGCGAAAATTTTGACCACGTTACCGTGAGTTTAATCTGCTTGACTAAGTATTTCGACAAGCTGATTCCCGTGCTGGAAGATATGCTCACCGATGCCACTTTTCCGGAGAAAGACTTTGCCGACTATGTAACCCGCAGCAAGCAAAAACTCCGCATCGAGTTAGAAAAAGTGGATGTGTTGGCTTTTAGGCATTTTACCGAAATGCTTTTTGGTGCAGCGCACCCTTACGGCTACAATAGCCAGCCCGAAATGTATGATCTACTTCAACTCGAGGACCTCCGCTGCCATTACCGCAACTTTTACACCGCTGAAAACTGTAGCATTTTTGTTGCAGGTCAAAGCGATGAACATATTCTAGCGCTTTGCGAACAACACCTTGGTCGAAATTTACAGGTTTCTGGCGCACAATTAATTACGCAATATACAGCCGAGGAAAGCATCCAACGGCAAATGTTGGTCGATATGCCTAACTCGCACCAAAGCGCTATACGGGTTGGTCGGCGAATGTTTACCCGAAATGACCCCGACTATCACGGTAGTTTTGTGCTCAACACCTTGCTGGGTGGTTACTTCGGCTCGCGCATCATGATGAACCTTCGCGAGGATAAAGGCTACACCTATGGCGCCTACTCGGCCTTAGATACACTGGTACATGAAGGTTACCTGTACATCAGCACGGAGGTGGATCGCGAGTACCGCCAGGAGGCCTTGGACGAGATTTATATCGAGCTGCAACGCCTGATTGACGAGCCTGCATCTGAGCCAGAATTGGTCATGCTGCGCAACTATACCCTAGGGCAAACCTTACGTGCGCTTGATGGCCCATTCATGGTATCGGAATTATTCCGCGATATAATTGTGTACGGCGAAGACGAGCAGTCGTTTTACCAGTACGTGGATGTGGTAAAAAGCATCAGCGCCGAACAACTACAAAGCCTTGCCATGCGTTATCTACAACGTGACGATATGTTTGAAGTGGTGGTGGGTTAAATTGCCTTTGCCTTCGGCAGACGCAAGATATTGCGTCTCTACGGCCTCACTTATCGCTGACAGGATTAGACTGCGTTGCGGTCCTTCGCTTATCCAAAAAACTATGACCAAGCTACATATGACCACCATACACACTAGCCTCGCGCCAGCGCTGCGGAGCAGTGGCGCAACGCGCCAGACCGAAGGGCCGAGCGACAGCGAGCTGCGCAGCATAGCGACGGCGAGCAACGCGAGCCGGGGCGCCCAAAAAATTATTTTTACAATCTTATTTAGCTTCATGCTAAGCCTCTCTGCCCTGCTGGCACAGCCTTTAGCGCCTAGCCTGAATTGCGTGAACCGCGCCATTGGCGGCAGCAACGATATTGCCTGGACGGCCAGCCAAGCTTGCCCTAATTTTGACCATTACCAAATTTTTGCCAGCAACACGGGCGTGCTTGGGCCCTATACTTTGGTGACGACCATCACTAACCCTGCTACGACTACTTTTAGCCACCTGAACGTGAATTCGGGCTCGGTGCTTTGGCATTATTACGTGGTGCAAAGCTGTGGCGGCTTAACGTCGGCACCCAGCGATACCCTCGACAATGAAGTGCCCGAACCGCCCGAGGTACTGGCCGTGAGCATTGAAAATGGCGACCCATTTATCTGGTGGCGCCCGGGTACCTCGCCCGAGACTTTTGCCTACAACGTTTACGTGAGCCGTACAGTGGGCGATGTGCCCATTGTGGGTGGCCAATTTATCCGCGATACCTTTTATAGCGATGTCAGCTCACTGTCTAATATCCAGCCCGAACGCTATGTGGTGCGTACCGTCGACTCCTGCAACGTGGGCATCAGTTTGCTATCGGATTACCACCGTACCATGTATCTATCGGCCACGGCCGAGCCATGTACCCGGGAGGTTTTCCTGACGTGGAGCCTGTACGAGGGCTGGGCCAACGGTATTGAGCGACAAGAAATTTGGTTGGGCGTAAATGGTGCCCCCATGCAGGTGATAGACACCGTATCCGCCAGTACTACAAATTATACCTTACCCGATGCCCGCGATGGCGATGTGTTGTGCTTTGTGATTAGGGCTTACCCACAGGGGATACCCAACTTGCACAGCAAGTCGAACCTGCTGTGTTTTCTCCCTGCTTTGAACGAGCCGGTGGATGAGCTTTTCGTGACCAACGTGAGCACCAGCCCGCCATCGGCACAGCTGGAAGTTAGCTGGTATTTGGATACGGATGCCGACCTGAGCTCTGCGTTTGTGTACCGGCAGATGAATACCTCAGGCACCATCTCGCAGGAAATCAGCTTGCCCAACACGCTCAGCATGAGCCAGTACACCGACCCCGACGTGCTGGGCTCGACTACCCGTTTTAGATACCGCCTACAAACCGTTGATGGTTGCGGCGATACCCTGGTTTCAGCGTTTGTATCGGCTATTTTCCTGCAAGGTGAAGCCCAGGATAACCTGCAAAACTTTTTGGATTGGACGCCATATGATAATCCGCGCGGCCAAGTGATGACCTATGAGATTTACCGGATTGACAACGGGGTTGAAACCTTGATTTCAAGCCAGTCGGGGAACCAAATCTCGGCGTTTACCCATGAGCCGGCAGCTACTGACCCTAGCACGCGCAACATCTGTTACTTTGTGCGGGCCAAGGCATTGCTCAACATGCCCGACGGTAGCCTGATGCCCGTGGAGGCGAACTCGAATACTATTTGCTTGGAACAAGCCCCTAAAGTGTTGATTCCTAACGCTTTTGCGCCTGATGGCCTCAATAATATTTTCAGGCCGATTTTTGTGTTCGCAGAGTTGAACAGCTTTGAAATGCGGGTGTACAATCGTTGGGGCGCAGAGGTGTTCCGCGGTACCGACCCTATTTTGGGTTGGGATGGCGATACTCAGCCGCACGGTGTGTATACCTACATCATGGAGTTGGTTACAAGCGATGGCGAAACGATTACCCGCTCGGGCAACGTGACCTTGATTCGGTAATTAAATCGCGCAGGAGCTATTGGGCCGTACTTGGCCATCGACGCTGACGATATAATCTAAGCGAATGATTTGCTGATTATCCAGCAACATGTACTCGGCCCCGGCTTGTGTATATACATCTTTAATGATGGCTTCAACTTGCAGGGGCTGCTGGGCCGCATCGTGGTAAACGATGGTGCAGCGCTTCCGGAAAGTAGCTTTCTCGAGCAGAATATCGTGGTAGCTACAAGAAATGGGTAGATATGGCTGTTCCATGTTGAACGGTTTATAAAAGAGTATGTTTGGATTTTGGGTTTCGAGGGAAAAACGAGCTATTTTTTGATGAGGTTGCTTTAAAAAATGGGCGCATAGTGGAGCTACGCAACTATTTTTTTAAGCAAAAATCATCCAAAAAAGAGCTGTTTTTCGCCGGAAGCTAAAGTCCAAACATACTCTAGAATAAAAAAGCCTCACTGGGGTAGTCCGAGTGAGGCTTTTTTATGTATTTACGGCGAATTAAATCGTTTTCAAATGACCTTGGTAAATAGCCCCGCTGATAGAGTCGTGCTTGGCGCCAGTGGCCGAGGCCAAGACGTTTGGGCGGTTCTCCACGCGCAGTACACCCATGAGGGCCATGAGCAATGATTCTTTAAATTCAACCACGCGAGCTTCTGGTACCACGATTTCAATTTGTAGGCCTTCTTGTGCGCAGCGTGCTGTGATGCGTTCGATGAGGAACTTGTTGAAAGCACCGCCGCCCGATACCATCATCTGGTAGCTCGGTTTGCTTAAGCCTTCGCGTTGAACGATGAGCTTAATAGAGTTGGTAATTTGTGTAGCAATATGCTCGGTAACGGTAGCCAGTTTATCTTCTGGCGCCATGCGGTTGCGGATGAGGATAGGAATCATGCGGCTCTGTACCCACTTATTGCTCATTGATTTGGGGTAAGGATGCGTGAAGAAATCCTGGTTGTTCAGCTCGTCGAGCAAGTAATGGTTGAGCGTACCCACGCGGGCGCCCATGCCATCTTGGTCGTAATCGAAGCCGAGTTGGCGGGCCACGAAGTTGAGCATGAGGTTGGTGGCACAGATATCAAAAGCGATGAGCTTATCGGTGCTCAGGGAGCTGATGTTGGCGATACCGCCTAGGTTAAGGCAGAAATCGTAAGCGTTGAACAAGTATTTATCGGCAATGGGGGCAAGTGGTGCTCCCTCGCCGTCGATGGCTACGTCGTGCAGGCGGAAACCCGTGATAACCGGGTAACCTGTAAGAGCTGCCATGGCACCACCGTCGCCAATTTGGGCGGTAAAGCGCACCTCAGGCTCGTGGAAAACCGTGTGGCCATGTGCCGCGATGAAATCGGGTTCGATTTCATGTTTTTGGATAAAACGCATGACTTGCTGTGCCATGTAGTGGCCGTAGTAAGTGTTGGTTTTGGCAAAGGTCAAACCATCTTGGCTGTACAATTTTTTCAAACGGGTCGACCATTTTTCATCGTAATCGACACATTCTGCCTCGAGGATTTCCCAATCAATCTTTGCTCCATCAACGGTAAATCGACAATATGCGATATCTAATCCATCCAGAGAACTGCCCGACATAAGGCCGATTGCATGATACGTTTTAGCCATAGCTTGTTTAAAAGTTATAAATATGAATATGTATAATTAGCTGCTTAGTGTATTGGTAGTGCAAAGAAAGTAAAAATGTTTATAAATGGTGTTGTAAATGGGTAAAAATTGCAAAATGGGTAAAAATGGTTGAAGGGGTGAAGGATTAAAATGGGTAAAGGGCTAAAAATGGGTGAAGGGTTAAAGTTGGCTATTGAGAGTGTTTAGCAAATTTTAGCCTTCCGCAAATTTTAGCCTTTTACCCATTTTCACCCTAAGCTAGCTCGGCTAGCTTATATCATTTGATTAACTTTGCCCTTAAATCTGAAACCATGCCATCACGCACCGAGACACAATACGCCGAGCGGCGAGCAGCTTGCCGCCAGTTGTTCGAGCGGAAAACCATCGATTACGGCACCGCCTGGCGGGTGTTGCGACCCAGCTCGCTCACCGACCAGATTTTTATCAAGGCGCAACGCATCCGCACTATCGAGGAGAATGGTAGCCAAAAAGTAGCCGATGGTATAGAAGACGAGTTCGTGGGTATTGTGAACTACTGCATCATGGCGCTCATCCAGCTTGAATTACCCAAGGATGCCCCGCTTGAACTTGGCGCTGCCGAGGCCCTGGCCCTTTACGATAAACACTTTGAGCAAACCTACCAGCTCATGATGGCCAAAAACCACGATTACGGCGAGGCATGGCGCGACATGCGCATCAGCTCTTTTACCGACCTTATCCTGATGAAGCTGCTCCGCGTGAAACAAATTGAAGATAACCAAGGCAAAACCTTAGTATCAGAAGGCCTGGATGCCAACTATGCCGACATGATCAACTATGCTATGTTTGGCTTGATTAAAATACACGAGTAAGGTATTTATTCCTTTGGCGTTGCGCCGCTATATCGGCGCAACCCCCAAGGAAAAAAATATAAAAAGAGAAAATATAAAAATAAGTTTGGTTTGCCGAATTTTTTTTTTTTGGTTTTAGCGTT
>CAZDVQ010000061.1:0-25710 GCA_964508975.1 uncultured Saprospiraceae bacterium
GTAGCGCAGACGGGGTGGTTATAAATTCGAGAAAAATTAACGCTTAATGGCATTGCGCGCTAGTGATGCGGAGGCGTGGCCGTAGGCCAGACCGCGCAGCGGGCCGAGCGTCCGGCGAGCGCCGTAGCATGAACGAAGTGGTTTTGCAACGCAAAAACAAATGTGCATTTAGCACATTTGTAACGAGTGAACTATTTGCTCCTGCAAATGGCTTGGCCCCGAGCAACGCGAGGGGAAGCGCCCAAAAATGAATAAATGATGAAATGAATAAATGAGCAAACGAGCGTTCATCGTTCATTGTTCATCGTTCATTGTTCGTCGTTCATCGTTCATAAAAGTATTACTATCATTTTTTTCGACGAAAATCAAATTTTACGTCAACCTTATACAAAAAGCCGTGTTGGGTTTTAAAGTGAGAAAGAAAAATCCCAATTTAATTAACTGTATTACAAACTTTTACCGACATGAAACGCATAAAATTTACACTTGGAGCTATTCTCATAGCGCTTTGCTCGGTTAACTTGCCGGCTCAATTCTTAAACAACTACTGCAACGCGGCATTCCAGTACAACTTTGACACCACAACTTGTACCATTACCGCAAGTCCTATCGACTTTTACCCAGAGTTGACCTACACTTGGACCCTTGCTGGCCAATCTGTAGATGGTGCCAACTTATCATTTAGCTATGAGTACAATACACCCGAAGACTATGTGTATTTATCGGTTAGCGATGGTTTGGGTGGCTGCCATGCTTTAACTTCCCAAATAGTTGAAGTTACTTGTGCACCGTACGATTGCGGCGGTACTGCACCATTTACAACCACGATTGATACCAACAACTGCACGGTAACCTTTACGCCGATCAATCCGCAACCTGGTTTATATTATGAATGGTCCTTCGGCGATGCCACAACAATCCTCGACACGCTTGGCGGCGTTCCTGTTACACATACCTACAGCTATAACGGCACCTACGATGTATATGTTTACGCCTATTTACCTTCCTTCATCTGCTACGATTATTCAGAGCAAGAGGTTACTATTGGCTGTGCTAGCCCGGCCATTGTTACCGAAATAGCCATAGTTGACAATCCTGCTACCTGCCAGACCAACTTTAGCGTGGTAAACCCTAATCCCAACCTCATCTATTCTTGGATTATTTCAGGTAGCGATAGCTACTATTACTACGGTCCTAGCGTAAACGCCAGTTTTGCCCTTAGCGGCACCAATAACGATGTGATATTGTATGTACAGGATGCGACTACCTTGCTCTATCTCGACTATGTCAACGAATTTTTTACGCCTGGGTGTGGCACATTGTTCCAGTGCCAAGTTGATGCTGCCTTTACACATACTTTCGACAGTACAACTTGTACTTATACCTTTGCTGTGGCGAACCCAAGCAGTAGCTCGAGCTACCAGTGGAATATCAACAATGTGTACCTATCTGGACCTACCGTTAGCTATCAACCCCTGTACGATGTTGACTCTGTAACCGCAATACTCACGGCATACCAGCAAATCCCCAACCAACACTTTTTCTGTACAGAACATGCAAGCATTACCATTGGCAATTCGTGCAGCATCAACGGTCCTTGCGACCTAGATGGTGCCTACACCGTTACCCTAGATTCTGCTAACTGCTTGTATACCTTCAGCATTACAAACCCCTCTAGTTTACCAAGCGTAACGTACCAATGGGCTATTGGGCAAACGTACTACTACGGTCCACAAATCCAAGTAAGTTTCCCTTATGCCAACCAAGGCGCCCACATGTCGTTGGCTATTTTCACAGCCGATCATTTCTGCGGCCTACACCAGGCCATCAGCTTTACCCCAACTTGTGGCACTTTAGGTAGTTGCACCACCGACCTACTAGATTTTACCGCCACCATCGATAATGCCTCTTGCGAAGCTACCGTAGCGCTAGATCAAGCCCTAGCCCCTGGCACCTTGTACAGCTGGACCATACACACCATTAATTTTACCGCCGGCGGTGCATACCAGAACAGCACCCAAACTACATTCAGCTTTGCAGCGCCTTATTCGGGTGTATACCCAATTCAGTTTCACGCCGTTACCCCTGCAGGCTGTGTATTGGATACCATTTTATACTTGAATGTAAATTGTGGTGCATTGCCCCGTGCATGTTACACCGAACCAAGTATGCAAGCTGACCCATACGATGCCATGGCCATGTGGTTTTACATCCCGAACATGAACTGGAACAACACCTACCACTGGGACTTTGGCGATGGCACATCTGAAACCCTCGACCCTACCCTACATTTTTACGGCAACATGATGCACCAGTACAACGCCCCAGGCATTTACCAAGCGGTATTAACGCTTACGGCA
Source organism: uncultured Saprospiraceae bacterium (assembly GCA_964508975.1). Taxonomy (GTDB): domain Bacteria; phylum Bacteroidota; class Bacteroidia; order Chitinophagales; family Saprospiraceae; genus CAZDVQ01. The sequence goes on from CAZDVQ010000061.1 coordinate 2,361, forward strand.
CCCAATTGTACCAGCACATTTGAGCGCACCGTTAACATGGGTAACGTTACAGGCGTTGAAAACAGCCCAACGGCCAGCGAGCCATTCAGCATTTACCCGAATCCAACGATTGACATCGTGCACGTACAGTTGATTTCTACCGAGAGCCAAGCTGCGAACATTGAAATCATCAATGCACAAGGCCAATTGGTTCATACCGCCAAAATCAGCGATGTATTGACCGACCTTGATGTGTCATTCCTCCCCGCGGGGCTTTACACTTTACGCCTGGTTGACCAAAACGCGCAGGCCATTGGTTTCAAACGCCTTTCACTCGTTAAGTAATATTTAGGTATCATCTCACGCCTTAGCAATCTAGCGAAGTATACAAGCTTCGTTAGATTGCTTTTTTTTTTGGCATTCAGCATCCTTTAATTGATAGCTTGTAAGACCAATCAGCACATTAGCACATCCAACAATCAGGCGGCAGCTTCGCTGCCGTACAAGCGCCAGGGATGGTAGCGGGCGCCATAGGCGCTCCCGCAGCGCGCAGCGCAAGGGACAAGCTCGCGCAGCCGCGCACAGCCCGCCGACGCGATAGCGGCGGGGCGCCCCAAAAAAATATGCATTTGTACCACGTAAAAAAATAATCGTCGGTAATACTCTGTCATTGTAAAACATAAAGTAGGTAGAGGAGCGAGAAATTGTGCGACATCCACGAGAGTGAAGATACAAACGCTACGATATGTTTTTTTGGGACAACAAAGGGAAACAAACGGTAAGCCATGCCGAGGATTTGAGCTTGGGGGTGCAACAAACGCAGCCTCCCCAGGCCGTTTTGAGCAGTTTTGCTGAATATTTATCAAAACGGCAATATGGGAAATCGACCATCAAGAATTATTGCAATATAGTTGGCTTATTTTTAAAGAAACTCACCACCGTAGAAAAACATGTAGATTGCTTTGAAACACAATTAAAATTTTATCTCGACGCTCTAAAACAAAGTGGGCAATGCCGTTCGAGCTATTACAATTTACAGGTGAATGCCTTGAAATTATTTTGCGAGCAGTTTACAGAACTCAGCATATGCAATAGCGTGTGGTCACGACCTAAACGAGACCAGAACCTACCATCGGTATTAAGTCAGCAGGATATAAAACAACTGTTGGAAGCAGCCGACAACACAAAAAGCCGGGCCATATTAGCCGTGTTGTACGCTACTGGCATGAAACCCAAAGAGCTACAGGCCTTACAAATGAAACACCTGGAGTTGCAGCAAGGCCAATACCGCATCAAAATAATGCAAGAAAACGCATCGGCAAGGTATAGCCTGATATCGGATCATTTGACGAAGCTACTCAAAGCTTACCTCGATGATTACAACCCTGAAAAATATTTGTTCGAGGGTAAGCAGGCAGGTATTGCCATATCATTACGCAGTGTTGAAGATATATTCAAGCGAAGTTTGCAAGCTGCCAATCTAGACAACATATATAACGTGTACTGCTTGCGCCATTCATTCGCTGTACACTTGATAGAACAAGGGGCATCGGTACAAGTGCTTAGTGCCTTGATGGGGCATCAAGATATCCGAACCACACAACAATACAACCATATAGCGAAATATGTGCATCGGCCAAGCCAAAATCCAATCGATAGCATTGGGCTTTAGGCCAGTATTAGACATTTAGCGGAGTTTATACAACGTGCTGAAAGGAATGCCCTAATTATTCTAGAACACATAGACCTAGCGAAGCATAGGCTAAGGTCAAGGGGCTTAATGCATGTTCCTAGAGCGTTAATTATTGTACCATGCCTATTGTATGCGACAATGCAACACAAAGCGGGAGATTGTCGCAATAATTGGGTCTAGTGCTTGTAAAACATGCAATTTTAGGGAGTTGAAGGTACACAATGCGTGCCATCGACCCATCTTGAACACCCCATATGAAGGCACACATCATCATAAAAATGCATACAGCAATCAATGCTAGGCTTCCGCACTGGATTGACTTGATAACGGATAAATCGTTAATAGTCACACGGTTGGAAGCCAATATTGATCGTGTATTGGAGCAGTACCAAGTAAGGGTATGGGCTACGCAAGAGTATAAGCCAGCTGCACCAAGTTGGTCGGACAGCGAAATACAAACGGGTTTGAACCGGATGTACAGATTAATTTTACAGGATGAGCGGGATGTGCCCCCTGGATTAGTTGATGCCATTGCTGCATTGCCGCAAGTTGAGCGCTGCACGCTAGGCTATATAGCAGAAACGCCTAGCCCTGGTGCACAAATTTCGGTATCAGCCTCAGCATTTGACAATGGTAGACAAGCATTGAGGTTGGCGGAAGTACATCGACTATGTCAAGGCTTAGCCAGCGTTAAAATAGCCGTATTAGATACCGGTATAGACCTATCGCATCCTGAGTTGGAACATGCCTTACTCCCAGGCTTCGACTTTGTAGACATCATTGATGGTGCATCGCAATTCATTGGAGATTACCTGGGTATGGATAATCAACCTGACGATGAAGTGGGACATGGCACGCATGTGGCAGGCATCATAGCAGCCCGTGGTTTAAAACTAGAGCCAGGAGTTGCACCAATGTGTAAAATCATACCGGTGAGAGTACTTGCAGCATTACAACAAGGTAATCGCAAGGTAGGTGCAGGGCTGGTAGACAATATCAACAGTGGTATAAAGTGGGCTGTAGACCAAGGGGCCAGTGTCATTAATATGAGCCTGGGCATCAAGCAAGAAGGCGGGGGATTACCCCATGAAGAAGTAGTGAACTATGCGAAAGCCAAGGGGGTGACCATAGTAGCAGCATCGGGCAACGACGGGCAGTTTGCCATGTATTACCCTGGGGCATTGCCCCATGTGCTCGCGGTAGGTGCCATCGATGAAAATGGTACACTAGCAAACTATTCAACACGGGGCCATCATATATCGTTGGTAGCACCTGGCAGTAATATTTTCAGTACATACCTCGATGGTCAGTATGCATTTTCAACTGGAACAAGCCAAGCTTCACCTTTTGTGGCCGGAGCTGTTGCCATTTTAAAATCGCATGCCTTGGCCAAAGGCAAAAAATTGAGTGACAACCAGGTAAAATACCTATTAAAACATACTGCCGACAGGAGTGGGCAACGCATGAAAACGACTGACTCAGGCTATGGTAAATTGAATTTACTAGACGCTTTGAAACTGATGGAATACCGCTTAAACCTGAGATAAAACACACAACATGGATATCAACAAGCCTTTCAATATAAGCCCTCCCACCAAAGCACTTGGACCCTTGGCCTCGGCTTTTCTAGCGGAAAAAGCCCAAGAAGCTGGAACAGCGCTACAGCGTTGGCTCAAACTTTTTGAGGCCGACAGTTCCAAAAAGGATGAAGTCAGCTATTTATGCGGCTTGATCGACCAAAAAGAACTTAGCCATGACATGCGGGCAGTGCTGCATCAAGAAGCCTTCATGGCCGAGCTCATCCCATTCAACCTGGGTCAAGAAGCCTTAGCCAAACCATCGGAGGAAACTATAGCGCAGATTTTAAAAAATGCAGCAGCTCTTTTGAGCAAGCTCAAGAAAACGTTTACCAAGGCTTTACTATCGGGAAACAAAGCATTTGACCCTAAGCTATTTGATAAAGTTATTGCTTCCATTGCACAATCTGATAGTTCCTTTACGCTGCCTGAGTATCTGCTAAAAGTCAACAAACAATACGCTTTAATCAAAGCACAGCAAGAAGAAAAACCAAGGGAAATTGATCCTCCGGTTGGGCAGGAACCCAAAAACCCGAAACCCAAGCCAACACCAAAATCACCTGAAAACATCATCGTACCATTTACCATCAAATCACCGATTATGGGCACCCTAAATTTAATCGAATTGTCAAACAAGTCATTATTTACGTCCAACGTGAATACTTCGCCGTTGGGATCATTACTACAAATCCGCAAAAGCTCGACAAGCTATGACCCAATGGCCATTAGCGCATTACACAAAGTGGTAGACGCGGGCAAATACAAGGATAACTTTGACAAGCTCAAGCAACTCCTGAAGGATAAACCAACGATGACAACACCCATCCGCGAGGTGAGCCAAGCCTTGAGCAAGGGCGTATCGAGCGAGATGGAGTTATTGTTGCTCTCGAATGAAACGCTTTACGGGGCAGTGCTATTTGAAGCCTTGAAGGAGAATAAAAATGCCATCGACATGAGCTCGGTGCGTTATTATGAGTCGCAGATCCGATTCATGCTAAACAACGGCGAAAACGCTCCTGCACAACAGCTCAAATCAAAGATTATTGATTTGGCACTTTTGGGTAATGGCATCCAGTTAAATGAAGGTGGTATACGAGAGATGCTAGACAAGCAAGCTCAGTACGTTAACTTCCCTCTAGCTAAAGGCTTACTGGCTCCCGCTGTCATTTCATTTTACAACAACGTACGCGCTGTAGGTAATGTACCAGCTTTGGTATCGGAATATCTAACCGAAAATGGCGTATTTAACCAAGTTACGGATGCTTTTAAACAAAGTATGGTTAAATACCTACTCGACTTAAATATCCCCAAGGTTAAAAACGGAGGTTTGAGCTTAGAGCAAGATGAGGAGTATTTCGTATTAGCTTATGATTACGCCATGCGCTCGGCACAAGGAGGCACCGACCCCGTCGATAACATGAGAAATCCTGGCATGACAACTGACTGGGACTTCCAAGTTGAAACCTTCGATTCCTACGAAACCCAAGGTATTATTCCTGACAATATCAAGGCAGCAGGAGCATTGGATTATGTATTCGAATTAGGAGACCACATGGGCATATACAAAATTGTTGATGCTCTAATCCTAAACTGGGCCGCAGGAGGCATAGATGTTCCACAAGGACCAACAGCCTCTAAGCTGTACCGTTACTTCAAATTAAGGGATGAAAGGGCTTCGGCAGATGAGCGAGGCATGCTCTACAAACGCGTTTTGGATAAAGGCGAAGCCAAACTACTTAACCGCATGATGCCAAACAAAGAGTTTTCAAGTCTTTGGAATAAGCTAATGCGCGAAGTAACGCTATATATCCAAAAATCGGAAGATGTAAGTGGTGTAGAAGACAGGATTTCAAAAACTGCCATATATAAAGCCACGGAAGATTTGCAGTATAACCTATCAACGGTTATGACTGGCATGGCCCATCTCCAAGTAACCGAAATGTATGCCCATTTGAAAGAATGTTTTGACATCCTGAGTGCTGAAGAAATCGTAAGCCAGTACGCCGCAGGGGCACGCCGTAACATGTGGACTGTAATTGAGCGGATTGCTAGAGAGGAATTCAAACAGTCAATTAACGTCTTCGCCTTGAGGACAGCAGCAGTTGAAGGTAATAAAATCTTCAACTGGATTGCAAGCTTCAATGCAGCTACCGTAACCACGGAACAGACGGCTGCATTTTTGTCAGCTGCTGAGTCTTATATTTTGGCCCTAGGACAACTGTCGGATAACGAGGACTATGAGGAAGACGAAGAAGGATATGACAATGAAGCCGAAGAAAACGTAGAGGACGACTTCTAGTCGGGCCCTAGCACAAATGCTTCAACAACTTTAGTTAAACTATTCAAATACATTTCAAATGTCAGCATACAACGAAGAACAATTAAAGGCGCTGGCGAGGCAAAATATTCGTCAGACCTTGGCGTTCAGCAGTTCTTTCCAAGCCATGCCCAAGGAAGAGCAACTATCGTTTTACAAAGATCTGGTCCTGTCTGAATACAATCGGCTATCAAAAGAACACGGTGTTTCAAAGCAGATGATGAACATGCCTAAAAAGGCTAGTGATATGATAGACGATGAGCGCCACAGAAATAAAAACATCAAGGAAGCTGGTGATATTGCCCAAAATTTCATGGAGGGTGTTGACTTTCCAAACTTTGTAAAGGATTTGCTTCAGGGCGTATTCGATGCCAACTTGAACGTGACGATACAGCAGATGAAAGCCTACCAAGATTTGATGAAGGCAGCGACTGCTTCTATTTCCAAATTTGTAAATGCTATCGACGATTCAGAATCATTCGGTTATCTGGCCGAAAATAGCGGCGATGACTTTAGCTTTGGAAACGATGACGAATCTGGCAAACAAGTACTGATGGACCGAGAAGGCAATGTACTTGCTGTAGCTGGAGAGGGTATCGACGACAACACGCTGAAGGCCAAAATAATGGATGCTAAAATAGCTATGGCCAAAGAACACCGTGCTTTATTGCGCGAAACCATACTCATGGGTGTAACGCGCCTAGTCGTTGAGAAAGGCACCGTGAAAGCTGGTGTGGTATTCGACATTAAAGCTAAGGAGAAAATAGAGAACCAAGACAAAGCAGCAGTTAAGGATGCTAAATCTACATCGGGGTCTATTTCTATACAACCGCCTTTTGGAGGTTTCTTGGGTGGAGCTAGCGGCGGTGGAACGCACAGCCGTACACAGTCGAAAATTAGTATTTCTTCGGCTAAAAGCCAGAATGAGACAGAGTTAAATGCTAAAGTAACGGGTTCTGTAGAAATTATCTTTAAATCGGATTATTTCAAACTAGACAATTTCGCAGCCATGTATGGTAATATTGGCCAAGAGACTCCAGCCACCAATGGCACGCCCCCTGCAACCACTACCCCTCCTACCCCACCTACAAGGTAATTGAATAAAAACCATGGCCCTAGCATTCCTGAGATACGAGGACAAAGTCGACGACAAGCTAAAGTTCTATTACGATCTTGGCTCGAACCTCTATTTCCAGTTAGCAATAGGTCCGGTTGAGCATACTTTACAGGACGGTTTTACACTCATGGCGGCACCTGCCAAAATACTAAACCTAGTTGGCCCAATCGATGCGTCAACGCTTGGAAAAGGGCGCATTGATGTTCCATCCCAACTTTTTGACAACGCGAATCATTGCGTCCAACTTTGGTCATATGCAGGTGCTGATAAAGCCGGCAAAGCTGTATCCTCTATTATCAACCTTAAAAAGGAAGCTTTCTTAACCTTCGAACCGCCAGTATCAACCGCCAATAGCCTTATGATGAATCACATCCCTAACGCACACTCGCAACCTATGGAGCTTGGCACTTACGCTGAATCGATAGCCTTCTGTTTCAAGGAGAAAAAGTATAGTGAAGCCCAGTTTCTGCAAGGGCTCCTTTCTGCAGTCGGGCCGCTCATCCAACAAATTGCACCCCAGGCCATAGGCTTGATTGGCAGTTTGCTTTCAGGAGGTAACAGAACTGCTGGCACTGGTACAGGAACAGCTACTACAGGCACCGGAACGGCTGCTGCGGGCACTGGAACAGCTACTACCGGAGCCGCTGGTGGAGCAAACATCGCTCAGCTGCTCAACAACCCACAAATAGCTGAATTAATCCGTACCCTGCTCGCTGGACTAAGCCAGGCGCCTGCAACGACAGGAACCGCAGCCGCAGCTTCCTTACCAACTTACAGCGAAGCAAAGGTTGCGCCTCTTGCAGCACTCTTACCACTGCTCACCTCTTTACTTACGCCCGAAACAATCCGTGGTATACTCGACGCTGCCCCAAACATGGTTGGCAAAGTAACAGAGGGTATCGCCAACTTAAGCCGAATTGGCCTAGAAGGACAGCGACAAATTTTTGAACACTTGAGGGCTATACACCCCGATCTTGGTCCACCAGTAGATAGTCTTTTAAGTGCGCTCAGCCTCTCCCCGTCCCAATCAGATGCAACCTCTTGGACAGCGTACCGGAGGGCCAACACAGTAAAAATTAACTTTGAAGCCATAGAAACCATCGAACTTGGACGCTTTAAAACGGTGTTCTATGCCGCTGGCACAAAAATGTCTATCCCTTTTAATATCAGCGCTCCGACAACAATAGCCAAACCAGTTGCCACTCTCGTTGTCAAATGTGCTCAAAAAAGAACGGTATTAGTCCGTCGAACCATTAAACTTGAACCTTTGAATCCAGCGGTAAGCAACGGACAAATTGCCCTAAGCGCTGAAGATAGTGCTAAACTACCACTTGACAAAGAGTTGATGCTGACCTTGCACTTATCGTGGGAGACCAAGAAAAAAGAAAAGGTAGGTACCAACATGACCATGGCATTCCGCATGGCTCAAGCTTATCTTTTTGACTACATCGATTCTGGAGGTACCGTTATACCCCTAAACGATGTTCAAGCGCATCGTGCTTTTTGGCATAAAGTATACGAGGCTGATCTAAGTAAAGGTAATCGAGTAGCACATATTGACCTCAGGTACTATTATAAAACTGAAGCTAACCGGGGCGTAAATGCTCGAAGTGCTACTAAACACCTAGAAAGCTCCGACGATAAAGTAAAAATCAAAGCCGGCATGCTGCTCAGCCCCGCTGTGCTTCGATCAATTGCAGCACAACAAGAAAAAACTAGCCCAATACCCCAAGAAAAGCTAGCAGCTCTACATCATCCCGATTTTGAAGCCGCCACTAGCCTGATGGCCAATTTCAAACATGAACTCAGGGGTTGGGCGGGTGAGCGATTTGCCATTTGGGTGTGGCCAGAATTACGTTTGGCCAAAATTGCGCTTCAAAAGGTTGCCAAGGTTAACGATAACGGTCTCGTACTGGCTTTTGAGCCTGAGTTTATTCAGTTCCCGGTGCCTGCCTATACCAATTTCGTCATTACAAAATCTTGATAGCGATGCAATTTCCCCAGCTTATCAACCACAGCACTATGCTAGAATCTGAACCTATACTGCTCGACGGTATGAAGGTAGTACATGTTCAACGCACTTTGCTCCAGCCTGTTGAACTTGAATCGCCCGACAATGATTGGATGGCCAATGATGTTCACAACACCAAACATGTAAAGGACGATGAATAACCAAGGCCTTCAAACTGAATCAATGCTCGACGAAGCGGTATTACCCGTGTCTGGCTTTATTACTGCTTTCCTAGACGAACTAGAAGGGCAACTGGTTGACGAACACGATACTACCCGATTTTCGATTGAACAACTTAACGTTGACATGCCTATAGAGCTCGACTTGTTTTTCCATGAAGATGGAACTTTCGAAATGGGCACTTGCCCACCTAGCCAACATGTCGAAACTAGTTTCATGCCTGTATTCCATAAACTAAGCTTCAGCGTAGTGGCTAGCGATAGCCTCGTAGATAGCTGGGATAGCACCGTAGCCGATGACCAGCCACAAGCTCAAGATTGGCCGATGTAATACCCGGTATTAAAGCAGGCCCCTGCGCCAGGTGCCCGGCGGGCGCGGCGTAGCCGCGGTGCGTAGCACGGAGCATCGCGAACCCCAGAGGGGACCGACGGCGCGTAGCGCCGGGCGCCCCAATAAAAAACTACTTTAAAGACATTCACCCGTTTGTACAATAAGCTATGCAAGGAAATAATCAAGCCTGGAATCTCCAACACTTTGTTGACTCGCTTGTCGTAGAACTCGACAAAGCGCGGGAGAACCTTGCCTTGAAAGGTATCAACAACCCTTTGACCTATTCTGTCAAAGACCTGAATATGGAATTGCAAGTATTCCCCGAATTTGATGGCAACAATGTAACCTTTACCACCGCCAAAGTTGGGCAATCAGGTGCTTCTAAAATCTCTTTGCAACTAGGTTCTATTACCGATAGACAAATCCGAGAAACCACCAAGAAACCACCAAGTGCTGATGATATTAGTATAGATACCATAGATGATATTGATGAACAAACTAAAAAACAACTGAGAACCATCGGGGTAAATTCAGTGAAAGACATGGAGAAAATACAAGAACGCAACGTCGACCTGAAGAAAGTAGCCCCTAAAGTTTCCAGCGACTATAAGAATCTAGCGAATCTCATCGAAAAAGCCCGACGTAAAGAAAGCCCTCCTGTGGTCAACAAGGTATCCGTTGCCAAAACCAATAGCGGGAAACCACTGCTCGTCATCCAAGGGCAAAACCTTGCTACCGCAAAACAGTTCTCTCCCTTGGCCTTCGTTAATGGTACACCATACCAAGTTTTAGCGGCCTCATCAGATCAAATATTTGTTGCGTTCGACCTAGAATCTGTGAAAGGTTCACATCAAGCCGATATGAGAATCATTCTAGACCCTTACGCATTTATCAACTTCACCTTGAAATAGTATCCATCATGAATCACCATAAACAAGGTAAATTATTTGGCCTAGTAGCCGATGTCAAAAGCCTCAAACCTAGACGTAAGTCAAGGTCTCCCAAACATCCATCTAGGCGAGGCCTTCAGTCCCAAACGAAAAGCGTTGCAGAGACAAGCTTTGACCATGGTGGCCCAATTTCACTCAACCTTAACCTAAACTATTACGGTCAGGCAAGTTCCATGCCTTTAGATACCATTAAAGCGTTACAGCAAACCATTGAAACGCCCATCATCGCTCAAGCATACGGGCAAAACCAACCCGTTGTCGAATCATTCGAAGATGAAGATGCCACTACATTAGCAAAGCCTTTAACCCAAGCGCAATCCTCCCCTAGCAATACAATCGAAGCATCAAATCCTGCCTTAGATTTCAATGCTGCATTCAGCGAGGATGAATTCTCATCGCCATCAAGCCTCAATTCCGACGATGATTTTGCCAAAGATTTACAAGCTATCCTAGGTGGTCAAATGCTATTTGATGAAACAAACAAAACACTGGTCGAGCGCAACGAGGCCAGCCTCAGCAAAGAAAAATCAAAGCAGGAGAAGGTCGAAGATAATTCTCAAGCCCCCGCAGACCCACACAGCCTTTTCGATAAAATTGCCCAAAACATGGCCTATGCCAATACTTTCAACCTAGGCACTGTTGACCTGAGTAGCCAACTAGATGCGTTCGATGCTATCATCGATGCTAAGAAACAAAGCCAACAAGTTTACAACAATCAAAAACTTCCTGGCACGAAGGAGCCCATTCCACATATCACTCCACTGAGCTTAAGCGATTTAGATATGGTCGAAGATCTCTCCTTCATCGACGACCAAAACGTACAAAGCCCCCCGCCAAACATTGTAGAGGCTCAAAGCAACGTACCTCAAACGATTGAACCTGAATCAGAACCTTCACAAGATGTATAACGCTATCATAAAATCTTCTAATCATGGCTGGTAAACTCTATAATTTATCCATGGACGTGGAACAAGCCCGAAGCTTAAGCCTTGCTCGTTCTAAATCAAATCGCACCCGTGCACTCTCTGCCGTCGACTATCGCGTACCCGGCATTGTCCCAACACTACGCCAACCTAAAGGCATGGACTGTTGGATTACGGCCATTACCATGTTGTACTCCTGGCGCAACGCTCAGTCCATGAGCGTTGATACCGTGGCCAACCAGATTGGCGAACCTTTTAAATCTTTATACCTCAACAATACAGGCTTGTATCCCCGAGATGAAGCCGCACTCTTGCTCCGCACGGGCATGGTTGGTATCTACGGCCAAAATCAATCCATCCAAGGCTGGGTAGATTTACTGCGCCAATACGGCCCACTCATCGTCAGCATTGCCAATTCTACTGGCTCGCGTTGGGGTATGCACGCCCGCGTTCTGGTACGGGTACATGGCGGTGGAAACCTAAACGATACTAAAATGACCGTGGTTGACCCAGGCAACGGTCGGGAATACGATGAAGATTTCAGCGTTTTCCTACACAAGTACGAGCGTGAAGTAGCTGATACTAGCCGTACCCGCCACCACATTATCCACTGGCCCGCAGCCAACTCCACGGCCAATAGCTACCAAAACACCTACAACCAAGCATTCAGCAATATCAATGTACGGGTTCAAGGTACCGTTGCTCCATTGCGTCAACCCAAGAGCATGGATTGCTGGATTACCACCGTCGCCATGATGCACGCTTGGAAAAATCAACAATCCATCTCTGTAGCCGATATGGCACGCCAACTAGGCGAACCATACCTCACGCTGTTCAACAACAACTCCGGATTGCTCCCCAGTCAAGAATCTGCCCTGCTCAGCCGCACCGGCATGGTGGGTATTTACGGGCAAAACACCAGCGTCCAGACACTCGCCGATATGCTCCGCGACCATGGCCCGCTAGCCATCAATATCGCCAACACAGCAGCACCTGTAGCTAGCAATCAATGGGGCATGCACCTCCGTGTCTTGGTCAGTATTCAAGGCGACGGCTCCCGCACAGGTACAACCCTGTACTTCATCGATCCCGCCGACGGTGCAGAACATACCGAACTGTACGATACCTTCGTCATCAAGTTTGAACGGGAAATCCGCGAGGATAGAACAACCCGCAACCACATTTTCTACTGGCCTAGCAATACAGCTCAGTCAAAGTCTTATCAATCAACTTACACCGAGCAACTTGGCCCAATCGACGATCGATTTGGTCAAACCCCAACGGCTGGTGCCCATACTGCCTGGCGAGCACTTATCCGACACAGTGCCGGTAGCGTAAGAGGTTTCCTTCCATCTGGCGGTATCATCCACGATATTGCTAATGCCAATGGTGCTGTAAACCTAGACTATTACGATGTCATCATCGACCGCCTACCCACGAACCACCCAACAGCCGCTAGCCTATGGGAACATATCCGCAAGGGTATTGGTAGCTTCCTCGACCAGTCCATCGCAACCTTCGAACCTTTAGACCCTGCCAATAACGTACGCTGGCTTTCTAGCGCACCGCTAGGCGCCGTTATGAACTTTAACATGATGGACCCCGTGTTCGGCGTGGTCAACGTTGAAGATGCCGGTGTCATCTGTAGCCATATTGCAGCCGACAACTGGATATTCAGTACCATTGGCTTACCTAGCGCAATCCCCGGCGTAGGCAACTATCACCCCGTTAGCGGTAATCGTCAGTTCGGCTTTGGTACGGGTGACGATGGCAAACCCCGCATTTACACCCGTGCTGCCGATAGAATTACAAGAGCCGCTGACCAATTAGCCATTGCTGGTACCATCTTCTCGGGTGGCGACCGCTGCTGGAAAGCCTTCCTCGACAGAGTCATACAGTACGTCACCGCCAACGGTGGCGCAGCACGCCGAGGCACCATCATCAGCGATCGCTGGAACTGGAGTGATATCAACCGCATGTATCCTTAAGCTATTCCTGTCCCTACCCTGAACTTCCTCAAGCCTCCCAAGCGCTTGGGGAAGTTCTCCTTCAAAACCAATTCTATGTCACGCAACCGATACCTTGAACTGGCCCGCGAGCTTCAACAGGCCAAACAATTGAGCCAAAGCAAATCCAAGCGGAATACTCCGGCACGCAGCCTGAGCCAAGCGCCAATAGTCAGGAGCATGAGCGACATGCAGTTCCTGGAGCAACTCAGCACTACTTCCAAAAAAAGTTTTGCCCTCACTGGCGGTGGCTCGCATCGCAAGGTACGCAGTACTGAAGTACACTATTTGTCGTTTGAAGGTGGCGGCGGTAAAGGTTTCGTATACGCAGGCGCCCTTGCAGCGCTCGAAGCTCGACAAATCTTAACGTTCACCGGTTCAGGACAAAGTAAAAGGCTTAACCCTCAAGGCCAAATCAAAGGGGTATCAGGTTCTTCCGCTGGGGCCATGACGGCCTTCTTGGTGTCTATCGGCTACAGCGCCCAAGATATAACGGGTGTCTTCCGGACCCTCAACATGAATACCTTGGTCGAAACGCCTCGTTTCCCACGCAGCATTGTCACGGGCAATGGCTGTATCGTGGCGCCAGACCAGCCCCTGTTTATCCAAATGCTGCAACAACAAACTGGACTTACAGGTTTTATCACCAGCCAAGTGGCCTCTCAATTGGTTGTCGACAACTCGGTCCCCGCTACGCCAGCCGAGCAAAGTCAAGACATTTTGCCCAAGTTGATGAACAACAAGTTTGTATCGGCCAACAACGTTTTCCAAGATTTTGGCATAGCTGCTGGCTGCTCGGCCATCAACGAATTTAACCGTATGGCCCGCGACAGGGGAGCGACCAGCAACATGACCTTCAGGCAGCACAGCGATATGTTCCGCATCAAGCTCGTGGTAACAGGCACCAATATCGAGACTGGCCGAACCTTTTATTTCTCCTCGGAGACCACCCCCAACATGCCCGTGGTCATGGCCGTCAGGATTTCCATGAGCTTCCCGTTCATCTTCAAACCTGTCCGGATTGATGCCGCCATGGCCCGCAGCTTTGCGGCCAGTACCAGTATCGCCAACAGCTTGGCCGGCTTGTATATCGATGGTGGATTGAAGGACAATATCCCTGTCCGGGTTTTTGAAAACGCCGCTGAACCCAAGCCGCACACCCTCGGCTTGCGCTTGGATGTAAGCTCCAACAACCGCCGTAACATCAACGATTTTGGTAGTTTCCTGGCTGGCATGATTTCTACCTCCCTCGATGGCGAAACGCATGTAGATCCTTCATCTGGCTATGCCGAGCAATGTATTGAACTCGATACCACCGGCCTCGAAACCACCAATTTCAATCCGAGCCCTAGCGTGGTTAGCGCCCGTATTACCGCTGCCCAACAAGTAGTTGACCAGTATTTTAGATAGTTTTTGGGGCGCCCCGGCTTCGCCGTCGGCGTGCTACGCGCTCGCTGGTCGCTCGGCCCTTCGGGCTGGCCGCTGGTGCGGCCACGCTCCGCATGCCTGGCGCAGCCCCCAGTGGCAGAGCCACTGGGGATGTCATAAGCACCGCGCAGTGACAGGGGGGCAGACCCTATTCATAGTTTATCGTTATTTTTGCGCCTCACCCCGCCGCTCCGCGGCGACCCTCTCCCCGGAAACGCTCGTAAACTCGCGTGCGGAGAGGGGTGGCACGAGCAAAAGCTCGTTTACCAACTGCCAACACAATATGTGATATAAAAGACGCCTTTATTCTTTCTTTTTATCTATTGGCTTTAATGCTTTGAGTTGCTTGTTGGTTTGCTCAATACTTGCAAGAAACTGTCTTTCAACCTCTGACAACGCTTCATCTGGTTTATTTTTGTAGTTTTCGTATTCGGTTAAGGCTTTACGTTGTGCTAGTTCAGCCGAAATTTTTCCAGCGTTGATTAATACATCTTGCCGGCTCATTTTAATAAATCCATCTAAGATTTCTATCCAATCTTTCATATACATTGGCTTACGTTGCATAGCATTTACTTCTGCAATGTCTAAATAGGCAGATACCAAACGGTTTAGTATTGCCAATTCTTCTTCGGCTAGATAATTTTTCGCTACTCCTATTTCCTGTTTAGTAGGTTTTTTGCCTTTGAACGCTGTCAAACCCATAAAAGGGGATTCAGCGTTGGCTCTTTCAAAAATGATTTCGGCTGCTGTATGTCCGTGTGCAGCCCAATGCAATTTGTTTTGAACTGTTTGAAAAAAAAGCTGAGTCATACTTGCCCTTGGATCGTAGTCTATGCTTGTGGCATAAATTTCAAGCACTTTGCGGTAAAAGACCTTTTCAGACGAACGAATATCCCGAATACGATCAAGTAATTCCTCGAAATAACCTCCGCCTTGTTTCAACAAGTCATCGTTCATCGTGAAGCCCTTTATCAGATATTCCCGAAGCCGCTCAGTTGCCCACATACGAAACTGTGTACCGCGAAGCGATTTTACCCTGTATCCTACAGAGATAATTATATCTAAATTGTAGTGTTCTATTTCGCGCTCTACTTGACGATTACCTTCCAATCGAACTGTTCGGAATTTCCGAACAGTTGAATCAGGGCTTAATTCGCCCTCTTCAAAAATATGCTTGATATGCTCGCTAATGTTCGATTTCGAGCTTTGAAATAACTCTACCATCTCGGCCTGCGTAAGCCATACCGTCTGGTTATCCAAACGAACCTGAATTTTTAGCTGCCCATCTTCAGATTGGTACAGCAATATCTCGCTATTCGATTTTTCTGGCAACATTTGCTTACTGCTTAATTTGATAAAAATACGGGTTACGTTCTGCCCTGCCCCGGTGCTAGCACATTCCGAATCATTCAACGAAGGTAACTATTTAGGTCGGTGTTTAAAGGCTGTCGGGCTTGAAAATTCTACCTGAGGAGCCAAAATATCAAGCTCCCCACGCGAGCGCATGCGAGTGGGGGGATGTCACAAGCACCACGCAGTGACAGGGGGGCAGACCCTATTCATAGTTCATAGTTATTTTTGCGCCTCACCCCGCCGCTCCGCGGCGACCCTCTCCCCGGAAACGCTCATAAACTCGCGTGCGGAGAGGGTTATGAAGCCGAGCCAAGCATATAAGTCCCCTCTCCACAACACGCAAAGCGTGTGCCCGTGGAGAGGGGTGTCACGAGCGCCCGCTCGTGACGGGGTGAGGCACAGCCAACAAAAAATTCATTGTTCATCGTTATTTTTGCGCCTCACCCCGCCGCTCCGCGGCGACCCTCTCCCCGGAAACGCTCATAAACTCGCGTGCGGAGAGGGTTATGAAGCCGTGCAAGGCATGAAAGCACCTCCCCACAGCACGCAACAAAAAATTTATCGTTCATAGTTCATCGTTCATAGTTCATTGTTCATCGTTCATTGTTCATCATTCATAGTTATTCTGAGCTCCACAACCGCCAAACCCGCCACAATGACAACCTCCCCGATAATATAGGCCCAAGCCAACCAAGTCAGGCTAGCTATATGCACAACACCTAAAGCCAACGACAAGCAACAATAACCCAGGTTTAGCCCAGCAATAACCCGCAAGTGCAAAGCGGTATGCCGGCCTGCCCACCAGTAACTATAGCCATCAAACAAGGCAAAACCTACAGGCAATACCGCCAAGAGGTACAAGGTATTCAACGGAATACCAAACCAAGCCTCTAGCCGCACCAACACCACACCCAACATAAAGGCCGACAACAGGGCACCAGCCCCGTCGATCAAAAACAGTATCTTGGGTTGCTGCGCTGCCCTGGAGAGGAGGGATTGGATGGTTGGGGGCATGGGGGAGTAAAAGTTATGAGGGTGCATTAGTGGTATTTAATTTTGCGTCAATTTGTATGCCTAAAACCTTGAACCATTTTTTTCGCTCTGCCTGGCTGTTTTGAAGGCTTTTACTTATTCTGAATTTAGTATATTTTGTGAAGGGTATCTTTTTTGATGACCTCTAAAACACGAGAACATATACGCTACTTAAATATAACTATTATTGCGTATATTTGTGGTAAAACTCCCCGTTTACTTAAGGAGAATTATAATAGGTTAAGAGCAAATAATCACAATGGAACTATTAGACAAGAGCAATTTAGAGTTTAACTGCGCAGCTGAATTTATAAGGTCAACACAGGCTAATGTATTTTTGACAGGCAAGGCAGGAACAGGCAAGACTACATTCTTGAAATACATTAAATCCATTACGAGCAAAAACACGGTTATTGTTGCCCCAACGGGTGTAGCTGCAATAAATGCTGGAGGGACTACTATAAACTCATTTTTTCAAATGCCTTTTAGCCCTTTTAATCCCGACGATGAAAGACTAAGGTTAAAAGTTCCCAGAGGCAGCAGAAGCGATGTAACGATATATACCGAGTTCAAATATCGCCCAGAAAAGAAGGCAATTATTGAAAACCTTGAACTCTTGATAATTGATGAGGTTTCAATGGTGAGGTGTGATACTCTAGACGTAATTGATAAAATATTGAGGGCGTTTAGAAAACAGCCCAACAAAGTGTTTGGTGGGGTTCAAGTTGTATTGATTGGCGATTTATTCCAACTACCTCCAATCGCCAAGCCCAACGAGTGGGAGATTCTCCAAAAATCATATGAGACGGAATTCTTCTTCAGCGCTCATTGCATTAAAGACAATATGCCTGTGTTCATTGAGCTGAAAAAGATATACCGACAAAAAGAACAAAAATTTATCAACTTGCTGAATAAAATCAGGGTTAGTGATATCAAGGAGGCAGATATTGAAACGCTAAACCAAAAGTTTGACCCAAACTTTAAACAGCCTGAAAATTCAAACTACATAGTACTCACTACACATAACGGACAGGCTGAACAATTTAATGCAAATAAGCTTGGAGAGCTACCTTCCGTTGCAAAAGCTTATACAGGAAAAGTAGAAGGAACCTTTCCTAAGGATTGGAACGGTGACTACATTCTACCCACGGAAAAGGATTTAATTCTTAAAGTTGGTGCCCAGGTGATGTTTTTGAAAAATGAGCAAGGAAAAATAAAAGGGTATTACAATGGTAAAATTGGCAAAATCAAGTCATTAACAGATGATAATATATGTGTTGAAGTACCCGATGGAGATGATATAAATTTAGTAACTCATGTTTGGGAAAACATTAAGTATCAATGGGATGAAAAAGAAAAAAAAGTAAAAAGTGAAGTTGTAGGAAAGTTCACCCAATATCCAATCAAACTAGCCTGGGCTATCACCGTTCATAAAAGCCAAGGTTTAACATTTGACAAGGTTTACGCTGATTTGAGTGGTTCTTTTGCGGCAGGTCAAGTTTATGTTGCTTTAAGTAGATGTACTTCTTATGAAAATGGATTAGTATTGAAGTCAAAACTAAAAAGAGAACATATTAAAACTGATGCCCGTGTAGTGGAGTTTTCAAAAAGAGAACTTCAAAGTGAAGAAATCTTACAAGAGTTGAATCGTCTCAAGGCTATTAAGTATTTAAATCTTTTCAATTATTCTTCTAAAAAAGGCCAGCACGAAATCGCTGCAAAAGCGTTGATTAGAGCAATCAAAATAGCTAAAAAAGCTAATTTGTCTGATATTCAGCTCATTTTAACAGAAACTTTTAAAAAGTATAAACAGCAAGACAAGGAAAGTGCAGCACTTAAAATCCAATTACAATCACAACAAGCTAAACTGAACGAAGCTACAAGTGAAAATGTAAAACTGAAGCAAAGCATCAGTGGCCATAAAGGTCAAAATACCACTTTAAGCAAAAAGGTGAAGGAACTGGAAGATGAGGTTAACCGACTAAAATCTCTAAAATGGTGGCATAAAATAATTTAAGGGATAGTTAGCTGATGTGGAAAGTATTTTAGTCTTGGTTACGTTCGTAAACTATAATAGATTCATTGCAGATCGTATGAACTCTATATAATGTTTAATAAGAGAACTAATTACCACTTCCCCATCTAGGGCCAAAATGCTTACCCATTGCAGGGAAAACTAAAAATCCATGGTTGAATGCAATATCTCTAGCACCAGATTCAATGGCAGAATTTCCACAATTGACAAAGTCTAGGCACATTTTTTCTGAAAAATTCTTATCGAATGCTTTTAGCAAAAGATCTTCGGTACCATTGATTCCAAGCCTAATATAAAATAGGTAATTTTGGGCAATCATTGAAAGACTTTTATTATCAATAGCATCTGTTAAACTGGATACAGCAGAAGGGTTGTACTTAGCCATTTTTACAAGAGCATCAGCCGCAGCAAATCGCACATTTTCATCAGAGTCCTTCATTTTTTCAATTAGAGAGTTTACCGCTGGCTCTCCAATACGAGCCATCAATTCTTCTATATTTTTGTCCTTTCCTAACCTTTTGTTTAAGTAAACTAAAGTCTTACCCTCAAATGCTAAAACAGCCTTTTTAAGAACCTCAGACTCTTTCCTTTTTTCCCAAGCATCTAAAATTATTAGCATTGCAGCTTTCCCATGGTTTACCGCCATGTTAGTCATCAATGTTTGAAAAACATTGTTCGTATCGTCTAAGCTTAGACCGTAAAGAATTAAGTTTATTTTCTCGGTTTTAGAAATAAATAAATTACTCTGAGTCGGCTCTAATATCAATCTGACGCACTTGATAGCTTTTTCTTGTTCTATGAATCCTTGAGTACTAATTATTTTAGAGTAGCGGAATAGCATATCTTTTACGGCTTGCTTCGCATATTTATTATTTTTATAGACTCCAAAAACAAGTTCTAATGCTTTAGGCGAAAGAGAGTCTGCCAATGCGTAGGAAATTTCTAATCTTTCGAGGTAATCTTTCGTGTTAATCAATCTGTCAACTTGCTTTTCAATACTTGGCGGCCCACAGGATGATATCAAAAAAGAAATGGCAAGCACGTATAAGAATATTAACTTATTTCGAAAGTAACTGTATGGTGAGGTATTAAAATTCATCCTTGATGTTTGTTCTGGTTTAAAATAGTTCTTCTATTACTTAAGATTAGTTACCTTGCAAGTTCATGAGATAACAGATTAGAGTTACGGATCCAAAGTATAAATCATTCGTCTGGAGGTCACTTAAAAATCTTAGTCACAAAGTCATTTGGCATTGTAGGAGAAGCATCATCCTTTAAAAGCCCTGTTTCAGCTCTGCTAAAGAGTGACTGCATAATGAGTTGTCTATCCTTATCGTCAACATTAGAGTCCTTTAGTAAAGAAAGATAAAAGTATGTAAGGGTGTATCTTTCTTCGCAATCCCTTGCTAAGTGAAAAGAACTAAACATTACTTTCATTGTAGCCCTTATGCTAACTGCAATGATGGATATAAAGGTAATAAATACAATTGACCATCTTATTGCAGCACTTTTGTCGTTGCTAAAGAAGCTACTATAAATAGTATCGGGTGAAATCCAGAGTAAAGTGAATAGTGAACCTCCAGCAAGAAAAACTAAACCCATTGTCCAGTAAAAACTATTCCACCCTTGTTTTTTCAAGCTTTCGGCACGCTCTTTCCAGTACATTGCAGGACCTTGTAATTTCAAGTTTTCTTTGTAAGTATTTTCAAGTTCAATGACTTTTTGAGCACTACTATTGTGGAAATCATCAAAACCTTGAACTGCCTTTTTTAAATTGATTTCAGCGTCGGCATTAAATTGATTGTGAATACTTCCTGAGTCATTTAAAAACCTTGTAACTAATTCCGAAAATTCTTTTGTTTTTGCTGAAATAACTTCTGAAAATTCTGCATTGCCTTTGTTTTTTATTTCAGTAAAAGCGGTTTCTGCTGATTCGATTTGCTGGGTAAGGGTTTCAATTTTCAATTCGGCTTCTTTCTCCGCATTAGAAACCCTTCGTTCAAAATTATTTTTTATACTAGCAAAGTTAGAAGTTTGCAATCCCTTAAAATCGTAAGCTCTTGTGCCTTTCTCGTTATTTAGGAAGTCTGCCGCAATGAGTATTCCTCTCAAATAAAACTTGTTAAATTGACTATTACGGTCTATTTGGTTAGTAAAATAATCATGAGCACCTTGAGTCAATATCGGTTGTTTTTTATAAAGTTCAACTAAGAGTTTGACTTCAATAGAGTCTGATGGTAGATAGCTCTTGCCCATTCGTTTAAGATGATCGACGACTACCTGAGTAACCTCAATTGGATTCCAATCAGGGTTTATGAATTCCTTGGATTGGGCAATTAAAAAACTCAATAGATTTGCGATTTTGTCTCTTTGATCTCGAAAAAAATCAGGACAATCTTGTGCAGCTATATCTATTTCCTTAGCTATTTCATCCCAGCCTGTAACTTGTTCGAGGATAAAATTATATAGTTTTTTTACACCAATAAATTCTCTTTCAATACCAAGATGGTTGAAAGTAACAGGTATTTTAACTGCACTTAAAATGTCTCTATGAGGTGAATCTGAAACTAATTGATTAAACTCCTTTGTTGTCATGTGGATATGGGATAATTGAATGATTTAAAGTTGTTTGGTACAAATCATAGTTCATCATTTATAAGCCTATTCCATGACAGTGAATTTCCGTTGAATTCAATGTAATTTTCTGATATGGAATTTTTCTGCCCATAACCGATCTCGGTTATTTTGTTGTCTAAATCTTCAATTGTGGGCAAGTCATGTAGTAGCATTTCTACAATCATACGAGAAGCTAATATTTTTGCATAGTCAAAGTATAGTGGAAGTTTTTGAAGGTCGTTATTTTTTAATGCAGAGTGAACAAGTTTGGAGCGAAAGTCGTAAAGTTTATTGGCATTTTTATAAATTTTTCTGCCTTCCTCAATTGAATTAGAGCACAAGACTGCAAGGCTTCTTCTGAACCTATAAGTTGGTTGATCTTTTCCTGGCACGAGTGTTTCCAAGCAGATACAAAGACATATAAATGACATTTCACTACGGTTAACCCTAAAGGAATCCGAATAGTAATTTATGGCATTCTTAATATATTCTCTTTTCGTGGAATTTGCTTTGAAACACGCTAAAAGCCGATTAGTTTCTTGTAAATCACCTTCCTCTGAATAATTGAAATAATAATCGGATGGGTTTTCATATTTGGACCAGTTGAAATTATGGTACTCCTGGAAACCTGTAATGTTAATTATTTTATCCTCAAAATATTGGGCATCTATTATATTCCGTATGTAAATTTCAGAAGGGTAAATAACTCTAATCGCTTCAATCGCTTCAAAATAGTCATTTTCTGTTGGTGGTGCGTCAAAATTAATAGGCCAAAGTAAGTTCATGATTTCCCAATCTGGGTACATTCCAACACCATCGCCTTGTTCTTGGGCTGTCTCTTTTAGGAACTCCCAATCATCTCTATCATGTCCATTAATTAACACAGATCGAAAAAAATGCTCCGTTTTATAGCTTTCAACCATGCCACCCTGTATATTCCATGGGCTTAAATCGATGACTCGGAGGTCAACAAAGGAACCTCCTACAGTTGCAATATAGATTATTTTTGATTCATCTCTCATATTTGCTCCAATTTTAAGTAGTTCAGCAATCTTCGCTAAGGCAAGCTAGCCTTGATTTTCTGTATAATGATTACTATTGTGAAGTTATTAATCCCACCTCACAAATATACTAAAATATCTGTTATCAAACATGACTAACCCTACTTTTTCACTTGGCATCCTCCTCCTCTCCCTCAGTGCATGTTCTAGCCCCGAGGAAAAGCTACAGGACTATAGCTTGTGGAAATACGGTGATGGCTATTATGTGGGCGATGGCTTAAGCTTTCGCCAAGGGGGGAAGCTATCACATGATACCATCTTTATAAACCATAAACCTATGGCACGCCTGAAAAGGGTTTATACACGCCCTTTCATCGGTGATGTAATACTGGAAATCTATAATATGGAAAAAACCCAAACCGGAACATACTTCGGCAAGTAATAGTCCCCCCTACCCTCCACCAAGGTACAAACCGTCAAATATTCGCGCTAAGCCAATACCATTTTTTTTGGGGGGGTATTATCTGGGTTTTATAACCACCCCGTCTGCGCTAGATGACGTAAAACGCCATCTGCGCATCCACCCCTCCTTGAAAAGGAGGGGAGCTTATGCCTTGCCATAAATATTTGATTTACAGAAATTTGAAAGAAAAAGCCAGGCTCCCCTCCTTTTCGGCGGCTACGATTAGGACACATTTCTTGCTGCTGCCCGTAGGGCAGTCCCTTTTGGTAGCCCCGGGTCAGCGAAGCGCAACCCGGGGTTTAAGGCGACAACAGAAAACCCGTGGCGGCAAGCCGCTTG
>CAZDVQ010000062.1:0-25265 GCA_964508975.1 uncultured Saprospiraceae bacterium
GTTGAGGTGTCAAATGCTAACGGCTGTGTAGCAATTTCGGCAATGTTTAACGTGACTTTCATCAGTGTTGAAGCCGTGCAAAACGCATCTTGGATGCTTTACCCGAACCCAACCACTGGCTTGGTATACCTGAAAAATGCACCCGAAGGAGCTGTAATCCGTACGCTCAATGCTACCGGACAAGTCATTTTTGAGTCTATGATTGAACATGAAAACAGTACTATTGACTTAAGCGCCATGCCCGCAGGTGTTTACCATATTCAAGTTGGTAATACCTATAAACGCGTGGTTAAAGACTAGGTTTTAGTGGACAGATTTTAGATAGGCCACGTCGTTATTAACCCTAAGAGCACCAAAGCCCTGCTGGATTTATCTAGCAGGGCTTTTCACGTGATAGTTAATCATACATTTTTCAAAGAATTTATCTATGTTTGAGGCGCTTTAGCCCGAATGCGCTAGCTGGCCGGAGGGTGCGGCGTAGCCGCAGTGCGTAGCACCGAGCGAACAGCGAGCCCGTAGGACAGCGGCGACGCGCATGCAGGGGCGTATAGCATACGCCCCACGTAGCGGCGCAGCGCCCAAAATATCAAAAAAAGCATTGAATTGAACCGTATATTAGCCATACTTTGCCTTTGCGGGCCGTTGTCTTTGCTAGCCCAGCCGCTTAGCCACTCCTTTTTGAGTACTAAAGCACTGAACCACACGGAGATATACGAGACTACCTTTGATGCACGGGGCTTTTTGTGGGTAGCAACACAAGGTGGTTTATTCCGCCACGATGGCTCAGAATTCAGATCGGTAAAAGCGCCCACACAAGTGTTTAGCTCTATTTCGGGTTTTGCGCATGCCCCTGATAGCAGCATATGGTTGACCGATTTTTCAAGACATATTTTCCAGCTTAAAAACGATGTGTTGCAAGAATGGATACCGCCGAAAGGCTGTAGTTTCAATCGTTTCCCGAAGCTATATTTTAGTCCGCAAAACGAGTTACTAGCCGTTAACCTGAGCGGTGTCAACATTTTTAGCGGGCCCAATTACCAACAGTGGAAACATATTGAGCTTAGAAGCCAAAACGTACTGTATTTTTACAAGGGCCTTACTTTTTGCCCAAGTGAACGCGAAATTTACCTGCTCGACACCAAGCATGGCAAACATCAAACAGTTGCAATTGATGGTCAAATTAAACTCCTGACTCAACTCTCGGAGGTTATTTTCCTTGAGCACAGTGGCCAGTTGTTTTTTACCGATAATTTCGGCCAAAAAATGTACCGCTGGAACGGGAAAGGCTTTGAAACTTTTAGTGATTTACCCGACTGGGGCAAACTCATGAAATTTGTAACCATCCAAGGCGAAACCTGGTGCTGTACCCAAAAAGGCCTTTATAAAATAGCCCTTGAAAACAACAGGTTTGTTGAAAAGGCGCATTATTTCGAGTCGAAAGTTATCACGGATATTGATCAAGATCGCGAGGGAACATATTGGATATCAACGATATCGGAAGGTTTATTCAAAGTTCGGCAGTTTTCGTCCTACCTGTTTAATACCACAAATTCAAGCCTCAAAGACGACATCATCATGCGGGTGAGCGCCTCGCCTAAAGGAGTATTCTTGGGTACAAAATTGGGGCATGTCTACCTGTACGATGGTATTAATTTTAAAGTAATTAATGCCAAAAACAGTAAATACGAAATCAGTTTATTGCAGTGGGAGGCCGATAAAGAACAGCTTAGGTTTGCTAATGAGGTGCATTACCTATACCGAAACAGCCGGGTGGATAGCATATCTACCTCCGTAGGCACCTCTTATTTCGAAACACATGGCGCTAAATCGGTTCGATCAACATGGGTTGGTGTTCAGTTATTTACCCCAGGCATTGATACTATAAATTTTCTTAAAGGCCTAAATACCAAGTCATTAGCCTGTACCGATGATTTTTCCGTCATCTGGGCTTCTACGCGACAAGGCTTGTATTTCATCAACGGTGGTAAGGAAAAACTAGTGCAATTAGATGGCCGAGATTTATATGCCAGCCACATCACGCGCTTTGGTCAATATTGCCTGGTGGCTACGCCCAACCAAGGTTTGCTGCTATACCAAATGCAAGCCCCCGATAAACCAATTAAGCGCTTCAACAAGCAAAATGGCCTAATCTCCAACACCATTCGGCGGATTATCCTACACGAAGACAAAATCTGGCTATTGACTGCCGATGGGGTACAAGTACTGGATAAACAGTTTAAACCTTTGTTCAAAATCGACAAGCTCGATGGGCTCGACATGGTGGTGAACGACCTGGCCATTTGGGAAGGTAAAGCATTCATGGCCACCAACTTAGGTTTAGTGCTAATTGAGTTTGACAAGTTTGCCAAAGCACCCGTAAAGCCTTTGCTGGGCGAGATTATAGTACAAAGTAGCCAGGGTATTTTACCCCTGGAAAACTATTACGAATTTAACCAAGAGGCCCTACCGCTCAGGATTATCCCTACCAGCATTTCATTCAATAACCCTGACGGCCCGCGTATCCGGTATCGGATTGGCTCGGAAAAGCAGGCTTGGAACTACCTAACCCGCTCGGGACAAGCCATCGAATTAGCCACGCTGCAACTTGGTCTGGATAGCATCTTGATTCAAGCTATTGACCAAGATGGTACCGTGCTAGGCGAGCAACGGCTCATCAAGTTTAAACTATTACCGCCCCTTTGGCTGCGCTGGTGGTTTATTTTATTGGCTTGCGCCCTAGTTGGGCTGTTGTTGTGGTGGTTTTACCGCAGACAAGTATCGCTGAACCGCATGCGTGACCGCGAGGTATTTGAACGTGAATTACTGGAAAAAGAACTGAGGCTCAGCAACTTAACGGCTTTGCGCAGCCAGATGAACCCACACTTCATGTTTAATGCCTTGAACACCATTCAGGCGTATATCTTCTCTAACGATAGTGAAGCCGCTACCTATTTCTTGGGGAATTTTGCCGCCCTGATGCGTAAGATTTTAGACCATTCGGCCAAGGAAACCATCAACCTGAGCGATGAAGTATCGGTGCTGAACTTGTATTGCGAGCTGGAGCAAATGCGTTTTGGCGGCGAGCTGAATTTCCACATCGAAATGGATGAGCACCTGAAGCAACTCGACCCGCAGCTCTCGCCCATGGTGGTCCAACCTTTCGTGGAGAACGCTATAAAACACGGTCTGGCGCAGAAAAAATCAAACCGTGAGCTTTGGATTCGCTTCAAAGAGCAGGATAAAAAACTACTGGTAGAGATTGAAGATAACGGTATTGGCCGACAAAAAGCTGCCGAGATTAAAGCACGCCAGGGCGTGAAGTATAACTCCTACGCCGTGGACGCCAACCACAAAAGGCTAGAGCTACTTACCCAAAACATCAACAAGGAAATTGTGCTCGAAATATTCGATTTGTTCGATACCGAGAAGCAACTGGCACTGGGCACAAAAGTGGTGCTGTACATGCCCCTCGAAGCCTGATGGCCTGTTACAAATTTAAAGCGGGTACTTACAAAATCTAAAGCTAGATGCTCCAAACTGCTAGTATCTTTGTGTTGAATTAATATAAAATCATGCAAAACACTGTAATCAAGGCTATTATAACCGATGACGAGCCCATGGCTCGCGACATCATGAATGGCATGCTGAGCCGCTACTGCCCTGATGTAACGGTATTGGCCTTGTGCGACGACCTGGGAAGCACCGTGAAGGCTATCAAGCGGCATAAGCCTGACGTGGTGTTTTTAGATATTGAAATGCCCAATTACAGCGGACTGGAAATCCAGGATTTTTTTGAGGAAGACGAGTTCGACTTCCACATTGTTTTTGTGACGGCTTACAGCGATTATGCCGTGCAAGCCTTCAAGTTATCGGCCTTGGATTACATCCTGAAACCCCTAACCCGCCAAGCGCTAGAAGATACCATGCAGAAATTGCGCAACGAGGTGCAAAAGGTAAACTTGCTCAAACAGCTTGAAGTGATGCGCCAAAACTTGGATCCTTATCACGAGACCAAAATTTGCATCCCCAGCCTGGAGGAAAAACGCTTTATCCCGCTATCAGACATCATATACATACAAGCCTCTGGTTCATATGCCATTATACATATAAAAAACGATAAAAACACCGTCGTTTCCAGCCGAAACCTACGGCATTTTGAGGAATTGCTGAGCGAGTACCCGCAGTTTGTACGCGTGCATCGCGGTTACCTGGTAAACAAGCAATACGTTGAACGAATGTCGAGGCAAGATGAAGGTATTTTGTTCTTACAGGGCGGTATGCAGGTAGAATTTTCTAAAGACAAGTACAAGGAGCTACAAGGAAAACTCTTTGTTTAATTATGCATTACGAATTGTTAATTATTATTTTTTTTTAAATAGTATCCTACTGCATACGCGTCATTTATTCCTTTTCTCATTTATTCATTTTATTATTTTGGGGCCTCCGCCGCGATGCGGCGGCGTAGCCTTACGGGGTTCGCGGTGCTCCGTGCTACGCACCAGCGCCTTTGGCGCTGCCCTCCAGGCTACTAGGCCATTCATTAGTTATGAGAGTAGAGGGCTGAGCGCATAGTGGGTTAGGAAGGATCGCCAAATCCTCCAATCCTCCAAGCCCCACATCCTCAAATCGCTTATTTCACTCAGGAGCAGTACATGGATAGCCTATCACCGGGTATTAAAACGCCATGCAGAAGTTGTTGAAGGGGGCGTTGTAGCTAGCTTTTGGCCCGTCTGCCCCCCCACCGCAAGGTATTACCCTATTTTTCAATTTGCCGTCGCGTTAGGCATGCAGAGCGTGGCCGCGCAGCGGCCAGTGCCGTAGGCACCGAGCGATCAGCGAGCGCGTAGCACGCCGGCGACGCGTAGCGGCGCAACGCCCAAATGATAAAACGAATAATTGACTAAATGAATAAACGACAAGCCCAAATCCCCCATCATTCATTGTTCATTGTTCATCGTTCATTGTTAGCCGAACTCCACTGCCGTAACCCCCAAAACGCCATGCCTGTAAAACCTACATACAAGCCAGCCGAAAGGTAATAACCTTTGTAATAAAGCAAGGCCGCCAAACAGATGTCGGCAACAATCCAAAAGTACCAGGTTTGGTATACTTTTAAAGCCAGTAAAAGATTGGCTGTCAAGCTCATAGCAGCAACAAAGGCATCAAGATAAGGTAATTCGGCATCGGTAAATTGGTCAAGCAGATAGCCTAAACCTAGGGCAAAAACAAACATAACCACCAGCGACAGCAGCAGGGATTGAGCCGAAAGCTGATAAACTGTTTCGTTCCCATCCTGGTCTTGGAGTTGTTTCCAAAACAGCCAGCCGTAAATACTTTGCCCTAGATAAAGCACCTGCAAGCCCATGTCGGCATATAACTTGGCCTCGTAATACAGGTAAAAATAGGCTCCAATACCCAACATGCCCACCGGCCAGGTGAGCACGTTGCGTTTGATACTCAGCCAAGTACACAAGGCCGAGCTGATGACTGCTAGGATTTCGAGCTTGGTCACGTTATGTTGGGCTTACTTCTTTTTGCCCTTTGAAAACAGTAACTCACCCGTTTTGTTGTCGAGTTCTACCACGATATGATCGCCAGGACCGAAGGTACCTGAAAGCAATGCCTTCGACAGGTTGTTGACCAGCTCTTTCTGGAGCACGCGTTTCATGGGCCTTGCGCCATACTCGGGGTCGTAACCCAAGTCGGTAAGCTGTGCCATGGCATCTTCGTTGAGTTCCATGGTCATATCTTGCTTGGCCAGCATTTTAGTTACGCCTTTGAGCATGAGGGTCAAAATTTGGCGCATCTCGGCTTTATTCAACGGCAAGAACATGATTTGCTCATCAATACGGTTGATAAACTCTGGGCGCATGATGGTTTTCAAGGCTTCAAAGGCTTCGAGTTTCGTGGTAGCAACCGTTGCCTCTAACTCGGCGGGCTTCATCTTGTCGATGTTTTCCAAGTTCTCCAAAATACCTTCTGCACCACGGTTGGTGGTCATGATGATGATGGTATTCTTGAAGTCGGCAGTACGACCTTTATTGTCGGTCAAACGACCGTCATCCAGTACCTGCAACAAGATGTTGAACACATCGGGGTGTGCCTTTTCAATCTCGTCGAACAGTACTATCGAGTAAGGTTTACGCCTTACGGCCTCGGTCAACTGGCCGCCTTCGTCGTAGCCAACATAACCCGGGGGCGAGCCCACGAGCCGCGACACAGCGTGTTTTTCCATGTATTCGCTCATGTCGAGGCGCACGATGGCGTTCTCGTCGTTGAACAGAATCTCAGCTAATGCCTTGGCCAACTCGGTTTTACCCACGCCCGTAGGCCCAAGGAAAATGAACGAGCCGATAGGTTTCTTAGTATCTTGCAAGCCGGAGCGCGAGCGGCGCACAGCATCCGAAACGGCAATCACGGCTTCTTTCTGGCCAATCAGGCGTTTGCCCAATTCCTCTTCCAGGTGCAGGAGTTTTTCTTTTTCGCTTTGTAGCATCTTGCTCACGGGGATGCCTGTCCAGCGGGCCACGACCTCGGCAATATCATTGGCATCCACTTCCTCGTCGGTGAGGCGGGTTTCAGGCGAAAGCTCTGCCAATTTCTTTTTGGCGGCTTCGAGCGCGGTTTCCTTTTCCTTTATTTTACCGTACTCAATTTCTGCTACCTTGGCAAAATCACTTTTGCGGCGGGCTTCCTCGGCTTCAATGCGCAAGGCTTCCATTTCAGCTTTCACCTGCTGTATCTCATCCACGATGCCTTTTTCGCTTTTCCAGCGGGTCATCAGGTCTTCCAGTTGTTCCCGAGCGGTAGAGAGCGTGCGGTTCAGTTCACTCAATTTTTTCTCGTCGCCGTCGCGTTTAATCACCTCGCGCTCAATTTCCAGTTGGCGCACACGACGGTCAAGTTCGTCCACGGCCTCGGGCATCGAGTCAATTTCCAAGCGGAGTTTGGCCGCGGCTTCATCCATCAGGTCAATCGCTTTATCAGGTAATGAACGGTCCGAAATATAGCGGCTACTCAACTCGACCGCAGCAATCAAAGCGGTATCCAGGATGCGAACCTTATGGTAATTCTCGTATTTCTCGCGCAAGCCACGTAGGATAGAAACGGTATCTTCCAAGCTAGGCTCATCCACGATAACCTTCTGGAAACGGCGTTCCAAGGCTTTGTCTTCTTCAAAATACTTTTGGTACTCGTCGAGGGTGGTCGCACCGATAGTGCGCAACTCGCCACGGGCCAGTGCTGGTTTCAGGATGTTGGCTGCATCCATGGCACCGCCGCCGCCGCCAGCACCAATCAAAGTATGTATTTCGTCGATAAACAAGATGATTTCACCATCGGAGTCCGACACTTCTTTCACCACGGCTTTAAGGCGTTCTTCAAACTCGCCTTTGTATTTAGCACCGGCTACTAAAGCCGATAGGTCAAGGCTGTAAATGGTCTTGGTGCGCAGGTTTTCAGGCACATCCGAATTTACAATACGCCAAGCAATACCTTCCACGATAGCGGTTTTACCCACGCCCGGGTCGCCCACCACGATAGGGTTATTTTTCTTCCGGCGCGACAAGATGTGCAGCACGCGGCGTATTTCTTCGTCCCGGCCTACGATAGGGTCAAGCTTGCCATTGCGGGCTTGTTCATTCAGGTTTTGGGCAAATTTTTTCAGAGATTGGTACTGCGTTTCCTGGCCTTGGCTCTGGATTTTAGTGCCTTTGCGTATTTCTTTGAGGGCAGCGAGGAAGTCTTTGTCCACCACGCCCATCTCGCGAAGCAACTTGGCAGTTTTATCGTTAATCGACAGCACGCCGAGGATCAGCAACTCGGTACTCACAAACTCGTCGCCCATGTTTTTAGCCAGGCGCTGGGCCTCAATTTGAGCCTTATTCACCTCTGGCGACATAAACATGCGGTCGCCACCACCCGATACCGTTGGGTATGCATCAATCATCACATCAAGCTTGGCATTCAAAATGTCAAGGTTGACGGAGAGTTTTTTCATGATATAGCCAAACACGTTCTCGTCGGTCAAGGCCACGGCCTTCACAAGATGCGGTGTATCAATGGTTTGCTGCGATTTGCCCGTTACAATTTCTTGCGATTTAAGGATGGCCTCCTGGGCTTTAATGGTAAAAATGTCTAAATTCATGGTTGGTATTTTGAAGTTGCTATGGCTAGCAGTTACAAATGTAATCGAATTTTTAAATTTGCGCTCTTGTGATCGAATGATTTTTGGGGCGCCCCGGCGCTTTTGCGGGGCGTATGCGATACGCCCCTACATACACGCCGTCGCTACGCTACGCGGCTCGCTATTCGCTCGGCCCTTCGCCGCCCTACCCGCCTAACGGCGGGAGCCGTTTCTCGAAACGGCTCTACGTGGGCGGCTCGGTCTGGCGGCAATCGCCGCCACCGCTTCGCATCGCTGGCGCAGGCACACTTTGAGACCTATGGCAAAAGGAGTACCAGCCATAAAACGCTGCCACTTTGGCGCTTTTGTATAATCCTGAATGCCATTTTTGCAGTTTAAAGCAAAATCATGTGACAAAAAAAGCCATCCCTTCGGGGATGGCTTTTTTTGTCATAGTTCATAGTTCATATTTCATATTTTCCCTAACGGCAGCTTCGCTGCCGTTAGGGAACGAGAGTCCTAGTCTTTCACCACTTTTCCGGTGCTAATGCCGCTAGGCGATTGTATTTGCACCAAATAAACACCAGCAGGCAGTTGGGTAATATCCAGTTGGATGGTTTGAATATCTAGCTGTTTGGCTGATATAGGCATTGGGCGGCCTGTCAAATCCAGCAACACGATGTTTTCCAGGCTTGCATCGGTTTTGAGTTGTACAAACTGTTGGCTCGGTACAGGGTAAATTGCAAGGGTGCCGCTGTTTGTTCCATCGATAATGGCATTGCTGA
Source organism: uncultured Saprospiraceae bacterium (assembly GCA_964508975.1). Classification (GTDB taxonomy): domain Bacteria; phylum Bacteroidota; class Bacteroidia; order Chitinophagales; family Saprospiraceae; genus CAZDVQ01. Next base: position 8,911 of record CAZDVQ010000062.1, read on the forward strand.
TTGGACTAAAGCTAAAGGTACCGTCAAAGTCAATTTGTTTCAAACGATAGTAGTACATACTACCTGCTTGTACCATCCTATCATCAAAACTATAGTATTGGTTGCTATAGGAATCACCTTGGCCTTCTATCCAAGCTATTGAGCTAAAGTTGATGCCATCCAAGCTGCGCTGTACTTCAAAGCCTTTGTTGTTGCGTTCTGTTGCAGTTGTCCATTGTAATTGAATGAAACGGTTGTCCTTGGCTTGAGCTACAAAACGGAGTAACTCTATCGGTAAAACGGTGTTCGATTGGCTTGCGCCATTCAATGTAAAGCTTGAAAAACCAGTCATGCCCGTAAGTGCATAGCCATTGGGGCAACTTAAAAAGCCTGATGCATTAAACCATGGGGCGCCACTGCTGGTACTTACGCCTGTATTACCAGGTTCGCCGTTCTTCATCAAGTAGCGGATAGGGGTTCCACTAGCACTTGTAATCGGGTTAATATCCTGTGTTCCGTTTGCATTTACCACTAAGTTGTAGCTTGCCACACCACCACCAGGGTTGGTAATATTCCAAGACAAAGGAGAGGCAATATTAAAGGTTACTTGATCAAGAATACCATCGGTACCGGGGTTACCGTTACCAGCATTCACGTTTGTACCTGTGCCTGGGTGTGATTCAAGATCGCAGTAAGCGATGGGCTGTACTAAAGCTGTAGCGTTCGACTCCAAATAACCAAGAATGGTCGAACCAGCTAATCCTGTTGGTGTAATGGTAAAACCTTGAACACCTTGTACGGCATGACCAATAGGAAAGGTATAGCTTGAAACTCCATCAGTGGCCCATTGCAATCTGCCTTCTACAAATCTGTCAGTACCGCTAGTTGATGCACCGGCAATGGCAGTTGTGGCAGTGTTTGTGATGCTCAAGGTTTGGTTGTTGGTAAGCACTTTACCAGCCACAAAAGCAAGCTGGTTGGAAATGTTGACCTGGTTGAGCAACTCTACACTTTCGCCAGCCGATTTATCCACTTGTACACTATAAAATACTTCTAATCCACCCGTATTCGTGATGGTTTGAGTACCTGTACCTATAAAACGGACTTGTGATTCTCCTTCTTCAAAATTGCTTTCATCGCCGTTGTTGAGCCAGTCACCTTCCAACAATAATTGGCCGTCAGGCGTACCAGAAATAGCATCGTCTAAATCAAGGCTAGCTGTAGCCGCTATGTTTAAGTCACCTGAAACCTGAATGATATTCAAGCTCGAGCCTTCGGCACGCAACAACCTACCGTTAAGGTTTAAATCATGACAGCGGGCGGTATCTTGGAAACGGTCAGAGAAATCAGCGGTGTAATCCACCACAGCATCGTTGGCAGCGCTGGCTGCAATGTTTACGTCAGTGTTTATATTAGGCACAATGCCCGTTTCCCAGTTACCGCAATCAAACCAGTTGGTGTTGCGTGTACCAGTCCAAACGCCTGGGGTAAAATTACCCGCGTTTACCGTAATGGGGAAGTTCCCTTGAAGGGTAATCAACTTAGCGTTGAATGTAGCACAAGAACCCGTAGAAGTTGTATTCCAGTTAGCGTTGTTGTTGAACCTGAAAATCCAATCCCTGCGAGAAGCGGCACTATAACCACCTGGCGCACTAGCGTTATCGTAAATCACAAAATCGGTCGCTGAACCTACAGCCATGCTGAAACATTCTGTACCGGGGTATAAGTTTGACTGTGTAGTTGTACCATCAGCTGACCAACTTGCTCGAGTATTAAAGCCATACAACACGTTGCCAGAATAAGTGGCATCGTTGCTTGCAGTACCGTTGTTCCACGAACCACCCTGCATGAAAAAAAACTGGTCGCCACCGTTGTTAATAGCCAAATTACCTAATCCGGGTGTTAGGCTTACCGTTGACCAGCCAAGGCCATTCATCAGGGTATTGGTAACGGTTACATCTGTGCCCATCCTGAATTCAATTAAAGATCCAGCGGGTATAGTAGCACCTGTGCGGGAGAAACGGTAAACACCCTCGCCAGTACCAAAATTACCTGCATTGGACCTTTCCCAACCATTATCGGTCAAATCAATTACAGTTCCTGGGGTAATATCCACGAACGAAACGAAGAAAACACGGTCAGCACCTAGTGTTCCTGGCGTACAAGCACCGTTGTTGGCATTAACGGCCACTACAACGATATCGCCCAAGCTTAATACAGTTGGATCACTAATATCAAAGTTGTTGCTGGTTACTGTACTAAAGCCTGAGTAGGCCGCAGAGAGTTGTCGGCTTGTAGCCGCTGTAGTATGTTGAATATTACCAAAAGTAGCTACGCCAGCAATTGCTGCGGCCTGCTGCGGACTAGCAGAAAGTATACCAGAAGACGTGATTTCTACAGTACCCGTAAAATCGGTATCTAAGTTACCATGTATATCTGTAGCTCGTAGACTTACTGCTGGCGACATGGGCTGGTTGGTCCCAACAACACTAGGCGGTTGTTGCAAAAAGGCCAATTGCGTGGCTACAACATCGATACGATTGCTGCCATTGGCCGAAATGACGTTGGTAAAGCTTGTCTTACCAGAACCGCTGCTGCTCAAGGTAAAGTTTGCTGGTAGAATCTGGAAAACAAAGTCGTCGTTATCTGGGTTTGAGCCAGAATTGTTGAAGTTGGTTTGCAGGCTTAAGCGGAGGCTTAGGGTCAAGCTACCTTCATCGGGTACATTGAGGTTCAAACCTGTAAAAGCGACTTGTGTTGCTGTAATATTAATACTTGCGGGAACAAGACTGATACCGTCAAACAATTGGATAGACTGTATCGCGTCGGCCCAATCGCCAACTTGGTTACCCGTTGCTTGGGTCAAGGTTAGGTCTGTTACAATGCTAGATAGTAGATCAGCATCTGTCAAGTCGGCACCACCGTCACGGATGGTAAACTGCCAAACTTGCACGCCATCAGTTACACTTGCGATACTGCTGTTGACCAAAGATGAAACCGTGGCACTTTCAGAACTGGCCACAGGAACCATATCTGTTTCAGCCGATGTAATGGCATTGGTACTAAAATTGGCTGTACCAGGGCCGGCGAGGTAAATTTCGGCACCGAGGGCACAGTTATATTCCCAAACGGCAAGGTAGTAAGTTGTAGAAGGCGTTAAGTTGCTTACATTGACACTTGTACCCGTGCCATTATAAATAACCTGTTCACCAGCACTATAAACAGTGTTGGCACTTGGATTTGAACCATCGGCTGGTACGGTAAAGCTATTGGTGGTATTTATCTTTACAACGCGTCCTGTACCACCGGTTCCTGCGGCAAATGCGATGCTGGCGCTGTTGCTTGTTGGGGTAATGGTACCGAAACTCGCTTGCGTGCTCGGGGCTGTAACACATGCAGGCGTGTTGGTGAGTTGGCTACCCGTCAAGGAGCTACTGGTTAAGTAGCATACGCCTGTATTATTGTATTCAAATACGGCTACATGGTAAGTAGTGCTTGGACTCAAGCCCGTAACGTTTACACTGGAACCATTGCCATTGTATACCACGAACTCATTCGTGGCGATAGTACTACCGGTACCAAAACTGGCATTGGCGGTGTAAGTAGTACCTGAGGTAGGCGTACCCGCAACGGCACTAGAGGCTTTCATGACAACGATACGGTTATCGCCATCGCCATTACCGGTCCAATTGACGGTCATGTCGTTGGTGCCAACCCCGCTAAAACTAAGACCTGTGCTTGCTGTTGTTGGAGCTGTACATGCCGTTGAAGTGCCCTTTAATACAATATCATCAAGCCTGTATTGTGTAGCATCGGTGGTAATGAAACGAATGGTCGTTACATTGCTGGGAATGGCAGAAGTAATTGTGCGAGTGTACCAAGCAGCCGTTCCTGTCCCCGTGGGCATCGGTGTTGCATTCAAGGTTGTGTAAGTGCCGCTTGGGCCAGTTGTACTATATTGAATTACAAGACTTGAGCCATTGGACGTAGTAGTACTCTTTGCCACACCCAATGAAAGTGTAATTGCGGTATAGGCGCTGGCATTTATACCATCTATAATAAAAGTTGCACCTATAGAACTTAACAGCGCATTCCATGTACCTGAAGCACCCGTATACGCCCCAGTAGAAGGAGTGGTAGACCTGATGGAACCAGTGCCTGAGTAAGTTAGCCCATCCTCGTTAAAACGGTCGTTTGATTCATGGACAGCTATTGTGTAAGTGGTTCCACTAGTAGCTCCTGTACCATTGTACATATTCTCAGTAAAAATTGTGGTTTGACTTGAGACATATTGAATACTAGCAAGCCATAAACAAGTGCTAAATAAAAACTGCTTCATGCTGGTTTTGTTGTGTTTTGTTTTTGAGACTACAAAGGTAAATAGCTCGTCACATTACTGTGTAATTTATTGAGTTATACTTTATATTAAATAATTGTAACTTATCTTTTTTGTTTTGGTTTATATAGTTTTGGAATATTTTATTGCATTTCAAATAAAATATTTAACTATGTCACATATAAAGTAATAACTGAACACTATTCGCGTTAGCTGGCCGGAGGGCGCCGCCAGCGGCGGCGGTGCGCAGCACGGAGCGATCAGCGAACCCCGCAGGACAGCGGCGACGCGTAGCGGCGCAACGCCCAAAATATTTTGATAAAGATGGCTTAAGATTGCTAAAGGCTAAATTTGTTGAAGCTTGATTTTGCTACGGGCAAAAAGCCAAAATCAGCTAAAATGCCCAAAAACGCTAATATCTTTGCAGAATTAATAATAAAGTAATTATTTTGCAACATCTTTAGCGATATAAAACCATTTCTGTGATAGACGATAGCAATAACCCATTATACTTGGTGCCCGACGAACAGTCGCTTGATGTTTGTGATTTAGAGCAATTTGACAAAAACTTGCCGTTCCAGCTCATTACACAACTGTTATCTGGCGCTGCCTTTAACTTGCCTTTAACGCCCGGCGATGGACCCAGCATGAGCGACGACATGCTGAGCCGGATGATTAAACAAGATGCTACCCTGACCCTCTCCTACCCTTACCTGAGTTTTGAGCGCAAGCCAGAAGATAGCATCGTAGCGCCATTGTTCTTTTTCTCGGTTAAACTCCACTTTGATAAAAACACCGAGAAATGGGCCTTTATCCAAGAAGATGGTCAAAATCCAAGCCTCAACCCTGCTTTGGAGCATTACCTCAACGACCATTTTGACCTGAGCCTGAGCGCCGTGTTGCAAAAAGTGCTCGGTGAAAAACTGCTCGATGTGCAAACCTTGTTGGCCTTTACCCAACGGCTCGTGGTTCGCCTCGGGCTGGAAGGCACGCACTCTAATGTGAGCCTTGTGCGTTTCCCTGAAAACTACGATGGCAATCAACTGAACTGGTGTGGCTTGGTTAGCGGTTTGAACCCTGCACAACAAGCAGAAAACACTACCCAAACTGCTTTGGTAGAAGTGGAAGACCACTCGGAAGAAAGCGTTGAAGCACTTGCCGATGTATTGGAGGCCCATGAGGAAACTGTGCCGATTATCGAAACGCCCGAGGTGCCAGCCGCCAAGCCTAACTCTTGGTATCGCAGCCTCTCACCGTTTAATACCGACCCTTACCAAACGGCTGTTTTACACGAAATCCAAGATGCCGAACGCCTATTGGTAGTTGGAAAACCCAATGCTGGCAAGACTTACGCCATCTCGGCTACCTTGGCTAAAGCCATGGCCAACCACAAGAAAACCTTGCTGGTGTTCCAAAACGCTGAAGCGGTTCGTCAGATACAGAATCAGCTAGAATCTATCGGTTTAGGTAGCAACATGTTGGTGTTACAAGACCCTACTTGGGACAGGCCACGACTCATTGGTCTGCTCCGCGAGATGGCCGAGAACCCCGGCAAGGCTCAAACCCTTGGCGATGAGAATTTTAGACGCTTAGAACTCATCTCGCAAAAAGCATTGCGCGAGATGGAAGAAGCCCACGAGGCACTGAACAAACAAATGCTCGGCGAGCTATCTTGGCGCGGGGTTATCGGTTTGTATTACGACAAGCAAAACCAACAAGGCAAAGAACTGCTCAGCAGCTTTGCCGATAAAGCCATGTTCAGCTGGAACGAGGCCGAATACTCGACCGTTCGTGCTGAAATTACCGAGAATGAAGACTTCTTCCGCTTCCTTGGGCAGCTCAACCACCCGCTGGAAGCCCTCAACGACAACATGTTTGCCGGTGATTCAGACTTGGGCATGCTCGAAATTGAGGTAGAGACCAAGCTGAAGGCTATCGTGGAGGACCTGACCAAGCATTACCACAAGCTGGTGGTGTTGATTGAACGCTATACCGACTCGCTCAATTACCATTACGAATATTACAGTATCAGCCTTAAACGCTTGATTAACAGCCTCCGGGAGGACCTAAAAGAGTACCAATCAGTGTACGGGACAGAGTTCGACAACTGGGGAACCCTCCAAAACACGAAGCTAAAAGTGTTTGGTATTTTCTCCGAGAAGTACAAATCTATCCAGCAAGCCAAGGAGTCTATCCTCAAGCAATACGAAACCTTGCAGTTTACCTACGACGAGCGCAAGTATTTCGCTTTCAATTTCCCGGTGATCAAAACCAGCACGAGCCTAGAGAAACTCACGGGCACACTGGATGACTTAGAACGTTCGGTAAACGAATGGCAGAAAAGTGTTCCAAGCCTGGTGTTTGAAGATACCCGCCGTTTAAGCTCGCAGATTTCATACTCCGGACTAGGTTTCAAGCATGAAATCGACTCGACCGATGAGTCCTTGAAACAATTCTTGCTTAAACTGAACGAAGAAGCCCTTTTTGCCGAGACCGCCCACGTGAACGCCATCCTATTGGTAGGCAAACGCGAGCAAGTTGGCCGTTTGTTGGACCAATACAGCAAGGTTTACCAAGCCATGCGCGATTTCCCGGCTTACAGCAAATGGAAACGCCACTGGTTGCAAATTAGCCCCAAGGCTAAAGCTTTGGTAGAGGCCCTGACCAAGCTCAAGCCCCTCGATTGGCAAACTGCCTACGACAGCTGGTACCTGTTTAACTGGCTGGGTGCCACGCACGAAACCTGGCTACCGAACGCCGATACTAGGTTTGAAGAACGTTTGCTCCAGATTGCCGCCTACCGCGAAGCCTTGCCCAAGGTGGTAGCCGCCGAGAAACAAGCACGTTTCCTGGAGGCACTTGACAAGGTAAAACGCGCCGATAAAAAACAGTTCCAGGAGTATTTCGGCAAGAAAAATCTCGAAACCTTAAGCAGCCACAGCATCAACGAGATATTGGCCGCGCAAGCCGCCACGCTGCAAGAAATGTACCCGGTGATTGCCATGAGCGCCGATATTGCCGCCACGGTTTATCCCGCAATGGCTGGTAGGTTTGATATCTGTGTGTTCGACAACGCCGAATCGGTGATGAACTCCGTGTCGGAGCACATCGTTGAGACCAGCAAATCGGTGTTGGCCTTCGCGCAGCCGCAGCACAACGCACCCAACACCCAGGATGCAACCTTGTACGATGTGGCCGTTATGGACCGTTGGACACAGACAACACTAGAAGCCGCTTACGGCGACCCATCGTTCAAAATACCTGCATTTGAGCGTCCTGCCGCCGATGCCACCAATATTAGGAGCAGCATTATCCAGTGGTTGGAGCCTTATATTTCGAGGGAGCGTTTCCAGAAAATGGTGGAAACCGATGCCGGCGTTATCGACATCCTCGTGAAGCCGATCAACGACAAGCAAAAGCCCATGGGTATCATCATCGACGGGCCTTTCCGCAGCACCACGCCGCTCAGCGTAGAATCGAACTACCAAGCCCTTTCCCGCTTTGAAAACCAAGGCATACAGGTATTCCTGGCCTGGACCTCCGAATGGTGGCGCAACCCGAGTTTGTTTGCCCGCAAGTTAGCCGCGCAAATATTACAAAGCGACAAGGATTTCCACACGCCAGAGCCAAGTGTAACAACTGAACCGGCCGTAGCAATGCGTCTACCCGATATGCCCGAGGCGTAGATTTTTTTGTTTTGGGGCGCCCCGCCGCTACGCGTCGGCGGTCCCCTCTGGGGTTCGCGTTGCTCCGTGCTACGCACCGCGGCTTTCAGCCGCGCCCGCCGGGCACCTGGCGCGCAACGCCATTAAGCGTTAATTATTTTGTTTGTTTTTCAGCATTTTCCGGCCTTTGTAACCACCCTGTCTGCTGCGCTTCACGCTTTGCGTTCCGCTTGCATCAACCCCTCCTTGAAAAGGAGGGGATCTTATGTCTTGCTATAAATATTTGATTTACAGTTATTTAAAAGAATAAGTCAGTTCCCCTCCTTTTCAAGGAGGGGTGGATGCGCACAGGGTAGTTTACACCCTGTAGCGCAGACGGGGTGGTTATAAAACGCTGAAAAATTAACGCTTAACGGCATTGAGCTAACGCGAAGGCGGCATCATTTTTTGCTGATGTTGCATTTTTTAAATCAATTTGTTACTTTTGTCCAATTACTGTTTTCTGTTGCTCGCAGGATGGCTTTTTATTAGATGTAACATTAAAATAATTAGGATGATTAGACTGCTCATGGCAATACTGTTTCTTTTAATGGTTTCCATTGTTTCATTATCTTGCACATCGAAAAATATCGTTGACAAGAACACCGGATTAAGCGATTGTGATAATATATTGCTTAAATCGACTGAGTGTACAGCCATATTGTCGTATTTTGTTGATTGCCCAGAATGTCTTAGCGATATTAATGAACCTTATCGGCCGATGTTTCAACGATTTTTCCCGGATTCATTAATTGAATACCATACCATAGTTGATAGTATTGAACAGCTGCTGATAAACGCTCAAAATCAGTGTGTGGATATGAAGCCCCAGTTTAATGCAACCCTACAATACTTCTATATTACAATCGAAAAATACGATGAGGCACTAGATTGTTTAAAAAATCCTATTGCAACAGACCCAGTAATCGACAATAATTTGAACCTGAGAAAATTAAATCAAAAAGGGATAGAGCTGTTGATTGAAAAAAAACACCATCAAATGGCTGATGAAGTTGCCGCTAACTTATATTTTAATTATGCAGATTCCCTCTATAACGAGTTTAATGATCCGTTTATACTTTATTATTCCCTCGAATTTTCGGGTCAGTACAGAATTGTAGACACACATACAAGGGTTCAACAAGCTAATCGTTTCATTGCTAAATACAATTTAAGCGATGAAATTGTCAAAAAGATAAGGTTGATAGTGGGCGATGCTTGGTAGGGCCACACCAATTTAGCCCACCCTCTTCAACAACTTCTGCATGGATTTTTTAATCCCCGGTGAGAGGGCTATCCAAGTACTATTCCTGAGCGAAATAGGCAATTGGGGTCGTGAGGATTTGGGGATGACCCTACCCGCTCTGCTTTCAGCACGCTGCTCTCATATCTAAATAATCGGCCTAGCAGCCTGGAGGGCAGCCGCCTTGGCGGCTGGTGCGAAGCACGGAGCATCGCGAACCCCGGAAGGGTGCGCCGCCGCAACGCGGCGGAGGCCCCAAAAAAATAATAACGCCTGTTGCTTGATTATAGCTTATTTTTACGGCCAATCTATAAACACCAACATTATGTTCAGCATAGGCGATTACGTTAAATTTATTTACACGGGCGAAGATGGCGAGGTAAAAGCCCTTTACCCCGATGGTATGTTGGATATTTACGTTATCAACGACCGTGAAACCCGGCCTGCTTTCCCCGATGATATTGTGCTGGCCAAGGATTTTACCCATATTGTGCGCCAAGGCAAACCTAAAAAGGAAAAGCAGGTTGTGGTGAAGCCTTTGTCTACTGCCGAGCTGTTTAACCTCGACGAAAAGGATATTGACCGGGCAGAACATGGCCAGAAAATAAGCCAGAAAAATAAACCTGAGATACCGCAAAAACTCAAACATGGCGACTTGGGTTTGTTCGTGGCTTTTGAAGCCCAAGACGAGGAAAAATTCCTGGTGCGCATCCTCAACGATACCAATTACAGCTTTGAATTTAGCTATACCCTGACGGTGGATGATTACCAGCACGATTATTTCAAGCACCATATTCCGCCTTACGAGCAATTCCCGGTGGGCGAGTTGGAAAAACGCCACCTCAACCACAAGTCGAACATAGTGGTGAGCATCCCGAGCTTTAACTACAAACAGGAAGTTAAGCTGAAGGCATCGACATTTTTCTCGTCGAACAAGCGGGCGCCACTGCTCAACTACGATATGTACGTGCACCAGCTGAGCGGTAAAAATTTGGCCAAAAACAGCAAGGTTGAAGTTAATACCAGCGATTTAAGCGCCTACACCAAACAAAACCTACCGCAAGAAGAAGTTGATTTTGACACTTACGCCAATATCCACGATGTGGCGGGTAAGGCTAGTTTTGTAGCAGAAATTGATTTGCACATTGAAAAACTTACACCCTTGCACGAGAAAATGGCCCCGGGGGATAAACTCAACCTGCAGGTTAAAGCCTTTGAAGAATATCTTGACGAGGCCATTCGCTTGGGCATGGAACATTTCTTTGTGATACACGGCGTGGGCTCGGGTCGTTTACGCGAGGCTGTAGCCATTCGGTTGAAACGCAACAAGCAGGTAGCGGCTTTCAAAAACGAGCATCATCCCAAGTACGGATTTGGTGCAACAGAGGTTATATTAGCTGAAAAATCGTAGTAATGGGCAGGATTTGGCTTGTAGCATCCTTGATGTTGAACCTGGTATTAATGGCCGCATTGGCCTTTATGTTTCATCGGCGTGCATTGGCTATTGAGCGTGAAAACGCACGACTCAATCAGCCCGACCACTATTACGCTACCAAGCAAAGTATTTACGACTTACTCCCCATCGACTCGAACGACATCGTTTTTGCCGGCAACAGCATTACCGACATGGCCGATTGGGCCGAACTATTGGGACAAACAGATATTAAAAACCGAGGCATCAACGGCGATACCATTGTAGGCTTAACTAAGCGTTTCAGCGGCATACTGAAAGGCCAGCCCCGCAAATTATTCTTACTCATCGGTACCAACGACTTGTACCGGGGGCATAGCTTGGAGCAAATTATACAGGACTATGAGGCACTATTGATACTGGTTAAGCAGCTTGCACCCAACACGCAAGTTTATGTACAAAGTATTTTGCCTACTTACCAAAATCCGAAACGCAAAAACACCGACATCATACAAATCAATACAGCTTTGAAGGCCCTGGCGTTGCGATATCAATATACTTACGTGCCATTATTCGAGTTGTTTGTAGATCCTCAAACTGGCGAATTAGACAAGCAGTACTCTTACGATGGTACCCACATAAACGGTAAGGCTTATGAAAAGTGGCGGACGGTGTTGAAAGGATATATTTTGTAAAATATTTGCGTACATATTTCCCTGTATAATTATTTTGTGTATTTTTGCCAAACGGTTATGTTCAGGTATTGGTCCTGAAAATTCATTACTTTTGCCCCTAGAATTCTAAATACACATGAGCAATTATAACGAGGATAGTATAAAATCGCTGGATTGGCGCGAACACATTCGCTTGCGCCCGGGTATGTACATCGGTAAACTTGGCAACGGGTCCTCGCCCGATGACGGGATTTACATCCTGTTCAAAGAAATCATGGACAACGCCATCGACGAGTACGTGATGGGCAATGGCAAAAAAATTGACATCAACCTGAGCAGCGATGGTAAAATTACCATTCGCGACTATGGCCGGGGCATTCCACTAGGCAAGCTGGTAGATTGCGTGTCGAAAATCAACACCGGTGGTAAATACGACTCCGATGCTTTCCAGAAATCGGTAGGTTTGAACGGTGTAGGTACCAAGGCCGTGAACGCCTTGTCGGATAAGTTCCGGGTACAATCTTTCCGCGACGGCAAAACCCGTGTAGCCGAGTTCGAGCGCGGCATTCTGATCAACGAATCGAAAGATTTACCCACGGATGACAGTAACGGTACTTTAGTTGAGTTCGTGTCGGATGCCAGTATTTTCAAGGATTTTAGCTTCAACGATGAATTCCTCGAAAACCAACTTTGGAATTATGCTTACCTGAATGCAGGTTTAAGGATCAATTTTAACAACAAGGTGTTCTTGTCGAAAAACGGTTTGCTCGACTTGCTCAACAACAAGGTAAACCAAGAAGAGATTCGCTACCCGGTTATCCACCTTAAAGGCGATGACATTGAAATTGCCCTGACACACGCCAACCAGTATGGCGAGGAATACTACTCGTTTGTAAACGGTCAACATACCACGCAAGGTGGTACCCACTTGGCTGCTTTCCGTGCGGCGGTGGCCAAAACTATCCGCGATTTTTACGGCAAGAACTACGAGGCGGCCGATATTCGCCAGTCCATCATCGCGGCCATCAGTGTACGGGTACAAGAGCCCGTGTTCGAGTCGCAAACCAAGACCAAGTTAGGCTCGCTCAACGTGGCACCTGATGGGCCAACCATGAACACATTTGTGGCCAACTTCGTACAAGAAGCCCTCGACAATTACCTTCATAAAAACCCTGAGGCTGCAAAAGCCATCCAGGATAGGATTGTACAATCAGAACGCGAACGTAAAGAAATTGCAGGGGTCAAAAAACTGGCCAACCAACGTGCCAAGAAAGCCAACTTGCACAATAAGAAATTGCGAGACTGTTTGATTCACTACAACGATTCAGGCAAGGAAAACCGAGATGGCACGATGGTATTCATCACCGAGGGTGACTCGGCAAGTGGTTCTATTACTAAGGCCCGTGAAGTAAAAACGCAAGCGGTATTCAGTTTGAGGGGTAAACCGCTCAACTGCTTCAACATGAGTAAGAAAATCGTGTATGAAAACGAAGAGCTCAACTTGCTTCAACACGCGCTGAACATCGAGAACTCGATCGAAGACCTCCGATACAACAAAGTCATCATCGCTACCGATGCCGACGTAGACGGGATGCACATCCGTTTACTATTGCTGACCTTCTTCTTACAATTTTTCCCCGACCTGGTTCGTGAGGATCACTTGTTTATCTTGGTTACGCCGCTGTTCCGGGTGCGGAATAAAAAAGATACTATCTATTGTTACTCAGAAAGCGATAAACAAGATGCAATGAAAAAGCTGGGCTCCAGCTGTGAAGTCACCCGATTCAAAGGTCTAGGCGAGATCTCGCCGGATGAATTCCGTGATTTTATCAACGAGAACATCAAGTTAGAGCCGGTAAAAATCAGCGATAAAACCAAGATTGACCAACTCTTGTCGTACTATATGGGTAAAAACACCCCAGAAAGGCAAGAATTTATCATCGAGAACTTGCGCTACGAATTAGATGCTGTATCTTAGGCCGCATTTATTGACCCTCTAAAGCGCAACTCGTGAATAAAAAGGCCATTTATCCTACCCTTGCCCTCATGGCCTTATTGGTTGCCGTGGGCCTCGTTCTTTGGCTCAACGGCTCCAAGGTGTTTTGGGGTGGCTTTATTGCCATGATGGGGTTTTACGGCGTAACTTTCTTTGTTGGGGCCTATGCTGCCACTAAGGGCGAGCAAGATTCTATCAACGATGTAATGCTGGCCGGGCGCTCGTTGCCGCTTTTTGTAGCCGTATTTACCATGAGTGCCACTTGGATAGATGGTGGATATATTAACGGTACGGCTGAATATACCGCTACAAGTGGATTAATGTGGGTACAAGCTCCCTGGGGCTATGCCCTAAGCCTAATCATCGGTGGATTGTTCTTTGCCCGCACCATGCGTAGGCATAAATTCAGGACAATGCTCGACCCCTTGGAGCAACGCTTTGGCAAACGCATGGCGGCTTTGCTCTTTTTACCAGCCCTTTCCGGTGAGGTATTCTGGACATCGGCTATTCTAACGGCCTTGGGTACTACCTTCGGTACCGTGTTGAACCTAGATTTTACCAGTGCCATCATCTTATCGTCGTTTATTGCTATTGCTTACACGGTACTGGGCGGTTTGTGGGCCATCGCCGTGACAGACGTCATTCAGCTAATATTCCTGTTCATCGGGCTAATCGTTGTGGTGCCTTTTGCACTAGATGCTGTCGGAGGCCTGGCCAATGCTTGGGATTTATACAAAATTGAAAAAGGAGCATTCGCTTCACCATTCCCCAACCGAGAAGCCCTAGGCGATTACTGGTACGTTTGGTGGGATAATGCCTTACTGCTGACTTTTGGCGGCATTGCTTGGCAGGTATATTTCCAACGGGTACTCTCGGCTAAAAACGAGAAAGTGGCCGTTCGTTTGTCCATTTTAGCAGGCGTGATGTGTATATTAGCTGCTATTCCTGCGGTCATCATCGGCATTGTGGGTGATGTGCAATCAACAGAAGGTTGGTTGAGCGCCGGCGCACCAGGCAGCCCTGAGTCAGCATCTTTAACTTTAGCCTACGTTATCCGGTATCTTACACCGCCAGCCGTGGCAATATTGGGCCTTGGAGCCATTGCCGCCGCGGTTATGTCAAGTGTAGATTCATCTATCATGTCGGCCTCCTCCATGGCGGCTTGGAACGTTTGGCGCCCATTATTCAACCCAAGTATCAAATCAGCAGAGTTGACCAAGGTCATCCGCCGGAGCATCTGGATTATCGGTATTGCGGCAACCCTCATGGCCTTGAAGGTTAAAAGTATATATGCCTTGTGGTTTTTGTGCAGCGATTTCGTGTTCTGCATGTTGTTCCCGCAGTTGGTTTGCGCATTGTTCGATAAAAAAGCTAATGTGGCAGGCTCTGTAGTAGGGTTCATCGTGTCGTTTATATTACGTTTTGGCGGCGGCGATGCTACCTTGGGCATTCCAAGGCTACTCCCCTACCCTATGATACTCGAAGATGGCACGGTTGGTTTCCCTTTCCGTACCGTTGCCATGCTAGCTGGATTGATTTCCATCATAGTTGTATCGAGGTTAACCCAGCAAAAATACCCTGCCAAGGCTTTACAAATCTGCGAAGATTAATCCAATCATTTACTCCACCTCTATATGGGCATTATCCGTTTAATTTTGGCTTTATCCGTTGTGGCAACCCACTGCGGTGCATTTTTCGACCTGCGCTTGGTAGGTGGTAAAGTTGCCGTACAAGCCTTTTATATTATCTCTGGCTTTTATATGTCCTTGATTTTGAACGAGAAATACATTGGTCAAAATGCTTCCTATAAACTATTTCTATCCAATCGTTTCTTGCGTTTGTTCCCCATTTATTGGGTTATATTAATCTTGACCGTTTTGGCTTATGTGTACGTACATTTCAACCCTGACTCAGGCGTGGAATCTGTGTTTGCCAATTATGCCTACCTCCAGACAAACATCCTAAGTTTTGTATTTCTAGGCTTGAGCAACTTGTTCATCTTTGGGCAAGATATTGTCATGTACTTGGGCGTTTCGGCCGATAACGGTGCATTGTTCTTCACCAAGAATTTCCACGAGACATCGCCACAGTTGTATACCTTCTTGTTTTTGCCACAGGCTTGGACACTAGGTATAGAACTCAGTTTTTACCTCGTAGCCCCATATATCTTACGCCGTGGCATCAAGCCCGTTATACTCATCATCGCAGCATCGTTCGCACTACGGTTGATTTTAATGTACGGCTTAGGCTTGGATAAGGACCCTTGGACGCACCGTTTTTTCCCAACCGAACTCATGTTTTTCCTGTTCGGGTACCTCTCCTACATCATGTATAAGCGCGTGAAGGCCAACCCTGTTTCAAAAGAAATCAGCTTGGGCACCTTGGCACTCGTGCTGGTATCAACCCTTGCCTTTCAGTTTGCACCAGGTTTAAGGTTACCTTATGTCCCATTTAGCTTGAAAGAAATTTACTATTTCACGCTCATCACCTTTGCCATTCCAATTCTATTCAACTACTTCAAAAGCAACAAGTTAGACTACAAAATCGGCGAGTGGTCATACCCGGTTTACATATCGCATATGTTTGTATTCTTGATGGTTAAACTCAGTGGTATCACGTTTTTGAATAACGGTATAGCGGTGGCCGTCCTGTCCATTTTACTATCCATCGTGTTGATACGATTCGTAGCCGACCCTATTGAAAAGCTGCGCCAGTCTAGGATTAAGTAAATCCAGCACGATTCTATTTATCTTTTTTGGGCGTGCCCCTCGCAGGGCGTATTGAAATACGCCCCAATCGCTCGGGTCGCCACCCTCCGCGCTCGCTGGACGCTCGGTGCCTGGCGGCACCAGCCTCACTGCGTTCGGCTGCGCTCCGGTCGGCTCACGCACAATGCCATTAAGCGTTAATTTTTCAGGGTTTTATAACCACCCCGTCTGCGCTACACGGCGCAAGCGCCCTGTGCGCATCCACCCCTCCTTGAAAAGGCTACGATTAGGACACATCTTTAGC
>CAZDVQ010000063.1:0-25137 GCA_964508975.1 uncultured Saprospiraceae bacterium
CGTGTAAGCAGTATGGTATATGGCCTCCGAGCGTTGGACCACGTTGGGCAATTGGTTGTTGTTGTTCATCACGATGGTGTTGTCCCCAACCTTTAAGTTTATGTTGGCACCGACATCACCGCTAGTTATAGCAATTCCCCTTGACACTTGCAAAGCACCATAGCCCATGTTTATGGTGTTACCCTTGATGTTCACCGTAGACCCAGACCTGGTATTCCTGAGCTCGATGACATTGCTAGGCCATGTGTTTAACAGGTGGCTAGACATGGAAGCGGGGTTAAAGTACTGGAACAGGGACGTGGTGTTGATAATGTTGTTCTCGATATTGTGCACAACGGGCTGGCTGTTGGCCCAGCCCAACCTTACACCCCTGATCACGTTTTCCATGATGGTGTTCCGGCAAGTAACCGATGCCCTCTCGCTCCCTATCCCGGTAAACGCCTCGTTCACCGTGGGCGAGTTGTCGATCAAGCCAACGACATTCAGCCTGGCGGGCTGGAAATTAGTACCAGGCCTGCCCGAGACATATATCGCAGCTCCCCTCGTTTCAAACATACTCAAGGGGAAACTCAAGCCATATGGCTTACCAGTGGCAGGGTCGTTGTGGTTCACGTTGAAGTTGTTGACAATCGTCTCGAACTTGCACTGCCTGACATTTAACGTACCATCGAACATCCTGGCCTGGATACCGGTGTTCAAGTTCCTGAAATGTGTAACCTGTGGCCCAACGCCGATGAAACCCGTGCCGGAACAATTATAGAGGTAAATACCCGCGCAGGACCGATCGCTTAAGCTTTGTTGCTGTTGTGTACCATCCAGTTGGATATTATAGTTGGTAAGGGGTACCGGGTAGGGATTCAGGTTGTTGTTCTTCATGTAGCCCCCGTTGAACTCGCAGCGCTCGAAGAACGGTGCTGCCAAGTTTGACAGGTTGATACCGTTGGCGTAAAAACCAAACAAGCACTTCTCGAAAACCGTGGAGCTCATGGAGGCGATCCCGGTGCTCCTGAAGTCAATGCCTACAACCGCGTCCTTGATTACGCTCTTGACCTGTGTGTTTCCAAACCTAACGTTGGCGTTTCCGCGGACCGTGATGCCCCGCCACATGTCCTTGCAAGTGGTATTGTTGGCGTTGGGGTTTGATATCAAGCTGGATTGCCTGACACTAAGCGTGACATTACCCCCAGATACCCTTATCTCCGATTGAGGTCCCATGAACAAAGTTGAATTGTAAAAATCGTAGTTAACGTCAATTATCAAGATACCATTGATGCACAAGTTCTGGGGAGTCACCTGGCTTTGAGCCGGCGTAGCCAGCTGGCCGTAAAGCGTCGATATGGGCGTCCCGTTGACAGGGTCAGCGTTTATCGACACGAAATTACCCCAGGTTGGGCAATTACAGCCCTGTGCATTTACCCCCCCCAATAACAAACAGGGGGGAACAAGATGATTAGTTTAAAAAAAGCATTTCTCATAATCCAATAATTTAAATCATTTAACAATAAAAAAATAAAGCCTGTTTATTTGGGAGGACAAGCTTTCGGCTAGGTTTTCCCTGAACCCAGCAGGTTATATATTTTGGGATATGATACAAACATAGTGCATATATTTTTCGAATGCAAGTTTTTGCCAATTTATTTTATGTTAAATTTTTGTTTAGGGGTTAGGTTATAGGGGAAAGGGGTTAGTTAGAATTGTATATATAGTATGCCTGTATATTGGCTGAAAATTTTCAGCCCCCTACGCATCATTAACCATTAACCCTTTATCACTAATCATTAAAAAACGGCTGCTGCGCAGCCGTCGCGTTAGCTGGCCGGAGGGCGCGGCGCCAGCCGCGGTGCGTAGCACGGAGCGAATAGCGAACCCCGGAGGACAGCGGCGACGCGCATGCGGCGCAACGCCCCAATAAAAATCAAAGAAATGCAGGGGCAAACTGAACGCATTATGACACGATAGCCATAAACGCTGTATCTTTGTGCCATGGAGCTGATCAAAACGAAAACGGATATACGCTTGATTGACTTGCCCACCTTGCAGGAATACTTGCAAAGTGTTGGTGAAAAACCTTTCCGTGCCAAGCAAATCATGGAATGGCTTTGGAAAAAAGGCGCCCACCAGTTTGAGGAAATGACCAACTTGTCGAAGCCCTTGCGCGACAGGCTTGCTGAAGATTTTGAGATTCGGCATATCACCGAGGATACCGTGCAGCGCAGCGCCGACGGCACCATCAAGTCGAGATTTAGGCTACACGATGGCTACATGATCGAGTCGGTACTGATACCAGTACCATCGGAAGATCGCTACACCGTTTGCGTTTCCTCGCAGGTAGGTTGTAGTTTAACTTGCACTTTTTGCGCTACGGGCCGTATGAAGCGCGAGCGCAACTTAGATGCTGGCGAGATTTACGACCAAGTACTGTTGGTAAACCGCCAGAGTTTGGAAACATTTGGTCACCCGCTGACCAATATCGTGTACATGGGTATGGGTGAGCCGCTGTTGGCCTACAAGCCCGTGATGGAAAGTGTTGAGCGCATCACTTCGCCCGATGGCCTAAATATGGCCCCTTGGCGGATTACGGTGAGTACCGCGGGGATTGCCAAGATGGTAAAAAAACTGGCCGACGACAAGGTGAAGTTTAATCTGGCCCTGTCGCTACATGCAGCTGACGATGCCAAGCGCGACACGATTATGCCGATCAACGAGCAGAACAACCTGGAGATTTTGATGGAGTCGCTGGAGTATTTCAGGGACAATACAGGTAATAAGATAACCTTTGAATATATTGCCTTCCAGCGCTTTAACGATAGTATTGAAGATGCCAAAAACTTGGCGGTTATTGCCAAACGGATACAGGCACACGTGAACATCATTGAGTATAACCCCATTGATGGTGCTGAATTTGAAAAATCGGACGAAAGCAGGCTGACGCAATTTTCAAATTACCTGTTGAAAAACGGCGTAAACGTTACGGTTCGACGCTCGCGCGGCAAAGACATTGATGCTGCTTGCGGGCAATTAGCCAACAAATAACTAAGCGTATGTTTGGACTTTAGCTTCCGGCGAAAAATAGCTCTTTTTTCCCTCGAAACCCAAAATCCAAACATACTCTAGGCTGCTTTTTTCGGGCCAAACTTGCGATAAGCAGCAAAGCCTGTACCCGCTACACCAAGGCCAATTAGCCCCCATGCCCAAGCAGGCAAGCCCGATTTAAATGGTTTAGGGCTACCAATGGACACGAAACCAGCCCAATAGGCTGGGTGGCTGTAGTATTGTTTGGCGTTTTCGAGGTAGTCGAGTTTAGCTTTTTGGAGCGATTTATCCTTGGCTTCACCCTTCGAGAGGTAATCGTAGAAAGATGAAATCAACTGTGCGCTGTTTTTATCGTCTACTTTCCAGAGGGTCATCAATATAGATGAGCTACCAGAGAACATGAAGCCACGGGCAAGGCTCATTACACCTTCGCCGCGCATGTAGCGGCCATAGCCCGTCTCACAAGCTGAAAGCACCACCAAGTCGGCAGATACGTTCAAGTTATAGAGCTCATAGGCAAAAAGGTTATGGTCGCTCGCGGTATCTTTTGGCGTAGGGGTGAATGCGAGGAAAGATTGCTCGGCATCGCGGTCGTTTACAAAACCATGCATAGCCATGTGCACTATTTTGTAGTGCTTTTTAGGATCGCTGAAGGACTCTTTGAAATGCGTTTCTGTAGCGTCTTCACCGAAGTAATAAGCACCGTTAAAATGCTGCGACATAGACTTCACCTCGGCCTGAGCGCCGGGGAGTGGTTGAGCAGTTTCCTTCAACTCTTGCATATCGCCGGTAGCAAATTTCTGGTCGGACTTAGTATCGTACGAAGGGGCGAAAGCGATAGAGCGAGTGCCACGGCGCATGGGCTGCTTCATATTGCCCAGCAATAGGGTTGCGGAGTAGCTGTAGTTAACCCTACAACGTTTAATGAGGTAAGGGAGCGTGGCAAAGTCAATTTTGCCGTTATTTTCAATCCGTTCGGTGAGGAATGCTTCAAAGGGTATAACACCTAGCTGGCCATCGGGTATTAAGGTTAGGCTTTCGTAATCTTGGCTCTTTTGGAAAGCGCTGGCCA
Source organism: uncultured Saprospiraceae bacterium (assembly GCA_964508975.1). Classification (GTDB taxonomy): domain Bacteria; phylum Bacteroidota; class Bacteroidia; order Chitinophagales; family Saprospiraceae; genus CAZDVQ01. Next base: position 4,106 of record CAZDVQ010000063.1, read on the forward strand.
AGAGGTCGAGGTAAAGTTCGTACCCGAGGGTAATCAACCAGTCGTAAGCACTGGCGGGATCATTCATAATCAAGTCGTAATTCGACAAAATAGCCCTAAAACGTTGAACGTTTTCTTCTAGTGATTCCGTAATCGGGGTTTGGTAGAGGTTTACATCATTTTTACTGATGACGAAGGTATAGAGGTTGTCCTTACCCCAATAGTATTGAATGAGAGCGCCTTTGCTTGGCAAGATTTCTTGTTGCACATCTTTTACATCGGCAATATCGGGCGAGAATTTAGCCTTGTAGTATTGCGGGTAAGAGGTTTCAATATCGCGAATCAATGATTTATAAGCTGCACGGGTATCGAACATCTTGCGGTCGATAATACGTAGCTGAGCGGTATCAAAATCTTGTTTTGCCTTATAATACTGTTCTTTGTAGTACGCAATTTCAAGGTTCATCTGCCGTTCGAGTTGCAAAAGGCTATCTGGAATGCCACTTACACCTTTAGCTTCGGCATCTTTGACCGCTTGGAGCAGTTCAAAGGCTTTACTTCTTTCGGCTATGACAAAACCTTGGTTGAGGTACAAGTCTTTTTGCTCTACCTTGCTTAACTCAAGCGCCACGGCGATAGCCGACTCGTAAACAGAGCCTGAGCGTTCGATCAACTCTTCCCTTGATTTTGCGGTACGTACTTCGGTACGGATGGTATCGATTACGTCAAGACAATAATTATAGGTATTCAAGGCCGACTCAAGGTCTTGTAGTTGGTGGGTTTTATTTTGGTAGAGTTTTTCTAGAGCCTTGGCTTTGTACTCAGCGGCTTCCAAAATTTGGATCAAGTTGTTGGCCGTTTGAATAGGCGGATTACTGTAGATATCTGCCTTATCGTATTTAAAGCCGTTAGAACTTGACACCAATGACTTTTGGAAATAATCTACCGCCGTCATCCAGTCACCAGTCTGGTAAAAATAGTACCCTAGGTTAAAGTATACTTTAGCGTTACGGGCATCGTATGGGTCTTTGAATAATTTTTTGCGGATACCTAAAGCTGCTTCCAGGTATTCAAGGCCTTTGTATTCTTCTCCAGGGTAATTGGCATACACTTTCCCGAGGTTGTTGTAGCCAATAGAGACGAAGTAAGAAGAATCGCCAAAGTTTTCCTTCCAGATATCAACGGCTTTTTGGAAATACTCTACTTGTTGTTCGTAATCATCTTGAGACGAGTAATAGCCTCCAAGGTTGTTGTAAGTTTCGGCAAGGTCAACATGTTTTTCAGGCAGCGTTTTCTCTTGGATTTTAAGGGCTTTCTGGAGGCGAATAAACTCCGAATCGAGGTTTTTCTTCTGGTGGAAACAACGAGCAATACCGTTGTACACGGCGGCAACGTCGGGGTGTTCTTCCCCGTAAATGGAGGTGTAGATATCGAGGGCTTGCTCGTAATACTCGATGGCGTTATCGTAATCGCCAGTGGTTAAGTTCAAGCTTGCGATGCGCATGTAGTTCTCGGCTACAGCCAGAGAGTTACGAGGCATGGTTTTGAGTCGGATATCGAAAGCCTTGGCCAAGTAGTCCCGTTGTAAGTCAAAGGCCTTGAGGCCTTTGTAGCTAGACGACAGGCCTTCGTAGCCATCGGCTACCTTAGGGTGTTCAGCGCCATAAAGCTCGAGGTAAAAGTTGAGGGCTCTCTCGTGAAAATCACGGCTTAAGTCGTAATCCGTTTGGTTGACGTGGTAAGTGCCCATCTCGGCGAGGAAATCGCCCTGGAGGGGGTGTTTTTTTGGGATTTTAATTTCCAGGATGGCATTAGCACGGTTGAGGGCATCAATTTGGTTTTCATATTCCCCAAATTGACCGTAGAGGTTTGCCAACAAGAGTAAGGTTCTCACCTTGGTTTCAGGCTCAATATCAGCACCGTTAGCCGATTCTATTTCCAGTGCTTTTTCGTAGAGTTCAATGGCACGATCAAAATCGTTTTCTTTTTCTTGGTAGTAGCGGCCATAAGTATTGTACAATGGGGCCGCTGCGGGATTATCACCGTTAAATTTACTTTCGGCTATTTGGTAAGCTTTAGAGAGGAACGAATTGGCTTTATCGTAGTCTGACAAGTCGAGGTAACATTCGGCTAGTTTGGAAGAACTGATGACGAAGGCTTCCCAGTCTTGTTTTTGCCTAAATATATTGGTTGCAGGCAGGTAGTTTTCAATAGCTTGTTCATATAAACCTTTCTCCCGCGCTTTTTCTGCACGTTCAAGATAGATGCGGGTTCTTTCTGACTCGTCGGGGTCAGCATCTTGTGCCAACACCACGCCGAGCACAAGCAAGGACAGCAGGAAGATTAAGCGAATATATTTCATGAGTACAAAACTAATAAAAAAAACAAATACAAGCCTACAACTATATAGTTGTAGGCTTGCAAAATGATAGTTTTTTGTTCTAGTGTACTCGCTTGGGCTTATTTCTTACGGGTCTTCACATACACAGCAGATACGCCGTTGATGTTTGACAATGCTTTAGCAGCTTCTGAAACGTTTGTGCCAGAGTCGTTAAACTTCAACACTAAACCGTCCATTTGGCCATCAGCAGCATAGTAAGTCAATAAGCTAAGGTTATATTTTTTCAACAAGTTGTTGAATTCTGGGCTGTTTACGCTCAAGGTGTTTTTACGCAGTGGCTCTGCCCAAGAAACAGAAGAGTTGAACAGAACATTCAAGCGGAACTGCTTGCTGTCGCCAGACACTTCAGTAACTACAGCTTTGCTAGCTTTACCTGCTGAATAAGACACAACACTCTTGTAGTTGGCGCCACACTCTGGTACAAGTGCAGCATCTTCAATTTTCAATTGTTTGTTCGAGTTACCCGCTAGTGGGTCTTGACGCATTTCCATTGGAATTTCCAAGTCGCGACGGCGACGAGATTCTTCTGGGATCTGAGCTTCAACGATTGTTGGGGTAATTGCTGCGATGCAGAACAAAACGAACCAAAGTAAATTATTTTTCATAACCATGTATTTGAGGGGGATGGGGTGTTTGTTTTAGCTAATTTTATCGCCCGAGTATCATCGGACTGTGTGGTTTGTGTTTGAGTAAATGCCGTACTATGATTATTTGTAAGGGTATCGGAATGGCTAAGGCTGCAAGGAAGAGTGGATAGTCTTGCTGAATCTCTAATTTAAATTGCTGTTCTAAAAACCAGCATAACGACCATCCGTAAAAGGCTAAAATAGCGAAAATTGTAATGTAGCCCAGCCATTTGATAATCCATTTTGACTTTTCCCAAACCGCCATACCGTTTTTTTCATTCCTCAAAATCCGGCGTGAAGCCCTGCGAGAAAGAAATTGTTTAACCGCGTACAACTGTGGAATTGGGAAGTAGAGCATCAGCAAGCCTAGAAAGGCATAGTAGCCTACTATCCAGAGTAAACCCACCATAATTACTTTAATGCTCAACAAAATGTCCATAGTAAACAGAACTTCTTTGTGCAAATGTAAAAACTTTTTCAACAAAGCACGCATTAAATTACGGGAATATGCCTCAAAGGTTACATTTTGGCCAATTATTTTTTTATTTCCTCTTTTCAGAAATCTAATGAAAATATAAAGCTACGTTCCCAATTATTTTGCGAAATTTGCATCCTACTTAACTATAAAAATTCATGATAACCGTAATTGCACTGACTTTTGTCATCGGATACTTGGCAATTGTACTCGAACACCCACTCAAGCTCGATAAAACCATTCCAGCGCTTTTGATGGGCGCTATCATCTGGGCGCTTATTACCACCTTCCACCTTCCAGTTGTTCATATGGTTGATGGTCATCCGCACCTCGCCGAGTGGGAGCCAACGCTCCTGCATCACGTGGGCAAGGTAGCCGAAATTCTCTTCTTCCTTATCGGCGCCATGACGATCGTTGAGTTGGTCGATCTCCACAAAGGCTTTTCGGTTATCACCAACCGTATCCGTACCAACAAGAAAACCTCCATGCTCTGGATTGTATCCATCTTGGCATTTTTCCTTTCCGCTGTACTCGATAACCTGACCACCACCATCGTGTTGGTATCGCTATTGCGCAGGCTGGTACCCAATAAAGAGGAACGAATGTATTTTGTCTGCATAGTCATCATCGCCGCTAACGCAGGTGGTGCTTGGTCGCCCATTGGCGACGTGACGACCACGATGCTATGGATTGGTAAAAAAGTTTCTACCGTTGGCCTGATGGAATACCTTATTATACCATCTATTGTGTGTTTAATCATTCCGGTGGTCATCATGTCGTTCATGCCTTATATGAAAGGGAATATCACACCCTCCAGCCGAGATTTTGATGCCGCCAAGGATGCTGAAAAAGTTAATTCGAGCAAAATTATGCTTATCGCCGGCCTAGGCGCATTAATTTTTGTACCCATTTTCAAAACCGTTACGCACCTCCCCCCATACATGGGCATGATGATTGGCCTTGGCGTGGTTTGGTTGATCTCTGAATACATCCACCCAGGCGAACACATTGAAAATAAACACCAATACACCGCACACCATGCTTTATCACGCATCGAGATGTCGAGCATCCTATTTTTCCTAGGTATCTTGCTAGGTGTTGCAGGGCTTGAATCGGTAGCCGTAATGACAGCCGATGGTCAACACGAAGGCTTACTGATGTCATTGGCTGGTTTGCTCGACCGCGTGGTGCCTAACCAAAACATCGTGGTCATCCTGCTCGGGGTACTCTCGGCTGTCATAGATAACGTACCGCTTGTGGCTGCAAGCATGGGTATGTACTCTTTCCCAATGGATGACGACATTTGGCACTTCATCGCCTACTCTGCCGGTACTGGCGGTAGCATGCTCATCATTGGCTCCGCAGCAGGTGTTGCAGCCATGGGCATGGAACGCATCAACTTCATCTGGTACTTGAAAAATATCAGCTGGCTGGCCTTCTTGGGCTTTATTGGCGGTGCTGTAGCCTTTATATTGGAACATTATATTTTTTAATTTTTTAGGGCGCTGCGGCTTCGCCGCCGGCGTGCTCCGGGCTCGCTGTTCGCTCGGTGCCTTCGGCACCAGCCGCTGCGCGGCTGCCCTTCGCATGCCTAGCGCAACAGGCCGCAAAGGCTTGCACTCATTTATTATCCTGTAATAACCCTACCGGTTTAAAACTACTATTTTCCCGATGAAACAAATCCTCATCAAGGCCAATGCTTTCTTAAAAGGATTCATTTTACTGCTTGCACCAGGCGTTTGGCTTGGGTTCTTGAGCCGCCCGCTCTTGTTCTTGTCAAACCTGCTCGAGTTGAGCCGCTGGATTCAAAAACATAAAGGAGAAGCTAGCTTCAACGATTTTTATACCCCTGGCCGCGATCATAATCGTCGTTATGGCCTGTATGAACACGTGATTAAAACCCAAAACCTCCAAAACGAGGCCGTGCATTACCTCGAGTTCGGCGTGTCGCACGGGTTTTCTTTCCGCTGGTGGATCGAACACAACCAAAACCCTGATTCCCGTTTCTACGGTTTCGATACGTTCGAGGGTTTACCCGAAAACTGGGGCCCTATGTTTAAAAAGGGTGCCATGATCGCCAATGTGCCAAGCATCGACGACAGTCGCCACGAGTTTGTAAAAGGTTTGTTCCAAGATACGCTGTACGATTTTATCAAAACACACCCCATCAACGACGGTAAACGCAAAATCATCCACATGGATGCCGATTTGTACAGCGCCACCCTATTTGTACTGGGCACCTTAGCACCTTACCTCAACGAAGGTGATGTGATACTTTTTGACGAGTTTAACGTCCCAAACAGCGAGTTTTTGGCCTTCAAATCATTCGTCGACGCTTTTTACCTCAAGTATGAATTGTTGGGCGCCGTGAATAATTTTTACCAGATTGCCGTTATCGTTAAAAAATAGTATTGCTTATGCGCCAGGTCTTCAATGCTTCTTTATTCGTTATCCTCGGGATTATCCTCGGGGTATTGGGGTACAGGGCTTACTTGTCGAGCTCTGGCCACCGCACAGCCATGGATTCGACCGTGGTGCTCGAGCAAATTCGCGATGTAGCCAAACTGGTCACGGTTGAAGGCGATTTCTCGAACATGCTAACCTATAAAGACTACCGCTGGTTTGACTTTGGGCCATTCCAGCGCCAGGCCATCGTCAAGGTAAAGTCGAAGGTAGCCGTTGGTTTCGATTTATCAAAACTGAAAATTGATGCCGACCAAACCCGCAAGGTGATTAAAATAGGTAAAATGCCCGACCCCGAGGTCATTGCCGTGGATAACGACCTTAGCTATTACGACTTACAAGAAGGCCTCTTCAACTCCTTCGATGCCGAGGAGTTGACCAACATTAACCGTACCGCTAAAAAATATATCGAGTACGTGGTGCAGAATAAACCTTATGTGCCCACCAACCCACAAGAGTTGTTGCTGCAAAATCAATACGAAAAAACTTTTGCCGAATTGTTTAAAGGCGGCAAACTCCTGCGGGAACGCGCCATTAAGAGCGCTCGCGAAAAAATGAAACTCATCGAGTTCATTGCTGAAGCTGCTGGCTGGACCGTTGAATACGAGGATGATTATATGCAAAAAGCACCTGTCGACAATACGAAAATCGACTCGCTAAAAAATTAATTTCACGCTATAACGAAACTTTTAGTTAAAAAACTATATCTTTGTTTTTAGAACAGAGATACTCCCGTTCATTGTTCATCGTTAAACCAGTGGCTACGCCACTGGTTCTGCGCCAGGTGCCTGGAGGGCTGCGCCGCAGGCGCAGGTGCGCAACGCGCACGGAGCGAACAGCGAACCCCGGAAGGGACCGCCGCCGCGTAGCGGCGGGGCGCCCAAAAAGAATAAACGACAAAGGATGAAATGATAAATGATTTTTTGAGCTTAGGATTTCTATTCTTTGATTGAGTTCGCACAGCAGTTACTTCACATCACCCGTTAATAAGCTGGGGTACATTTGACCAGCGATTGCATTATGAAACGTTTACTTACACCACTAGAGCTGAAAGTGATGTCGATTCTTTGGAAAAAGGAACGATGTTTCGTGAAAGACATGCTCACGGAATGGGACGAGGAGCCAAAACCGGCTTACAACACCATTTCGACGATTGTACGCATCCTGGAGGAGAAGGAGTTTATTGGCCATAAAGCTTATGGCCGGACCCACGAGTATTTTGCTGTTGTGGACCAAGAAACCTACCAGAAAGGATTTATCGCCAACGCCGTTGAACACGTGTTTTCGGGTTCGGCAGCTAGTTTAGTGTCGACCTTGGTGGACCAAGACTACATTTCGCCAAGTGACCTTGAAGCATTGAAAAAGTTGATCCAAGAAAAATCGTAGCGCATGGCACAATTGCTCGTCGTATCATTTTTGCTGTCTACCTTGGGTTTCATTGCGTACTTGTTTTACCTGAAACCCCACTTGAAGCCATTGCAACGCAAGTATGCTTTGCTAGGCATCCTGTTTTTGAGTTTGGCGCTCCCGCATGTAAGCGAGGTGCCAGACTGGTACGTGAGTGCCGAGCAAGACCGTTACGAGGCTGCCGTGAAACGATTTACCAGCCAGTTAAACGTTGTTGATATCAACGACCCCGAGCTGGTGTCCTGTTACGAAGCCGCTGAAAACAGCGGTGATTTTTGTCATTGTGAAGTATTACAAAAAGCCAACCTAGTAGTGTTTAAACCGCACCCGGTATATAGTTTTATCATTGATTACGGCTATTGGGTACTGTTGGGCTTTGCGCTCGTGTCTGTAATTATGTTGCTGGAGCTGTTGGTTAAATTACTTTACTTGGTTTGGTTGGTGCGTAGCAGCCGTCGTGAACGGATACGATTTGGTGGGGTTTATTACACCTTATTGTATCCAGTAAAGCCTTTTCCGGTGAGCAGCTTTAGCCTTTGGCGTAAATACATCGTGTGGTCAGAAGCACTGGATGCTTTACCCGATGACCAGCGGCAGGCCATCATGTTGCATGAAACGGCCCACTTGCTGCATAAAGATACCTGGCTAGGTATTTTCCTCGAGTTGATTAAAAGTGTTTGGTGGTTGAACCCTGTATTTTATTATATCCGGGCGGAGCTAAACTTGATTTCAGAAATTTTAGCCGACCAGTACACGGTTGCCCACACCGGCGATGCCAAAAGTTACGCCGTGCTATTGGTTTCTATGAAAGAAAAACAAATAAATACATTGGCTCGCCAACTAGGTGGGAGCATCCTCAAACATAGAGTTGTTCAACTGTTAGACCCCAAGGAAACCAAGGCACCACGCGGGTTTAAGCTATATTTATTGTTTACCGGGGCCTTGCTTTGGGCTGTATCTGTCTTTGCCGTACCTGCCATTGAAAACCATGTTAGGCTAATAAAAGAGTACGAGATTTTGCAACATGAGCACGCGAAAACAGGAAAAGCGTATTTTTGCAAAGCCTGCCTGCTCGAGACCCTTCGAAAAGGCGGTTAAGAGCATTAGGTAACCAAGACAACAATTGTATGCAAAACACCCGTTTAGACCGTGTTGCCCTAGTGGTGATTGCGGCCATTTTCATGATTTATGCACTTTCAAAATGTTCGAATTGTGGTAAATCTAAAACAGCCGAAAACAGTACAGACAGCACACAAGTTAATCCAGCCGTAACCCAAACCACCTCAACACCAGCCCCTGCCCCAGTTCCCGTTATTGAACCAACGAGCAATGTTCCAGCATCGCTCAACGGTAAATTGCCCCTTTACGTGGTGATGGACAGCCTTAAAATAAGGCGTGGTCCAAGCCTCGACAGCGTTACCATTGGTATTTTGCGCAAGGACGTAGTTGCTTTTTATGCAGGTCGTTCAGCCAATCCTACCACGGTTAAACTAGAAGGCAAAGAATATAGGGAGCCCTGGGTAGAAATCATCACCGTTGACGGCCGCAAAGGCTGGGTGTATGGTGCCGGTGTTCATTTTTACCGAAAATAGCTTATGATTTTTTCCCCAAGAATATACCGTTACATCGGTATTGGCCTCACCATATTCGTGGTGTTGCTCATTTTGTATTATCTCCGCGACCTAGTGGTATATATCATTATAGCACAGGTGCTTGCGCTCTTAGGCCAACCCATCATGCGCACCTTGGGGAAAGTAAAAGTAAAAGGAAAAGCGCTCAGCGATACCGTGCGGGCCGTTATGGTCATTGGATTGTATTTCCTCATTGTATCGGTAGTGATTTATGCCATAGTACCCTTGGTGATTAAACAAGCCAACACCTTACGGCAAGTAAACTATGCCGCTTTGTCGAAAAGTTTGGATGAGCCTATATCTAAACTTAACGACCGGATGATAGAGCTTGGTTTAATGGAAGGAGCCTACTCTAATTACCATGAGGAGGCTCCTAAAAAAGACACCAGTGCTTACGGTTCTTTTATAGATTCAACCTTGGCCAACTCGAACATACATGACCGCGATATTGTGAAGCGCAGCATGTTGGTACAAGTAGATTCCTTTGCATTGGCCAAAGGCGATACTTTTACCCGGACCAACATTACCTTGAACATCAACATTGTGGAAAACCGGGCAATGGGCGACGGGTTAAACCTAACCGATTCAACGGCTTTGGTCAAGGACAGCGATACCCCTTTAGAGAAGATGCAGAAAAAACTGTACTCGTATATCAACCCGGCGAAGATTCCCTCCTTGTTTAGCTATTTGATTGGCCTGTTGGGCAGTATATCGATTGCAATCGCTTCAATCGTTTTTATATTGTTCTTCTTTTTGAAAGAGGAAGGCTTGTTCCTGAAAGGCGTTGTCAGTACCTTACCTGAGAAATTAGACCAAGACGTGCGAGAAGTGATGACCCGAATCCGTATTTTATTGCGTCGTTACTTCTTGGGTATTCTAATCCAAATCTCCATCATAACGGTGGTAGCCTTGATCGGTTTAAGCATCTTTGGCGTGGAAAATGCCCTTTTGATTGCGTTGTTTGCTGCTATCATCAACGTGATTCCTTATGTAGGCCCCATCATAGGTGCGGTTTTTGGTATCGTATTAACCTTAGCCTCCAACATGGATGCTAATTTTTACGAGCACACCTTGCCCTTGGTTATCAAAGTTGCAGGTGTATTTGCCTTTGTTCAGATGCTCGATAACTTTGTTTTGCAACCCGTTATTTTCTCGCGTTCGGTACACGCACACCCATTAGAGATATTCTTGGTGATCATGATTGCGGCCAAACTTGGCGGTATCATAGGCATGGTGGTGGCTATTCCTGCCTACACCATTGTACGTGTGATTGGGGCGGAATTTTTCCAAGAATTCTACTTGGTGCGGCGACTAACCGAAGGTTTGAACGAGCAGATTGACGGGCAAGTAGAAGACCAAACCGATTAAACAGCACATACCTTGGGTTATCCTTTAGTTATACTCATATCGCTTGCCTACTTGCTATTGCTTTTTGCCATAGCTTATTGGGCCGATAGACGTACTAGCAAAGGTAAAAGCCTGGTAACCAACCCATATATTTATGCTTTATCGCTGGCCGTTTACTGTACAGCCTGGACTTATTACGGTTCGGTAGGTCGTGCGGCATCGTCGGGTATTGGCTTTTTACCTATTTATTTAGGTCCCACCTTAAGCGCCCCTTTGTGGATTATGCTCTTGCGCAAGATGATTACGATCAGCAAAGCGCAAAGGATAACCTCCGTGGCCGACTTTATCTCGGCTCGCTACGGGAAAAGCGAGGCATTGGGCGTCATTGCTACCCTTATTGCCGTATTAGGCATTATACCCTACATTGCCTTACAACTCAAGGCTATTGTTTTTAGTTTTGAGATTCTTAGCCATGGTGCAAGTACATCGGCTACGGCATCGGCACATTACAGCAGTTTTTATTACGATACGGCCTTTTACGTAACCATCGTTTTAGCCTTATTTTCGATATTATTCGGCACCCGTAAGCTAGAAGCCAACGAAAGGCATGAAGGCATGGTAGCCGCCATCGCCTTTGAATCTATATTGAAGTTGGTGGCATTTTTATCGGTGGGCATCTTCGTTACCTATGTACTTTTTGATGGTGCCGCCGATATTTTTGAGCGCGTATCCAAGTTGCCTGAGATATCGAACATGTTTTTACACGATAGTATAGGTCCCGTAAATTGGTTTGTACTTATCTTCATTTCGATGACGGCCATCTTGATGTTGCCGCGGCAATTTCATATCGCTGTAGTGGAAAACCAATCTATCGGGCATGTAAACAAAGCCATGTGGCTCTTCCCGTTGTACATGTTGATTATCAATATTTTCGTGCTACCCATTGCCGCAGGAGGATTGCTCATTTTCCCAAACGGCATTGTTGAGGCAGATACATTCGTGTTGGACTTACCCTTGTTGTTTGGACAAGAATGGCTAGCAACCTTTGCCTTCATCGGAGGATTATCGGCCGGTTCGAGTATGGTCATCGTGTCGTCTATCGGTTTGAGTATCATGATCAGCAACAACTTAATCATGCCGTTTCTACTTCGGGGACCAAGCGTAAAGCGTTTGTCGAATTATGACCTATCCGACAGAATCCTGAACCTGCGTCGTTTATTCATCGCCGTGGTCATGCTGTTGTCATATGGCTACTTCAAGCTAGTGGGTACAAAATACTCCCTAGTGTCTATTGGATTAATCTCCTTTACGGCAGTGGCTCAATTTGCACCAGCAGCCTTAATTGGCATGTATTGGAAAGGAGCAACCCGGCTAGGCGCCATTTTGGGTTTAAGCTCAGGTTTTATTATCTGGGCATTTACTTTGCCTATACCCAACCTGGTAGAAGCTGGATTTATATCTCAAGATTTAATGCAAGATGGCTTGTTTGGTATTTCACTGCTACGACCGCATGCACTGTTTGGGCTAGAAGGTTTAGACCCAATTACCCATGCTGTATTCTGGAGCATGTTCTTTAACCTGGGCTTTTTTATTGGAGGCTCATTATACAGCACTAGCAATGCAACAGCGCAAATGCAAGCCAATTTATTTGTAGATGTATACCAGTATGCCGGACAACAAAACCAAGTGGGTTTGCTACGCCGCTCAGCTAAGGTCAGTGATATCCGGATGGTGTTGAACCGCTTCCTGGGCGAGACACGGGCTTCTTGGTTATTAGATGAGTATGCGATGGCTCGTAAACTCAAGCTCAATGAGATTCAAACAGCCGACGAAGCCTTTGTTTCACATGCTGAAAATCTTCTAACCGGGGCGATTGGCTCGGCTTCATCGCGCATTATCATGGCCTCTATAACCCAGGAAGAGACCTTGGGCTTGGAGGAAGTAATGTCGTTGCTCGACCAAACCCAGCAAATTGTTCGGTATAGCCGTGAGCTAGAGTTGAAGTCAAAGGAATTGGAGCGCACCACGCAAGAGCTCCGGTCGGCCAACTTGCGCTTAACCCAGTTGGATGAGTTGAAAAACGACTTTATCTCTACCGTGACGCACGAATTGCGCACCCCGATGACTTCGATCAAATCATTATCGCGCATTTTGTTGGAGGATGATAGCCTGGATAGCGATAAAAGGAAGTCGTTTTTATCCATCATCGTCTCAGAATCTGAGCGGTTAGCCCGATTGATCAACCAGGTGCTAGACGTGGAGAAGCTGCAATCTGATACGGTAGAAGACATACCGCTAGAGCCGGTCATCATCAACGAGGTAGTAGCAGAGGCCGTTCAATCGGTAACGCAGTGGTATCGCGAACGCAATATCATAACGCAGCTCGATTTAAGCGAAACGCAGATTTATGTACACGGCAACATTGACAAACTCAAACAAGTTATACTCAACTTGCTGTCGAATGCTGGCAAATTTTGCCCACCAACCAACGGCCAGGTCGTACTCCGCTTGTACAAGCAAAACGATAAGGTCCGTGTGGAGGTATCTGATAATGGTAAAGGGGTGCCCCCCGAAAAGCGTCAAATTATTTTTGACCGTTTCACGCAAATCAATGACCAAGAGAGCGGCAAACCGGAAGGTAATGGACTAGGTTTGTTCATCTCTGCTACCATCGTAAAAGCGATGGACGGTAACATTTGGGTTGATGAAAGTGCTATGGGTGGCGCTAAATTTACCGTGGAACTTCCGGAGTTGCAATGGATTGCATAAACTCCTTCCGTACATTTTCATTCAGGAACTTACCGCTGAAATCGGTGGTAATGGTGCTGCAGCCCTGGTGCTGAATACCGCGTTGCGATACACACATGTGCCTAGCATCGATATAAACGGCCACATCCTCGGTTTTGAGTACGCGCTTGAGCTCTTCGCCAATTTGACGGGTCAAGCGTTCTTGTACCTGCGGCCTGCGAGCGTAATAATCAACAATACGGTTGAGTTTTGACAAGCCGATTACTTTGCCAGAAGAAAAATAAGCGATATGGGCCACACCGTAAATAGGTTGGAAGTGGTGCTCGCAGGTTGAACTCAGCGGGATATTGCGTTCAATCAGCATCTGGCGGTACTGGTACTTGTTTTCAAACAAGGTAATGGCTGGTTTTGCCTCTGGGTTCAAGCCTTTAAAAATTTCTTGAACATACATCTTGGCTACCCGGCGAGGAGTACCACCAATGCTATCATCGTTGAGGTCAAGCCCTAGAATTTCGAGAATTTTCTCGAAATGCGCCTCAATTTGATCAATTTTTTCTTCGTCGTCCAACTCGAAAGCATCGTCGCGCATAGGCGTGTCGAGGCTACTGGCAAAGTGGTCGTCGTCAAAATCTTCAAAGGTTACGCGATTATCAATGAGTTTGTAATTGGCAGCTTTCATTCGTGTTGGTTGAGTTGTTGGATAATTGGGATGTTTTGGGCGTGCCCCCATACGCTGCGGTGCAGCTCATGGGGTCGCTACGTTGCGCCGCTCGCTGTCGCTCGGCCCTTCACCGCCTGCGGCGGCTTGGTCTGGCCGCCCTTCGGTTGGCCACGGCTCCACATCGCTCACGCGAATATGACCATGCCGTGCCCCTGCACGAGCGATGCGGAAGGGTTACAGCAGCCTAGCTGCTGTAAGACGCCGAAGGCGGCCGAGCGCCAGCGAGCCCTGTAGCGTAGCGACGGCGTGGCGGTTTATCCGCCTAAGCCGACGTGCCCAAAAAAATAAAAAGGAACGATCGTTTGTAACTTAGATATATCCAAACATAGCGCAATTAATATTGTTCAGGCGCTGCTTGATTTGCCACATAAAATGGCTTGTACGCTCGAAATAGGCCATAAAAAAACCACTCAAACTGTTGTCAAGGAAACAAACAGCTTGAGTGGCTTTAAAGATTTTACGTTGAAAAGCCTAAAGAGCTTCTTATTTTTTGGTGCTAAAACGCAAGCCCAACACCATAGAGAATACCCCGGTGCGTTGTTGATTGGCACCAAAATCGGTCAATGCTAAGCGGTAAGTTGGTTGTACATAGAAGGCCATTTTTGGGCCCACGGCATGCTCAACTCCTAGCCCCATGATGGCACTCGGGTAGAAATTATACTGCATGGTACCACCTTGGAACAAGCCATTTTCGTTGGCACTACGCTCGCGGGTAGAGTAGCTAAGGCCGGCACTGCCGAGGTACATGGTACGGTCGCGCAGGTAGTTATTCACCGCCAAGAAATTAGCAGAGGCACCGCCAGAGAGGTAAAGGCCCCATTTATCATTGCGGATTACATCGATACGGGCGGTTAGCGGCACTTCAAACTGATGGTAAACCGTGCTGATATTTTCAATCATGCGATCGTAAATAATAGGCTCGGGGCCAGTGGGAAGCAAGGTGTAGGGCCCATCCACGAAGCGTTTCATGGAGTAAGTTAAGCCGAGCTCGAAAGCAATGCGGTGGGCAACCCTGCCTTCAACATTAGCACCGAGGGCAAAACCCATGCTGCTACGTTTGGGGTTGAAGCGGCTGTTGATGTCGGCCGAGAACAAAGCACCATAACGCAATTCCTTTTTGAAGGGTTTGGGTACTTTTGGTTTACGTACCGTTGATGCTTTTGACATAGGTTGAACGATGTCTTGCACGGTATAGTTCTTCAAAAACTCAAAGGCAAAGGCAGGATCTTCAATGATACGCTCGAGGCTGGTCGGCTGGTTTATTTGTGGATTAGAAGCGTTGGGGTTAGTTGAAGCCGTGTTGATAATATCGAGGAAAGTACCTGTTGCTGGAGTATTGTTTTGGTTTGCCGTTTGGACAGCTTGGGGCGTATTAGGCCCAGATGTTCCAGAAGCGCTAGTGCTTTGGCGCTTGCCTGTAGTGTTGTTTTTGGCCGATTTTGAGGCAGCTTTGGTAACCAAAAGGTTATTGGCTAGCGTGCTAGTAGAAGCCTTAGCGTTAAGGTTTGAGGAATTACGGCCAGTATTTGCAGTATGGCTATCCGAGGAGTTATCACCTGTTGCAATGGGCTGCGTTTTAGTTGTAGCAGAAGCTTGGTTGGATGCAACTTGGTCTGTAGCAGCGTGGTCCAGGTTCAAGTCGGAAACTGCTGGTGTACGGTTCGCAGCGCCATCGGGCAGGCTAGCTTGTTGTTTTTGGGCGTCATAATTACCCATGGCCTTGTGGTTAGCAAAGTTGAAATAGGTAAAAACGGCGGCCAACACAAGCAAGAACTCGAAGCCTTTAAGCTTCCAGAAGAAGCCAAAAGGACGGCGCTTTCGTTTGAGCATAGGCTCAAACTGCTTCCAGGCGTCGGGATCGAAGGGCACATCGTATTGCCCAAGCGCCTCGCGGATTAATTGATCTGTTTTGTTCTGTTCCATATGATTAGCTGTAGAGCTGGATTATCGTCGTACTTTATTGAGGTGAGCGAGCATTTCTTGCAGTTTGCCCCTGGCTTTAACCAGGTTTGACCGCGAGGTACTCTCGGTGATGTTGAGTAAATCGCCAATTTCCTTGTGCGAGTAACCTTCAATGGCATAGAGGTTAAACACGGCGCGGTAAGAGGGCGGGAGGGTTTGCACGGCTTTCATGATTTCCTCGGCAGAACACATGCTGATGGCGTCTTCGCCTTCAGCGGATTCAGCGTAGGCGCATTCCATGTCTTCGGTTCGGTGGCGGATTGATTTACGGTAAAAGTCGATAGAAGCGTTAACCATAATCCGGCGGATCCAAGAATCGAGGGATGTGCCTACCTGGTAACGGTCTAAGTACCTAAACACTTTAATAAAGCCTTCATTGAGGATATCGCGGGCATCTTCGTGGCTGTTGGCATAGCGCAGGCATACCGCCATCATCTTGCTATAGTAAGACTCGTAGAGCTTCTGTTGAGCCCAACGTTCCTCTTTAAGGCAAGCGCTGATGATATCGTGTTCCTGTTTATGTTCTGCCAGTTCCAAAGCAATGTCCATATGATGCAGTAATAATAGCGAAAATTAAGTACTTAATGCTTCATGCGAAGAAATTTAAGTGAAACAAATGCCGGCTGGAGTTTCCTCCAGCCGGCGCTGTATGTTCGGAATGTTCCGTAAAACTGAGTGCAACACTTATATAACGGCAGCCTGTTCTAGACTGCTGCTTTGAGCTGCTATTTTTTTTTTAAACATTGAGGTTCAGGCCTTAACGAGCATATATGGGGAAGCCCTAAACCTGTATAGGTTTTAAATATTTAACCCTGAGTTATGGGTTAACCAGCCTTTGATGTTGATTATTTGGGCGTTGCGCCGCTTACGCGCCGCCGCTGTCCTACGCGCGCGCTGTGCGCTTGGCCCTACGGGCTGGCCGCTTCACGCCGTCGCGATGCTCCTTTTGCGGAGCGCGGCCACGCTCCGGCCAGCTAACGCGGGCCCTGGTTGGTTTATTCTCCTTGGGGGATTATGGGTGCTGGGCTTGCCTCTAGGATTTGCGAACCAACATATTCGCGTTCCGCTACCTTATCGTTGCGGCTGCAAGTAAGGGGTGTGTGGGGGGCAGGTTTAAAAATATACAACTTCTCGCCAGCCAGTACTTCTTCGTGAATTTTAATGTGGTTGTCGTTCAACAGTGTTTTGAGTTGAATACCATAAAACTGTGAAACCATCCAGATGGTTTCACCTGGTCGAACCTGGTGGATTTTAGGATTGCCTTTCCTTTTTTTGGGCTCCAGGAAACAGATCATACCTGGTCCTGCTTGGTTGGTTTCAGAAAAATCGTTGTACCGTTCTAGCTTGCGCATTGAGATACCAGATTTGAGCGAAACGATTTCGAGACTTTGCTTATCGTTGATTAAACTGGCTTTAAGGCCTTTTACCTTGAAGGTATTACGGTCGGCTGGCACGTTAAAATAAGCGGTATAGAACATTTCGTCGCTTAGTTGGAGGGTACCACCAGTGCTACCGAAGGGGTCAGTCTCATTTTTAAAGTTTTTAACCTTCATATTTTGGAGCCTTGGGATAATCCTAGCCGACATTTTATCGAATCGGTCGAGTTTATACTTCTCGATTATCCGGATGAGGTTTTTGTCGTAATCTTTCGAGGTAGCATAGCCAGCTTTCTTGAGGCCATGACACCAACTTTTATAATCGAATGGTTCGTTTTGGAAAAGTGCCGTGTAATAGTGGCGGGTGGTCAAGAACATGGAATGGTCGTGGAAGGATTCTTCGGGGCTACTATATTTCCGAAAGCAAGAAGGCACCAAAACGCCATTTACATAATCATCGTCCTTGTGGTAAAACTTGGCGCCGGACCATTCTTCTTTGCATTTTACACCAAAGTGGTTGTTGGCGTTTTTAGCTAAGGAACTATTCCCGTGGTTAGATTCGAGTATCGCTTGTGCCAATTTAACACTTGCGGGGATGCCTGTTGCCTGCATTTCGGCGATGGCTAAGTCTTTGAATCGTGCAATATATTCATCACATGAGCCAAATTCGTTGTTTGCCCACAAAGGTAGGCTTAGGCAGATACCCAATACAATAGGTATCGCCTTTTTGAGCGATAGATTAAGGTACATACTACTACTTTAGAGTTTACTTGGGGAAAGCTACTAAAATTCTCTCTTACTGTTGTTGTCTCTGCTGTTGTCTTAGCTTGTTGTGGCGCAGTAAATTGCATCTTGTCCATGCGACATTACCGAAAAGTGTGAACCACAACACAAACTTAGACAATTAATCTATTTCACAAGACTAATTAGCCTAAAATATGGTTGTATCTGTGACGATATATTTTATAATTTTCGAATTAAACTAAGTCCGTCACGGAGGGGTAAAATTGTATTTTCTACCCGAGGATCGAGGGTTACTTTTTGGTTAAAGGCAATAAGTGCTTGTGTATCGGCATCTTGAGCATTGTCTACAACTTTGCCGAACCAAAGTACGTTATCGGCCAAAATAATGCCTCCAGGTGCTAATTGATCAATCAGCATATCGTAATATAAGCTATACCCTAGCTTATCGGCATCCAAAAATATCAAATCCCAAGGTCCTCCAAGCGTAGGTATAATGTCTACGGCTTTCCCGATGTGCAGGGTTATATTAGGATTGTATTGTGACTTATTTTTGTACTTTAAGATTATATCTTCCAGTTCTTCATCTACCTCAATCGTATGTAATTCACCGCCAGGTTCGAGGCCTTCGGCCAAACAAAGTGCCGAGTAACCCGTAAATGTTCCTATTTCCAGAATGCGCTTTGGCTTTTGCATTTTACTCAACAAACTCAACAACCTACCTTGCGTGGCACCACTGATCATTTGTGGGCTCATTTGTGTAATCCAAGTTTCCCGCTCTAGTTCGTAAAGCAAGTCGGGTTGTTTGCTACTGTTTTGTTCCAGGTAGTTGTATAGGGCTATTTCAGTGTGTTGCATATCAGATAATTTACACGAACAAGTGATCACTATTCCGCGTTAGCTGGCCGGAGGGTGCGGCGTAGCCGCAGTGCGCAGCACCGAGCGAACAGCGAGCCCGTAGGACAGCGGCGACGCGCAGCGGCGCAACGCCCAAAAAAATGAATAAATGTGGCCTAAAATCCATGCTCGATGTTAATTTTGATCAAACTCAATACCCATTTTACGCATCAACTGGGTAGCACTAGAGTTTTTCGACATGCCGGGCTTGAGTTTGTAATCGAAATACAACTCGTCTTCCTGGCTGAGATCAACTTCAAAACAAGCACTGGTTACATCTTGGGGCTTTTGCTCCAATAGTTCGCCGATACTTAAGTCGTGCGTGGCTAAAATCCCAGCACAAGGGTATGCCAAGAGTTGCTTGGCCAAGGCCATAGCACCAGTATGTTGATCGCGCGAGTTGGTACCCTTGAAAACTTCATCCAGCAAATACAACACGTTGCTTTGGGCTTTGACGGCCTCTATGATGATATTTAAACGCTTCAACTCCGCATAAAAAGAAGAGGTATCGTCTTGCAAAGCATCGCGCGTACGCATGCTAGTATACACGGAGAGGATTGGTGTCCTGAAGTCTTTGGCACAAACCACCGAGCCACACATGGCCAACACCACATTGATACCTACACTGCGTAAGAAAGTACTTTTTCCAGCCATGTTAGAACCGGTAATTAAGTACAAGTGGGGCTTTGCCGAGAGTGTAAAATCGTTATCCACGCGTTTAGCCGGGTTAATGAGTGGGTGGCCAATTTGACTACCTTGTAGGTAAGGCTGGCCGGGACTTTGCTCCTTAATGTCAACCTTGATTCCAGGGTAGTTGCTGTGCGCGATAGCTAAAACCTCTGCCGCAGCAAGCGCTGGTTCAACTTCAATGCAGGGAACAGTCCAGTCCGGATGGTTGTATTTCAAGGTTGCCAAGCTATTCAAGGCTTCCAATTCGCTTATCGCCATGAACCAGTTGGGTACGTTTTGGGCATGGCGCTTACGCCATCTTTCAATCCGCCACAACCACTGAATGTCCCAAAAGGTAAAAATGATAAAAGGCAAGGCCAGCGGGTTATGCCGCACATCCAATTGGCTGTTGTAGTACGATAATTTTTTAATGGCTTGCGTGGCCGAGTCTTTGCTCAATATTTCTTGTAGTTGCTTGGTCTTTTCGCTGCTGAAACTGTGCTGCTCTACATGCTTGATTAAGGCTTCATACCCGCGTAGCAAGGCACCGTTCTTGCCTAAGAGTAAAACCGTTTCGTTCACTGTTGTCAAATGCTGGCGCAAATAAAGCAAGCCCGGCAACCAACTCAACGTGATGATACTCCAAGGAAAATACTCGGCAAAACCAAGTACTAAACCCGTTGTCATATAAATAGGACCTAATATCAGTAGGTAGGGGGTGTACGATTTGGCTGCCACCGTTGACGGCTGTGCCATCCAGGCTAATAAGCCTTTAACGGCCGTATCGTCATGCGGACTCATCGCCGCGTAGGTTTGAAAGGCTTGTCGCCAATCTAACTGGCTCGATAACTCCGCCACGCTGGCTTGCCTAGCCGTAATTTCAACTAAGCTTTCCGGTGTCCTGCTTAAATATTGGGCAAAGCGTTTTCGGCCCAAAGCAGTTTCCGCTCTATTAAAATGTTGATACAAAGAGCCTTCGCCAAATAAATCCAAGTCATCGGCATACGGATGGTTTTCAGTATAAAAACTTTTCCCTGAATCCAAGCCACTTGAATTATGTTCTCCCAACTGTATTTCCCGCTGGTTAATGACAACGTACTGCTGCAAATAGGCCATGCGGTATTTGTTGCGTTTATCCAGAATCATCACCCAGGCAAAAACGATGACGATTAAAATGGCGATGCCTATTGTCAAAGCCCAACCTTGTTGCTCGGGCAAAAGGAACAATACCAACACGAATACGATAAACAAGGCAAAGCGCAATAAACCCATCCGCGTACTTTTCTGGGCTAATTGTGCTAGCGTTTGCTCACTTGTTTGTATATGCTGGCGGTAATGCATAGTTGGTAGTTGATAGTTGATAGTTGGTAGTTCAGGGTTAATAGTTATGAGTTAATAGTTGACTGCTTGGTGCTTGTTTCAAAAGGAATAAGTTTAATAAAAAAAAAAAAATTGATTTATTTTGTTATTTATAATTAGGTAATAATTGTCCGTGAAACAGAGGTTAACTTGAAAGAGAGTCACAAATTGTCAGCCTAACTCCTAACTCCTAACTCCTAACTCCTAACTCCTAACTCCTAACTCCTAAC
>CAZDVQ010000064.1:0-24578 GCA_964508975.1 uncultured Saprospiraceae bacterium
TGAAACCACGTCGGCCTCGCGAGGCGACAAACTTTCGAGGCAGTTGAGCACTTCTTCGCGGAGTGATTGGCGCATGATACCGTTATCGGCGTAATCGCTCACCTCGCAAGGCATCATGTCGAGGATGGTAGCTGAATCTTCTTCATCTTCGCGCAAGGGGGCGTTAACCGAAACGTGTTGGCTACGGCCTTTCAGGATGTCGCGTACATCCCGGGCTTGAACACCCAGTACGTCGGCGAGTTCTTCGTCGCTCGGTTCGCGTTCAAACTCTTGTACAAACGAGAGGTAAGCATCGTTTACACGGTGGTATGAGCTGGCCTTATTGAGGGGTTGACGAACAATTTTAGCGTGGTCGACAATAGACTGCAAAATAGACTGGCGGATCCACCACACGGCGTAAGAAATAAACTTGAAGCCTTTCGACTCGTCGAAACGTTGAGCGGCTTTCATGAGGCCAACATTACCCTCGTTGATGAGGTCGGACAGTGGGAGGCCTTGATTTTGGTATTGTTTAGCCACAGAGACCACAAAGCGTAAGTTAGCGCGGGTCATGCGTTCGAGGGCAACGGGATCACCGGCTTTGATGCGTTTAGCCAGGCGGGTTTCCTCCTCGATGGTGAGCAACTCGATACGACCTATATCATTAAGGTACTTGTCGAGGGCCAAGCTTTCACGAGTCGTGATTTTGTTGGTAATTTTTAACTGTCTCATGTGGCGAAGTGTTTAAATTGCGCTAAAAAGTGGCTACTAGCTCGTTATACAAATCCCCGCATGATAGATGAACCTACAATTGGAGTCAAAAAGTTCGTTTTGCGTAAAACTTTTTGGATAACTGTCATTTATGCCTAATTTGATTTGGGTATTACCGCAGGTATCCAATTTTTTTCTAGAAGATTTATATTTTTTTTGGGCGCTTCCCCTCACGGTGTTCGGGGCCGCTGTCCGCCGCGCTCCCTGAACGGCGGGCCCCTGCGCTACGCTGGTGGCCCGCCGCTGCGCGGCGGCGCTTTGGCCAGCTAGCGCGGAAGCACTGCGGCAAAGCCGCAGTGCTTAGTTATGATGGCAGAGAGCTGAGAGCAGAGTGAATTATTAGTTACAAGATATTAGCGTTGTGTATTAAAATGCCCCCGAGCATTGTTGGTCAAGTTTATAGATTACCACATCATAGCATCTGGTAACTTTGAACAACAGCTTTCTACCACAGGTGATTTTACAAAGCAACGTTAATCGACACATACCATACCTGTAAGGCGAATACAATTGCTAATAAATTTAGATTGAATCTAAATAAAATAAAAACCAATTTTTTTTAGTGTATTTTTTACACTTAGTGTATCTTTATGCTGTTAATCTAACGAAACGTATGTAAAAGTTGGGCAAGCGGCGCAAACGTTTGCATGTCAAACTAATCATTTTGCCTGGTTTTACAAACAAAGCCTTTTACTAATTATCACACTTTTAACCTTTTTTCATCATGAAGAAATTTTTACTTTCTTTCTTTGCTGTAGCTAGCACCTTTGCTGCTGTAGCACAACAAACGGTTACCTTCTCTGTAGGTATTCCAAGCACAACTACTGGCTTTACAGCAATTGACGTAACGGGTAACTGGGTTGCCGCTGCTGGTCTGGGTTCTGACTGGGGCGATGCTTTAACCTTGACTGACGGCGACGGCGACGGTGTTTACACCGGTACTGCAGTTTTACCTGATGGCTCATACGAAGCTAAATTCCGCGTTCAAAGTGCAGGTGGTACTAACTGGGAAGGTGTTCCAGGTGCATGTGCAACCAATGGTAACCGCGGTTTTACCGTAGCTGGTGGCCCAGCAGCTGTTGGTCCTTACTGTTTTGGCACCTGCGATGTAACTTGCCCTAACTTTGTTCCTGTAACGGTTAACTTTAGCGTTGACTTGAACGGTGGCCCAACAGCTGCTGATATTCCAGTTGATGCTGTTAACGGTTCTGGTAGCCCAGTAGTATACGGTATCAACATGACCGGTAACCTTGGCGGCGACGCTGGTTTTTCTGACTGGACTCCTGGTTCTATTGCATTAACTGATGCTGATGGCGACGGTATCTACACCGTTACATTGAACTTGTTGAGCAAAAACTACGAATACAAATTCTTGTTTGGATCATGGTGGAACTGGACCGACGCCCTCGGAACTGTTTTCGAATTTGCTGAGCAAGGTGCATTGTTTGCTAATGGCGATTTCACTTGCTTGAGCAATACCACTAACCCTGACAACTTTACCAACCGCGTGTTGAGCTTGTCTGGCCAAGCGGCTAACTCAACCGTTGATGTATCATTCGTATGGCAAAGCTGTGCTACTATTAGCGGCTTGAACACTGCTGGTCTTGACCTTGGCATGGCAGTTTCTCCAAACCCATTCAGCCAATCGGCTATCATCAGCTTCAGCAACGACAACGCTGCTGAGTACACTTTCACCTTGACTAGCTTGACTGGACAAGTTGTTCGCCAGCAAATGAACGTTCGTGGCAACCAAGTAGTATTGGAGCGCAACGGCTTGTCAACTGGTATGTACTTCGCAACTTTGACCAACGCACAAGGAGCTGCTTCAACCATTAAAGTAGTTGTAGAGTAATCTAATAACTGTTTTGCAGTATTGTAATCCTTATTTAGCCCGCGCTGGTAAACCCTGCGCGGGCTTTTTTAGTTGTATACCTATAGGCCTCCCACTTGCGCCAGGTGCCCGGCGGGCGCGGCTGAAAGCCGCGGTGCGTAGCACGGAGCGATTAGCGAACCCCAGAGGGGACCGACGGCGCGCAGCGCCGGGGCGCCCAAAAAATTAGATATTTTTGAGATTTAGCTAGCTTTGGCTAAATCAGCATTTTGCAACCTTTAGCTAAAAAGTGAAATAAATGAAGCATCTATTACTATTTCTATCCTTGGCCCTGGTACAAATAACCACGGCACAGGTGACGACCAACCCGATTTTTGCCACCCAGACCGACCAGGTGACCATCACCTTCGACGCCTCGCAAGGCAACGGCGCACTAGCTGGATTACCTGCGGGTACCGTGGTTTATGCCCATACCGGTGTAATTACCCAAACTGGCGGCGCCGGCAACTGGCAGTACGTGGTAGGCAACTGGGGTACCGCCGACGCTCGCGTGGCTATGACCCGTGTTGGCACCTCTGATTTGTACACATTGACCTACAGCCCAACGCTGTTTGACTGGTACGACTCGAACAACAACGACAATACAATCATCCCCGGGGGAACCGTTATTACTGGCCTAGCCTTCGTGTTCCGCAACCAAGCGGGCTCCCTAGTGGGCCGTGCAGCTGGCGGCGGTGATATTTTTATACCTATATATACGAGTAGTTCAAATTTGCTGGCCACCATCGTAAGCCCAGCCAGCAACGGCTTTATTGCTAGCGTAGGTAGCACCATCAACGTGGAAGGCGCTAGCTCGGTAACCGCCGATCTTGAATTATTTGACAATGGTACCCTCATCGCCTCTGGCAATGGTACCAGTCTACAGCATACCATCAACGTGACTGCCCCTGGCGACCACGTGGTGCGCTTCGAGGCTAGCAATTTGGCAACTACTGTTGTAGATAGTTTTGTGTACGTGGTTAACCCCTCCGTTAACGTGCAAGACCCTCCCGCCGGCACATTGGATGGCATTAACTACCTGAGCCCAACCTCGGTGGTATTACGCCTGTTTGCACCCAACAAACAGTACGTTTATTTACTGAGCGACCTGAGCGACTGGCTGCCGAGCACCCAGTATTTCATGAACCGCTCCACCGATGGCAATACCTGGTGGATTCAACTCAATAACCTGAGCCCTGGCCAATATTACCGTTTCCAATATTATGTGGATGGCCAAATCAAAGTAGCCGACCCATACTGCGAGCTGGTACTCGACCCCTGGAACGACCCCTTCATCACATCGGCAACTTTCCCAAACATGCCCACGTACCCAGCAAACTTGACACAAGGTATTGTTGGTGTGTTCCAAACGGCACAAAGCCCTTACAACTGGCAAACAACGAGCTTTACACCGCCCAGTAAAACCGATGCCATTTACTACGAGTTACACCTCCGCGACTTCCTGGGTACACATAGCTATGTAACCTTGAAAGACACCCTGGATTACCTGGAGAACCTAGGGGTTAACGTCATTAAACTCATGCCTGTGCAAGAGTTTGAAGGCAACATCAGCTGGGGTTACAACCCATCGTTCCACATGGCCTTGGATAAATATTACGGTACCAAAAACCAGTTGAAAGCCTTTATCGACGAATGTCACTCGCGAGGCATAGCCGTGGTACTCGACGTGGTATACAACCACGTATTTGGCCAAAGCCCACTGGCGCAACTCTACTGGGATGCCGCCAACAACCGCCCCGCCGCCGATAACCCTTGGGTTAACCCCATCGAACGCCACCCCTTTAACGTGGGCTACGATGTAAACCATGAATCACAAGCCACTCGCAACTGGCTTGACCGAGTAATGCGCCACTGGATTACTGAATTCCGTGTAGATGGTTTCCGTTTTGACCTCTCGAAAGGATTTACCCAAACCAACTCTGGCTCGAATGTAGGCCAATGGGGCCAGTATGACCTATCGCGTATCAACAACTTGAAACGCATTGCAGATGTATGCTGGGCTGCAGATGCTGATTTCTACGTCATACTTGAGCACTTTGCCGACAATAACGAAGAGCGCGAGCTGTCGAACTATGGCATGATGCTCTGGGGCAAAGCTACCGACCCATACAACGAAGGTACCATGGGCTATCCCAACAACTCGAACTTTGGCTATGCCATGTCGTACCAGTCGCGTACCTGGAGCAATCCACACCTAGTAGGCTACATGGAAAGCCACGACGAGGAGCGCTTGATGTACAAAAATTTAAATTTCGGCGCCACACAAGGGGGCTATAACGTCCGCGACTTGGCCACGGCGCTACGCCGCCAAGAATTGGCCGCCAACTTCTTCTTCCCTATTCCTGGGCCTAAAATGATTTGGCAATTTGGCGAGTTAGGCTACGATGTATCCATCAACTACTGCCAAAACGGAACCATTAATACCAACTGTAGAACCGACCCTAAACCCATCCGTTGGAGTTACTTTACCCAAGCCAACCGCCGCCGCCTGTACGATGTATATGCTGCATTGGCCAAGTTGCGCGTTGATGAGCCTGCCTTTGAAACCACCAACTTCCAGCTACAACCGGCTGGTGCACAAAAAGCTATCCGCTTAAACCACAACAGCATGAACGTTATCGTGGTGGGTAATTTTGGCATGACCGCTGGCGACAATAGCCCTGTGTTCCAACATAACGGCTGGTGGTACGAGTTCTGGAGCGGGGATAGCCTGAACGTGACTGACGTGAACCAAGCCATCAATTTACAAGCGGGCGAGTACCGTTTATACACAGATGTACGCCTGCAAGTACCGCCCGTGTTCAACAATCTTAGCCAAATTACACCTGCCATCGAGGGTTTACAAGTATTCCCAAACCCAACGGAAGGCGAGTTAAACATCCGTTATACCTTAGAGCAAGGCGGACAAACCCAGGTTGACGTCATCGACATGCAGGGCCGTGTGCTGGCCCGTATCTTTGAAGGCGAACAGTTCTCCGGTGCGCAATGGCTCAGCTGGGACTTGGGCAACAGCCTCCCCGCAGGTATGTACATGCTACGCGTAAGCAACCAAAAACAAGTGCTCAGCACTCGTTTTGTAGTACAAGGACAATAATTTTAGTTCTTTTTTAGGATTTGGGCGTGCCCCCCGCTGCTGGTAACCCAGCGCGGGGGTCGCTCCGTTCCGGGGGTCGCTTTGCTCCGTGCTTTGCACCAGCGCCTACGGCGCTGCCCTCCACGCAGCTCACGCAAGACGAGATAGAAGATAGAAGATAGGAGAGATGAGTTTTTCTTCTATCTCATCTCTCCTATCTTCTATCTCCTAACTCCTGTCTAAAAAAATCTTATCTTTGTTCCGAATAAATTGCGCCTTGCGTATATTTACACCTAATTTTATTCGACACTAGATGCCTGAAGAACTCTATAACTTTGACCTCGTCATGTTTCCCGAAACTAATTCTGTGGAAAAAAAATGGAGTGGAAGCAACCATAAAGGCATCATGTGCGTCTTCAAAGTAAGCGATTCCTCTGATCGGGCAACAAAGGTTGCTTTTTTGGAAAAAGTTTTCGCTGCGGTACACTGTAACTTACAGGAAGATTCAGCTATTTACGACTATGAATCAACCGAACAGCCCCTGCCTTTGGCTAGGATGATAAGACTTACAGACGCACGAAAAGTGTTTGTTTTTGGTTTTGAAGCGCATGAATTAAACTTCCAGCTACAAGTGAAGTTAAACCACCCTTTCAAGTGGAAAAACAGCGAGATTGTATTTTCACAAGGTTTGGATTTACTTCAAGCAAACCAAGATTTCAAAAAAGCCTTATGGCTAGCTTTAAAACACATTTTCCAAGTTTAAGATGGATACGCTAAAATTGGTCTTCGCCACACACAACCCCAACAAGGTTGTTGAAATTGCTGACATGCTGGAAGGTATTTACCATTTCGAAAACCTGACACAAGTTGGCATACACGAAGAAATTCCAGAAGACCAAGATACCATTGAGGGTAACGCTGTACAAAAAGCGATGTTCGTGTACGAACATTATGGTTTAAACTGCTTTGCAGAAGATACCGGGCTAATTATTGACGCACTAGATGGCAGGCCAGGTGTTTACACGGCCCGTTATGCTGGCGACAGTAAAGACCCAGAAGCCAATATGAACAAGGTATTGGCAGAACTCGATGGACAAAACGTTCGCTCCGCACGTTTTAAAACGGTGATAGCCTTGGTCATTGATGGTAAGGTTTCCCAATTTGAAGGGGTGTGTGAAGGACAAATAGCCAGCGCAAAAAAAGGGCAACATGGTTTCGGCTATGACCCTATTTTTATACCGGAAGGGTTTACCCAGACCTTCGCCGAACTTGACAAGAAAACGAAAGCTACTATCAGTCATCGCGGCAAAGCCGTCGAGCGGCTGGTAGCCTACCTCAAAAACTTAAACTCAAACCAAGGCTAGTTCGCTAGCTGTAATGGGATGGCCACAACGACAATCAACATTAACTCGACCGAGCAAGAAATCCTTGATGGATGCGTAGCCGGTAAACGCTCTGCACAAGAAGCGCTTTACAGCTATTATTCGCCAAAGATGTTCGGTATCTGCTTGAGGTATGCTTCTGACTACCACACGGCAGAAGATATCTTGCAGGAAGGGTTCGTGAAGATTTTCCACAACATCCACAAGTTTAGAGGAGATGGATCGTTCGAAGGTTGGATGAAACGAATTTTCGTTAATACTGCTATAGAACATTTCCGTAAAGCGTTTAAGTTCGACGAGCTTGGTGTAACAAACCAACCAGAAAATACTTCAGAAAGCGTAAACGATACGTGGTCCCAACTCTCTACTAAAGATTTATTAAACCTGATTCAGAAACTATCCCCAGGCTATCGTACGGTGTTCAACATGTACGTCGTTGAAGGATACTCGCACAAAGAAATAGCTGAGCTATTGAACATTTCAGAAGGAACATCTAAATCGCAGCTAGCTCGCGCTAGGGGCTTATTACAAAAAATGTTGAGAGAGCGGTAAATTATGGACATGAACAACAATTTTGACGACTTGTTTGCCGACAAGTTCCGGGACTTCGAGGCTCCGCCACCACAAAAAATGTGGTCGGAGATCAAGTCGTCTCTGGATAACGAGCAAATAGACGAAACTTTCAAGAAAGGGCTTGGAGGTTTTGAGGCTAACCCTTCGGCTAGAGTATGGCAATACATTAGCCAAAGGCTACCGCTAAACCCAATGCTGGGCAAAACGCTTTCTATGCTTTCTGGCATAGCTGCTGTGCTCGTGGTAAGTATGTTGGCTACTTATGTATACAATGACTGGCAAGAACTTCGCCAAGCAAAACAAGATCAACAACAACTATCTAATACTAATAGTACAGCTCAAAACAGTACTAACCCTAAAGTAGACGGAAGTGCAAACGGTATTGGAACGTATGGACAAAATCCTGCACAAAGTGGCTCTAAAGGCCGGGATGCTGGTAAAAACAATACTACGGCTTACAATCAAAATCATATTGAAGCCCACGGCAGTTTGGGTACCATCAGCAAATTAGGTGCTCCTAATTCAATGGGCGCATCGGTCCATAATTTAGATGGCCGCAACGCTTATTTGTACGATTTGTTGGTTCGCCAACAACACAAGTTGAATAGCCACCTTGACTTTAACGAGTTGTTGAGTATCAAACAAGACAAAGGCTCATTGTACGCAAGCTTGTCGGTAGCATCTTTACGCCAGCAATGGGCACAAGAGATTGCCGAACTCGAAGCCAAGCACAGCGCTCAGGTATTTGCCTTGTTGAACCAAGCTTCAAAAGGCCTTTACAACGCCAAAGCTGAAATTGCAAAAGCAATGGCTGCTGCTGGTATATTCAATAATGTTGCTGATAGCCGCTACTGGTTCAAAGCCATTGATGATTGGGCCATGATTTTTGATGAGGATGGACAAGTACGAGCCCCAAAACTACAGTCTACGAGTTTGCCGAACGATGCAAACTTAATGGGCGAGATTTGGTTCGTGCCTAGCGTACCAGGCTTACTGGACGAGAACGGTTCTCCTATTCCTGCTTATATTGTTGGACTTAACTCAGATGCCGACATTAAAACACCGGCTACCAACAAAAACGCTACAGTTACCACCAACTGGTACCTATACGCGAATGCTCAAACAGGATTCAGTTCGCTCAATATGCCTGAAGTGAATGGCTTGCTAAACAATAACCTCAGTGCGTCAGATGCAAAACTGAGCAATGGCAACTTGATTTCATTAGGTCTAGGTTATCGCCTTACGCCTCAGTCATCTTTGAATACTGGTATCCAATACGCTTTCCTTAACCAAAACATCGACGTTTACTCGGAAGGCAACCCTACACCAGGTAAAGGAAATTTACAAACCCAATACTTGATTATTCCTATCAACTACCGTCGTGATTTGTTTGGCCTCGGCATTACAAAATCAACTACAATCTTTGGTGAAGTTGGTTTACAATATGCACAACGCATTAATGCCATGTACAAAGGCGCATCCGAAAGCTTGGTCCAGCCAGCTTTAGCAGCTAGCCCTAAATCGGAGATTGGGATGAACCTAGGCATTGGCGTACAGAAAAACATCAATAGCCGGATGAGCATCTATGCCATGGTGAACGGTATGTTCAATACGCCAACGTCGCAGCTCAATCAAAGCTTTAATGGCAATTTACCAAGCAACCGCTCATTATTGGGCTTGAGGTTGGGCATCATTTATCGAGTAGGTAAAGATATTCCATAGGCAGCAAATAATCTCTGCTGTGTGCTAAAGGGCGTATTAAATATTTTAATACGCCCTTTTTTATTGGTAGTACTTATGTAAAATTATTGCTTGCATATTCAAAAATTAGTTACCTTTTCACTCTAATCCAAACATCAATCTTTCTCGCCAACCATTTCATGCAATATATCATATTTGACCTTGAAGCTACTTGCTGGGACGACGACCAGCCTCGAGTACAAGAAGTAATAGAAATTGGGGCTTACAAAATTGCGGAATCGGGCCAAGTGATTAGCTCCTTCAGTACCTTTGTTAGGCCAGTTGCCCAGCCTTTGCTTTCAGATTTCTGCAAAAGGTTAACCTCCATTACGCAAGTTGATGTAAACCGCGCTGCTGTTTTCCCTACGGCTATCCAGAAGTTTATGGACTGGGTGGGCGTGCATAAATACGAGGACTACCTGCTTTGCTCTTGGGGTTTCTTTGACCGTAAAATACTTGAAAAGAACTGCCAACAACATAATATCGAAATAGACTGGCTAGAATCACATATCAGCCTGAAGCATCAGTACCAATCGGTATTAGGGCTAAGTAAACCTATCGGGTTGAAAGCTGCCGTGGAGCGGGAAGGTTTTGAATTTGATGGCACCTTACACCGTGGCATCGATGATGCAAGGAACTTGGCCAAAATATTTTTGAAATTCCAAGACGCTTGGCACTATTAAATAATCATAAAAGAAAAAGGCAGTACTGTTTCCAGTACTGCCTTTTTCATTATCAGCAATACCATTGTATTTATTTCAACATGGCTTTGATGGATTCTTTTAACGATTGATAGAGTTGCATTGGTCCACTGCTGGCATTGGCTGGCACATAGCTAGCCACTTCTCCTTCGGCATTGCGTTTGAACAACTTACCGTTTGCCCAAATTTGGGTAACAAGACCGTTGGGGGCTATTATCATGGCCGCAGGGAAACCAAACTCTTGTACTTGATATTCGTTCACGGCTAAGTCGTATTGGCTACCTAAAACTGGGAACTCTGCCGTATTGCCTTTGAAAAACTTTTGCATGCCTGCAATTTCGTTGTCAACACACAAGCCGTAAACTTTAACGCCAAAATCTTTAAATGCATCGTAGAGAAAGGTTGCCCCAACGATAAACTCACTGGTTTTTTCAGATTCAATGCTGAAAAACAACAGCACTACAGGCTTATCAAAAAGCTCGTTAAATGCTACGGGCTGGCCGTTCAGGTCAGTTCCTGTAAATGGCTTAGCGGGTTTGTCGAGTATTTCATCGGCTTTTTTAAGGAGTGCTGTTTCCGACACTTCTTGCTGCAAGCCAGATATTGGCTGGGCAAACGCGCCGAAGCCAATCAACATACAGGTTATAATCAATAATTTTTTCATACTAGGTCTCTTGGTTTAAAGCTTATAGTACAAAATCGTACCAAAAACCACGGAACACTTATATATACACATTTTTTACATGTTTTGTTGCAGCATGGTAAAAACCTTTACTGTATTACAAGAACATGTAAAAAGTACATGCCCCTCTGCTTTGGCAAATTTAGTAAATTCCCCTGAAAAATAGCTATGTATAAAATAATTTTTCGGATGGCTACACCTGATAGGCTTTTTGGTTACTGATTTCTACCCGATGTGCCAGGAGGGTTGGCAATTCGTACAAGGCATTGATGTACAAATCGGGGGTAGGAGTAATGTTTTTATCGCGGCTACCCACAAAGCAAGTTTTCATGCCAAGCCTGAAGCCAAAATCTATATCAGAGGCAGAGTCGCCTACAAGGAGTGATTTTTTGAAATCAATCTCTGGATAATCGCGGCGGGCCATAATACCCATGCCCACGTTAGGTTTACGGCAAACTGGATTGTTTACCGCCAGCTCTGTACAGGCGTAGACCTTGTTGATTTTCCCGCCGTTCTCTTTGGCACTACGGATAAGACGATCATGTATATCGTCCAAGGTCTGGTGGGTCATGATGCCCTTGCCAACGCCTTGTTGGTTGGTTACCACAACGATACGATTGAAAACATTACTTAATGCAGCTAGGGCAGGTAAAACACCTGGTAAGAATTCAAACTCATCCCAGTTTTCAATGTAACCCCCAACTTTTCGGGTATTGATTACACCATCACGGTCAAGGAATAAGGTCCAACTTGAATCTACGTACAATATGCTATTACTCATGGAATAAGAGGGTCTCTTTAGGGTGGCAGCAAACGCTTTAGCGCCATAAAAATAAAGAATTTACCAAAGTTTGTTTGGTTAAATTCCTTTTTAACCAATTTTTTACACAGCCAAAAGGCTGTTTTATGCTGTAGTAAGAGTTTAACGAATGGTATAAGGTATAAGTTTCCGGAAAACGGAATGATAACGTTAATTATTTCTTAAAACTATGTACCGCTTTTATTTTAAGTGCTTGCGGTAGCGATGTGGAGCGGTGGCGGCGCAAGCCGCCAGACCCGTAGGGGCCGAGCGTTCAGCGAGCCGCGCAACGTAGCGCCCCCGGGCAGCCAAAGGGCTGCGCGGGGGACCGCCCAAATAAACCCACAAAACAAGTTTATAAATACACTCATTTGAGTACTTTTGTACTTTATTTCCGTAACCAAATTTTCAGCTTCATGGATATGATGATTAAAGAGTCCGTTGTTTCATCGGGCGATGTGATGCCTTTGTTGGGTACCGACCATATCGAGTTCTACGTGGGCAATGCCAAGCAAGCCGCACATTATTACCAAACTGCCTTTGGATTCCAGCTGGTGGCTTACCGTGGCCCAGAAACTGGCACCCGCGACACTTGCTCGTACGTGTTGGTGCAGGATAAAATCCGCCTGGTACTTACTTCAGCGCTATCGCCGGAGCACCCCGTTGCACAACACGCCCACGCCCACGGCGACGGCGTTAAAGTGCTGGCCCTCTGGGTTGATGATGCTACCGATGCCTTCAACAAGGCTGTTGAACGTGGCGCAGAACCGGCTTTTGAACCTTACACCCTGAGCGATGATCATGGTCAAGTGGTGCTGGCCGGCATCAAAACGTATGGCGAAACGGTACACACTTTCGTGGAGCGCAAAAATTATACTGGCCTATTTTTGCCTGGTTTCCAAGCTAAATCTGGTGTTTCATGGGCCAAACCCGTTGGCCTCAAATTCATCGACCACTGCGTGGGTAACGTGGGCTGGGGCGAGATGAACAAGTGGGTTCAATATTACCAAAACGTGATGGGCTTTAAACTCCTCATCACTTTTGACGATAACGATATCTCGACTGAGTACACCGCCCTGATGAGTAAAGTGGTATCTAACGGCAATGGTTACGTGAAGTTCCCGATCAACGAGCCTGCCGAGGGCAAGAAAAAATCACAAATTGAAGAATACCTCGATTTTTACCGTGGCGCTGGTGTTCAACACATTGCCGTAGCCACCGATAATATCATCGAAACCGTGAGCGCCCTACGTGCCAACGGCGTTGATTTCTTGTACGTACCCGACACTTACTACGAGGATGTACCTACCCGCGTGGGCGAAATCAAGGAAAACCTCGAAGAACTCAAAAAGTTGAACATCCTGATTGACCGCGACGAGGATGGCTACCTGCTCCAGATTTTTACCAAACCGGTTGAAGACCGCCCTACTGTGTTCTACGAAATCATCCAACGTGCCGGTGCTAAATCATTTGGCAAAGGTAATTTCAAGGCCCTTTTCGAGTCGATTGAACGCGAACAAGCTCTAAGAGGAACTTTATAGTTGATAGTTCTTAACTATAATATACACGCAGCCTGCTTTTGTAGGCTGCGTTTTTTTATGCCTTTTTTTGGCGTAACTCCAACATGTACAGATAACGCAAAAACACCGACCAGCCCATGATGGCGCTGATGATAAAACCTTGCCGCCCATCTAGAATACCCAGTTTCAACACATAATGGCTAAAAAAACGGAAAGTAGGTTTGACCAACAGGTGAAACAGGCCAATACGACCCGTGGTAGCTATTTTATCGCGGGCCGACCATTCGGCGTAACGCCGTTGTTTCTCCAGAAAATGACTTAAATTTTTATAGGTGTAGTGCTCCAACTTGGGCGCTAAGCGGCCAACACGAAGGTCCGTCGTATCAATTTCCTCGTGTACTTGCACGGCGTTGTAGCGGCATTTATCTCGGCGAATAAGGCGGATGACACTATCATTTTGCCAACCGCTATACTTAATCCACCGACCCATAAATTGGCTTTTTCGCAGGATATGGTAAGCATCTACATCAGGGTTTTGGGCCACAATTTGCCCTATGGCCTGCCAAAGTTCAGGGCTAACCCGTTCATCGGCATCCAGCAGGAGCACCCAATCGTGGCTGGCCTGGGGTATAGCCCAGTTTTTCTGCTCAGCAGGCCCTTGATAAGCCCTTTGCCAAACCTTGTCGGTAAATTTTTGGGCCAGTTGTGGGGTACTATCGGTGCTGAACGAGTCGACGACAATAATCTCCTGGGCCAACTGCACCGAGGCCAGGCAGGCCTCAATCATGTCGGCTTCGTTGAAGCAGGGAATTATGACGCTGAGTTTAATAGCTAAACTGGTTTATTGAAAGATGATTTGGGCGTGCCGGCGCTAACGCGCCGTCGCTCCGTTCCGGGGGTCGCTTCGCTCCGTGCTTCGCACCGCCTCCGGCGCCCTCCACGCAGCTCACGCAGTTTCTTTGGCTAAGAGTATGTTTGGATTTACTGCCCTACGATGTTGACCATCTTACCCGGTACAATAATCACCTTGTTTACCTTGAATCCTTCAAGCCACTTGGTCATCTGATCGCTAGCTAGGGCTGCAGCCTCGATGTCTTTAGGACTTGCATCTGCGGCAAACTCCAGCTCGGTGCGGCGCTTACCGTTGATACAAATCGGGTAAGTGATGGTATCTGATTTCAAATAGTCGTCATTGTGTACGGGGTAAGCCACGGTTTCAATAGATCCGCTATGACCAAGCTTTGACCAAAGCTCCTCGGCCACGAATGGCGCAAAAGGCGAAATAAGCACCACCAACTCTTCCAGCACTTGCTTGCTGCGGCAGTTCAACTTTTTCAACTCGTTTACCGCAATCATGAAGGCCGACACGCAGGTGTTGAGCGAGAAACGCTCCACGTCGTCGTTTACTTTCTTGATACAAGCGTGCAGCGCTTTCAATTCATCTTTAGTGGGGGCTACATCTTGTGGTAGGAACTGGTCTTTATCAAAGAACAAGGACCAGAAACGGCGCAAGAACTTAGACGTGCCTTCAATACTTTGCATATCCCAAGGTTTGCTCATTTCTAAGGGCCCGAGGAACATCTCGTACAAACGGAAACAATCGGCACCGTACTTGGCAACCACGTCGTCGGGATTAACCACGTTAAAATAGCGTTTCGACATTTTGCCTACTTCGCTGCGGGTAAGCAAGCGGCCATCGGCGTTGCATTCAAAGATGGCTTCGGCGTAATCGCTGCGCCAAGCTTTAAACTGCTCGATGCCCTCGGCGGAGAGGTAAGAGTTGGCCGAGCCGTAGTCGCTCACAAAGTCGATGTAAACGGGTATCTCGGCAAATTCTTCATCGGGGTATTGGCCAATCATATCAGCAGATACAAACACGCTTTTACCGTCGCGCTTGTTTTTCATCATCAGCACGTACTCGATAACCCCTTGAATCATACCCTGGTTAATCAACTTGCGGAAAGGCTCGTCGGTGGGTACCAGGTTTAAATCGTGCAAGAACTTGTGCCAAAAACGGGCGTACAGCAAGTGACCAACGGCATGTTCAGAGCCACCGAGGTACAAGTCGACCTCTTGCCATAGGTTTACGGCATCTTGGCTAAAAGGCTCGGCATCGTTGTTGGGGTCCATGTAGCGCAAGAAATACCAAGACGAGCCTGCAAAGCCTGGCATGGTATCCGTTTCGCGTTCAAAACCTGGATGGTGTTTCACCCAAGCGGCGTTGCGTGCCAATGGGGCTTTACCATCTTCGGTTGGTTTGTAATTATCCAGCTCGGGGAGTTCAACGGGTAGAGCGGAGTCGATATGTACTTGGCCCTCGGCATCGTATAGGATGGGGAATGGCTCGCCCCAGTAGCGTTGACGTGAGAAGTTAGCATCCCTAAAGCGGAAGTTCACACGGCGTTTACCCAATTTGCGCTGTTCAATCTCGTTCAGTATCGTCGCGATGGCCTCTACAACAGGTAGGCCATTTAGTAGGCCCGAGTTCATCATCACGCCAACTTTATCTTCCATCTCAGCCTTTGGGAAAGCCGATTGGTCAACCACCGGGATAATGGGCAAGTTAAACTGCTGTGCAAAGCGGTTGTCGCGCTCATCGTTGCTCGGCACGGCCATAATAGCACCTGTACCATAGCCAGCCAACACGTAATCGCTAATCCAAATAGGTATGGGTTGACCCGTAAATGGGTTGGTCGCATATGCGCCGGTGAAAGCACCGGTTACTTTTTTCACATCGGCCATACGCTCGCGCTCCGTGCGGGCGCTCGCGTAAGCGATGTAAGCCTCAACCTCGGTGCTTTGCGTTGGGCTACAAATTTGTTTAACCAGCTCGTGCTCGGGTGCCAACACCATGAAGGTAGCACCAAAGATGGTGTCAGGGCGGGTAGTAAAAATCTCGATGTTGGCCTCGCCGCCTTGAAGCGGGAAAAACACGGTTGCCCCTTCCGAGCGACCAATCCAGTTGCGTTGTTGTATTTTCAGCGCCTCAGGCCAATCAATGGTATCCAAGCCTTGCAGCAAGCGCTCGGCATACGCCGTAATGCGCAGTGACCATTGCAACATAGGGCGTTGCACCACGGGGTGACCGCCACGTTCCGACACACCGTCTTTCACCTCATCGTTGGCCAGAACCGTACCCAGCGCTTCACACCAGTTCACGTGACCCAACTTGCGGTAAGCCAGTCGGTAGTTCATCAGCACCTCGGCTTGTTTGGCAGCGGGCATGGCCTGCCATTCAGCGGCGCTAAAGTCAAAATCCTGTGCGTTAGCGGCATCAAGGCCAAGGTTACCATGTAGCTTGAAGTATGCTTCCAGCTCGGCGATGGGCCTAGCTTTTTGCTGGGTATTATCGTAAAAATGGCCGTACAGCAGGATAAAAATATGCTGGGTCCACTTGTAGTAATTAGGTTCAGATGTAGTTACGGCACGGCTCCAATCATAGCTCAGGCCAATATTGTCCATCTGGCTGCGGTAGCGTTCAATATTCTCGGCGGTGCTCACGGCGGGATGTATGCCCGTTTCAATGGCATACTGTTCAGCGGGTAGGCCAAACGAGTCGAAGCCCATGGGGTGCAGCACGTTAAAGCCTTTGTGGCGTTTATAGCGCGAGAAAATATCGGTCGCGATATAGCCTAGCGGGTGCCCAACGTGCAAGCCCGCACCCGATGGGTAAGGGAACATATCGAGGATATAGTACTTAGGTTTAGTACTATGGTTGTCGGCTTTGAACGATTGCTGTTCTTGCCAGTACGCCCGCCATTTAGCTTCAATTGATTGGTGGTTATATTCCATGTTTAGGCCAGATATTAAATTCAAGGCCCAAAAATACTAAGAGTATCGTGGAATTTGGCATTAAAGTGTTGGTGTAAAGCAAATTTACACAAATACTTAAGCAAGCAAGCTTTACCGTTTAGCCATTTTAGCCTTTAGCAACATCGGCTCACTGGTGAGCTGATGTTTTCTTTGGGGCGCGTCGGCGCGTTGCGCCGTCGGGCTGTGCGCGGCTGCGCGTTGCTTGTCCCTGACGGGAGCGCCTGCGGCGCCCGCTACCATCCCTCGCGCAGGACTATTACATTTTTTCGAAGCTCAGCGAGAACTCTACTTTTTGCAACACCGTGGTAAGGACCAAATTTTTCTCGTCGAGCGATTGGACATTAAATCGTACGGCGTCATTACCTGGCGAAACGATTTCGTTGGCCTCCAGCTCAAAGGGTAGGCTTAAATCAGCGTTGATGAGCGGGAAAAGGTTAGAGGTCATCTTGCCATCTTCCGAGAAGTTGAAGGTAAGATCCTGCAAGGTAGTGGTAGGTTCTCCTTTACGTGTGGCCGAAACCAACTTCCAGTCGCCCAGGAGTTTTTCTTTGCTTGGTGTTTTGTCATCAGATGCGCAAGCTGCTAATAATCCCATGGTGAGCAACAAGCTGAAGAAGTAGATAGGGCGCATAAATTAAGCTAAAGGTTATTAAGGTTTTGGAATAAACACCATCCGGGAGGCTTGGCCGTCGCTTTGCATTTGCAGCACCAGCGATGTAGCGGTAAGTTGCTCGATAAGCATCTCTAAGGCTTGGCCAGTTTTTTCGAGTGGTGTCGTAAATATTTTATTGCCGATAATATTGTACAAACTCATGGCTTTGTAGGTACCTGAAGTTGCAATCATCTTGCCTTCTTTGGTAAACTGGAGGGTAGATTCAAACTCGATGACCTTGGCCGGTATGGAAAAATCTCCGACTCGGAGCGAGTCGAGCTTCCATGTACCAACAATAACCGACTTATACCGTTCGGTAGGGTCGACGGGGCGGGGGGCGGCTACAGTTGTGGTTACCGGGGTGCTACGGCTTGAATGATTACTTGAGGTACCAGTTTGTAAGCCCTTGTCCTTACATGCCGCGAATAGGCATAGTATGGCGATTAGGTAAGTAATCTTGGACATGTTTCTTGGGTATTAACGGTTGGCTTATTTGGGGGAAAAAGTCCAACGGATGGTGAAGTTCTCTGCGGGATAGTATTGGTCAGCTACGAGGTAGCGTTCTGTCATTTCTACAATCTGGAAATCGGGGTAATTCTTCACGTTGGTGAAGTGAATTTTACCATCATCTATAATATAATCAAAGCTACGGCTTTCTCCACCCATGCTCATGGTATACTGGCGAGCCGTAAAAACGAGCTCAATTTCGCCGATCAGGCTGGCAAAATCAACGGCTTTACCGTCCTTGAGCATCGCCTCGCAGTTCCAATTTTGGCTTATCATGCGAACACGTTCAACACCTTCAACGGCTTGCATAAAGGGTATGCTACCGGTTTGGGCTTGGCTATACAATGGGGCGGCGATGCAAAGGAAGAAAAAGTAGATGTAACGCATAGAGAGCCTGATTATTTTTTGAATAGAAACCACTCGGCACCAGAATTCTGGAGAATAATGTGTTTCGGTTCCACTATAATTATTTTCGATGCGGGCAGCTTGGAGTTAGGGTAGAAAACCGAATCCCGTTGAACGATGTACCGCACGCTGTCGGGGCGTATCAATGTTTTGATGCGCCAGCCATCGCTGGTAAAAGTATAGGTAGGATTGCCCATGGCCTCACCGGAAACGGTTTGTTCATTGGTTTTCAAGCGTTCCAAATTCCACGTACCCAACAGCGTTTTGTGGTAAACATGGTACTTAGAATGGCAGCTAGCCAAGGCAAACAGCCCGAAAAACACTATAAATATACGATTTATTTTCATAAAGGTCTCAAAATGCACTAAAAAAGGTGAACGATCAAAATTTCGTTCACCTTTTTTGCAGGTTATTCAAAGCCGAATTAGCCCATGGTGGTAAACACCTGGAGCACGTCTTCGTCTTCTTCGAGTTTCTCGATTAGCTTCTCGATGTCTTCTTGTTGTTCTTCCGTCAACTCTTTGGTAACGGTAGGGAAACGTTGGAGCGATGCGTTAATCACCTCGATGTTGCGTTCTTCGAGGGCTTTTTGCATGGCACCGTAATCTTCAAAGGCAGTGTACACGTAAACCTCTTCGCCGTCCACCTGGAAATCTTCAGCACCGTGATCGATGAGTTCAAGTTCAAGTTCTTCTATATCGAGGCCAGCGGCCAAGAATTTAAACTCGCCCTTGTGTTCAAACATGAAAGAAGCAGATCCCGAGTTACCAAGCTCCCCGTTACACTTTTTAAAGTACATGCGGAGGTTGGCCACCGTACGGGTCGGGTTATCTGTACCCGTTTCAACCATGAAGGAGATACCGTGTGGTCCGATGCCTTCATACACGATTTCAGAGAATACTTTATCGCTTTTTTCAGAGGCTTTTTTGATGGCGTTTTCCACGTTTACTTTAGGCATGTTGGCTGCCTTGGCATTCTGGATAGCAATCCTCAAACGGGGGTTAGTGTTGGGATCAGGACCACTAGCTTTAACGGACATCGAGATTTCGCGACCGATTTTAGTAAAAGCCTGCGACATGGCAGACCAACGTTTCATTTTACGTGCTTTGCGATATTCAAACGCTCTTCCCATGGTTGTTTGGTTTTTAAAATAGCTTTAGTAGAGTTTCACCGCCCCGCGCAAGCTGCCTGGAGGGCAGCGCCAAAGGCGCTGGTGCGTAGCACCGAGGCGAGCAGCCGAGCCCGGAAGGGAGCGACCCCGGCGCGAGCCGGGGATGCGCCCAAAAAATCATTTTGGCCTGCAAAAGTAAACAGAATCTAGCAAAACAAGAACTTTTTGCTCGCGAAAGGCCTTTGCGTAAGTTTAGAACTTGGCTTTGGGCGAAAAAATGGGCTTAAAAACAAAATACCCACTCGGCTAGTTGGGGGACTGCACGAGCGGGTACTTGCTATATAAAAATAAGTTCCTGTGGTAAGAAGCTTATGTAAAGCCTTGATTATAAGCTGTGTTGCGTGGTACCAACGAGGTGGATCCACTGGTGTTTGTCGGCTTCGCGGCCCTCTTTGATGGCCTCGAAATGTGCCTTGAGCATTGGGCCAATTTGGCGACCCTCGATAGGTGGAACCTGGTAAACAGTACCTTTGTACGAGAAGTCGATGACGTGCGAGATAACCGCCGCGGTGCCCGAGCCGAACACTTCGCGCAAGGTACCGTTATTGGCGGCTGCAACCACCTCGTCGATGCTTACTGGTCTAACTTCAAGTTTCAGACCGAGGTCATTGGCCAAGGTGATGAGGCTATCGCGGGTGATACCCGAGAGGATGCTATCGGTGGTAGGTGGGGTGAGCAGTGTATCGCCGATGACCACGAAAATGTTCATGGTGCCACATTCTTGCAAGTATTTGTACTCTAGACCATCGAGCCAAAGGATTTGGTCAAAACCTTTAGCCCTGATCAGAGAGGCCGGCATGATGGTAGCGGCGTAGTTACCCGCAGCTTTGGCCGCACCGGTACCGCCAGGGAATGCGCGGATATAGTGTTCTTCAACCCAAAGGCGAACGGGTTTTGGGTAGTAAGGGCCTGTTGGGCCAGTCATGATGATAAAGCGGTAGGTATCAGAAGCGCGAACACCGAGGAAACCATCGGTAGCGAACATCATGGGGCGGATGTATAGCGAGCCGATTTCAGGGCTAGGAATCCAATCGCGGTCCAATTCAACGAGCGTTTCGAGGGCTTGCATGAACAAATCCTCGGGGATAGTGGGCATGTACAAGCGCTCGGCCGAGCGGTTGATGCGCTGCGCGTGGGCTTCAGGGCGGAACAACTGGATTTCGCCCTCGGTGTTGAGGTGCGCTTTCATGCCTTCAAAAATGGCTTGGCCATAGTGGAGCGCCATGTTGGCGGGGCTAATCTCGATGTTGCCGTAGGGTACAATTTTAAAATCTTGCCATTGCCCGTCTACAAAGTCGGCAACGAACATATGGTCAGAGAAGGTTTTACCGAAAGGCAAATCATTGAAATTTGTCTGCGATAACCTCGAAGCACTTGTTTTCTCAATGTGGAAATTGTAAGCCATCACGCAATTTTTTTGCAAAATTAATTCCAAAATAGGAATTACCAAATATTTTTTGGGATTTTAGGTCCCAATATAGCGAATTTTAGCTAAAATTCTACCACCTTACCAATATGCAAAATATTGTTTTGCAGTAAGGGGCGTGGGGGTGAAGAATTTTCCTACACTCCTATGTAATTTCTACCTAACTTGCTGCTCAAAGGTACATAAAATTACCAAACTGCGACGTCTGGTAGCAATTTTGTAAAACTATTCTGCTTGCTAAAAGGTTCTAAACGAATAATTTTAGCCTTTAATAACCGTAATTAAGATTTACAATCCTAATTTTGCACCTCCTTACGCAAAACCCGTCATCTACCTATGAAACTATCCAGTTTTAATTTCGACCTGCCAGAAGAACTCATCGCAGAATACCCTAGTGAAGACCGCGATGGTTCGCGCCTCATGGTGGTTAACCGCGCTACCGGAACCATCGAGCACAAAGTGTTCAAAGATGTGTTGGAATATTTTGGCGACGGCGACGTGATTATGCTCAACAACACCAAGGTGTTCCCTGCACGTATGTATGGCCGCAAAGAAAAAACCGGTGCTAAAATCGAGGTTTTCTTGCTCCGCGAGCTCAACGAGCAAATGCGCCTGTGGGACGTATTGGTTGACCCTGCCCGTAAAATACGCGTAGGTAACAAGTTGTACTTCAGCGACGAAAACGATAACGATATCCTCGTGGCCGAGGTAGTTGACAATACTACCTCGCGTGGCCGTACCATCCGTTTCATGTTTGATGGCAGCCAAGAAGAGTTCAAGAAAATATTGAACGAGTTGGGTAGCACCCCGCTGCCTAAGTACATCAAACGCGAACCCGAAGATATTGACCGCGAGCGCTACCAGACCATCTACGCCAAAGAAGTTGGTGCCGTTGCAGCCCCAACCGCTGGTTTGCACATGAGCAAAGAATTGATGAAACGCCTTGAAATCAAAGGTGTAAGCTTTGCTGAAACCACTTTGCACGTTGGCCTAGGTACTTTCCGCAGCATCGAGGTGGAAGACCTGAGCAAGCACAAAATGGACGCCGAGTATTACAAAATCCCTGAGGCATCTGCCGATATCGTAAACAAGGCCATCGGTGCTCAAAAACGCGTATGTGCTATCGGCACAACCGTGATGCGCACCGTGGAGTCATCCGTTTCAGCCGAGAATACCCTCAAACCATCTGAAGGTTGGACCAACAAGTTCATCTACCCACCTTACGATTTTACCGTGGCCAACGCCATGATTACCAACTTCCACTTGCCTAAATCGAGCCTTATCATCATGGTAGCGGCATTCGGTGGCTACGACCTCATCATGAAGGCGTACAAAGAGGCCGTGAAAGAAAAATATCGTTTTTACAGCTACGGCGACGCGATGTTGATTATCTAATCACGCGCCTACCCTACTCCAATCGTCCCGAACCTCAGCTTGGCTGGCGTTCGGGATTTTTTTTGGGCGCGCCGGCCTACGGCCGTCGGGGCCCTCCAGGCTCCCTAATCGGTCGGTGCTACGCACCTGCGCCTACGGCGCAGCCTTCCGGGCACCTCGCGCATGAAACGGCGGCAAAGCCACCGTTTCTAATGGTTAATGATAAATGATTAATTATAAATGATTTATGCAATCATTATCACCCATTTTTTAGGCATTGGAAAAGCAATAAATGAATGCAGCCGTACAGCCGACATGTTT
The DNA here is from genome assembly GCA_964508975.1 of uncultured Saprospiraceae bacterium. GTDB lineage: Bacteria > Bacteroidota > Bacteroidia > Chitinophagales > Saprospiraceae > CAZDVQ01. Next base: position 22,781 of record CAZDVQ010000064.1, read on the forward strand.
ACAATTTAACCTCGCGAATCAAGGCATTGAGTGGTATGGCCGATACTTGCTTGTCTTTGATCATGAATATAGTACTGCCGGTTTGGCCAATGTTTTTACCGGTATAAACATGCCCATCGGCATATATGATAGTGATGTCGGCTTGTTTAAGTATGGACTTTTTGCTCCACTTGCCATAGGCCATGGCCCCGATGAACACATAATAGATAACCAATACCCCAAACATACCAAATTTATATGCAGGGTACCAAGACTTTTCATCCCAACCCCGGTTTAATTTTTTGTAAGTCACCGGGAATTTTTTGCGCCAAACCAAATCCAAAAAGTAGAACACGTAAGCCAGCACCGTTGATATAATGGTAAAAGCCAAGATTTTGATATCGCCAAAAGGGGCAATCAGAAAATCGAAGACGGTGGCATAATTAAATATATTGATACCAAAATAGTGGTATTTGTAATAGGTAAACAACATACCAATGCCTACCATAAATACATAAGATAAGGTAAGTATGGTTTGTGCCTCTTTGAGCACCGTCTCTACCGAGTTTTTGATAAAGCCTTCGTTCATGTGTAAAATGGGTTCAAGAGGGTTATTACATCCGGCTTAGCTGGCCGGAGGGCGCCGCCGCAGGCGGCGGTGCGCAACGCGCACTAAGCGAATAGCGCACCCGGAGGACAGCGGCCCGAGGCCAAAGGCCGAGGGAAAGCCCCAAAATAAATTTTAAGAATTTATCAGCTCCTTGGCATTTAGTTTCGCCGATTCAGACGGTGGATCGCCCGACAACATCTTGGCGATCTCGTAAATGCGTTCTTCAGGTTTAAGTTCCTTGAGCAGTGTAGCCGTGCGATTGGCCTCCGCGTTTTTGTACACGAAGAAATGGCGGTCGGCCCGGGCTGCAATTTGTGGCGAGTGCGTGATGCACACCACTTGCCGCTCGTTGGACAACTGCCGCATGATTTCGCCCATTTTCAGGGAAACATCTCCAGAGATACCCGCGTCAATCTCGTCGAAAACCATGGTGGGCAGCGGTATAGCGGAGGCGACTAACGACTTGATACAGAAGGCCAAGCGCGATAACTCGCCACCCGACGCGATACCCTTGATTTCTTCAAAACGGCTGCCCTTGTTGGGGGCCAGCAAGAATTTCAAGGTGTTGATACCTGTTGGCAATAATGCCTCGCCATCTTGGATATCTACCTTGAGCTGGGCGTGGGGCATGGCCACCTGCGCCAAAAGCTGGTGTACTTTGGTTTCAAAACCGGCGATAGCCTCGTGGCGCTTGACCGAAAGGCGTGCTGCTAGGCCACGGAGCGCTGTTTCTTGTGCTAAAATGGCCTGCTCCAGTTGCAGGATATCGCTGCTGAGGTCGGCAAAGCCTTTCAGTTTTACCGATAAGTTTTCCTGAATCGGCAGCAAATCATCCACTATGGCAACATTGTGTTTTTTGAGCAGGCGGTACAATAGGTTAAGCCTATTTTGTACCTCCATGATGCGCTCGGGGTCCAGGTCTGTGTCATCGGCAATGCGTTCAAACTCCGAGGAGATATCCTCTATATCGTAGATATTTTGCTCAAGCCGGTCGTGCAGGCCAGATAAACTTGGACTATATTTTTTAACCTGCGATACCAGTTGCAACACGGTGCGGAGTTGCCCTGCCACGGCATCTTCTGCCTCGGTTAGTTGGCGGAAACAAGCGGCTAGGTTGCGTTTTATGCCCTCGGCATTGCTCAAGGTTTCCAATTCAGCTTCCAGGCTTTCTTGTTCACCGGCCACGGGTGCAAACTCGTTCAGCTCATC
>CAZDVQ010000065.1:0-24260 GCA_964508975.1 uncultured Saprospiraceae bacterium
AATACTTAATACTTAATACTTAATACTTAATACTTAATACTTAATACTTAATACTGCCAATCATGTATTACCGACATATGCCGATAGTTGATTTGGAGGGCTAAATCATTTTTCGATGAAACAACGCGTAGTTATAGTAGGTGCAGGTTTTGCAGGTGTAAAACTAGCCCAACGCTTAGACAAACAGCATTTTGATATTTTGCTGATTGATCGCCAAAACCACCATCAATTCCAGCCGCTGTTTTACCAAGTGGCTACTGCGGTAATTGAACCTTCATCCATATCCTTCCCGTTAAGGAATATGTTCAAGCACCAGAAAAATATTCAAATCAGGCTTGCCGAAGTACTTGAAGTTCAGCCGGATACAAAACAAGTGATTACAAATATCGGGCATTTTGAGTATGACATACTGGTACTTTCCATGGGTTGTCAAACCAATTTTTTCGGTAATCCAGACCTAGAGCAAGATGCTTTCCAGCTCAAGACGACAAACAACGCACTACATATCAGAAATCATGTTTTGCAGACATTTGAAGCCATCATAAACTCCAATGGTAACGAAATCGAACCACTGCTCAATATAGTCATCGTAGGTGCGGGTCCCACGGGCGTTGAATTAGCCGGTGCTTTTTCAGAGATAAAAAACTATATCCTGCCGAAGGATTACCCCAACTTTGATTTTTCGAAACTTCAGGTAACCTTGATTGAGGGATCGGAATACCCCTTGAACAACATGAGTGACCGTGCCAAAAAGAAAGCCAAGCAATACTTGGAAGCGATGGGCGTTAAGCTGCTCACCAAGACGATGGTCACCGCGTACAAAAATAACGAGATTACCCTAAACAACAATCAAGTTATTAAAACCCAAACCTTGATTTGGACGGCCGGGGTTATAGGCAATAAAATCCAAGGGCTATCAGAGGCGCACTACACGCCAAGTAACAGAATTGAAGTGAACAGACAAAACTTGGTGCTTGGATACCAAGATATTTACGCGTTGGGCGATGTGGCGCTCATGCAAACAGAGAAATACCCCAAAGGGCATCCACAGGTGGCCAACGTGGCCATTAACCAAGCCTTGCTCCTGACAAAAAACCTGAAACGCTCCGTATTGGGTAAGCCGCTGTTGGACTATGAGTACAAAGACCTTGGCTCGATGGCCACCATCGGGAGGAATAAAGCGGTGGTTGACCTTCCCTCTATTAAATTTTCGGGTTATTTTGCTTGGCTAGTTTGGATGTTTTTGCATTTAATGCTTATCCTGACTGTAAAAAACAAGCTATTTATCTTTATTAACTGGGTTTGGGCCTACTTCACCAAGGATACTAGTTTAAGGCTTATCATGAAACCGAATAAGCGGTATTGAGCTATACCCTACTGAAGAAAATCTATATCTCGTATCTAACTTTGCGGTACCTTTCATTGTATAAACTACTGCTTTTTGAGCCAAGGTGGACTTGAAGTTTTCATCCCTTTCACTATCTTTATCGGTATACCACATTGGTATGGCTTACCCGATCGGTTTTATCCAAAAACAACCTACATGAATTTAGCTACCATTTTTAAAAACAACGAGACTTGGATTGCTGAAAAACTGGCCTCTAATCCCGATTACTTCAAGCAACTCTCCCAAGGACAAAGCCCCGAGTTCCTCTATATTGGCTGCTCCGACAGCCGTGTAACCGCAGAAGACCTCATGGGCCTATCGCCAGGTGAGGTATTCATCCACCGCAACATCGCCAACCAGGTGGTGCCTACCGACAACAACATCAACGCAGTTATCCAGTATGCTGTGGAACACCTTAAAGTCAAACACATCATCGTGTGTGGGCATTACGAGTGTGGCGGCGTCAAGGCTGCCCTGAACCCTAGCGATATGGGCCAACTGAACAGTTGGTTAGAAACCCTCCGCGATGTTCGACGCTTTCACCAAGCAGAACTGGATGCTATCCAAGATGAACATGCCCGTTTCGATAGGCTCGTTGAGCTAAATGTAAGGGAACAATGCATGAATATCATCAAAACAGACCATGTTCAAAAGTCATGGTACAAAACGGGGTTCCCCAGGATTTACGGTTGGGTTTTCGATGTCAGAACGGGTAAACTCATCGACCTAGGCCTAAATATGGAGCAAGAATTTGCGTCCATCCGACATATTTACGATTTAAAACCAAGCATTTAAACTACATACACATGAACATAGCCATCATCGGATCCGGGAATGTAGGTGGTGCCCTAGCACAACAATGGATCAAAGCGGGTCACCATGTACGCATCGGTGCAAAATTCCCACTCAGCGATAAAAACACTCAACTGGCACAACGCATTGGTGCAGAGTGCTTTAGCACTATCCCAGATGCAGTGGCGCAAGCCGATATCGTCCTCATCGCTACGCCGCCAACGGCTATTTTCGACATCTTGGCGCAAACTGGCTCCCTCGACAACAAGCTCCTTATCGATGCAACCAACGCCGTAAGGGCCAAGCCTGAACCTTTCGAAACCGTTTACCATGCCCTAGCGGCCCAAACCAAGGCCAAGGTGGTTAAATGTTTCAACAGCACCGGCTTCGAGAACATGTTGAACCCAGAATACAATGGTGTCAAAATCGATATGTTCATGGCTGGCGATGACCCCGATGCCAAACAAACCGTGCAGCAACTAGCGCTCGACGCCGGGTTTGCTACATGCTGGGATTTTGGCAAGGCCGACAAGGTGCAACTCCTCGAGCAATTTGCCTTGGCTTGGATCAACTTGGCCATCATGCAGGGGCACGGCCGCGACATCGCGATTAAATTGATTCGCCGGTAATATTTTTGCATGATTTGGGCGCCTGCCCGCACGCTAGGCGTGCGGGCACCAGGCTGTGCGCGGCTGCGCGAGCTTGTCCCTTGCACTACGTGCTGCGGGAGCGCCTACGGCGCCCGCTACCATCCTTGGCGCATGCATGGCAGCTGCGCTGCCGTTGAGGGCTTAGGTTACAGGTATTAGGGGTTAGGTATTAGTTTATAGGGATTGGTTAATACTTAACCCCTAATACCTAACCCCTAATACCTAAACACTAATAGCTAATACCTAAAAAAAATCCTAGCACTTATTAATTATTGTATATCTTACACTATCTAACCCGTGTTGGGTGAAGTGTAAAAACAACAATATGTACAAAACATTGACCCTTACATCGTTATTGCTGGGGACTTCATGCTTGATTCAAGCCCAAAACATTCCGATTGATTTTGAAACAGGCGGCAACGGCGCCAACTGGACATGGACCGTTTTTGAAAACGCCGGGAATACCCTGCTGGAAATAGTACCCAACCCCGATGTAGCAGGTATCAACACCTCGGCCACGGTGGCCAAGTTCACGGCATTGCAAGCCGGTGCCAACTGGGCCGGTTGCGAAACCGCACACGGTTCAGGTATTGGCAGTTTCACCATTAACGCAAACAACAGCCAAATTAAAATAATGGTTTGGAAAAGCCGCATCAGCGATGTAGGCATCAAGTTGGTACGAGCCGATAACTGGTCGTTGGGCGAAATCAAGGTGGCCAACACCAAGGTAAACGAATGGGAGCAGTTGACCTTCAACTTCTCGGCACACATTGGTAATACCTATGACCAAATCGTAATTTTCCCGGATTTTGGCGCACGGCCAACAGATCAGATTATCTATTTTGATAACGTGTACGGCCCAACAGCTACAACCACAGGCTTGACCCTTGCAGCAGATGAAGTGCTGCGTATTAGCCCAAATCCAGCGCTTGATCGTTTGAACCTAGAGGCGGCCACGACAGTAGACCAGCTCAACATATATAATATGTATGGCCAGTTGGTTTTAAGCCAATGGAACGTAGCGGCTCCAAATCAATTAGACATAGCTCATCTAGCACCAGGCGTTTACGCGCTACAAGCAGTAGTAGATGGCCAAATGGTACAACACAAATTTGTAAAACAGTAAATTTAAGATGTGAGTTGTAAGTTGTAAGATGTGAGTTGTGAGTTGTGAGTTGTAAGAGTTATCCTGTGACATAGAATTTACAAGTCATTAATAATTAACCATTTACAATTAACCATTTACAATTAACCATTTACAATTAACCATTTACAATTAACCATTCTGGAACGGTGGCTTTGCCACCGTTCCAGCGCTAGCGATGTGGAGCGGTGGCCCGCAGGGCCAGACCGAGCCGCCGATGTAAAACGTTTATGCAAATGTCTACAGCCTTGAAATAAGGCGGCGAAGGGCCGAGCGTATAGCGAGCCGCGCAACGTAGCGGCCCGGAACGTAGTGGAGGGAAGCGCCCAAAAAATAAAAATCAAAAGCACTGATCGAAAGATTAACCAAATTTTAATTAGCCTGAGGCCGGAGACAATTAGTTTCGTGATAAGTTTACAGTGGGTATTGATATGCCCTTAAAACTTTGATAAAAAAACTATCTTTGACCTAAGAAAGCGCCTAAAAATGAGAGCAACATGCGCCAAGCCTTAAAGATTTTGATTGTTGAAGATGAACGTATTGTGGCTGAAGACCTGAGTGACATGCTCCTAGCGGCTGGCTACAGCGTGGCGGGCATCGCATCGAATGCAGCCAAAGCCATGGAATTGTTCAACTCGACCAAGCCAGATATTGCCTTGATGGACATACAACTACAAGGCGATTTGGACGGCGTTGATGTGGCAGGGCAGTTTAACAGCACACGCCGTATACCTATTATATACCTTACAGCACAAGGCGACCAAAAATCGGTGGCCCGTGCTAAAGCCACACACCCCTCGGCTTTTTTATTAAAGCCATTTGAAGAGCGAGGTTTGCTCATAGCCTTGGATATTGCCATCAGCAACTTTGTGAACCAACAGGCAGCCCCCCACCCTATTGCCGAACAGGCAGCCACGGTTATACAGGTAACCGAGGCTAAGGAACGCTTAAACGCAGAGGCTATTCTAAGCCATAACGATACCTTGTTTGTGAAACAAAACTACAAGTTCGTGAAGTTCTCCAAGTCAGACTTGTACTATATCGAGGCCGATGGGAGCTATTCATACCTCCATACCAGCATTGGGAAGTTAGCCTTGCGGATATCGCTTTCGCAGATATTAGAAAAACTAGCAGACAAACATTTTACCCGGGTACACCGTTCGTTCGCCGTGAATATCAACGCGATAGAATCGTTCTCGGAGAGTGAAATCGTGGTCAACCAAAAGCAAATACCCATAGGATCTGCCTATAAAGATGAGTTTTTGCGCAGTTTCAAAGTATTGTAGTCTTTTTTACTGAACCCATAAGAGCCCTTTAGCATGAGCAGTATTGTGCAAAATTACCGCCCAGTATTTATTTATTTGTGTTTAACCTTGTGGAGTAGCTTCAGCTACGCACAAACTGATGAACATCGGTTGTTTGACGAGGCGATCCAACGGGCTGCAAACAATATCAACAACGAAAAAATCACTGTTGCCGCCCGACAAATTGATACCTTGACCCGCTATGTGCAAACGCATAGCAACCTTGACCAGAGCAGGAAAGCCTATTACGAGACCATACGGGGCAACTACCATTATCACTTTAATGAGTTTGACAAAGCCTTGAGCCATTACACCGAGGGCATCCGGCTTGCCGAGCAAGTGCAGGAAGAAGGCAGGATAGCCCTATTGAACCTTAATGTAGGGAGCATATTGATGGAGCTGCAACAATTCGAGGCAGCAGAGGAAAAATTTTTAGCTTCCATCGCGATACATCGTAAGCTGAACAATTATATTCCCTTATCGAATGCATTGATGGGCCTGGCGGGAATATACTTCAACGACCCTTCGCGTAGAGATCGTATTTTGCCCACGCTGGCAGAAGCATTGGTCTATGCCAAAAAAGGCGAAAGCGATGATCAGGCGATGTTTATTTTGACCAACAAGATACAAACGCACTTCATGATGGGCGAGCCCGATGCAGCTCAAGACGACATTAAAGACCTGGAGCAAGTGGCCAACAAGCTAAACAGTAAACGAGGTAAAGCCAACGTACTGTTTTATAAAGGTTACGTGGCCAAAACCCAAGGCAAATTTGCGGAGGCCAATGCGTATTATAAGGAGAGCCTAGTGTATTTTAAAGAAACTAATAACCTGTACCGGCAAGTAGATGTACTCAATGCGATTGCAGAAAACGCCAAAGAACTCAATGATTACCAAACGGCATACGAATCGGCCTTAGCCGTGGCGGCGCTCAACAGCAACTTGTTTAAAGATAGTCAGCAAAAGACCATCAACGAGTTAAACATTAAATTCGAGACCGAGCAAAAAGAAAAAAAGCTGTTGCAGCAGCAATCGGCTTTAACCGAAGCAGATTTAAAACTGCAAAAGTCAGCCTTCGAGATTTTAAAACAGCAAGCTGCCTTGGGTGCGTTTAAGTTAAAAGAGCAAGAATCGGCCTACAGGATTTTGCAGGACGGTATTTTAATCCAGGAAAAAGAACGCAAATTAGAGCAAGCCGGCGCCGCTGAAAAACAGGCGAAGCTGCAAGCCGAAAGGGATAATGCCGTAATTTCAGAGCAGGATGAGCTCATAAGATCGGCTCGCCAGCGCCAACGCTTATTGGTATTTGGATTTAGTATATTTGCATTATTATCAGGCTTGCTCATCTGGCAGTTTTTAGCCGCCCGCAAGGCTAATATAGCCTTGGCCAAGAGTAATGCCCATGTAGAACTCATGTTGAAAGAGTTGCACCACCGGGTGAAGAACAACCTGCAAATGGTATCTAGTTTATTCCGATTGCAAGCCCGTAGGATACAAGATACGAACACGGCTTCTGTGTTACGCGAAGGCCAAGCACGGGTAGAGGCCATGTCGATATTGCACCAACAGCTTTACCAGAACGAGGGCGTGACCAACATTAACCTGCAGGTTTACCTGGAGACATTAACCGAGAAATTATCCTTCGCCTACGGCTTTGCAGATAAAGCCCTTAACGTAAACATACAGGTTAACCCAAAGGAAATAGACGTAGATAGCGCCTTGCCTATTGGCCTTATCGTGAACGAGTTGTTGACAAACTCCTTTAAGTATGCATTTGCTGAAACAGAAAAGCCGAGTATCAATATCGATATCAGCCCAAGGGCCTTGCATTACTCGGATAATGGCAAAGGATTACCGGAGAATTTCCAGCCCAACCAGGTGGAGTCATTCGGCACACGGTTGATTACATCCTTCTCACAGCAGCTCAACAGCAAGTTTGAGTTCTGGAACCAAGACGGTTTAAATTTCAGGCTGACTTGGTAGTGTGATGGAATCTGTATTGTAGCATTAAAAAGCCAACTACAAAACATGCCTGTTCAGCTACAAAAAAACCAAGTTCATATACTTTTAAAACTTAAGCTACTGTAAAGATTGAATCTTTGTGTCACTCGAAAAAATCAGTCATTTTTTTAATCTAAACCATCTTGAGTTATGAAACACTTCCTACCCTCCAAGTTGAGCCATTTGGAGCAAACGTTTTTCCGGAAAGCTATTAGCTTCAGCTTTTTCTTGATGTTCAGCGCATGCCTTATGGCGCAAGTGCGTTATGTAAAACCAACTGCAACAGGTACTGGTACTGGTGCCGACTGGGCCAACGCCTCTGGCGACTTGCAAGCCATGATCGATGCATCAGCCCCTGGCGATCAAATCTGGGTGGCAGCCGGTGTTTACAAACCAACGTACAGTAGCACGGATGCCCCATCTAGCGATACCCGCGACTGGGCCTTCAAGCTCAGGAACGGCGTAGAAATTTATGGTGGTTTCGACGGAACGGAAGGAGCCTTGGGTCTGCGCGACATCACGGCTAACCCTACCATCATTAGCGGTGATGTTGCAGGAAACGATTCAGGTTTTAGCAACAACGGCGAAAACAGCTACCACCTTTTTGTAAGTGCGGGTTTAACTACTCCAGCCATTATTGATGGCTTTACCATTAGAGGGGCCAATGGCGATAGCCCAACTACTGTATTCAACTTTTATAATGGGGCTTTGATTTCAGCTAGTTCAGGCGCTGTAATCATCAATGGTAGCGACTTGCACGTGCGCAATACCACATTTACAAGCAACAATACATCTTGTATCCAGAATACAGGTGGAGCTGATGTACAAATCCTGTTCTGTACTTTCGACGGTAACAGAAGTGTAAACTATGGTACTGGTATCTGGAACTACGGATCAAACCCAACCATTACAGGTTGTACCTTTAATGCCAACCAGTGTACTGGTTTTGGTTATGGAGCCGGTATTTACAACCAGTTTAACTCTGACGCAACGGTAAGTGACTGTATATTTACCAACAACACTGCGCCAGGCGGCAATGGTTGTGCCATCCGCAATGAAAACAGTGCAGCCACTGTTGTCGAATGTACTTTTATCGGTAATTCATCAGGTAACAGGTCAGGTGCCATTTACAACATGAGCCGCAACGCCAACAACTTATTGTCGCCTACTGTTTCCAACTGTACTTTCCACAACAACTCTGCAAGCCAAGGTGGTGGTATCACCAACCAAGACTGTAGCCCTGTCATTACAAACTGTACCTTTACATCAAACACCGCAGGCGATGGTGGTGGCATTTTCAACATTGGTTTACGCCCAGGCACACAGATTATCAACTGTACCTTTAATGGCAATACCTCAAACGCCGTGTATACTTGGGGCGCTCCAAGGCCAACCTTGACCAACTGTATTATCTGGGGTACCAACCCAATCGTTGACGGTAACGGCACAGGAACAATAGCAGAATACTCTATCGTACAAGGTGGCTTTACCGGTACTGGCAACAGCTCAGCTGACCCATTATTCTTTAATGCTTCAGACCCTAACGGTAACGACAACATCTGGCGCACAGCCGATGACGGTATTTCTATCCAAAGTACTAGCCCAGCTATCAACGCTGGTACAAGCACTGGTGCTCCAACAACCGACATCACGGCTGCATTGCGTACTGGTAACCCAGACATGGGTGCTTATGAATACGCTGCTCCAGCATGTTTAACCCCTACTGGCTTAACTTCTAGCCCTGTTTCAACTACTTCGCAAAGTGTAAGCTGGACCTGTGCTGGCTGCCCCGGTACTTTCAATGTAGAATATGGCCCAGCCGGCTTTACCTTGGGTACAGGTACGGTGATTGCAAATGCTACCAACCCACAAGTTATTACTGGCCTAACTGCCGCTACTAACTACCAGTTTTATGTAACCCAGAACTGTGGCGGCTCTCCAAGTACAGTTGGAAGTTTTACGACTTTGGCAGTGGCTCCAACAGCTAACACCAATATCTGCCAGGCTATTCCTTTCCAACGTGTAGATTTGAGCAAGTATGGTATTGGTGCTTCTACAATTACCTGTAGTTCAATTATAGGTAATACAACAAATGCTTTGAGCCAAGCCGCCAACTCCTGTGGAACAACAAGCTCTAAAACACTTTGGTATACCTTTACCACCCCTGCATGTTTTGAAGCCAGCAACTTAGCCGCTTTCAATTTGAAATTCTCTACGCGTAACCCCGGTACTGCTTACGACACACGCTTGGCTATATTTACCTCTAGCAACAACACCTGTAGTGGTACCATGAGCCTAGTAGCATGCAACAATGATGCAGGCTTGGCTGGACCACAAGGTTGCGTTGGTTCTAGTGCAAGTGGTAGCCATTCATCATTGGTTTGGGAAAATGCTGCCTTTACTGCCTCTTCTGAAGCTGGCTCAGGTATTTTGGCGCCCAACACAACTTACTGGGTTAGAGTTTCTGGTGCAGATGCTGCGGCCGAAGGCGCATTTGAACTCACCTTGAGCGTGGTTGCCGATGCTCCAGTATTAACCAACAGCACAACTAACCCAACCGGCGTTATCAATGCTACTTGGACCGATGTAAACGCAGCATCTTACCGTTTATCTTGGCGTCCAGTTGGCGCTACAGGTTACGCTACACGTTACACTACCACGAACTCGTTCTCAACCAACGCTGGTGCTATGCTCATGCCTAATACAACTTACGAGTACTGGGTAAACAACTGGTGTGGTGCTACATTTGAGACTTCGTTTGCCTCGCCAATCGCTACACTGGCTACCCCAGCGCCATCTGCTGGATGTTCAGTACCCGTAGCAACATGCGGCACAAGTACTCCTACTACCATTATGCTGAACTGGCCTGAAATTACGGGTGCTAGCCGTATTGGTGTACGTTCTACCTTTGCTGGTCAAACGGGTTATACACAGCTTAGCTCTATCGCTTACACCACAACTGGTGGTATTTCTAGCTTCAACTTTACGGGCTTACAAACCAACATGGCGTATACATTTACTTTATTTGTTGAATGTGACGGCCGTATTTTCTGGTCTACACCAGTAGTTTGTTCAACGGGTAGCGCATTGCCTCGTTTGGCCGCTGATGTTCATAGTTTCGAGTACGACGGCACCGAGTTCGTTGATGTTCGCATGACCGACTTCGGTTTCTTCGAGCCAGCTGCTGGCCTTCCTGACCATATCGTTGATATCTCAACTGGTAAACTCGAAGTTACCTTCATGGAAACCGTTAGTGGCAACGCAGTACGTTTTGCCCTTAACCCTAACGTAACGAGCGATCTTTCAACCATGACTATCTTCACGGCTCAGCCTACAGATGCCAATATCAACATCTTTGATATGAATGGCGCCTTGGTACAAAGCATGTCGATGGGCCAAGTTAGCAACGGCCAACAAGTTTCAATTGAAACAAGTAAAATGGCTGCTGGTGTGTATTTTGTAAACTTACGCACAGGCAACACCACTACAACCGAGAAATTAGTGATTGTGCGCTAATTAAGGTTCAGATATCTTTAAATGGCTCAACTCGGTTTCGGGTTGGGCCTTTTGTTTTTTTGGGGGGGCGCCTGCCCACCCGCGATGCGTGTGGGCACCAGGCTGTGCGCGGCTGCGCGAGCTTGTCCCTTCGGGAGCGCCTCCGGCGCCCGCTACCATCCTTGGCGCTTGCATGGCAGCGCAGCTGCCATGAGGATTAGAGGATTAGAGGATTAGAGGATGTGGGGATGTGAGATGTGTTGACATAGTATATACAAACCATTGATAATTAATAATAATTAACCATTATAGAACGGTGGCTCTGCCACCGTTCTTGCGTTAGCTGGCCGGAGGGCAGCCGCGTAGCGGCTGGTGCGCAGCACGGAGCGCAGCGAACCCCGAAGGACAGCGGCGACGCCTAAAGCGGCGCAACGCCCCAAAAAACAAAAAATATAATTTCAGATCAAACACATATCTAAATAGAATATACTTAACTAGTTACAATTATCAAAGTATAATAATTTCGACCAAAAGCAACCTAGCAGCTTGAATATTTGCGAACTTTGCAGACCTATGTGGCTTAAAATTCCACATTTTACTCTAAAGACTCACAACTATTTTTGCGACTATTTATCATCTCCGATGAAACAACTTTTATCTGCCCTTGCCCTGACGCTTGTTACCATGACAAGCTTTGCCCAATCAATCACCGTATTACAGCCCAATGGCGGCGAAGTATTGTACGGTTGTCAAACCTACCCGATTCAATGGACCTCCTCGGGTGTTTCAAACTACTACAACATTGACTACTCGCTAGATGGCGGTACGATTTGGAGTTCGGTAGCCAGTAACTTAAACATCACCAACAACCAGTACCTGTGGACGGTGCCCATGTTCAGCTCGAACACGGTTTACGTGCGCGTACGCGACTACGCCGACACGACGAAACAGGACAGGAGCAACAACTACTTCACCATTCAGTTGCCGATTACGGTGACAGCGCCTAATGGTGGAGAAGTTTGGCAGGGCTTGTCGAACCAGTCGATAACCTGGAACCCAGCGGGAACCTCGGGTGTATTCAACTTATCGTACTCTATTAATAATGGTAGCTCTTGGATTAGCATAGCCAACAACGTGGCAGCCAACAACTACAACTGGACAGTACCCAACAACCCGAGCACACAAGCTTTGGTTCGGGTACAAGATGCCACCACGAACTGCCAGCTGGATATATCGAACAGCGTGTTTACGATTAGTGCCGCACAACCTATACTAACGGCCCCCAACGGTGGTGAGACATGGACGATTGCCTCGGATAGACTAATTACCTGGAACACAGCCACCTTCCACAATAACGTGAAATTGGAATACTCGACCGACAACGGGGTGAGTTACAACTTGATCGTGGCCTCGACACCCAACAACGGTAGTTACACTTGGAGTATCCCGAACACACCATCGACGCAAGTTTTGGTTAAAGCGAGCAACGTGAGCGGCTCGACAGTAACCGATGTGAGCAATGCCGTATTTTCCATAGCGATGCCAGGTGATATCATTACGAGTGCCAATGGTGGTGAAACTTGGCGTTCATTAGATCAACATAGTATAACCTGGACGGCCAGCTTGATGTCGCCAACGGTAAAACTTGAATATTCTCTAAATAATGGTACAAGTTGGAGCACCATCACCAACTCGACCACCAACACAGGCTCATATACCTGGACTATCCCACAGATGGTTTCGACAACCACTGCCTTGTTGCGTATTACCAGTGTATCACAGCCAATCGTGTTTGACGTATCAAACGCAGTATTTACCATCAAAGCACCTGTAACCGTTGACTACCCGAACTTGACAACGGATGTATTGACGGGTTGTGCCTCGGTGAATATTTCTTGGTCGAGAACCTCTACATTTACCAACTACAATAACCTTAACGGCAGCCCCTATGCCAACTTTTACGAATTGTACTACTCCAGCGACAATGGGGTGACATGGAACTATATTACCCAGGTATTGAACACGGGTAATACAGGCTATGGCTACCAATGGACCGTACCTGATGTAGCCCCAGGCAATGTGAAGGTAGTGGTTCATGCCCGCCGGAACAGTTACCAGTATTCAGGGTCGCCTGTTTTCTGGTCGGACACCTCGGATTTTAACGTACCTGTGGTACAGCCAAGCGGAACCATTACCGTACTAAACCCCAATGGTGGTGTTACCCTTAACGCCTTGACACCATACACCATTACATGGTCAGCCAATGGCACGAGTGGATTCTTTGATGTTTTATACTCGGTGAATGGCGGTGCCTCATGGGGAAGTATAGCAAACAACATCACGGGCACGAGTTATACTTGGACGGTGAACAACATCCCAAGTACCAACGTATTAATTAGAGTACGTGACAACCAAAATATATGTAGGCGAGACAACAGCAACAGTGCCAATACCATCGTTGCAGCCACGCCAGTGTTAACTAGCCCCAACGGTGGCGAGAACTGGAAGGTAAACTCAACGCAAAACATTACCTGGAACAGCACCACCATGCATGGTAACGTGTTGATTGAATTTACAGGTGATAACGGCGCTAACTGGAATATTGTGGCGGCCTCGGCCCCCAACACGGGTACTTACTCCTGGACCTTGCCTAACTATATCACCACGCAAGCCAGGATTAGGATAAGCAATGTTGGCACACCATCGAACTTTGATGTTAGCAACGCGGTGTTTACGATACAGTTGCCGACGCCACAGCTTATTTCGCCAAACGGTGGGGAGATTTTCAGGGCAGGTGATACAGAAGCCATTACCTGGGATGCAGCTACTGTGGCCAGTAACTTGACTATCGAGTACTCGCGCAACAACGGGGCTACATGGTCGACCATCACCACGAATGCACCGAATACAGGAAGCTTTACTTGGACGCCACCATCATTGCAGAAAACGTACAACGCCTTAGTTCGTATCACGAACAACGCCTTCCCAGGTGCTGTAGATACCTCTAACGCAAGATTTACTATTCTAGAACCAGTTGGCCTTACCTATCCTAACCTTAGCACGGATACCTTGACAGGCTGTTCTAGCATTAATATTAGTTGGGGCAGAACAACAAGTTTCACCAACTACAACAACCTTACAGGAAGCCCTTACGCAAACTTCTACGAGTTGTATTATACCAGTGACAACGGTGCGAACTGGAGCAGTATTGCTACCGTATTAAACACCAACAATACAGGATATAGTTATAACTGGACGGTACCAGACCTTGCCCCTGGCAATATTAAAATTGCTGTTGTAGGCCGGAGGAACAGCTATCAATACTCGGGTTCTCCAGTGTTCTGGTCGGATACTTCAGATTTCAACGTGCCGATTAAAAGCCCAAGTGGTACCATTGTAGTTACTAACCCGAACGGTGGTGTTACCGTAAACGCCTTGACCAACTACACGGTAACTTGGACAGCGAATGGATCGAGTGGGTTCTTTGATATATTGTATTCGCGCAACGGCGGTACATCATGGAGTACAGTTGCTACCAACATCACGGGGAACAGTTATACTTGGAACGTGAACAACACGCCTACTACAAGCATGCGGGTAAGGGTTCGCGACAACCAGAATATCTGTAGAAGGGATGATAGCAACGCAAACAATACAATTATTGCAGCCACTCCAGTTCTGACTAGCCCGAATGGAGGGGAGAACTGGAAGGTTAACTCAACCCAGAACATAACTTGGAACACAGCCACGGTACATACATCATTATTAATCGAGTTCTCGGCGGATAACGGTGTGAACTGGAACGTGATTACAGCATCGGCTCCGAACACGGGTACCTATGCCTGGACTGTTCCAAACTATATTACAACGCAAGCAATCGTTAGGATAAGCAACGTGGGTACCCCGTCAAATTTCGACGTGAGTAACGCAGTATTTACTATACAGTTGCCAACGCCTCAGCTTATATCGCCCAACGGTGGTGAGGTATTCAGGGCTGGCGATACAGAAGCCATTACCTGGGATGCAAACACGGTAGCCAGTAACTTGACCATTGAATACTCAAGGAACAACGGAGCAACTTGGTCAACTATTACAACGAATGCACCGAATACCGGAAGCTTTAACTGGGTTCCGCCTTCCTTACAGAAAACATACAACGCTTTGGTTCGTATCACAAACAACGCCTTCCCAGGTGCTGTAGATACATCTAACGCAAGATTTACCATACTAGAACCGGTTGGACTTACCTATCCAAACCTTAGTACAGATACCTTGACAGGCTGTTCTACCATCAATATTGGCTGGGGCAGAACGACAAGCTTCACCAACTACAACAACCTTACAGGAAGCCCATACGCCAACTTCTACGAGTTATATTATACCAGCGACAACGGAGCTAACTGGAACAGTATAGCTACCGTATTAAACACGAATAATACTGGATATGGTTATAGCTGGACAGTACCTGACCTTGCCCCGGGCAATATTAAAATTGCCGTGGTAGGCCGTAGGAATAGTTATCAATACAGTGGCTCACCGGTGTTCTGGTCGGATACATCAGATTTCAACGTGCCGATTAAAAGCCCAAGTGGTACTATTGTAATTACTAACCCTAACGGCGGTGTTACTGTAAACGCATTGACCAACTACACCGTGACTTGGACGGCCAATGGATCGAGTGGATTCTTTGACGTATTGTACTCTCAGAATGGCGGTACATCATGGACACAAGTAGCCAACGCAGTTACCGGCAACAGCTATACATGGAACGTGAACAACACCCCGACCACGAGTATGAGGGTGCGGGTTCGCGATGACCAGAATATCTGTAGAAGAGATGATAGTAATGGAAACAACACCATTATTGCAGCCACGCCAGTATTGACTAGCCCTAACGGTGGTGAGAACTGGAAGGTTAACTCAACGCAGAACATTACTTGGAACACTGCTACCGTACATACATCATTATTAATTGAGTTCTCGGCGGATAACGGTGTAAACTGGAACGTTATTACAACCGCTGCACCCAACACAGGTACCTATGCTTGGACCGTTCCGAACTACATTACAACACAGGCTCGAGTTAGGATTAGTAACGTTGGTACACCCGCTAACTTTGACATCAGCAATGCTGTGTTTACCATACAGTTGCCAACTCCACAACTCATATCGCCTAACGGTGGAGAGGTATTCAGGGCTGGCGATACCGAAGCCATTACCTGGGATGCCAACACCGTGGCCAGTAACTTGACCATTGAGTACTCGCGCAACAACGGTGCTACATGGTCGACTATCACGTCGAATGCACCGAATACCGGAAGCTTTACCTGGGTTCCACCATCATTGCAGAAAACTTATAACGCTTTGGTTCGTATCACAAACAATGCCTTCCCTGGTGCGGTTGATACATCTAACGCAAGATTCACAATACTAGAACCGGTTGGACTTACTTATCCAAACCTTAGTACAGATACCTTGACAGGCTGTTCTACCATCAACATTGGCTGGGGCAGAACGACAAGCTTCACCAACTACAACAACCTCACGGGAAGCCCTTACGCCAACTTCTACGAGTTGTACTATACCAGTGACAACGGTGCTAACTGGAACAGTATTGCGACCGTATTAAACACCAATAATACTGGGTATAGTTATAGTTGGACAGTACCTGACCTTGCCCCTGGCAATATTAAAATTGCTGTTGTTGGACGAAGAAACAGTTACCAATACAGTGGTTCGCCTGTGTTCTGGTCAGATACTTCAGACTTCAACGTGCCGATTAAAAGCCCAAGCGGTACCATTGTAGTAACGAACCCGAACGGTGGTGTAACCTTAAATGCCTTGACACCTTACACTGTGACTTGGACAGCTAATGGAACGAGCGGTTTCTTTGACATATTGTATTCATCAAACGGTGGTGCTTCATGGAATACCGTAGTAAATAATATCACGGGTAACAGTTATACTTGGAACGTGAATAATACACCTTCTACAAATATGTTGGTACGGGTTCGTGATGACCTGAATATTTGCCGCAGAGATGATAGTAACGCTCCAAATACCATTTTAGCCGCAACGCCTGTATTAACTAGCCCGAACGGTGGAGAGAACTGGAAGGTTAACTCAACACAGAATATTACTTGGACAGTTAATACCTTATACACCAACGTATACATTGAATTCTCCGCAGACAATGGTGTTTCATGGAATATCATAACCGCTGGTACACCGAATAATGGTACATATGCATGGACCGTTCCAAACTATGTTACCTCACAAGCATTGGTACGTATTAGAAACGTTGGACCTGCGACTAACTATGATGTAAGTAATGCAGTATTTACCATCCAATTACCCACGCCTTTGTTGACTAGCCCTAACGGCGGAGAGGTGTTCAGAGCCGGTAATACAGAAAGTATCACGTGGGATGCCAACACTGTAGCTAGTAACTTGACGATTGAATACTCAAGGAACAATGGCGCTACATGGTCAACCATTACAGCCAACGCGCCGAATACGGGTTCTTTCAGTTGGACACCGCCTTCGCTGCAAAAAACGTACAACGCTCTCGTTCGTATCACGAACAATGCCTTCCCTGGCGCTGTAGATACTTCTAACGCCGTATTTACTATTTTAGAGCCGGTAAGTTTAGATTACCCTAACTTGAGTACGGATACCCTGACAGGTTGTTCGACAGTGAATATCAGTTGGAGCAGGACAAGCAGCTTCACGAACTTCAACAACCTTACAGGAAGCCCTTACGCCAACTTCTACGAGTTGTACTATACTAGCGACAACGGTGCAACCTGGAACTACATCACCCAAGTATTGAATACCAACAATACAGGTTATGGCTTCCAATGGACCGTACCAGATTTAGCTCCTGGTAATATTAAAATTGCAGTTGTTGGCCGTCGGAATAGCTATCAATACTCTGGTTCGCCTGTTTTCTGGAGCGATACTTCAGACTTCAACATCCCGATCAAAAGCCCTAGCGGTACCATTATCGTAACTACACCAAACGGTGGGGTTACCATGAACGCTTTGACTAACTATACTGTAAACTGGACCGCAAACGGTACTAGTGGTTTCTTTGACGTACTATACTCGACCAACGGTGGAACTTCTTGGGCACAAGTAGCCAACGCCGTTACAGGCAATAGCTATACCTGGAATGTGAACAACACGCCAAGCACAAATGTAAGGGTTCGCATACGCGACGACCAGAATATCTGTAGAAGGGACGATAGCGATGCCAGCAATACGATTATTGCCGCAACACCTGTATTAACCAGTCCTAATGGTGGTGAAGTCTGGAATGTAAACTCAGTACAAAACATCACATGGACGGCAAATACATTGTACACATCGGCGTTTATCGAGTTTTCGACTGACAATGGTGTATCATGGAACACGGTGGTAACTTCAACACCGAACACAGGTACGTATGCATGGACGGTACCATTTACACCATCATCACAAGCTATGATTAGGATCAGCAATGTTGGTAACCCCTCGTTGAATGACGTGAGTAATGCTGTATTTACCATCCAAATACCGACTGCCGTTGTAACTGCCCCGAATGGTGGAGAAACGTGGTATGCTGGTACGACACAAAACATCACTTGGTTAGCCAATACATTCTTCAGCAGTACAGTTAACCTCGAGTACTCACTTGATGCTGGTGTAACTTGGGTGAACATTGCGAGCAACGTGACCAATAATGGTACATATGCATGGACCTTACCAAACGTAAACTCAGCCAGTGCATTAATTCGTGTAGTGAACTCATCTAACACGTCTTACTTTGATGTGAGCAACGCATTACTTACGCTTAGGCCTTATGTTCGTTTGATTACACCAAACGGAGGCAACATATTGGGTGCATGTACACAAACAACCATTACTTTTGAAAAAGCACCTTTGTATACCAGTTTCAACATTGAGTACTCAATCGACAATGGAACAAACTGGGTTACACTGCAAAGTGCTCAAACTTACAACAACACCATCAACAACTATAGCTGGACCTTACCAAATGCACCAAGCACGCAGGCATTGGTTCGAGTAACCCCCGTTGGTGTACCTACTCGTGCTGACCAGAGCGATGCTACTTTCCAAATCAGAAGGGCAGTAACGATTATCCAACCTAACTTTGGCGGTGTACTTGTAGTTGGGCAACCATACAGCATCCAGTGGCAGAGTGACGGTATTTCCAATATTTATGACTTAGCCTACTCGACTGCTGGCCCTGGTGGTCCTTGGACGAATATCCAACTTGGGTATAATACTTCTACGAACACTTATACTTGGAACGTTCCAAACACACCTTCGACAAACTGTTACCTCCGTATCCGGGATAATATCTCGCCATGTAAGGAAGATATCAGTGATTTGGCATTTACCATTTCTACCTCTCCTAACCCTATCACGGTAACTTCACCAAACGGTTCTGAAACGTTGAATGCCTGTCAAACTCAAAACATCACTTGGACAGAAACTGCGAGCCCGATCGGTAATTACAACATTTCATACTCTATCGACAATGGTGTCAACTGGATTCCAGTGGTATCTAACTATTTGACTACTAGTGGATCTTATCCTTGGACGGTTCCAAATGTGAACTCTACCAGTACGCTTGTACGCGTTCAATCTGGATTAAACCCATTACAGTTTGACTTAAGTAACGCTGCTTTCAGGATTATACCAGGTCAACTACAAACCAATCAGGACATGACTATTTGTGCTGGTAGCTTTGTACAATTAAACACTACTGGAGGCTCCAACTACTCATGGACACCTTCGGCCGGCTTAAGCAACCCTACAATTGCCAATCCGATTGCTACACCAAGCAATACTACGCAGTACATTGTAACTTCAAGTAGCGCAGGTTGTATCATATCTGATACCGTATTGATTACCGTTAACCCAAGCTCTGGCTTAAATGCATCGGTATCAATCACGCCATCACCAGGTGCAGCTGTATGTTCTGGTTCCTTGGTTAACTTTACGGCAAGCCCAATTAACGGTGGTACAAACCCAACTTACCAATGGAAAGTGAATGGTAATAATGTAGGTACAAATACTTACACATATAGTTCTGCATCTCTTGTATCGGGGGATGTCGTAAGTTGTGTAATGACATCATCATTACAATGTGTAACGAACAGCCCCGCTACATCCAATGGAGTAACGATGACCGTACTTCCAAACGTAACGCCAACAGTTGCTATTTCAACTAGCCAGACCACGGTATGTTCAGGTAGCACGGTAACGTTCACCGCCACATCAACCAATCCCGGTGGTTCTCCAATATATCAATGGAAGAAAAATGGCCTGAACGTCGGTGTAAATGCGACGACATACACCGATAATGCATTAAACAACAACGATATCATTAGTTTGACCTTAACTTCAAATGCTAGTTGTGCTAGCCCATTGGTTGTTTCATCCAACTCTATTTTGATGACCGTGAACGCCAATGGCACTCCATCAGCCAGTATCACTGCAACAAGCAATAATATTTGTGCTGGTACATCAGTTACCTTCATTGCAACAGCAACAAATGCAGGCACTACACCTTCTTATCAATGGAAAGTGAATGGCAGCAATGTAGGTACAAATAGTAGCACGTTCACTAGCTCTACATTATCCAATAGCGATGTAGTTACCTGCTTGGTTACTTCGAGTGCAACTTGCAACACGATAAGCGCTGTAACCTCAAATGCAATCGTCATGACGGTATCTACTTCTGTAGTACCTTCTGTTACAGTTGCGGCATCCTCGACTAACATTTGCGCTGGGCAGTCTATTACATTTACAGCTACACCTGTGAATGGGGGGTCAAACCCATCTTACCAGTGGCGTGTAAATGGTATCAATGCGGGCAATAATGCTGCTACATTTACGTCTACTAGCCTAAGCAACAACGACCAGGTTTCGGTCATCATGACTTCTAACTTTGGCTGTGCATCTCCTTTAACTGCAAGCTCTACTTCAACTACAATTACGGTTAACCCAACTACACCTCCAACCGTAACCGTAACAGCATCCTCTACAAGCATTTGTGCAGGTACCAACATTACGTTCACGGCGAATGCCACAAATGCTGGCTCAACGCCAAGTTATCAATGGAAACGCAACAATGTAAACATAGGTGGTAACGCTGCAACCTTCAACTCTGCTGCTATAGCTAACGGCGATACGGTTTATTGCGTAGTTACGTCAAGTAGTACCTGTGCTAGCCCAACAGTTTCATCATCAAACCGAGTTGGTATTGCGGTTAACCCAGTAGTGACACCTTCAGTAACCATAGCTACCTCATCAAACGTTGTGTGTGCTAATACGAGTGTTCTATTTACTGCTACCCCTGTTAACGGAGGATCTAACCCAAGTTATCAATGGAAACTGAATGGCAACAATGTTGGCGTCAATGCAAGCACCTATTCTACATTGACACTGAACAACAATGATGTTGTTTCATGTGTCATGACCAGCAACGTTGCTTGCGCTACAACTAGTACGGTTAGTTCAAATACCATTACCATGACCATTGGCACTGCTGGAGCACCTACGGTGTCCATAAGTGCAACTGCAAGTACAATTTGCTCGGGTACGCCTATTACCTTTAGCGCCAACGTTACAAACGGTGGAGGAAGCCCTAGCTACCAATGGCGTAAAAACGGTGTAAACATTTCGGGTGCAACCTCTTCTAGCTATACGTCTAGTACCCTAGTCAACAACGATGCAATTTCATGTGTAGTTACATCTTCTGAAGTTTGTGCCAATCCAACACAAGCCAGCTCTAACGCAGTTGTAATCACTGTAACGCCATCTGTTACGCCAAGTATTAGTATTACTGCTAGTAATACTTCTATATGTGCAGGACAATCCATCACATTTACAGCAGCTACAACGAATGCTGGCTCTACACCTGTTTATCAATGGAAGGTTAATGGTGCGAACGCTGGTACGAATAGCCCAACGTTCACAACTACAACGTTGGCCAATAATGATGTTGTTTCATGCTTGCTTACGAGCAACGTTGCCTGTGCCACGTCTTCTACATCAAGCTCAAATGCCTTGACCATTACTGTAAATAGCACTAGCACCCCTACCGTAAACGTCACGGCTTCTGCTAGCACTATTTGCTCAGGCACTTCTGTTACCTTTACAGCAAGCGTTACAAATGCAGGCGGTAGCCCAGGTTATCAATGGCGTAAAAACAACGTAAACATTAGTGGAGCCGTTAGCAGCACCTATACTGCTAGCAACTTGCTTGACAATGATGTAGTCAATTGTGTAGTTACGTCTTCATCTCCTTGTTCAAGCCCTGCCAGCGCATCTTCAAACGCTATCACGATGTCTGTTTCAAGTGCAGTCACTCCGGCACTTGTCATTGCTGCATCTACCACTACGATTTGCACAGGCCAATCTGTTACCTTCACTGCTACTCCAAGCAACGGTGGTTCAACACCTGTATACCAGTGGAAAGTTAATGGTGCTAACGCTGGCACAAACAGTAGCACTTTCAGCACCACGAGCCTTACCAACGGTGCGATTGTATCATGTATACTAACGACCAATGCTGCTTGTGCAACAAGCACAACAGCAAACTCGAACAGTATAACGATAACCGTGAACAGTGCTTCGCCAAGTACCGTAAGTATTAGCACAAGCAATACTAGTATTTGCGCAGGAACCTCGGTTACCTTTACAGCAACAACTACAAACGCTGGAACTAGCCCTGTTTACCAGTGGAAAGTAAATGGTAATAATGTTGGCACGAACAGTTCGACGTTCAGTTCAAGTGCTTTAGCAAACAGCGATATCGTAACTTGTTCCTTTACTTCTACAAGCCCATGTTCAGGTACTTCAACCGTCAGCTCGAATAGCCTCACTATGACAGTCAATACCTTGCAAGCACCAAGTGTAAGCATCGTTGCAACAAGTTCAAGTATCTGTGCTGGTCAAAGTGTAACTTTCACAGCAACACCTACCAATGGAGGTGCTAGCCCAGTTTATCAATGGACTAAAAATGGTACCCCAGTTGGCACAAATGCTAGTACATACACTAGCTCTTCCTTAGCGAATGGCGATATTATTGTTTGTCAATTGACATCAAATGCTACATGTTTAAGTGCATCAACGGCAAGTTCAAATGGTATTACCATGGTTGTTGGCTCTAATGCAACACCAACAATTACCATTGCAACTTCAAATACGACCATTTGTACAGGCACAACGGTTAACTTCACTTCTACAATAACCAATGGTGGTACAAGTCCTATATACCAATGGAAAGTCAATGGTACCAACGTGGGTAGCAACAGCAATACTTTCAGTTCTGCTAGCTTACAGTCTGGTGATGTTGTTACGTGTCAATTAACCTCTAGCGAAACTTGTGTTTCTTCGCCAAACGCTACTTCAAACGCCCTGAGCATATTGGTGAACCCATCAGTAACCCCAAGTGTATCTATTTCTGCAACTGCAATAGCTATCTGTTCTGGTCAATCAGTGACATTCACTGCTGCCCCTGTTAACGGTGGAGCTAGTCCAAGCTATCAATGGAAGTTGAATGGTGGCAACGTTGGTACCAACACCGCCACTTATACCAATACCGGTTTAGCATCTGGCGATATCATCACTGTTGTAATGACATCAAGCGCTGCATGCCCCACTATTGCAACGGCTACAGCAACACCTATCACGATGACCGTTGGTACAGCTGTAACTCCAACCATCTCCATTGCAACTACTGCTACAACCATTTGTGCAGGTACTTCTGTGACCTTTACCGCCACTGCAAGCAATGGTGGTACAAGTCCAGCTTACCAGTGGAAAGTTAACGGTACCAATGTTGGTACAAACAGTGCCACATTTACAAGCTCTACCTTGGCCAATAATGCCACCGTAACATGTGTCTTGACAAGTAACGCCAGTTGCGCAACCGTTACGTCCGCTACCTCAAATAGTGTGGTCATGACGGTAAATGCTAATGTTTCTCCAACCATAACGATTGCAACTGCATCAAATGCTATATGTGCAGGTACACCTGTAACCTTCACTGCGACAGTTACCAATGCAGGTGCCGCCCCTGGGTTCCAATGGAGAATAAATGGTGTAAACCAAGTGGGCGCAAACAGCAGTACATTTAACCCAAGCGCCCTGAATAACGGCGACGTAATCCGTTGCGTTGTTACTTCTAGTGCTGCTTGTATCAACAATGCAACTGCTACATCTAGTGCAATTACAATGCAAGTTACACCTAACGTAACACCAACTGTATCAGTAGCAGCATCTGCTAGTACT
Source organism: uncultured Saprospiraceae bacterium (assembly GCA_964508975.1). Lineage (GTDB taxonomy): Bacteria > Bacteroidota > Bacteroidia > Chitinophagales > Saprospiraceae > CAZDVQ01. The sequence goes on from CAZDVQ010000065.1 coordinate 24,085, forward strand.
ATCTGTTCTGGTACTGCGGTAACTTTCACTGCAAGTTCTACCAACGGCGGAACAACGCCAAGCTACCAATGGACCGTTAACGGTTCAAACGTTGGCACCAACGCCGCTACGTTTAGCTCCTCTGCCCTGTCTGATGGAGATGTGGTCAATGTCGCATTAACGTCTACAGCGACTTG